>NZ_AP018207.1:5840645-6609494 GCF_002367995.1 Calothrix brevissima NIES-22
CCCATGCCCCATGCCCCATGCCCTAAAATCAATTAAGATTGAGTTGTTGAAATGCTGCCGAAGATTCTTCTATAAGTAAATTTTTAGTATTAATTGACTCACCATTAACTTCTATTTTGTAGTTTCCTTGCTGCAAACCTTGTAAATAATATACTCCTGCGGCATTGGTGACAGAAAATCGTTTTTGACCAGAATTGACTTCTATCGCCTCTACCTTGGCTCCCGGAATCGGTTTACCTTGAGAATCGGTGAGAATGCCTGAACGAGTGAAAGAGCGAACCATCGGCAACATTACAGGGGTATAACTGCCAGCAACTACATCCACCGCCAAAGAATCGACAGATGTTTGCCAGTTAGTCGGAAAGCCCGCCGGATCTAAATCTAGGCGATATTTGCCAGGAGACAAATGCACTAAAGCCCCATCATCTTGCATTTCTGATGTCAAAGACTGCAAATTTTGGTTGTTAATGGTGAATAACAAGGGAGAATTTTCTAAATATACGGGTTCATTAGCATCGCGTTTGCCGTTACCATTGCGATCGAAGAAGGGCTGAACCAAAATGCCCCCTTGAGTGCGTAAATTGTTAAATTGGCGAGCAGCATCTGGTTTAATTCCTCTTTGTAAATTGAGACTAGATACCAACTCTAAAGCAAAACTCGGTTCATCTGATGTTGCAGATATCCCTTGATAACGTCCCCGCAGGGATAAGCCAGGGATGATATTTGTCCCAATAGCAGCAACGATTCCCGAACCTTGGGAACCGATTCCATAACCGAGTTGTAGCTCCCAAAGAGAGTCACCATTGAGGGTAACTTGTGGCGAACGATAACGCCAACCAAAGCTAGCTAGGCGATCGCTATTTGCAAAAATATCGTTAGTTTCATAACTAACATACAAAGAATTACCTTTTTGAGTAAATTTCTCAGGAGAAAAATAGTAAGCTAATTCAGAGAAAGAAGATACCTCATTACCATTACTTTTCAACTCTAGCTGACCCAAGCGTTGCATTAAATTCCAACGTAAATAATTGTCGCTATTGTAAGTAAGACGCGCGAAAGTGTAAGAATTTTGATTGTGTTGGGTAATTTGTACACCGACAAATTCACCATCTCGACTATCGACACCACCAAATAAGCTTAACCAAGATGACATTCGCCAATCGAAATCAAATCTGGTTTTGAAGCGATCGCTAATAAATCGCGTATTGATACTTGGGGATACCTGAAATGTGACATTGGCGTTAATATCCCATTGCTCGCCACTTAAAGCTGATAATGCTACTTTCAACGGCAGATTTTCAGGTTGATAAAATATTTCTGCCAATCCTCTCAATGAGCCATCGTAAACACCACCAATACCAACAGTTAAATCAGAAGCTATACCCCAACGTTGCGCCACACCACCACGAAAGTCAGTAAAATCACCAATAAAAGAATTATTATTAGATAATTGTCTGCGTAAACCACCAGAAACAACTAAGGCACTAGCACCTGCCGGTAGTTGTCCGGGTAAAATGGAAAAGGTAACGCTACGAATTTCTGGAGTTTTGGTTAATTGCCCTTGAGGATAAAGTAACAGCTGATAGTTTGCGCCTAAAAAACGACTATCAACTGGTACATCATTGAACCGATAAATTCCCGAAGAGTCTACCAAAACCTCAGCAATCACCCGCTCACTTAAACCTTGAGTTAATCGCACCAACGTTCCTGGCTCGGCAGTACCGGTAATCACCTTTCCAATTTGAGCAGACTGCATCCGTTGGTTGGGAGATGAACCACCAATAGTTTCCGGTGGTGTAAATCCCCAACGTTGAATTGTCGTCAATCCCCAATAATCACCAGTACCTTGACTCAACCAAAAAGGAGCCTGTGAGCCGATGATATAATCTGCACTATCTGTTTGTCGGAGAAACTGGGTTTCTGCCAGCTTCCAACTGGTCGAATTTTGCACATTAGGTTGGTTAATGCGAACATACCAGCTACCACCCAAAGCCGTACCCACAGCAGCTAAATCACCTTGGTAATTAGCCGCTCTGCTAGATGAACCGGTCACATTCAGGCGTTGCTCAACTGCTGTCAAAGTCAAGTCAGGAGCCGGAACTTCTGGTAATCCGGTTAATTCCACAATTGGTTCTGGTGCGGCGATTAATTGACTAGGCTGGAGTAGCCAAGGACGCTCTAAGCGCAGTGCATAATCGTTAATATCAAAGGTTACTTTAATCTTCAGTAGGGTTTGTAGTTGGGCGACAGAAAACACCAAACCTAATTTGCGATCGTTCTTGAGTTCTCGCGGATCGATCCGAGTCACCAAACCAGGAGCGCGGATTTCTAACTGTCCATTAGATAAATTTACATTTAATTGCAAGGCCTTAACGACAGCCTCATAAGGTATCAGCCAGCGCTCAAAATCAACTGCTTGTGTACCGTCTTCCTGTCCGCGAATTAAGAGACTTTTGATAATCTGACGTTGATCTACATCCAAACCCACAGGAAAAACCGAAAAATCTTCAGATAGCGGTAGTTTAATCGATGGTGTTCTTCCTGTAGTTTTAGTGTTTTGTTCTTGAGAACTCTGCGATGAAGAGATGGTTTCACCGGCAATTACAGGTGCGTCTGTCTGGGAGCCAGATGTCTGCGGTAATGGCGATCGCTGTTGATTTAAATTGCGATCGGCTGGGGAATCAGATAAAGCGGCTTCCGTAAAAAAGCTTTCTGGTGCTACCATCGGTGCAAACTGCTCCCTCTGCAACTCAGAAGTCTGCAAATCTAACGATGGGAGAGTTAGATTGCCATCTAAATTTTCCCTGGCTGGAGAATACAGAGGTAGAGGCGGTAAACTTTCCGGTGAAGTAGGTTTGATTGTAACTTCAGTAGATGGGGTGTTAGCGATTGATAGAGGCTGCTGATTTTGCGCGATCGCATTTCCATGTGGCAAATAATCGGTATTGGTTGGTAGTTCACTATGAGATAGCAAGTAAGACACAGGTATTATGCTTCATCTAGGTGTAAGAGGTTAGGGGTAGGAGCAATTTTCAGGTTTTCTTGTGTACGCAATTCATGAAGGCTACTTATACAGAGCTAATATATTTCTTAATCAGAAAATCTCCGTGTTAGATAATATTTTTAATTGCTTATTTTTAATTTAAAACCAAATACCATTCAGTTAGCGTCAAAAACCTTAAATCGCGTAGGTTGGGTTGAGGAACGAAACCCAACATTTTCGGCACACGGTAAGCCCAACCTACATTTATCCTTAACTGAACCGTATTGATTTAAAACCCAGTAGTAACTATCAAGACATTACTAATACAATACAGCGTCAATAAACATACCCTATTAAATAGCGCAAAAGCCCAGAATGTAAGTCTTTTGACTGTTGACTGTTGACTGTTGACTGTTGACTTCCGCCTAGCAGTACTGAATAACTTCCCCTAAATAACGCAACAAACAAAACTCTTTATGTCTTGATGAATTAGGATCAATAAATAATTCTAGAGACACCAAGACACAAAAAGTCTTAATGTTTGAATTTGTGCAAAATGCTGAGACTATTACAGCATGGCAATGGCTCAGAGGTAATATTGTGTTAGCTCATTAACGCACAGCCGCCATTTACGGTATAGTAAGATTGAGATTAAACGGAACAGTTTTCGAGTGAGACTGTTCGCTCCATTGCAACTCACCAGTTAATTCATATTGACCAGCAGTTATCTCTGGTTGATTTTTAGCAGCGAGATTGAGTATAAATTTGCGATCGCTCTGAGCTACAATCGCTGTGGCTGCTACTTCTCCGCTTCTAATTATCTTTCCGCCCCGCTTTAAAGTCCAGTTAGCTGTTGGGAGCACAGAAGCTGTACCAGTATTCTTGACTAACAATTGAATTTGCTTTGTATTTGGATTCACAGCAGCACTATCTACAGCTAGACGAGGTGATAAATTCCCTTTTCGGACATAGAAAGTAGAGCCTACTTTAGTTCTGATATTAATCGCATTTCCATTATTATCTCTTAAGGGAATTTCTTTTAAGTTTTCTGTGAAAACTACAACTCGATATTCACCATCTGGGAGGTTAGGAGGTAATTGACTAATTAAGCGTATGCGTCTACTCACACCCGGTGGAATAGTCAGTTCTCCTGGTGAAAATTGTAAGTAAGGAGTCAGGTCAGTTGGACTAGATTTCAAAGCTTGAAATCCTGTATCTGGATTATATGTAAAAGGCTGAACATATACACGAGCGCGGAAGGGTTCATTTGTCATATTCTTGACATTAATTACGCCTTCTGCAAGCCCTTGGTTAGCTTGTGCCTCAATCACCATAGGAGAAATTTGCACTTGTGCTTGTGCAATATCAGCACCAAAAATTCCCGCGAAAAATGCCCAACTACCAACACAAGTAGTAGCAAAAATCATTCTATGTTTATGGTGCAAATTCTTGTGCGAAGCTCCCCATTTTGTGAGCGCTAAATTACCGACTATCATATTCTGTGGTGAATGTGAAAAATTGTGGAACTAGAGAGATATTGACAATTGAATCTGCAATTGCCAAATTGTTGCTTATATTTTGTTGTTAGTACTTGATTATTGCTTGAGTAAACAATCAAGTCCTGATACCAATTAGAAACAAGAATGCGACAGATTGTAGGGGCACAACAATGTTGTACCCTCTAAAATATATTGATGTGTCGCCAACATGATTTGAATTGGTATGACTACAAATATGTTGAGTCTTTATCCTATCCCGCCCTCTTTTTTAGGATAGCCACTACACCAGGTGGGTTTTGGAGGAATCAGTAAATAATTGCGTTGCACAGATGTCCATAGTTGTGCGAACTGCTACCAAGTGCTTTGAATAATCGGGATCTACAAGTCTGAAAGCCGACACCAAAAAGGGTTCAAATATCCTCTTAGGGTGTCACTGTTAAATCAACTGTAAACCCGTATGTTCCAGCTGTTAAATCACTGGCATTAACTACAGACATATTCACATCTAAAGAAGTAGTTATACCAGCAAGCACAACTTGAGGTAAACCAGCTACTCCAGCAGTATACGTAGCGGCGATTGTTCCTCCGGCGGCTGTTGCAGTATATACAGGTGTAGTCAGAGAAGGCCCGGATGTCTGGGTAACACCAGTAATATTGAGACTTCCATTCGCACCAGTGCATTTTACCTGTGCAGTTCCTTTTGTTCCTCCGGCTACTAACTCACTACTCAAAGTCGTAGAAGTTGGGTTGGCTAGTGTACCCGCACCAGGAGTACCCAGAAAAGAACAAGCAGCTGTGACAATACCTCCAAATGGTACCTTTGCTGTGTCACCAGCAAATGCAATAGGAGCAATACCAACACTTCCAAAAATGAAAGCAGAAGCAATTAAAAGACGACGAATCATTCCAAGTTCCTCAAATTAATACTTTTCGTTAATTGAAGTTGGTAATGAGTCCTCAACAGAAATATTGAATGTTGCGTATTGTCTAAGGTAACACAACAGGTAGATTTCCCCGATATATAACACCTGTTGATACCCTTACTTAACTTAACTTCATAATATTCATTGTGTCGTTCTCATAATCGTCTTGCCTCCGTATTAGTACTAGACTTTCAAGAAATAGGCATAATTTAATACAAGTGTGTTTTAGTTAAAATATCTTCATTTTTCTTTACATTAAACAAGAAATATATTGAAATGCTTTAATTTACTGGCTTAAGGCGAGCGAATAAATCAGTTAAATCGGGCTTAAGAGTGAAAAAGTTGAGCAGGTTTTAATCGGACATAATTAGTGTATGCATCATTTAATACATAGTTGGCTTTCGTTTGTTGAGCTTTAATTGTTTAAATTCAACAATCAACAGTCAAAAGTTAACGTTTTCCAGAGAAATCTGGAATTTACAGCAAACTGCAAGTTGGTGAGTTGCGATCGCTATTTCAACCTCTGCGCACTCTGCGTTCTCTGTGGTTGAAATAAAGATTTTTCACCGCAGAGTACACAGAGTACACAGAGCAATAAGAGTTTGAGAGGTTTTCGCGTACTTTCTTGCTAACTGGTATAAAAAACTCTACCCACAAGGGGATGGAGTTTTTGGGCATGGGGGAAGAAATCAGCAATGCCCAATGCCCAATGCCCCAAGCGGCGGGGCGCGCAGGGTGCGCACCCACAAGGGGATGGAGTTTCCCGCCGCTTTCAATGAACCAACAACTGCAAATCTAAAGGAGTATCAACCCCTGTCTCTCCCAGCTGGCGCAGATGAGTCAACATTAACTCATCTCGGTGATGCCAAACGGCAAAGATTTTATCTCTACCATCATCCAGATTGTCTAAATCAATGTGATAACCTGTATTAACTCGCTTCAGCTTCAATCCCAACAAACTTAAGAGACGGCTGAGAATTTTAATACCGGAGATATTTCCAGTATTGCTGCCTAAATTAATTCCCAGTACTCTTTTAATATGTTTACTATTGTTACTGGCTAAATTCTTCAGCACAACCAATTGTGGATCATTTTCGCTAAATTCTTTGGTAGCTGTGAGGAAATCTACCATCCCTAAGGCTCTCATCGCCTCAACTTTCAGGGTATAAGTCTTGATATCTGGGAGAAACACCTGCCCTTCTCCCCAGTATAATTGTTGATGCCACTCCTGGCGATCGCGAATATGAAAATACTCGCTTTCGTGGGTTAAATAATAGTGCGTCAATAATTGCCCGTAATAGCCTTTATCATCCTGCAATTTTAATTCCGGCGTCACCTCCATACCATAACGCTGACGCAGGATATATTTTTGCATAGCGTGACGTTCGTCATCGGTGAGGGAATGTTTAGCTAATAACTGCTCATATTCTACATAATCAATATCTCTGGCTTTGGCGACAGCATTAGCGGCTGATAATTGGTTTTGTTGCTTAATTTCGCGAATTTTACGTTTAATTTCTTTCGCTTTAATGCGTTTTTCTGTCCAATCTTTTTGGACTTTGACAATTTCTAAAATTAAGCGTTTGCGATTTGCTAAATCTTGCGGATCTGTGGCTAAAAATGCTAGGCGTAAATCGCGAATAATATTATTATGTACGGCGTTGCTTCTAGTTCTAATTTGGTGTCCATCAGCAATTAAGCCTTCTTGTAAAGATTGGCGATAAAGACGGATGGAAGCATTTACCCTAGCAGATAATTTCGCCCAGGTGCGTAAATGAATCGGATCGTAAACTAAGGGTAAATCTACATCAATTTTATGTAGGGGACTGAGCAAAGCTAAATTATCTTTTTGATTCTCCTGATACCAATAGGAAAGCAAGCGATAATTCGTGCTACCGCTACCAATTAAACCAATACCCCGTTTAGCACACCACACGACACGGGGGACATCATCTCTGACTCTGGCTAAGGCTTGTCGCGCATCAGAATCAGGAATTACGCCTTGAAAAATGCCATAAACTCGATCAAAATGTTGCACATCAATACTAATTCCCGTGCCGATTGTCGGGGTAACAAATACGGTATCATATTCCGGAATTTTTTGATTAATTGCGGCGACAAAATCAACGGCTGGGTGTCCTGGTGTATTTGTAGTTTGGCTGCTAACTACTAAAGTTTTTGGAAATTGTCGCCGGAGTTTTTCTAAACGTTCTTTTAAATAACGTTCGATAGTTTCACAACTGTAACGTCCGGTTCTGCTATCGGTAGTTACGTAACATTTTCGCCCAGCAATTAAATCTAATTCTAATTGATGAATTAGGGGTGTCGGGTTGGGAGAATCGTAAAATGTCACATCCCATCCCCGTTGAGGTTGCCATTGATTTAATAATATCCAAGGCGTTATTTTATTCTCGGACAATCCTTGTAAATATTCTAAAGAAACATCCGATAAATCGGCATCTTGAGCAATAACTAAGCCACCTGTTCTAAATACTGTGGCAATTAATTGTTGAAATATTTTGAGAATTTTAACGCGCTTTTGTTTACAAGTATTGCTGTTGAGTAAATGCCATAAAGATTGCTCAACTTCATCGAGAATTACGATTGCACCTTGCCAATCTTCGGGGTTAAGTTTCCAAATCGAATCTATGCATAACCCAAAGGATTTGGGCATTAGGATTTGGGCATCCCTTCGGCTTCGCTCAGGGCGAGTGGGCATTGGGCATTGAGGGGGATTTTCTGGTTTGCGTTCTGTGTAATTGATGCCCCAGTTGATGCCGACTTTTTCACAGAGAAAGCGTCCTAATTGAATGCGGTGAGTGATTAATAAAACAGGTTGATTTTTATTTTTGGCGCGATTAACTAGAGATTTTAAGCCTGTGGTTTTACCTGTACCTTTGGCTGATTTTACTCCTACTAATCCAGATGAGGGGAAAGGAATTTCTCCTAAATAAGGACAATTAACGGTGATTGCAGCCGGAATTGTTAATTCTGTATGGGGTTTGGTTTGGGCGAGATAAACTTCTAAATCAACGCTTTGACGATAAACTTTATCGAAACTACTTGCACCTTTCGCTACGATAAATTCATCAACACCTTTTTCCATTCCTGGTAGTTCGATAACTTTTACAGGACAGTTTTTTTCTTGTAATAAAAAACCAAGTTGAGAAATGGCGTTATTAACTGCGGCGATGGTTTTGGGTTTGGTTTCAAAATCAAAGCATATATAAAAGGTGCGTTGTTTGAGGGCGAAAATTCCTAAGTCGGGTATTAGCTGACGACGGGTAACTTTCCCAAAGTTATCTTTCACAACGCGATAGCCGCTAGTTATTCCCGGAATTGCGATCGCAGCGTATCCTTGAGTTAAGAGTGTGGCGGCTTTCTTTGCACCTTCGCAAATAATCACAGGTAATTTCTGTTCCATCACCCATTGCCAAAAACCCACAGCTTCACCATGCGGGGCAATAGTAATATTGTCAGGTAAAGACAGATGATAACGCTGGGCAACTTGCTGCCAAATTTCTAATGTCACTCGCAGACAAAATACCCGCGTTGCTGTGCTGGGTGGATGTTCATATTTAATCGCCTTACCGTTTTGATTTAGGCGTGGTTGGTTAGGCTTAAAACATCCCCATTCCATTGTCTGCCAATCGGTGAGGGGATCGAGTCCCGAACACCACCAACCGCCTGCTGTAGTGTGGGCGTAACGTTGTAACCAGGCATTTTTCACCATACCGCTATTGGTGCGCGGAAGTAACTCGGAAATCAACAGATATTCATAGGCGTTGATTCCTTCCAGTGACAAAAAATTGAGCTTCGCAAGGTGTAAATTTATGCCACTGCTATTGACTAATTCCTCAAGGTGTTGCGGGTGTAAATAGTGCAGATGCATAAGGCAAAGCTTTAAGGGAGGACGATGGATTTAAAACTTATCATGCCTCTCTCGATTTTCTATCATGGTTTTCATGAGGGTTTATTGCTGTTTTTTATACACTGATTTATCAGATACATCGGTACAAGCTAAAGTCAGCGATTTTTTCAGTTGTATTGGTTCGGTAATAAGTTTGTATTGTGATAAATATTCGCGATTAATTTTTAATTATCAGTAGAATCCTATATTAAGGAATGCGATCGCATCAGTCAATAAAACCAAATCGTTGTCAAGGTGCAGGAAACCGCAACATATAGGCGTTATTCACGACTTTTGTGGTAAAAGTAACAAAAGTTACTGAAAATATAGAGAAGTTGAGTTTACCAATTCTCAGGTAGCTAAAAGCTATACACGGCGCGTGTTGTACAAAAACCCTCGCCCTCATCCCCTCACCCCTTCTCCCCCTGGAGAAGGGGAATTAAATCTCTTGCTCCCCTCTCCTGGTGGGAGAGGGGCTGGGGGTGAGGGCAAAACGTTGTCGCCAAGCGGGTTTTGCCTTAAGTTGACACCAATGGGATATGCTGTGGCGTTGCGATCGCATTTTCGCTCACAATTCCAAAATGAAACTATCTCTGCGGTGAAAGTCAGCCTCAGCACCTTGATGAATCAACGCCCAATAAGTTACTGCGCCATCTCTGGATTTAATCACAGTGGTAATTGCAACTTCTAAAGCTTGTTCTAAAGGAATAATTTTATTTAAATCGAATTCTAGAGTCAGTTGTAAACTATTTCCTTGCTGTTGGACAATAAATGGCAATGCAGAAAAAGCTGTTTCCTCTTGCATTCCTTGACGATAATTATCAAAGCGGTAAACATTCCAATCACCAGATGGAGAAAGATTAAATTCCCAATAACCTGGAGAATTTTGCATTCCTAAGAAAAACTCAAAGCAGGTATCTTCCCACAGTTCATGCTTGCGTGATGGCATTGGTGATGGTGAACCAATGGCAATTTCGGAAATATTACCAATTACAGTATATTCAATCCCCAGTTTATTACCATTGCGAGCAATTTTAGCGGCAATTTCTATATTCAGTAATTGCCCAGTACCGGGGAAAGGTTGGAGAGAAAATGATTGATTGCTCATTTTACATCCTGAATTATGGCGCGAATTTGACTTTCCTGAGTTTCAATGCTTTTGGTTAAGGCAAATTGTACTAGCGCTCTAGCTAAGTTATGCTCTGGATATTTAACTTTAAAATAGACATTGCCAGCTAAATGATCTGTAAAAAATCTTAACCCCAATTCAAAAGCTATTAACCGAATCGCATCATACATATATACATAATCATTTTCGGTAAGAAACGCCTTAGCTACGGACAGATATCCTTGCAATATCCCTTGACAGGTATCAGTATCAAACACAACACTTTGCCAATCTGCTGTTTCTTCACCCGATGGATTGCAACCAGAACGCAAACAATCGCCAATATCGTAATGTACTAAACCAGGTTTAACGGTATCTAAATCAATTACACTGACAGCTAAACCAGTCACAGTATCAAACATGACGTTATTAATTTTGGGATCGCCATGCATCAAACGCAGAGGTAATTTACCTGTAGCTTTGGCATCTTCTAAAGTATGCACAAAATTTTGGCGATCGCTCACAAATTGCAAGCAATAATTTACCTCGGCTGTTTTCTCTACAGATGTTGTCGCCAACACTTGGTTATATTGTTCCAAATAACGCGGCGTAATGTGAAACCCTTCTAAGGTATCAGCCAGTTTTTCTGGTGGTAAATCGCTGATTAAATTGTGGAACATCCCCAAAGCATAACCAACTTCGCCAGCTTGAGCGCGATCGCTCATTGTATCAAATGACTGGGAATTACTAATAAAACTAATCGCCCGCCAAAATGCACCGTTAGCATCTTTCCAGTTATCTTTTCCATCCTGGGTAAAAAGTACTCGCGGTACTTCCCAACGTCGATTGAGGGGTTGTTTTTGTAGCCGTTGGCGAATATGCTCAGTGAAAGTACACATATTATGCATAATCAATTCTGGCTGACGAAATACTTGTGTATTAATGCGTTGCAACACAAAATGCTGTGCAGTTTCCCCATTTAGAGTAACTAAAAAAGTGTCATTAATATTACCGCTACCAAAAGCTTGAATATCTCTAACTTTACCTTGAATTGTAAATTGTTCGGCGATCGCTTGTAGATGACTGGCGCTTTGAGTTTTGATATCTTCGATTGTACTCATACTGAAATTCTACGACTCCCCATGTAAAGACCTAAAAGGAATTAGGGGATATAGTAGCTTATGTTTGACTTTTACGCTTCATAAGCGGAAAATCATATATTTTTACAGCGATATATCTAAATGTGGTAATAGCGAGAGAAACAATAGCCAAAATTTAGCGATCGCAGCGATGGTATTGTATCGATTTTTATCTATGCTCTCTACCTTTTTGATTGATATAATCGGCTGTCACTTCATCTGCCTTTTGCTTAATATTCACGATCGCGATAATTTTTATTTCATATTGCAAATAACAATTTCATAATTCACCATTTATTTAAATTGAATTGTCAGGATTTGATTTAAAAATCGCTCTCTTTTTTAAAGATTAGATAAAGTTCAGAATTTTTCTGAAAAACCATGATAGATAAGTTACTTAGGTTATAATTTGGTTAAATTTAGGTTAAAATTTTAAAAATGAAAAGACAATTATTTGTAATTCTCTCATAAAGCAAAAAAACTTACTTAAGTAGCCATCATGAATTGACATAGACAAGAATGGATGAAAAACACTGCCTTTCCATCTGTCTTCTGTCTGTTTCAATTCAGCTAATCACGAAAAAATCTTTTTTTCCTAGTTCCTATTTTCCAGTCAGGTAGGCGTAATGAAAATATTGACATAAGCCGCATCTGCACCAAGTTATATATAGCATTCCCATTGCTATATAGCATCTTATAGATGAGAAGAGTGAAGTTTTTTCAAGGTAATTTTTATTGATTGGGGTGGCAAATGTATTTACATTATGTAATAAATTTAACGGCGATCGCGCTTTTAGCTAAGACAAGTGCGATCGCTTAATTATCGCGCTTGGCATCATGAGAATTGCACCCTCATGACTAAGTTTTCTGATTGAGAATACAAAATTTTCCAGGAATAAAATAATGGCAATAATTCAAGGTACATCACTCAAAGATATCCTCAATGGTACTAATGGCAGCGATATCCTTTATGGTTATCAAGGCAATGATGTCCTCAATGGTGGTAGCGGTAACGACACTCTTGATGGCGGTACTGGCAAAGATACCATGTCAGGGGGAGCGGGTAATGATACATACATCGTTGATAATATCGGCGATGTTGTCAGTGAGGAGAAGAGTTCCGGCGGTAATGCTGGTGGTAGCAAAGATACTGTTAAGTCTTCCGTTGACTCGACATTGGGCAATTATATTGAAAGATTGACTTTAACTGGCAGAGCAATTTCCGGAACAGGAAACGCACTCAATAATAGAATCACAGGTAATAAATATGACAATATTCTCAATGGTGGCGATGGCAATGATACCCTAGAAGGGCTAGCGGGAAATGACTCACTCTATGGCGGGCTAGGTAATGATAAGCTTTATGGTGGTGACAATGATGACTACCTATTTGATAATCAAGGTAAGAATAGCCTGTACGGAGAAAGCGGAAGCGATCGCTTAGATGTTTCCTTCTCATCCACAAATAATACTTTAGATGGTGGTTCTGGTAATGACACCTTAAATGCCGATCATTCCACTGGCAATAACACCCTCAAAGGGGGATCTGGTGACGATTGGCTGTCTGCCAATAATTCCTCAGGAAATAACAGACTCAATGGTGATAGCGGCAATGATTACTTTGAGATTAATCAATCAAGTGGTAATAATACCCTATCTGGCGGTGAGGGAAATGATAGCTTTTATGCACAGGGAATTACAGGCGCTAATAAATTTTCCGGTGGGAATGGTGATGACTTCTTTTCTATTTCCAGTGGTGAGACATCGGACTTGTCATTGACTCAGATCGTAGAAGGTGGTGCAGGTAACGATCGCGTCTATGCCGAAGCCATGAAGAATAATATTACCATCTATGGTGGTGCGGGTGATGATGGGTTAATCTTATTTGCCTCCTCAGGCAATAACATTATATATGCAGGCGCAGGGAACGATTATGTAGATTTTAGCGAATCTTCAGGCAGCAACATCATAGATCTCGGTACAGGTGACGATCAAGTATTTGCCGAATCTCCTAATGGTAATCAAACTATCAACTTGGGTGATGGCAATGACTACGTCTTTATGAAATATGGTTTTGGCTATCAAACCTTGAACGGTGGTGAGGGCAACGATACCCTAACATTCGATTATTATAATGGCGAGCTCGTTTTTAACGGTGGTAATGGTAACGACTCTATTAGTTTAAAAGATGACTCTGGTGGCAATCACACCTTAAATGGCGGAAATGGCGATGATACCCTCAGGGGAGCCGAATATGGTAGTCATGTCTCCAGTGGCGGTGATGGTAATGATGTCATATCTGGCGGTTATTTTAATGACGTACTCAGTGGTGGCAATGGCAACGATAGCATCAGCTGTGGCGATGGGAATGATATCGTTGATGGTGGTGCAGGTGAAGATTTATTAAGTGTTAGTTACGACGAGACTGATGATGGTGGCATCACTATGACTTTAGATGCCACCACTACTAACGGTACGATTAATTATGGTACGAAATTTGTTAGCTTCCAAAGCATCGAACGCCTAGCCATATACGGTACAGGCTATGACGACAATATTCAAGGTGGCAATGGTGACGACACCTTAAATGCGGGTGGTGGCAAGGATACTGTTAATGGTGGTGCAGGTAACGATTACTTGTTATTTTCTACCAATACTTTTAATACTGGCATCACCATGACCTTGGATGAGACTACTACTAATGGCTCAATCACTGCTGAAACCAACTCTGTCAGCTTTTCGAGTATTGAACGCCTAGTCATATACGGTACATCTTACGATGACAGCATTCAAGGTGGCAATGGCGATGATGCCTTTTTCATGTCTGGGGGCAATGATAGAGTTGATGGCGGTGCAGGTAACGATCTATTATCTGTGTCTTACTTTAGTGGTAGAAATGGTAGCACGATAACTGTAGATGGAACCGCGACTAGTGGCGTAGTTACTGATGGTACTAACTCTACGAGCTTCTGGAATATCGAACGACTAGAAATAAAAAGTACGTTCTACAATGACACTATTCGCGGTGGTGCAGGAAATGAAACCTTCATTTCTTACAATGGCAACGATCTTCTAACTGGTGGCGGTGGTAATGATATTTTTGCCTTCGAGAATTTTGACGGCATTGATACGATCGCGGATTTTAATACAGCAGATGATGTAATACAGCTGACTGTTTATGGTTTTGCTTATAGCTTATCGCCCGGTGTACTCTCATCTAGTCAATTTACCATCGGTGCAGCTGCTACAAACAGCAGTCAGCGACTTATTTACGATAATGGTACAGGCGCTTTGTACTTTGACAGAGATGGTAATGCTACAGAATTTAGTCAGGTACAATTTGCCCAATTGGGTACGGGATTATCACTGAGCGCGAATAATTTTGTTGTTATTTAATCTAGCTCAAATGCTGAGGAAATAATCTGGCGCGATCGCAATTATTGGTAATGAAAAATGCGATCGCACTTTTCATCCCCTATTCTGCATAACAAAGTTTTTGTAGCCAAAATTAAACCAATTTACCCGAATAAACCAATGGCAATAATTCAAGGTACATCCCTCAAGGATACCCTCAACGGTAGTCTTGATAACGATATCCTTTATGGTTATCAAGGAAGCGATCGCCTCAATGGTGGTAGCGGTAACGACACCCTTGATGGCGGTACTGGCAACGATACGATGTCAGGGGGATCTGGTAATGATACATACATCGTTGATAATCTCGGCGATGTAGTCAGTGAGGAGAAGAGTTCCGGCGGTAATGCTAGTGGTAAGGATACTATCCAATCTTCCGTTGACTGGACATTAGGCAATTATATCGAAAGCTTGCTGCTCACTGGCAGTGCAATTTCTGGGACGGGAAATGCACTCAATAATAGAATTACAGGTAATCAATATGACAACATTCTCAACGGTGGCGATGGCAATGATACCCTAGAAGGGCTAGCGGGGAAGGATTCACTCTATGGCGGGCTAGGTAATGATAAGCTTTATGGTGGTGACAATGATGACTACCTATTTGATAATCAAGGTAAGAATAGCCTGTATGGAGAAAATGGGAGCGATCGCTTAGATGTTTCCTTCTCATCCACAAATAATACTTTAGACGGTGGTTTGGGTAATGACACCTTAAATGCCGATAATTCCACTGGCAATAATACCCTCAAAGGGGGAGCGGGTGACGATTGGTTATCTGCCAATAATTCCTCAGGAAATAACAGACTCAATGGCGATAGCGGAAACGATTACTTTGAGATTAATGAATCTAGTGGTAATAACACCCTATTTGGCGGCGAAGGGAATGATAATTTTTATGCACAGGGAGTTACAGGCGCTAATAAATTTGTCGGTGGGATTGGTGATGACTCGTTTTATATCACCAGTGGTGAAACATCCGACTCGTCAGTTACTCAGATATTAGATGGTGGTGTAGGTAACGATACCCTATTCGCCGAAGGCATTAGTAGTAATATTACTCTCTATGGTGGTGCGGGTGACGATCTCCTCAATTTGTTTGTCTCTTATCGCGACAGCATGGTAGATGCAGGTACGGGGAACGATACCATAAACCTTTACGAACTATCGGGCAACAGCATTGTGAATGCAGGTGCAGGTAACGATAGAATATCTGTTGAATCGCCTAGTGACAATCAGACCATCAACTTCGGTGCTGGCAATGACTACGCCTTGATAAGATATGGTTTTGGCAATCAGTTCTTTAACGGTGATGATGGTAACGATACTCTAGTATTAGAATATTCTGGTGGCAAGATTCTCTTTAATGGTGGTAATGGTAACGACTATATTACATTAACAGATGATTCTGGTGGCAATAACACCTTGAATGGTGGTAGCGGTGATGATGTCCTCATGGGGGCGGAATATGGTAGTCACTTCTCCGATGGTGGTGATGGTAATGATGGGTTATCTGGTGGTTATTTTAATGATGTACTCAGTGGTGGTAATGGCAATGATACCATCAGCTGTGGCGAAGGGAATGATATCGTTGATGGTGGTGCAGGTAAAGATTTTTTAATTGTTAGTTACGACGATACTCATGATAGTGGCGTCACTATGACTTTAGATGCTACCACTACTAACGGTACTATTAATTACGGTACGAAATTTGTTAGCTTCCAAAGCATGGAAGCTCTGACCATATACGGTACAACCTATGATGACAGTATTCAAGGTGGCAATGGTGACGATAGCCTAAGTGGGAGCTATGACGGCAAAGATACCATTAATGGTGGTGCAGGTAACGATTACTTATCCTTTAGTACCGCTGGTCTTCAGAGTACCATTACCATGACTTGGGATGCAACTAAAACTAATGGCTTAATTACTTGTGGTAACCACTCTGTAAGCTTTTCGGATATCGAACGGCTGAATATCAGGGATACATCTGGTGATGACAATATTCAAGGCGGGAATGGTGACGACACATTAAATGCTGGTAGTGGCGGTAAGGATACAATTGAGGGTGGCGCAGGTAATGATTATTTATCCTTTGGCGTATCTTTTGTAACTAGTGGTATCACCATGACCTGGGATGCAACTAAGACTAAGGGTTTAATTAATAATCAAACTCACTCTGTGAGCTTTTCGGAGATTGAACGGCTCAACATATGGGGTACAGGCTACGATGACAATATTCAAGGCGGGAATGGCGACGATACCTTAAGTACTGGTAATGGTGGCAAAGATACAATTGATGGTGGTGCAGGTAATGATGAGTTGTTTGTTAGTTACAATACTGCTAGCAGTGGCATGACAGTAACTTTAGATACCACCAATAATAGTGGCATAATTACTGCTGGTACCAACAAGATTAGTTTCCAAAATATCGAAAAATTGTATATCGGAGGTACCTCTTACGATGACACTATTCATGGAGGTAATGGCAATGACACCATTAACGCCAATAATGGTAATGATTTTTTGACTGGTGGCAATGGTATTGATCGCTTTGTTTTTAATATTTCTTATGGCACCTATTCTCAGGGTGTTGATACGATCGCGGACTTTAACACAACTGATGATTTAATTGTGTTAGATGTTTGGATATTTGATCCTAGCTTATCACCCGGTGTAGTCTCATCCAGTGAATTTACTCTAGGTGTCGCTGCTACAACCAGCAAACAGCGATTGATTTACAATGATGTGACAGGCGCTTTGTACTTTGACGCAGATGGAAGTGCTACAGAATTTACTCAGGTACAATTTGCCCAATTGTCTACGGGATTATCACTGGGAGCGAATAATTTTCTTGTTATTTAATCTAGCTTAATCGCAGAGGAAATAATCTGGTGCGATCGCAGTTCGTGGTATTGAAAAATGCGATCGCTCAATTATCCCTTATTTTTCAGTACAAAGTTTTTTCATTCAGAATTCCAAGATTTTACAGGAATAAAACAATGGCAAAAATTAAAGGTACATCACTCAACGACATCCTCAATGGTGGTACTGGTAACGATAGCATTTACGGTTATCAAGGTAATGATGTCCTCAATGGTGGTAGCGGTAACGACACCCTTGATGGTGGTACTGGCGACGATACTATGTCTGGGGGTGTAGGTAATGATACATATATCGTTGATAGCAGCAGTGATATTGTTAGCGAAGATAATGGTTTAGGCGGCGATGCTGGTGGTAGCAAAGATACTGTTAAGTCTTCTGTGAACTGGGCA
This sequence comes from Calothrix brevissima NIES-22, assembly GCF_002367995.1. Lineage (GTDB taxonomy): Bacteria > Cyanobacteriota > Cyanobacteriia > Cyanobacteriales > Nostocaceae > Aulosira > Aulosira brevissima. The sequence continues at coordinate 5,858,897 of NZ_AP018207.1, forward strand.
TTAGGCAATTATATTGAAAATTTGACGCTCACGGAAACAGCATATTCAGGCATCGGTAACACACTCAATAATAAAATTACGGGTAATGAATCTTACAACTTTATCCTTGGTCGCAATGGTAATGACACCCTTGAAGGACTGCTAGGAAATGACACATTGTATGGCGGACAAGGTAATGACAAACTCTACGGCGGCGATGGTAATGACTACTTGTTTGGTGAGCAAGGCAAGAACAGTCTTTATGGGGGACGTGGCGACGATCGCTTATATGTTGATTATGCAACTGAGAGTAATCTTCTAGATGGTGGTTCAGGAAATGATAACTTACATGCTGAGGTCAGCAGCAGCAATAATACCCTCAAAGGAAGGTCTGGAGATGATGTTTTTTGGATACGGAATTCCTTAGGTAATAACTACTTGAGTGGTGATTCGGGAAGTGACGTATTTTATCTTCAGGAATCTATTGGTAATAATACACTTTCCGGTGGCACAGGAAATGATTATTTTGCTGCTTATGGTGTGAACGGAGCTAATAAGTTTTATGGGGGAGATGGTAATGATAGTTTCTCTATCGCCGCCAAATATTTAGATAATCCAGCTTCCTTAGTAACTCAAAGTGTAGATGGAGGTAGTGGTAACGATTTGTTAGATGTTGATTACAGCGATGCGGATGCTGGGATTACCATGAATTGGAATGCCAATTTTACCGAAGGTACAATTACTGCTGGTAATAACCAGATTCGCTATAAAAATATCGAAAGTTTGAACATAGCCGGTACAGTCTATGATGACAACATTCAAGCAGGTAATGGCGACGATAGTATTTTTGGAGGTTATGGTGGCAACGATACAATTAATGGTGGAGCAGGTAAAGATTGGTTATTTGCTAATTACTACGATGCTAAAAATGGCATTACCATGACTTTGGATACAACCACAAATCAAGGCAGTATTCAAAATAATAGTAACTCTGTTAGCTTCTTGAATATCGAAAATTTTCAGATTACCGCTACAAAATACGATGACTTTATTCAAGGAGGCAATGGTGATGATATTTTTCAAAACAACATAAGTGGCAATGACACGCTTATTGGTGCTGGAGGTAACGATCTCTTAATCACCTATTCTGAGGGTAACAATATTCTTGATGGTGGCGAAGGTAACGATAGCTTATCTGTTTTCGGTTTGAGAGGTAATAATACAGTTAATGGTGGGGATGGTAATGACTCAATTGCCTGCCGAAGTGGTGGTATGCTCAATGGTGGAAGAGGTGATGATACTTTCTCTTATTTCGATTCTGCATCTGAGATACCTTCTGCTGTAGTTAGCATCACAATAGATGGTGGCACAGGTCAAGATTATTTGGAAGTTAATTATGGTTATGCTAAGAGTGGGATTACCATGACCTGGGATGCGATCGCTAACCAGGGCACAATTACTAATAGTAATAGCATAGTTAATTTCTTAAATATTGAAAGATTAAATCTTAACGGCACAAAATATGATGATACCCTTTTAGGAGGTAATGGTGATGATATCCTCGTTGGAGGAACTTCTGTAGATGACGATGATTCAATATTAGATGATTATGGTAATGATATTTTAATTGGTGGCAATGGGAATGATTCGCTGACTGGTACTGGTGGTGATGATACCTTTGTGTTTAATAATTACAACGAAGGTATTGATACTATCTTCTTATTCAATCCAAATAATGATTTAATTCAAGTATCTGCTAATGGTTTCGGTGGTGGATTATCGCCCAGTGTACTTTTATTTAGTCAGTTTGCTATCGGTACTGCGGCTAGCCAAGAATCTCAAAGATTTATCTACGATAATAATACAGGTGCTTTGTATTTTGACCAGGATGGTAATGCTACAGGATTTACTCAAGTACAATTTGCCCAATTATCTCAGGAATTATCACTGAGCGCGAATAATTTTCTTGTTGTTTAATTGACCTTAACTGCTGGGGAAATAATCTGGCGCGATCGCACTTTTCACCCCCAAAAAATGCGATCGCACCAATTCAATGAATATTTCCCATTAACAGGGCAATTTTTCGCACTAACTGGTCTGGGTCGATGGGTTTGGGGATATGCTGTTGAAATCCGGCTTGTAGTGCTTGTTGCTGGTTGATTTCTCCCGCATAGGCGGAAAGTGCGATCGCGGGTAGATTTCCTCCCTGTTGTGGTGGGTATTGTCTAATTTGCCGAATTAGGGAATAACCGTCCATTTCTGGCATACCGATGTCAGAGACTAGTAAATCTGGAAGCGATTGCTGTAATAAAGTTAAAACTTGCAATGCAGAATCGGCTGTAGTGACTTGTGCGCCAGCTTGGGTGAGGATGAATTCTGCTAAGTCGCGCATATCTGCATCATCATCCACAACTAATATTTGCATACCGTTGAGGTCGATCACGCTTTGCAAATTGCTAGCATCGCCAGATAAATCTGACTCAACTACATTTAAGGGTAACTTAACTGTAAATGTTGCGCCCATATTCTGTCCGGGACTATCTGCAAAGACTGTTCCCCCGTGTAGTTCTGTTAAATGGCGGACTATCGCTAATCCTAACCCTAAACCGCCAAATTTTCTTGTGGTTGCGCCGTCTTCTTGGCGGAAGTATTCAAAGACGTAAGGTAAAAATTCTCGGCTGATACCAATTCCTGTGTCTGTAACTCGAATTTGTGCATACATCCCTACCTGTTGTAGTTCTACCTCAACTTCTCCACCAGGGGGGGTGAATTTGACAGCGTTAGCGAGGAGATTCCAGATAACTTGTTGTAAACGGTTGATATCGCCGGAAACTGTCCCGGAAATCGGGTTAAGTATGGTTTGGATGTGAATATTCTTGGCTTCGGCGGCTAATCTCACTGTTTCATTAGCGGCTTCAATGGTTGCAGCTAAATTGACTGGGGAGACGTTTAAAGACATTTTCCCTTGAAGAATGCGGGAAACATCGAGTAAATCTTCAATTAATTGCGCTTGTAATTTAGCATTGCGTTCGATGGTTTCTAAGGCTTGGTCGATTTTTGCAGGGTTTAACTGCTGACTGCGGAGAAGTTTTGTCCAGCCTAAAATCGGATTTAAAGGCGATCGCAATTCGTGAGAAAGTACGGCGAGAAATTCATCTTTAATTCTATTGGTGGCTTCGGCTTTGGCGCGATCGCTCTGCGCTCGGCGGTACAATTGGGCATTATCAATTGCTAAGGATGCACGGTGAGCTAGTTCCTCTGCTAATTGTAAATTGCTCTGGTCATAAATTTGTCCCGATTCGGCGGATATGAAAGAAATCACACCAAAAATTCGGTTTTGCGTGCGTAATGGTACCGACATAAAAGCTGTAAAGCCTACAGAGCGCAAAATCTCTAAATGTTCGGGACTGTGGGCAGCTTGGACTAGCAATTCATCGGGAATATCTGAGACTAATTGGGATTCACCTGTGCGTAAAGTTAACGCCGCACCTCTGGGTTCATCGCGGTTCAAAGGATATTTGTGCTTGATTTCTTCTGCCTGTTGCAGTTTGGCTGGATCGACATGGGCAACAGCAATCTGCTCAATGCAACCATTTTCTTTAACGATGTGGACTGTACACCAGTCGGCTAACTCTGGTACTGCTAATTGTGCTACCCGCTCTAGGGTAGTTTGATAATCGAGAGAAGATGCTAAAACTGCGCTGGCTTCTCCTAGAAAACGTTGATCGCGTTCTAACCTTACACGCTCTGTGACATCTACCACATACACCAAAACATCTTCGACTTGATGATTGGCGTTGGTTGTGGGTAGATAGTAAACATTGTAATAACCGGGAGAGCGATCGCTGCGTCCTGGAACATTCACTGCAAAGTTAGGTGAGATAAAGCGATTACCTGTATTGTAAATCTCCTCAAAAACGGCGACTAATCGGGGATCTGATGCACCAAATAGCTGAGAAATTGATTTTCCTAAATGTTGTTCTCGCGTTAACCCATTAATTTGGGCTAATGCTTCATTAATGGCAATAAATCGTTGCTGGCTATCTAACAGCCCCATACCTACGGGGGAAGTTTCAAAAATAGTTGCTAATTGTCGCTGTATGGTTTCTACTTGCATTCTGGCGATGCGTTCGCGTTCTAGCAAGCGTTCTCTTTCTTGTTCTGCTTGCTTGCGTTCGGTAATATCAATGACTACACCGATGGAATTTTTCGGGTTTCCCAGGGAATCGTATGTAGCTTGTCCCCTAGCTTCTACCCAGTGAATTGAGCCATCTGTCCACCGCAAACGATATTCGTAATGGTAATCTTGCTTTTGTTGCATAGCTTGGTTTAGGACGGCTTCGGCTGTGGCTAAATCATCGGGATGTACGCGACTAGCCCAAACTTCATAAGCGGGTTGACATTCATAGGGTTGCAAACCTAGCACGGTAAAATGTCCTTCTGACCAGTGTAACGCTCCTGTTTGCACTTCCCAATCCCAGGAACCCATGCGCCCAACATTCAACGCTAGTCGTAAATGCGCCTCACTTTCCCGCAATGCTTCTTCCGCCCGCGATCGCTCTACGGCTAACCAAGTTTGTTCGGCAATTTGCTCTATCAGCGCCACTTCTTCCGCTCGCCAGTGACGGGGAGATATATGATCTAAGACAAATAAGGCGACAAACTTACCTTGTTTGACTAAGGGGACGCATACTATAGATTTAATACCGATATAGGCAAAAGCTGCCGCACCAGCGCCCCTTGTGCGGGGATCTATGGCTAAATCATCTACGACAATTGTCTTACCCTGCTTGAGTTCGGCTATGATTTCCCGCCCGAAAGAATTCAAATGGTGAGAACCAACGGCACTTTTGACACCGTTGCAGTAATCGCGATCGACAATCAGGTATTCTTGGGTAGAATCAATTTCACCGTAGGTACAGCGCGTTACTTGGAAATGTTGCCCAGTGGCGCATACCACCTGCCACATAATTTCCTTTGGCTCAATAATGGCGCGAATAGCTTCATTTAATTGAATTAAAAATTCCTGTTGTTTCTCCTTGTGTTGCAACGCCTCCAGCAGTTGTTGACGTTCTGTAATATCCACAGAAACGCCAATCATCCGCGCTCCTCTCCCGGTTGCATCCAGGTAAACTCTACCTTGGCTATTTAGCCAGCGCACCGTACCATCAGCAGCAATTACCCGATACTCTTGCTGATAAATCCTTTCGCCTGCGGCGGCGTTTTGGGCTGCTTGCAAAACTTGCTGGCGATCGTCTGGATGAATTTTGGTGACAAATTCCTCGATTGTGCTGGCTTCCAAGCCCCAAGCACAAACTGAATTGAGGGAACAGACTACACGATTGTTGACTAAATCCATATCCCAGGCGACTATCTGGGCGGAAGATAAAGCCAGTTGCAAGCGTTCTTCTGTTTGCCGCAGATTTTCTTCAATCTGTTTGAGATGAGTTACATCTTGAAACATGCAAATACCCGTTTCTGGATGTCCATACATTGCGGGTAAAGTTTCTCCCCAGCAGAGTGTAGAGCGAATACCCCCTGGTGTATGCCAGTTGATTTGATAATTTTGCAGATGTTTTCCTGTTGCTAACAACACCAACGGCATTTTTTCTCTAGGAATAGGTTCACCATTGGCATCGGTGCAATAGGAAATATCAATATACTCATCAAAAGCTTTGTTTTTTGGGATTTCACCACCAGCTAATTCGTTAGCAATTCGATTAGCAAAGCTGATTTTTCCTGTAACTGGTTCAATAAATACCGTTGCCGTTGGCATTAAATCTAACACCGTTCCTAGCCATTTATGCTGATTCTCTAAAGCTTCGGTTTGCTGTCTAAGTGCGGTTTCAATTTGCTTACGCTCGGTGATATCTTGAAATATGGCGACTGCTGCGACAATTTGATTTTCGCTATTGAGAATTGGTGCGGAATTAACACTAATAACAGTTTGCTTACCATCATTTTGCAGTGCTAATTCTTCATTAGAAATGACTTCACCAGTGCGGAGCGATCGCGCTAAAGGATAATCTTCCGCCGCATACATTTCTCCATCCTTACCAAAGGCGACAAAGGGAGTAAGTGCCACATATTCTGCTAATTCTAGAGATTCTTCATAGCTGTAGCCCACGATTTGTTGAGCTTGTTCATTAGCGAGAACTAATTTACCTGTAGCTGCATCTGCAATCAGCACCCCTGTGGGTAACTGACGCAAAACTGCTGCAAACCGCCCATGTTCAATTTCCAATTCTTGGATTAAGCGATCGCGTTCGGCTTGGGCTTGTTTGCGTTCTGTAATATCGCGAAAATATACCGCTAAACCCTCAGCAGAAGGATAAGCGTGAACTTCTAACCATCGCCCCAAAGGTTCACCGTATTCCTCCCAAGAAACCGGAACTTGTTGAGCCACAGCGCGATGCATCGCTTGATAAGCAGTACCATCCACGTGTTCGGGAAACACCTCATGCCAAACATTTTTACCAATGAGTTCCTGTGGCGATTGGTGTAAAATTTTCGCGGCGGCTTGATTGATATAGGTGTAGCGCCAATCACAATCAAAAGCGACAAAAGCATCGGTAATACTTTCCAGGATAGCAATCACCTTTCGTTCAGTTTCTAGCGCAGCGATGCGGGCGATAGTATCTGGTGTATTTTCTACTAAAGTCTCTAAATGCTGAACTTGCTGCTCTAAAATAGCGATGGATGCTTGTAATCCAGGATTTTCCGCATTTGCTTGCATTTGTGGAGAATCTGGCTGTTTATCTGTTTCCAAGCTCCGTGCAAAGCCTTCAATCAATTCCGATCGCGAAATTCCTTGCTTTTGTGCTGCCGCATCGAGCGATCGCCATGCTGTATTGGTAAGCGTGACACTAACCCGTTGTTTGCTTTCTAATTCCCAATTCCTCACAAACTTACCAGTAGAATCGCGCTTCATTTCCCTTTACCCGTAGGCGTACACGGTTTTTTCTATTTAATCCGAATTCCACCCAAAGCAGGATCTTTCTTTAGACTGAGCTTGGATGAAAGCAGGGGGCAGAGGGGGAAGAATGCGATCGCTCTTTTTGCTTTAAAGTAGATACTCAATTTATCAAATGCGATCGCTCTTGGGGAGTTAGAAATACAAACGGTTGTGAGCTATTAATTTACTAAAGTTCTCGCGCTTACCCGAAATAACGCCCGCAGGCTAGAAGCCTGGGGCTACAGCTACCAAGCCCACCTACGTGGACTGAATTTTTTAGCCCACAAAGGTGGGCTTTGTTCGATTAGCCGCACCCTTCTAGGGTGACGGCGGGATTTCGGGATCAGCCAGGAGTCTTATCGATGAATTACCAGACACATCCTTTGCGGGCGAGGTAAGGGACTTACAAAAAATAAATTACCCATATTTCGTAGTGCGAGCATCTTGCTCGCTTTTGAACACCAGCGAGCAAGATGCTCGCACTACAAATTTATTTGGGTATTTAAAAAATTGGATGTTTCTTCATTGGGAACCGAGTTATGTAATGCGATCGCTTTTCTCATACACTAGGCTTTAACGATTTTGTAGTCAGGAATTTAGCAGTCAAATTTCGGGACTTACAAAAAATAAATTACCCATATTTCGTAGTGCGAGCATCTTGCTCGCTTTTGAACACCAGCGAGCAAGATGCTCGCACTACAAATTTATTTGGGTATTTAAAAAATTGGATGTTTCTTCATTGGGAACCGAGTTATGTAATGCGATCGCTTTTCTTATAGGCTAGGCTTTAACGATTTCGTAGTCAGGACTTCAGTCCTGGATTTGGAAGCACTTCAGTGCTTACTACGAATTTATCAAAAATTGTGCGATCGCCTGTATCAAATTCTCATTCACGAGGTTATTTTACTCGTTGACGAGTCTTTTTTGCTCGTGAATGAGGTTATTTTGCTCGTTGACGAGTCTTTTTTGCTCGTGAACGAGTCTTTTTTGCTGGTGAATGAGGTTATTTTGCTCGTTGACGAGTCTTTTTTACTCGCGAACGAGTCTTTGATACAGCATATTTCAGGTAAATGAGGTATGCACTTCGAGGCATGGCAGTGCCAGTGCCCCTATAATTAACGGTAATCTGTACCTCACCAACTGGCAATCTCCTGTATCATGTCTGGGTAATCGCTGACAATAAAACAAGTGAGTGCGCTCAAAAACTCCCTACCGCTTCGTAAAGCTTTAATAATCAAAAATTAGCTAGATAAACATCTAACTTTAGAGGTATCTAAAATCTGACTCTTTTTATATTTTATTAGTTTTCATAAAACGCTAATCTAGATTGATAACGCAAAATATCCGTTGAAAAGATTTCAGCAAGCTATAGGGTTGCTGCCTATTTTCTATTATAGGAATCCAATTTAATTATTGAAAATCTGTAGTAGTTTACCAGCTTAAGTTTTTAGTAGGTAATGTCCAAGGTAATGGCTAGCTTTGGCATGATTTTTTCACATTAATCATCCACAACAATAAAAAGCGCAAAAAAGTGCAGTTGTCAAACATTCACTAGTGCAAAACTAGCGGAATTTTTCTTTGTGTCTATGTAATAGCAAAATCAATGTTTGTATGTTTGAAATATCACTATGACCACTACTACTACTCGTCGTAAATCTAACACATTCTATGTCATATTAATTGCTGGTGCGGCTGCACTGGGAGGTTTTTTATTTGGTTTTGATACCGCAGTGATTAATGGCGCGGTTGCGGCTCTAGCTGAAGCTTATAATGCTAACAGCGTACTCACTGGTTTGGCTGTTTCTTTAGCATTATTAGGATCTGCAATTGGTGCTTTTTATGCAGGTAAAATTGCCGATCGCTATGGTCGAGTTAAGGCAATGATTATTGCTTCAGTATTATTTAGTATCAGTGCTATTGGTTCGGGAATCGCTTTTACTATTTGGGATTTTATCTTTTGGCGGGTATTAGGTGGATTAGCTGTAGGTGCTGCTAGCGTGATTGCGCCGGCTTACATTGCAGAATGTTCTCCTTCAAATCTGCGGGGAAGATTGGGATCTTTGCAACAACTAGCAATAGTCGTCGGTATTTTTATTGCTTTGTTATGCGACTATTTTATTGCAGTATCAGCCGGTTCAGCGAGTTCGCCGTTTTTGTTGGGAATAGCAGCTTGGCGTTGGATGTTTTGGACAGAATTTCCGCCAGCTGTGCTTTATGGAATGGCTGCGTTGATGATTCCCGAATCGCCACGCTACTTAGTTGCACAAGGAAGAGAACCGGAAGCTGCTAATGTTTTAACTAAGATTTTAGGCGGTAATGTCTTCGCCAAAATTGAAGAAATTCGTCAAACAGTACTTCAAGAACGGGAACCGAAGTTTTCCGATTTGTTAAGTAGAAATGGTGGATTGTTGCGGATTGTGTGGATTGGCATCGGCTTATCTGTATTTCAGCAGTTGGTGGGGATTAACGTCATCTTTTACTACAGTAGTGTTTTGTGGCGTGCAGTCGGATTTTCTGAGCAAAATTCCCTAACGATTACAGTGATTACTGGAGCCGTTAATATTATTACTACCCTAATTGCGATCGCATTTGTTGATAAATTTGGTCGTAAGCCTTTACTGATCTTAGGCTCAATCGGCATGACTGTTACCTTGGGAACAATGGCTTACATGTTTGGTAACGCTGTAACTGATGCTGCTGGTAACCCCACGTTAACAGGAAATGCAGGTATCGTTGCTTTAGTCGCAGCCAACCTTTATGTATTCTGTTTTGGTTTCTCCTGGGGGCCTGTGGTTTGGGTATTATTAGGAGAAATGTTTAATAACCAAATTCGTGCGGCTGCGCTTTCTGTTGCTGCGGCGATACAATGGATAGCTAACTTTGCTGTTTCTACGACATTTCCACCAATCTTGCAATATTTAGGTTTAGGCGCTGCTTATGGGGTGTATACAACTGCTGCGGCTATCTCGCTGTTTTTCGTTTTGTTCTTTATCAAAGAAACCAAAGGTATGGAATTAGAAGAAATGTAAATTTTAATTCGTAGCTCGTAATTCGTAATTCGTAATTCCAATAATTACGAATTTTTTATACCCGGAAAACCAAATACAGTCTAAATTTTGAATTTTGAATTTTGAATTAATATTATTCCTTACGATTGTTACTCAAACACCTTTGGACAGATGACGCCAACAGGGGAATCATTATCCAATATATCTCAGGCAGGCAACATTGGGGATAAGGAGACTAATGGTATGAGATGGCAAGCGATTTGGAAATTATTCCAAGAAACTTTTAAAGAATGGAGTGAGGATAAAGCTTCAAGGTTAGCCGCAGCGTTAGCTTATTACACAATTTTTTCCATCGCCCCATTGCTCATAATTGTAATTGCAATTGTCGGTGCAGTTTTTGGTGAAGAAGCTGCTAGGGGTGAAATTGTTCGCCAAATTCAAGGTTTAGTAGGGAGAACAGGCGCAGAATTTATTGAAACTGCAATTCAAAATGCGAACCAGCCAGAAACGGGAACTATTGCTTCTGTTATTAGTATCCTCGTTTTATTATTAGGTGCGACTGGTTTATTTAACGAATTACAAGATGCTTTAAATACGATTTGGGAAGTCAAACCAAAACCAGGCGCAGGTGTCAATACAATGGTTCGCCAACGGGTTTTATCGTTTGCGATGGTTTTGGGAATTGGATTTTTACTGCTGGTGTCTCTTGTAGTTAGTGCAGGATTATCCGCACTGGTGACTTTCTTTAGTAACCTGGTACCGGGTGTTGATTTTATTTGGCAATTTGTGAATTTCTTGCTGAGTTTTGTAATTACGACAATATTGTTCGGTCTGATTTTTAAAGTTCTCCCTGATGTAAAAATTACTTGGGGTGATGTGATAATTGGTGCTTCTATTACCTCAATTTTGTTTTCTATCGGCAGATTTTTATTAGGACAATATTTAGGTAATGGCAGTTTTGGTTCAACTTATGGTGCTGCTGGTTCGGTGGTAGTTATTTTGGCTTGGATTTATTACGCTGCACAAATTCTCTTTTTTGGCGCGGAATTTACTCAGGTTTATGCAAGAAGATATGGCAGTGGAATTAGACCGGCGAAACATGCTGTACCTTTAAATAGTCCAGATATTCCAGAGGATAATTATCCACCTAGAAGACCTACTGCTAATAGAAAATCTTCGTCTAATATTATTAGTAGAATTATGCGATCGCTGACAAAATCTAAGTCTATGAAAAAGCGTAATAGGAGTTAGGAGTTTATGAGGAAATAGGGTGCATTATTTGGCTGGTTTTTTAAACGCAAAGGAACGCGGAGGTTAGCGCAAAGTTTCGCGGAGTATTTATTAAGTCAATCGGAGATGACTATTGACTATTGACTATTAATATTTAATTACACCAACCTACTTAATTTGCTCAATCAAGTTAGCAATGTTGACTAACAGCTTTTCGGCTTCGATGGGTTTGGGAATATGTCGTTGAAATCCAGCGCTGTAGGCTTTTTGACGATCGCTGTCGCTAGCGTGAGCTGTGAGAGCGATCGCTAAAATTTGCCGATTTTTATTTAACGCTTGCATCTGGCGTAATAAACTATAGCCATCAACCTGCGGCATCCCAATATCGCTAATCACTAAATCTGGCTTAATTTGGGCAAATATTTGCAAAGCTTGAATCGCTGAAGCAGCTGTATTTGCGATCGCACCTTGTTGTTCTAACAAAAACGCGACAAATTCGCGAGAATCTGCATCATCATCCACAACTAAAATTCGCAACCCCTGCAAATTAATCGCTCGTGCTAATTCCCGTTCTGTTTGCTTGTGTTGCGCCGTAGCAGTCATAATTGGTAATTTAACTGTAAAAGTCGTACCTTGTTTTTTACCTTGACTCTCGGCTGTCACTGTACCACCATGCAGTTCGACTAAATGATGCACAATCGCCAATCCTAACCCTAAGCCATTAGAGGCGCGTGTAATTGAACTATCGGCTTGACGGAAATAATCAAATACATAAGGTAAAAATTCCGGTGTAATTCCCTCACCGTTATCTTTGACGGTAATTTGAATTTGCGTATCTACCTGCTTGAGTTCAACTTCAATTCGTCCCCCCGATAGCGTGAATTTCACCGCATTAGAAAGAATATTCCAAATTACCTGTTGCAATCTATCAGGATCGCCTAATACCTTAGCTACTTCTGATGGAAAACTCACATTAATAGCCACATCCTTAGCTTGAGCGGCTAAACGTACCGTTTCCATCGCCGCTTCCACTGTTGTCGCTAAATTCACCGGACATTTTTTCAGATTCAGCTTACCGCGTAAAATTCGCGAAACATCGAGCAAATCTTCGATTAATTGCGCCTGGATTTTGGCGTTGCGTTCAATTATCTCTAAGGCGCGATTTAAGGTTGTGCTGTCATATGGACGAGTTTGTAACAGTCTCGCCCATCCTAAAATCGGATTGAGAGGCGATCGCAATTCATGAGACAATACTGCTAAAAATTCATCTTTAATTCGGTTCGCTCTTTCTGCTTCTGCTCTGGCTGCTTGTTCGCGAATTAATCTCGCTCGTTCCTGTTCAACTCGTTTAGTTTCCGTGACATCGCGACTAAAAACTAGTACATATTCTGCCACACCTTGAGAGTTTAACTCTGGCACAAATCGCGATTGATAAATCCGTTCTTCTGTAGGTGTCGGTAATGCTAATTCAATTAACTGTTCTTGCGCAGTCGTCAAAGCTAAACGCAGCGAACGTTCCCACCCAGCATAAATATCTGCTGGTAGTTCCATTTCTGCCAGGGTTTTTCCAAGAAACGTGTTAGGAGGTTGGCCAGTAGCTTTTTCTATAGCCAAATTCACATACAACAACCGCAAATGCCCATCAAATTGAAAAATCACATCAGGAGAATTATCTAACACCGTCTGCCAATGTTGTGCTTGCCAAGGCAGAGTCAGGGTAGGCGGTGGCGAACTATTTGCGGATGATACTGAACGATCTACCTGTAGATAGATTTCTAATTGCTGACGCTCTGTGATATCTTGGAAGTATATAGTGGAGCCTGTTTGACTAGGGTAAATACTCACTTCAAACCAAGCATCCAACATCGGAAAAAATTGCTCAAATCTAACTAAAGATTGTTGTGCGATCGCTCGATGACATTCATGATAGAACCTAGAGCCAACAGTCTCCGGACAATTAAACCAAAAATTTTGTTCTAGTAAATCTTCACAGTTTTTATTAAAAATTTGGGCAGCCTGAGGGTTAATCGAAGTGACTCGCCACTCTTGGTTGTACGTAACAAAGCCTCCAGATAGCCTGTTAGCCACCTCTCCAACTTGATTTTTCACAAACTAACCTCATTGAGAAGCCAACAATTTTATTAATAGCCAAAGATGCAACCAAAACACACTTCCTGGCAAATAGTAGCAATGTTACTAGTGAGCCAGTTGGTTTTGGTTAAAATATCGATTGGCTAATTTATTACGCAAGTTGCTGACAAAAGCTACAGTAGTTTAACAAACTTATAAGAGTAAAAACAGCGACCGTAATATGAGCCGCTAAATACCATCTTCAGTCCTGATTATCAAAGGGTGACACAAACTATATTGCACTTTGATTTGCAAAATCATCACCCTATTAGGCTATTTTTCTACTTGCTGCAACATCAATATTGTTTGTAAACTATACAATTTGATTGTATAGCGATCGCATTGCACTATCATCCGTTGTAATGCATATTAACTACAGCCTGTTATCAATTAAACCTTGACGCTGCAAAAATATTCTTATCACTCTATATATTTCTCGTTTTTGCGCTTTACTATAACCACCATGCGCCGCACCACGCACAGTATATAACTGATGTACTGCCCCAACCTTAGCCAATGCTTGATGCAGGCGAGTTGCATGACTATAGGGTACAAACCGATCTTTCTCACCATGTATCGTCAAAATAGGAGGTAATCCAGAACGTACAAAATTAATTGGCGAGACAGTTTTAGCTAGTTCCAATTCTCGTGATGTAATGTTATTACCAAACCACTGGAGAGCAAAGTATTTTTGATTAGAACCCACCAGCAAATCATTAACATCAGTAATACCAGACCAATTAATGATAGCAGCAACTTTTAGCGGTTCATTCCCCGGACATAAGCGATCGAATTCAGCCACATTGGGTATAGTTCCCGTTGTCAATGATAAATGTCCACCAGCAGAAAACCCTGTTAACACAATTTTTTTGATATCAAAATTGTACTTAGCCGCATTGCGAATTACCCAACGCAAAGCACATATCGAATCTTCCACAGCCGCCGGTGCTAATGCTGTACTAGCTAATCTGTAATCTATATTAACTACCGAAAATCCCCAATCAAAATAAGGCGTAAAAAATGGTTCATCCCCATCATCTTTACTACCTTTAATCCAACCGCCACCATGAATCACTATTAATGTAGGACGCAACCCAGATTTTTTATTTTGATAGAGATTCAGCTTAAGTTGCTTGTTATTTACTGTATTATAAGTAATATCTTTTGTCAGAATATAGTTACTTCCTTGATTAGTTGCCATACCTATATTTGAAAATACCAAAGGTAATATCAAAGCAATAGTGAAACAAATAATCAAGAGTTTTGATATTTTTATCTTTGTTAATAGCAATTGAAGTTACTCCTAAATTAATTAATAATATCTTTATTGACAAGCTTTACCTTGGGTTTTAAAACCCCATCATTTAACATCTTCTCCTTCAGTATATCAATGAGAATTTTTGCACCGTGCTCCGTTGGGTGAACTCCATCATTAATCCGCACCCGTCCGAATTTACCCGTATTATCTGCAACGATTGGAGCAAAATTTCCATTCATAGCAAAGGCATTCCAAGTATCAATAAATTCAATTTTTGCATGTGCTTGGGCAACTTTTTGATAAATCCGGTTAAAAATAGGAAAGAATTTATTATATCGAGCGACATTAGAAATAGGATGTCCTATCCAGTAGACTTTACGCACGGGATATTCATCAAGTAATTTTGCATAACGTTCTACACGTTCCTCATAGGCTTTTTCCCAAGCTGGACTTAATTCCACCTGAAATTTTTTATTCACATCGATAATACTTTGATCGTCATTTCCACCAAAAACCACAACCATAGCATCTGGATTGCTGCGTTCGATCATTTCTCTGGTGCGAGAATACCAATCATAAAAATCAATTCTGTTTAATCCGGTAGAAATTTTAAAGTCAATTGTAATTTTATCGAAATCATAATCTTTTTTACTCACAGCATTCTCAAAAGCTACGCTGTAAGAGTACATAATCGAATCTCCCAATAGCAAGAACCGTTTGTAAGGTAATTGATTGATTGATTTTGGTGTAGTGGTTGCAATTGGATTTACTTCAGTGTTTTTGGTTAACAATAATGATTCTACATGATTGATTTTTGGCTGTTGCTGATTCGGTGAATTTGCAGGTAAAAAAGGAGTAGCAAAAATTTGTGCAGATGGCTGTGGTGGCTTGACTGCTACGTTATTGATTTTTACTTTGGGTAATTCGGCAATTTTTTCTGATTCATAATCGACTTCTTTAATGCGATTCCAAAATTCTTGTTCTGCTTTGCTAAAATTACTCAATTTAACTTGTTGTGCAGCTTGTTTAATTTGGTTATTTGCTAGGTGGCTGGAACTGAAACTTTTCAAAAAGACTGGAAAGTTAACAGAAATTAAACTGGCTCCCACTAAACCAGACAGCATTAAAAATTTAAAGTCTTGCATAAAATATTTAGAAATTAAAGTAAATAAAAGGTGGAACAGTATTCGGGCCTAATCTAAATACGACATACAGTGTAGCCGTAGCAAATATACTTTGAAGCAAAATATTTTTATTGGCTAAAAATTTTGTCCAAAATTGACTGACTTTATCTCCAGCAAAATTCATGATCAACACGATCACAAACACTATATATATCTGCCAGCAATTCAATTGTGATAATTGACTATTAGAACTAAAGTTGCAGAGTTGTCGCAAAAAATCAATTGCTGTTTCCCAATTCCTCGTGTTAAAAAATACCCAGCAGACATTAACAAACAGAAAAGTGCAAAACCAGTTAAATACGCTGAAAATAAACAGTGGTTTTGTTGCTGATGTCAGATGATTTTTACTTTCTTCTAGGGAATCTGTCTGAGGTTGGAAAACCTGAATAATATCATCTAAAAGATGCTTAAAAATCAAACCCATTCCATGTAAACCACCCCAGATAATAAAATTTAACCCAGCGCCATGCCAAAAACCAGCAACAATCATGGTTAACAATAAATTCAAATATTTTTGGAAGTTACCCTTACGTCCACCACCTAAGGAAATATATAAATAATCTCGCAACCATTCCGATAAACTAATATGCCATCTGCGCCAAAATTCTTGTAAGCTTTGGGCACGGTATGGCATATTAAAATTTTGTACTGGTTGAAATCCTAATAAGGCAGAAATCGCATTAGCTAAATCTGTATAGCCGCTAAAATCAACATAAATTAAGCATGAATAAGATAAAGTGGCAAGAATTAAGTCAAAACTAGAATATTTTGTTGGTACCTGGAAGGGAAGTTGCGTAAAGTTAAACAGAAAGCTAGATAAAGTATATTTTTTGAATAAGCCACAAATAATCAAAATTACCACAGATTCAATCTGATAATTATATTTCTCCTGGCTATTGAGTTGGAAATAAAATTTATCTGCACGGGAAATTGGCCCTGATATCACTTGGGGAAAATAGGATACATATACTGTATAATCTAGTAAAGATGGACATTTAAGTTTGTTTTTGTAACTGTCAATTAAATGAGAGATAATTCTAAATGTATAGAAAGATATCCCAATTGGTGTGAGAATTTGTAGCGTTTGAAAGTTGACTGGAAGATGAAAGTTATTTAAGGCTACATATAAGGAATCAGTAAAAAAATTATAATATTTGAAAAAACCTAAATAAAGCAGATTCAGGGTAATACCAATAAATAAGAATTGTTTTTTATGATTTTTAGATGAAGTGCGATCTATTGATTCGATAATTAGGTAGTTTACTATAATGTCTATAAATAATGATTCTAAGAAATGTAAACCCCAGAAGGAATAAAAAATCAGGCTAACACCTATCAAATAATATTTATAAGTTGTCACCTTTTTTTTGATAAAGCAGCCAACAGTGAAAACAATAGTAAAAAATACTAAAAACTCGTAAGTTGGGAATAACATAAAATTTTATGCCAAATAATGATCTGATGTTGGTATTTAAGCTAAATATCACCCACAATAAATTAAAAATGTGAGCCATACTTCCCCAAGAAGCATTTTGATAAAATTGTGTTAGGACAGATAAAAATTTTCTCTACCTGATTTGCTATTTAATCGTTGAGAATAGGTAGTTGCTATCAATTACAATTAACGACAGTATCGTCAATTAAACCTAATCCTTGATTAATTATTGCTAGAGAGTTACAAGTTGGGTTAAATATCTTATATTTGCGATTAGCATTAAGCTTGAGATAAGGTGGAAAATTCTCTGGTTTCAGAGGTTTACACTGACTATAAACGAGGCGCATTAATTCCACATCAGCTCGATCGATTGGTAATGCAGAAGAACGATTGCGAATTTTTCTCCCAAAAATTTTACCTTTAACTTGCGTATCTAGGTTTTCGATTAAACTACATACGCCTAATTGTCTGGTGACTTGACAAGCACCAATACAAACATTAGTATCATCCAAGACCTTCAGCGTATCATAAAGTTCTTTTTTGACTTGAGCAACTGATTTAATTTTTTGAACAGTTTCGGCGTTACCAATAGCCAACGGATTGAATACAGTTAAACTGATGACGCTAGTCAAAAGTAAGGTTTGCAATTTCATTGGTTGTTTCCTGATGATGAATCAAATGCAGATATGTTGTCTAAAGTGAGGAAATGAAAACTCCGATGGGAAAAATGCGAACATCTTGCACATCTCGATTTCCGTTTCCTCTAGCCAATCTTTCCAGACTTGTGAAGCAACGCGATCGCACCTTTTTTCACATTAGAGGCTAAAATCCTCCTATGCTTTTTGAACGTGGTTTTGCGCTTTCCAAGTTTGTACAAGCTGCAAAGTTAATCGTTCCTGCTGTATTACTTAATTGAGCGTATAAAAAATAACTCTATTTTGGTGTGATCCAAAACACTGCCAAAACTGGCGAAAACGAGTAGCAATTACCAGCTAAGTAGTCATTGTCAAACAATTTTGGATTTTAGATTTGCGATTTTGGATTGACTGCACCCACAAGGGGATGCAGCTTGGGGATTTTGGATTGACGATTTTAGATTTGTTCCGCCCACAAGGAGAGAAGTCAGAGCGCCGGAAGCCGGCGCTCTGAACTTCGGAGGCGGGGCTTGAACCGAAAAATAATCCAAAATCCAAAATCTAAAATCTAAAATTGGCACGGTCAATATAATTTACAATCTCAATTTTTTAGGTTTAATATCTGGAATGACTGGATGCTAGCAATTATGAGTAATGAAAATTGAAGGCAATAAATCTTTACTATTAAGTGGCGCGATCGCCGCTACCATATTGCAGACATTGGTTTTTGCTACAGATGTAGTAGCTCAAACTCCTCCCACAATTATCCCCGATCGCACTTTGGGAAATGAAAATTCCGCGATCGCACCAGTAAATTCCCAAGTTGACGAGATTGATGGTGGAGCAATTCGCGGTGCTAACCTCTTTCACAGTTTTCAAGAATTCAATATCGGTGAAGGAAGAACAGCCTATTTTCGCAATCCTACGGGAATTGAGAATATCATTAGCCGCGTTACAGGTGAAAATCCTTCACGCTTGTTGGGAACTTTGGGTGTCTTAGGAAATGCAAATTTATTTTTGATCAATCCCCAGGGTATCATTTTCGGCGCTAATGCCAAACTCGATCTGCGTGGTTCCTTTATTGCTAGCACCGCCAGTAGCCTTAATTTTGGCAATGGTATACAGTTTAGCGCTACTAATCCCCAAGCACCGCCATTACTGGCGATTAAAGTCCCTCTGGGGTTGCAATTTGAGGGTATTACGGGAGCTATTAGTTTAAAAGATGCACGCCTAGTAATGTTGCCTGGGAGAAATTTGGCCTTGGTAGGTGGTAACGTTACCTTAGATGGTGCAACAATACTTGCTCCTGGGAGCCGAGTTGAGTTAGGCAGTTTGGCAGGAGCAGGGATAGTAGAATTAAATCAAAATGGTAACTTGAGCTTTCCATCTGATGTCCTCCGTAGCAACGTTTCCCTAATTAACGGTTCCCAGGTGAATGTCCGTAGCAACGGCGGTGGTAGCATTATTATTAATGCTCAGAATGTGCAGATAGATAAAGGAAGTACTCTTAGAGCAGGTATTGCTTCAGGTCAAGGTACTGTTGACAGTGTAGCTGGAGATATTGAAATTACTGCGACAGATGCAGTTAGCCTCAGTGGTACAGGTAGCTTTATTTCTAATGCTGTCCGAGATAATGCTAGAGGTAAAGGAGGTAATGTCAGCATTAGTGCAGGTTCACTCGCTGTGACTGAAGGCTTTCAAATCTTTGCTGGCACCTATGGACAAGGAGATGTTGGCAATGTGAATATTAATGTTGCCGATACCATAGTTTTTGATGGTATAGGAACCAATGGGATTAATACTGGCGCATACAATGCAGTTACCGAAACCGGCATAGGTCGTGGAGGTAATCTCAACATCATAGCCAATTCCCTGAACATGACCAATGGAGCTATTTTAGAAGCTAGCACGGTGGGACGAGGTAATGCGGGAAACGTCAATATTTTTGTCCGTGATACCGCTAACTTTGAAGGAGAGGTTGCTGATTTTAATCCAGTATTGGGTTCGACATTTAGTAGTGGTGTCTACAGTCGTGTCGATCGCTTTGCCGTCGGCAATGCTGGTAATGTTAATGTCACAGCCAGAACAGTCAAAGTAAATCATGGTGCAGTACTCACAACTAGTACTGCGGGGCAGGGAAATGCAGGTAATGTAATTATTAACGCTCAGAATATTTTATTCAATGGTGAAGGTCGCTTTAACGATAGACCTGGATTTAAATTTTTTCAGTCTAGTGGTGCTTTTAGCAGTGTGAAAAACAAAGGTGAGGGACATGGTGGAAATGTAATTGTTAACGCCAATTCTTTATCCTTAACTAATGGTGCTGTAGTAGTCACCAGCACGCGGGGAGTCGGTGATGCAGGTGATATTTTAGTTAATGGTGCTGATACTGTCACTATTGCTGGGTATGCTGGCGATGGTTATTCGAGTGGACTTTACAGCAATACCGAACCATTGGGAATTGGTAAAGGTGGAGAAATCACAGTCAATACAGCTCATCTACAGGTAGAAAATGGAGCAGTAATTAATGCTTTAACCGCCAATGCTGGTAGCGGCGGTAGTATTGTGATTAATGCTCAAACCTTAACAGCCAGTAATGGGGGACAAATACTTACGGCTACTCGCAGTAATGGCAATGCAGGTAATATTCAACTTAATGTTGCCGATAGTATCATCCTGACTGGTAGCGATGCGAGTTATAGCGATCGCGTTTTGGGAATCAGT
Organism: Calothrix brevissima NIES-22; assembly: GCF_002367995.1. Classification (GTDB taxonomy): domain Bacteria; phylum Cyanobacteriota; class Cyanobacteriia; order Cyanobacteriales; family Nostocaceae; genus Aulosira; species Aulosira brevissima. The sequence goes on from NZ_AP018207.1 coordinate 5,879,435, forward strand.
ACAATTGGCTTGGATACCCTGACTAATCAAGGTGCGGCTAGTGGGGTAATAGCTAGTGCAGATGCTAATTCCACAGGTAATGGCGGTAATATATTTCTCCGCTCTAACCGCTTAATTATTCAAAATCAAGCTCCCATTACAGTCAGCAGTCAAGGTGCAGGAACAGCCGGAAATATCGAAATTGCTGCTAAATCCATTCTCTTGGACAATCAAGGCGCGATTACTGCCGAAACCACATCCACTAATGGCGGAGATATTACTCTCCAAGTCCAGGATTTATTACTGATGCGTCACAACAGCTTAATATCTACCACTGCCGGCACAGGACAAGCTCCGGGTAATGGTGGTAATATCAAAATCAATGCAGAAAATGGCTTTATTGTCGCTGTCTCCTCAGAAAATAACGATATTATTGCTAATGCTTTTGAGGGTAAGGGCGGTTTCATTGATATTACATCTTTTGGGTTATTTGGGTTAGAGCAGCGCGAACAACTCACTCCAGTCAGTGATATCACAGCTTTTTCACAACAAAATTCGCAATTAAATGGCGTAATTGAAATTGACACTTCTGGTATCGATCCCAATCGGGGATTAGCGAATTTACCAGAAGAACCCCGCAGTGTAGAAATTGCTGAAGGTTGTCAAGCTAGTGGCGAACAAACGGCGCGGGTGCAATTTTTTGAAACCGGACATGGCGGTTCACCACCAAAACCAGATGAACCACTGAATGCGGATATTTTTCTCGCTGATTGGATTGATGATAATGTCGTTCTAGAAAATAGTTTTCATGCAGTAAATTTACCGCATTTACTAAATTTAGATAGAAAAATCCAACTAGCTAAAAATATAATTTCTTCGGCTAATTTCCGGCATTTAGCTTGCAAAAAAAATTAACTATAGGCATCAGATTTGATGATTGAAAAAATCTAATCATATTGTAGTAGCATAGCAAAGCTAAAATTTTGTAATAAATCTCTTCTTTCTCTGTGTTCTCTGCGCCTCTGCGGTTTATTAACGCAATATTTTAGTCCTGTTATTGCAATAGTTACACTTTTTGATAACGCACCATATTTGCGGCTAAGTGTATTTCATAAATCAAATATAAATTCTATATCCCTACATTAGAAAGTAAACCTATGGCAAGTCAGCATTACAAATTATTAACCCGCAAAATTTACTTTACTTGTTACTTAATGAGCAAGAAACTATTACAGCAATTTTATTATGTCTGGAATGTGATTTTACGGATCTTGATTTACATCAAATATGCTAGAAATCGCTTATTAATTTTCGGTCTAGTTACTCTGCTGACAACAATATTAATTTCTCCAGCATTTCCCCAAACATCAATTATCCCAGAAATCAATCAAAGCAAATTGGATGGGCAACAGTTATTACAACAAGGTAAAAGCTATTATCATAAAGGACAATACCAGGAAGCAATCAAGTATTTAAAACAAGCATTACCAATATTTCAAGATAGCAATGATGCCTTAAAGCAAGCTATCACTTTAAGTAATCTGTCATTAACATATCAACAATTAGCAGACTGGGAGCAAGCACAAAAATCTATTGAAGGTAGTTTGAGAATATTAGAAAATAACCCCAAATATCGCAAATTATATGCTCAATCCTTAGATATTCAAGGTCGTCTGTGGTATTTGCGGGGACAAGCAGAAGTAGCTTTAAAAAGTTTGCAACAATCCACAGCAATTTATCAACAATTAGGTGATGAAGCGGGAAGAATCGGTAGTTTGATTAATCAAGCTCAAGCTTTGCAAAGTTTGGGACTTTATCAACAGGCTTTGGAGATATTAGAAGATTTACAACAAGCACTCAACAATATACCTGACACTGCTATCAAAGCTCAAGCATTACTGAGTCTGGGTAATGTTTTACGTGCTGTAGGTGAGTTAAAACAATCCCAAGCAGTTTTGCAAACAAGCCTAACTTTAGTTACAGAATCACCATCTCTCAGCGCCAAACCGGAAATTAAAAGCGCTGTGTTGCTTAGTTTAGCAAATACTCTGCGCGATCGCGGTCATTTAATCCGCGATCGCCAACGTACAGTTAAGTATGATACGATTCCTTGGCGTTGTCAGACTATAGCCTTACCAGAAGAGTCTCTGAGCTTTTATCAGAGTGCAGCACTCTTATACAGTCAAGCAATTTCTCAATTTTCATCATCACCCACAGGGGTACAAGCACAGATTAATTACTTGAGTTTATTAGTTGAGACAGGAAAATTTGTCGATGCCCAAACCTTAGCAGATAAAATTAGCATGACAGAATTTCCTGGTGGTCGTCAAGGAGTCTACGCTCAAATTAATTTAGCAAAAAATCTTGCCTGTTTACAACAACAAAATACCTTAATTAATCCTCCTTTATGGCAAAAAGTTGAGAGTTTATTAGCAACATCCGAGCAACAAGCAAGAAAACTACAAGATACCCGTGCATTATCATACTCTCTGGGTAATTATGGGGGATTTTATGAATATTTGGCTGGGATAATTCCCGAAGAGTCTCAGGTAAAATCAAAAAATGCAGCCTATCTCAATTATCTAATAAAGAGTCAAAAGCTGACTCAAGAAGCTTTAATTTTAGCGCTAACAATTACTGCACCAGATATTACTTATCAATGGGAATGGCAATTAGGCAGACTGTTAGCACTACAAGACAAACAGCCAGAGGCAATTAAATTTTATCAAATGGCTGTAGCCAGTCTTAAATCTGTGCGGAATGATTTATTAGCCATCAATTCTGACGTGCAATTTTCCTATCGAGATGATGTAGAGCCTGTATATCGAGGATTAGTTAATTTACTCTTAAGTAATCAGGATAATACACAATCAGCAACATATTTAAAGTCTGCGATTGAAAATATAGATTCCTTGCAGCTAGCTGAACTCCAAAACTTTCTCAATTGTAACCTAACGCAATTAGTCAAACTTGACCAAGAAGTTGAAAATATTGATAGTCAAGCTGCCTTTATCTATCCCATTATTCTTGAGGATAGATTAGATGTAATTTTTAAATTACCAAATCAAAAGATAGAACATCATGTGGAATTGATTAAACGCGATAATATCCAGAATAATATCAAACAACTAAGACAATCTATTATAAATCGGAATGTTAGCAAAGTTAGAGAACAATCAAAAGAAATTTATAGCTGGTTAATTAAACCGCTTGAGCAATATATTAGCGACAAAAATGAAATCAAAACCTTAGTTTTTGTATTGGATGGAGAATTCAGAAACATTCCGATGGGTATTTTATATGATGCCCAAAATAATGAATACCTGATTCAGAAACAGTATGCATTAGCTTTAGTACCAGGGTTGCAAATTTTTGATTTAAAACCTTTACCAATTAATAAATTAAAGGTTTTAGGTGCGGGTATCAGTGAGAAAATGGAAAATGTAGAAAATCATAGCTTCAATCCGCTTAACATCGATGAATTGCAGCAAATTGAAAAGTTACTACCTACTAAATTAATTTTGAATAGCCAATTTACTAAAATCAATCTACTCCAGCAAATTAAAAATAATACATTTTCTGTTTTGCATATAGCAACTCATGGTAACTTTAGTTCCGATCCAGAAAATACCTATATTCTTGCTTATCATCAGCTACTTAAAGCCAAAGATTTAAACAATTTACTGCGAAATAATGCCATTAAATTACTAATTCTTAGTGCTTGTGAAACAGCAGAAGGTGATAATCGAGCTATTTTAGGATTAGCAGGATTAGCAGTAAAAGCAGGAGCGCATAGTACAATATCAACTTTGTGGCAAGTTAATGATGATTCGACAGCAAAAATTATGGCAGAATTCTATCATCAATTAAAACAAGGTAACATTAGTAAAGCCGAAGCACTTCATCAAGCACAAAAAGCTCTGTTAAATCAACCAGAATATCAAAATCCTTATTTTTGGGCACCTTATATATTAGTGGGAAATTGGCGATGAATAATATTGGGCATTGGGTATTGGGCATTGGGCAGTCTTGAATTTTGAATTTTGAATTTTGAATTTTGAGTTTTGAATTTTGAATTTTTAACGTAGCTTATGCTTTAATTACCATCAGATGTAACCGTCGTTGAACCGATGAAAGTTTCTTGTGCTACCCATTGTTTACCCAACAGCTGCAATAAGTTATTCCAAGCAGCTTGAATCGCAGCATCATCTGGGTATTGAAAATGCAGTTCTGCTAGATGATTGACAGCATCGTACCAAATATTGTTTTTAGTATAAAAATTTAGGCTTTGTGACTTATCAAGTGTGAGGTTGTGTACGCGATCGCTATCTACTATCTTACGCTGTATCCAACCATCAACAACGGCATCTGGTTCATCACTATGGCTAGCTTGACACTTGAGCAGCAAATACCAACGATAATTTTGGTTGGGTTGCAGTGAATGAGGAGAATTTGCAGGAAGGCTGATTTTGATTAGCCCTGGCTTTGCCGCTAACTTAACCGCCCCATGATAAAGTGTATTGTGTTCCTGCCCATCAAGTAATAAAAATTCTGCTGTCTTCACCTCATCCTGACTATAAGGCACGTAAAACCAAAAGCTAGGATTTGCAGATATAGTAAAATCGCTACCATTATTAGCGTTGATTGCTGTTAATGGCTGATTTGTCTGCTTACAAGTCGTCGCTGGGCGTGTTGTTCCTGGTGTGGAATTTCCTTTCGGTGTACCTGTAGTTGGTGGTTTGGGTGGTGAAGTCGCTTCAACATGGGGTTGTAATAGTCTTGGTGCAGTCAGCATCAACATACTAGTACAGAGGAATCTGATGAAAATTTGACTTTTGTTCATGTTTTGTTGTTTACTAGCAATACTAGGGCAAATAGTGTTTACTGCTATTCACTCCGCGATATATCCAGATCACACCCCAAGGTGCAATTAATCCAATCATTGTGGGGACAAGTGGTAGCCAGCCACCGAAAGTAAAGATAATCCCACAGATTCCGTATAAAATAGCGCTACATATAACAATTGCCAAGCCTCGGTGAAGGTAAGTATGCAGCCGCACAACAACACTTCCCACCAATACCCAACAAAATATCCATAAAGCATCACCCCACTGTGGCAACCACCATAACATTGGGCGATGATTTTCTACAGTACTGAGGATTTGACTGGCTATATGTGCATGAATATATAAAGAGCGCATTTCACCGTCAGGTGTTGGCTGAGAATCTTTGACGCTAGGAGCCACGACACCAATCAGGATAATTCTACCTTTTACCCAATTGGGATTAAAGCGATCGCTATCTAAATTGAGAATATCTCTCACGGTGACTTGTTGAGCAATTTGGGTAGGTTCAAGGGTGTGGCGGTAATTAATTAGTAGTTGATTCCCACGCGCATCTAAGTTTTGATAACCGCCACTGTATCTTTCTAATCTCTTGACAATAACTGAGCCAAATTGCCAATTATCTTTTAAAGTTTCTACAGGAATTTTCTGCGAATTAAAATAACGATATGCTAATTGCCAACCCAAGGAATAATTTGTCTCGCAAATAGCATCTGTAGATATGGGATTTTCGCTGCGGGATAACAGATAGCGACGAACTGTGGTATCGTGGCTGTTGATTTGTGTATCATTAAACAAGTCAACAAAACCGACTTGGGTTTTGGGAGTAGTAGGTGGAGGTGCAATATTTTGGTCAATACCATTATTAAATGCACATACAGTAATTAAATTTTGATTTTTTTGCCAATGATTAACTAATGCTTGATGTCCGACTATATCATTTCTGGGTACAGGTAAATCCCTGACAATATTTAAACCAATGGCTGCTGGTTGATAATGCTGCAATTTATCCACAACTTTAGCTAATACAGCATCAGGTAGAGGATAACCATAAGTACGAATGTCTTTTTCATCTGCACCCACGATTAACAGACGACTGTCTGGGGATTCTAATGGACGCATTTGCATCAGATGATCAAAGGCTTTCAGTTCCCATACTTGAAATATACCAAGCGATCGCATTCCCATCAACAAAATTGTCACCAGCCAACTCAAACTCAACAATCCTTTAAAATTGAGTTGGCTGGGATACCAAGCTAACGGCTGAATTTTCTGAACTACTTGATTTTTACCTTGTAAATCTTCCCAAGTTGGCGATAACTCTGCTGGGTTTTGAAAAATCACTGGTAACCAACTTGCACAGGGAAATTCACTTTCTAAACCTTGCAATTTCTCTCTGGCTTGACGCACTGCTAAATACAATGATTTACCCGCAGCAAAGTTTAGCAGAAAATCCTTCAAAAACTCCTGTGCTATTTTATCGGGGATTTTCTCCCGCATCACAATAATTTGCGGAATCTGTAAGTCTTGTATTGCTTCTGCTAACGCTAAACCCTGACAAGAGTTAAAAATTGCTATTTGTAAACCATTTTTGATAGCCGTTTGTAAGGCGTTTCTCAATTGATTAATATTGAGGCTTTCTGTTTTATTAATATTAATACCAGATTCTCTTGTAGATGTACTACAGCTATGTCCCGCAAAAAATAAAATATGCCATCCTTGTTTTTCCCAAAGCAAATTATCAACTTCTGAACGCTTCGGTTCTACTAAAAATACAGTTTCGGCATTTGGTAAACTAGCTAATAATTTTTGATCGGTATTGATATTAATACCTGTACTATCACCAAGAATTGCTAAGATTTTAACTTGATTTAAAGTAGAGTTATTGGCATTGATAGCTTCAAATTCAACAGCACTAAAAGCAAATTCAGCTTGAGGATAATCGCTGAAAAAATGCCAATTATGCCAAGGCAGTTTTTTGATGAGATTTTCTGCGGTTTGAATAACAAAGCGAATTTCATCATCTATACTTAATTGTCTACGTAATTGGCGGTCAATATCACGAAATTCTTCAGCATCTAGCCAAATATTAATTTGTTTTTGGATTTCTTGGCAAACTTTTTCAAAGTCTACATCAGAAACATGAGTTACATCAGCATTATCAATTTTAATGCCTTCATATCTGTCATGAAACTGCCGAAAACCTGCCATTAAATAACGAGATTCATAAATCAATTCATACAGCAATTGCCAACGCTGGTATAAGTCGATGAGAATTGGTGCAGCAGGTAAACTACCTTGATATTGTCTCCATTTATGTTTACTTTTTTCTAATATTTGTACAGTCACAAAAGGAAAGCCTGAGTGCAAGTTACCTTTTCCCAGGTTTAAGATAACTAACTTGCTCATTGCTGTTGAGATGTCGGTGTTTCTAAAACAAATTCTTCAGTAAGACTAACATCATTGATACTTACCTTAATTTTAAAAGCTATTCCCCAATGACAAGTAAATCTTTTTAATTGCATAAAATTATCTTGGCTGCGTGATTCCAACTCTTGCAGAATTGTACCTGAATGAGAAATTAAAGCTAATTTGATATTAGGTGGTAAGTAAACTGCTCCTTTAGCTGGATGAAGTTGCACGCGAATCGCCACTTCTTCATCAGCTTGTAGGGTGAAAGCAATCAAGAGTGCAACAGATTGATGACCTAATTGCATTCCTAAATCTAGGAGTTTAACACCCTCAACAGCCAGTTCATTAGCAGCAATTTCATATTGTCTAAAAGTATAGGCTAAGTTGCCTGTTTCTAAATTTAACAAAGTGTGGACAGACTGCCAACCGTTATCAAAAATATTTTGACACCATTTGCTGAAATTATTAGCTTTTAGGGGCTTTTTGGCGAGCAAACTGCCAATCCGGCGATGATACAATTGCTGTCGCCATTGCTCATTATTTAATAACGATGCCCATTTGACAAAGGGGATATCAACTCGCAAACGCGGAGAATAAATAGATTTATCGCCTAAAAGTGCTAATAATTTTTGCGCTTCTACCTCAGATATCGTTGGTAATTCTGGGATATTCTCTCGCATATCCAACCCCAGAGTCACTTGCATCACCGTCAAATTACTAATTAAATTTTCTGTTGGTAATATATAAGTGCGATCGCTCTTGTTATACTTAGCAAAATTCTTGATCTGGCGATGAGTTGTAAACCCGCACACCCACAACCAGCAATCATCCTCATCTACATCTAAATTTACCTGCACTGCGAGATAATAATCTGCAACCCAATTCGGAATATCTACCCACTCTTGCGGTACCCGCAACTCTTCTAAATCTACCGTTTCTGTGGGAATTATGACTATGCGCCTACCTCCCAGACTAATTGCTGTGCCATTCACCACTTCCCATATACTAGGTAAACTAGCTTCACTGGGAAAAATCGACGGTGGTATTCCGTATTGCTCTGTTAGCCAGGTAAGGAGAGTATGCAAGCAGACGCTATTAATATAAGCGTTATGACGAGCAATTGAGTTTTGATGAATTTGGGCTTGTTCCCAAGTAGTTGTTTGCTCTTTTAGTGGTATTTTCAACCGAAACCGATTAGCAAAGACTTTTTCTAAGCGCTCGTCATCAGACATCAACTCCACCTGCTTACTTTGGCGATTTTGCCTCTTGTTAATTGGTGGTAATAATGTATCATTAATTCGGTGAAAATACCCTAGATAGCGATAAAATGCTAGCCTTAGTGATAATTGATGAGCAAATAGCATCAATAGTTTTAGTCCTTGGGGATAAATCTTGTGATGTAACATTACTTATGCCATAAGAGGAATTTTTGTTTTGATTGCATCCCCAGAGGATAATTTGGCTAGATATAGAGAATTTTGCGAAATTTTGGCTAACCAAATTTGTAAAAACTTTTTAATTAAAGTATCAATTTCTTGAATTACAGCCGCCTCTAATTTTGCTTGAGTTCTCTGGAGAATTTCTTGCACTAATACGGGGTTGGTATCTAATCGCTCGGCGATACATTGTGTCGTTAATTTATGGGCGTAGCAGAGTTGTAATATTTCTCGTTCTATGGGTGCAAGTTTTTTTTCAGCTATAACTAAAGTAGCTTGAATTAAATCTGCATAAATGGGAGCACTGTAGTTAGTAGCTAACCATCGTTCTACATATTTACTCACCCATATTGGGGGAGATTTTAAGCTATATAAACTTTTGATAAATTTGCGTTCAATTGTTTGTAGCCTGTGAGCGATCGCTCCTTGGGTAACATGAAATTTATTGGCTATTTGCTGCTGACTTATTCTTAACCCATAGTAGAGTAGTAATATTTCTTGTTGATCTGGTTTTAAAGCCTGTAACTGCTGCTGTAAAATTGCCTCAGCTTGATGCATCAGACTGCTTTGATGATGAGTACAATCTTCTAATTCATCAACACTGATTAAACTAGGTTCTAAAGCCTCAAATTCACAACCTGCGTCTTTGAGCGCGTCCAAAGAACAACGAGGTGTAATAGATTTGGGATAATTTTGTAAAGCAGTAATGCAAATTTCCATCCCAGCTTGCAGTTGTTCCCCTGTAGTGTTAGCGCTAATTGCTACCTCATGGGGTGCACAAACAAGTAATTTTTCTGCATTGTAATATTGAGCCGCTTCCGCAAAATCTAAGCTATCAGGTTCTGGCCATTTCTTACTGACTCTGTTAACCGGGTTTTGCACCTTATTGACTTGATAAACTAATTTAAAATATTTCCGCGCAAACAGCAGCCGAGAAATTTCCGGTTCATATCTACCATCTCTCAGCAATGCTTCTTTAAGCTCTTTATCACTTTTTTTGTACAATAGCCGCCATTTAGAAAACTTAGCCACACCCGCTTCGTCTTTAATGGTTTTGATCAAAACTCCTGTAATATAAGTATCCAATAATGAAGTTGTTGAAATATATTTAGCTAAAATATGACGAAATTTTGTATCGGAATAAATTAAGCACCGACAAATAAATAGATACTCCTCCCAGCATTCACTTCTCTGAGATTGATATGCATCTTTTAAAACCTGTTTAGTAGCTTCATAGCAACTGCTTTCACAGTAAATTTTTAGGTGTTCCCATGCTTTTTGGACTCTGTCGCTAGGCTCCCAATCTTGCTTTTGGGGTAAATCATGAAAAGCCATATCTATCCAAAACTGTACTACCCCTCTAGCATGATCTTGCTGACTAAATAGGTAAGCAAATTGCTGATGTTTGCTGAGATATAACTCAATATTGCGTTTTAAATGGTGTTGAGATTGCCATTGAATATTTAAATGACCATTATTGCTCTCCACTTTTATATACATAGAAAATTTATCAACCAGGTTCTGACGATAAGGTAGATTGCTGTACATCATGACCTTCGATTTTTAAGCAGATTTTAAATTTTTATACTTATCCCTGACTTTAAGTATAAAAAACTGCTAGTTTTTAGGTGTGATGACAAACACTGGCAACGTCAGTTTTTTGTGTTAATAAGTATTTTGCTGTCCTGATGTCTTGACAAATGAATTGATAAACTTGAAACTCTGTGACAAAGGGAAAAATTATTTTCTAGAACTTTCTTTTCTCTGTCGTTATGCGGTCAAAATATAGCATTTCGATTAGCCTGCATTTAATAAAGTTATCTGTCCCATACGTTTTTCCAAAGACTGTTTGCGAGACAATGCACTGTGTGGTAAAACTCGCAATATTTCTTCAACAGTAGTAATACCCTTTGTCACCTTCTCAATAGCAACCATCCGAAAAGAATCAAATTTGCTTTCATGAAGGTAGTTATGCAACTGGGTCATTGTACCTTCATAAATAATCTGGCGGACAACACTATCTACATTCAATAGCTCAATAACTGCTTCTCTTCCCAAATATCCAGAATGGAAACATTTTGCACAACCACGCCCTCGTCGCCATGTAGTCGGATTGATTTCTTCTCTAGTTAAACCTAATACTTTGAGATCGGATTCTGTGGGCGTGTAAGGTTCAGCACAGTGGGGACAGACACGACGTACAAGACGTTGCGCTACTACACCCAGCAAAGCATCGCTGATGAGTCCGGGATCAGGCCCAATATCCTTGAGACGAGGAATAGCGCCTACTGCATCATTTGTGTGTAAAGTAGTTAGAACTAAATGTCCTGTAAGTGCGGCTCTAATAGCTGTTTCTGCAGTTTCACAATCGCGGATTTCCCCTAACATAACTATATCGGGGTCTTGCCGGAGAATAGCCCTTAAACCTGCTGCAAATGTCATACCTGCGGCTTCATTTACTTGGGTTTGGGTAATACCTGGGAGAACATATTCTACTGGGTCTTCTACGGTGACAATGTTAACTGAGTCTGTGGCGATCGCCTGTAAACTGGTGTAGAGTGTACTGGTTTTTCCTGAACCAGTAGGGCCAGTAAGAATAATTAATCCTTGGGGTTGTTGTAGCCAGTGTTTGTAAATAGCGCGAGTCCGTTCAGTAAAACCTAAGTCTTCAACAGTTTGAAAAGAATTTTGTTGACGTAGTAAGCGCAAAACCACTTTTTCTGCTGGTTCACCTTTTTTATTACTAACGCAAGGTAAAGTACTAACGCGCAAGTCTAAACCCATCTGTTGTTGTTGTTGAGTGACGTATTTCTCGCCGATTCTTCCATCCTGAGGACGACGACTCTCAGCAATATCCATACTGCACATCACTTTGAGTGAAACAATCACTTTGCGACTAATTTCTGCTGAAAGCGTAGTTACATGGCGGAGAATACCGTCAATACGGAAACGAATTCGTAGTCCATCTGCTATTGGTTCTAGATGAATATCACTGGCGCGATTTCGGAGTGCAGAGGAAATGATAGTGTTAATCCGCTCAATCTGATCGTCACTACGAGAAAGATAGAGTTCGGTAATTTGAGAAATATCCTCTTGTTCTTGTTCGCCTGTGAGGGGGTTAACAAAGTGTTCTGCTTGGATACGGCTAGTATCTAGATTTTGCAGCCGAAACCAATCACGGTAGCTGTTTTCATGGATGGAAATAATTTTAATATCTGTATTCAGGCGATCGCTCAATTTTTTGACTTGTGCAGTTGTCACTTGTACTGGTGAACCGAGGTAGTAACAATTACGCCAGAGTAATAGGGGAATAATTGGAGGGATAGAAGTGCGATCGCGAATTTGTTGGAAAAATCTAAAACAGATATCTGAGTCTAGTAGTTCCAAATTGACAGTTTGCAATTCCTGATTTATTAATGCTTGCAATGCTGATTCTAAAGTAATTTCTTTTTGTTTTAGTTGAGTTTGAATCGAGTTAGACATAAGTAATGAGTTGCCAAGAGTTTAGATATAGAAACAGTAATTATTTGAACATACAAAATAAAAAGCAGAAAAATAGGTAATCATTTCTAGAAAAAGAAAATAGATTACCTATTTTTTACAATGCTTATAATTATGGTCTAGTTAATGCTCTCTTGAAGTAATCATTTGAGCCGCCGGGTAAATCTGGCAAATCTCCTACTCCATTTAATTGTAAACCATTCGCTTTAGTCATTGGTGTTGTAGTTCCTCTAGCACAATTTGAGCTTTTACGTCCTTCTAAATGAATATGAGAAAAACCACCATTTACTGAACTAGCTTTAGAAATATAACCCAACACATCATCCTGTTTGACGGTAGCTCCATTAGCAACAGTACGGTCAATATGACCAAGCAAAAGACTACGATTATTGTCAATACTCAAACACACTAAATCACGATCGACATGATAAATTTTTCCAGCAGCAGGAGCTAATAAAGGTTGTCCAGCAGATTTACTAGCATTATTATCTCTTGCCCAGCAAGCAGTACTACCAAAATCTTGATTACTAACAGTCAAATCTAAAGCATAATAGCTTTGATGAGTAGGAGATCCTTGATAACCTTGACAAACATACCAGGTTTGACCGCTTTTAAATGGTAAATTTATTTGCCCTAATGGTGGTGGTGGTGGTGGTGTGATACTACTGCGCCAAAGCTGGTTATAATTATTGCGATCGCAAGTCCACATGTGCACTTTTCCGGCATTATCCCTTGTGGGAGTATCTACACACTGATTTGTACCTACTCGTTGGATTAAGTTAAAACCATTACCAACAGAAATCAAATTCCAATTTTGATCTAAATCGTTAGCATCGCAAGGCCAAACATTCATTTCTGAACCGTTGCTGGTGCGATAGGCATTCAAACATTTACCAGTAGAACGTTGTTTTAACAGCACACCACCACGATTACCTGCTAATATCTGAAACTGTTGGTCAGGGTCATTGTTATCTAGGCGATAAATTGACATTCTGGGTTGACCATCAATACGTCGAAAATTGTTATTAGTATTTAATCCCATGCCTTCACGGACAGAGAAAGTTCCCCAACTTTGGGCTAATACTGGTGATAAAGAGATGACAATACAAGCAGATGCAGTAGTGGTTAATCCAAAAATCTTGCAGGCATTATTAAACATAGTTCGGTAATTTCTTTGCGTTAGATGTTTAATGGCACGAACAGATGCAATTTTTGCACTAGCAATTTTGTGATGTTTATTAGACATTAGGCTTTAACTCTTTTAGGGGATATTGAATGCACTAAATTGAAGGTAAATCAAAGATTCTGAGGAACAAATGCTGTAGAATATTTAGGGAAAAAACTGTACTAATGAGGATTTTGTTTGCGATCGCTATGCTAAGATTTAGCTTTTTTAGCAATGGTGGCTTTTTTAGGTGTATAAATGTGCGCCCCTAATCGTTTCCCTATTTTTAGAGGTAAACAAATTACGTCACCGTTTTTAGTTCTACACAAGTTATTACCTGATATATAAGGTTTTTCCCATTTCTCCCAACTCAAGATAGCGGAAATACTTCCCACCCTTGAAGCACGTTGTTCATCTGTTAATAAATTTGGGTCATCATAGCCGCCTGCATGAGCTTTATTGGCTGTAATTAACAAGAGAGTTAACATCCCAAAGCTGGATAGAATAACCCCATTAATAAATTTTTTATTTCTTGGGTAAAGTTTCATGACTTTTTGGTATTCATGCAGTCTCTGCAATCTTAAATGATTGTTTTTCTTGGGTAATCAGAGTTTTTTATCTTAGATGTATTGATAATTCTCTTGCCCCTATTGACTATTTAATCCGCAAAAAAATTGTATGCCAACGCTTAATAGCAAATTATAAAGACATAAAAATGTCACTTTTATACTTTGCCCTATATTCAATCTTTACAAAATCAGCATATCTAAATATTTTTGATGTAAAAATATAAATTTTTTGTGTTGATTTGGACAAAATGCTATACTTTTAATATCCAAATTTCTCTGAGAGATAATTTGTGCAAATTGAATGATAATTTTAATTAAATAACTTATAAATTTTAATTGTTTAATTAAATAAAATAATAGCAATATTTAATCAATTCACAAGAAGTGCTCTCAAACTTAGTTCGGGAGCACTTCTTTTATTATTATGCATATAAATAATATAGTTTTTAAGCTTTTTATAAAACACAAATTAGTAGACATGTCAATTGACGATATCTACTAATTTATTTGCAATTTATTGCTATAAGAACTGTATATGATTTAGACAAAGATAATGAGGTAACCTTAGCCATAGTCTAACGCACCATTTTTAACCATTTTCAAGGCTTTAGTGCGTTAAGGCGTTTATCTAAGGCACCTGACAATGACACAATTTTTCATGTGTTTATATCAACAGCTTTCAGAATTACTACTTCTTGTAGTTGTTGCTTTATCCAGCTATTAAATAAATCAGAATTAATTTGATAACGTAATTTATCGTCTAATTTGGGTTGAATTAACTCATCAACTAAAATTAGGTGTATGCCCTGAGCAGTCACAATTGGCTTCAGAAGCTGTGGAGGTTTAGCAGCAAAAACAGCAGCTGAAATTTCTGGTTTCATCTCCTTACTTTTCAAAATTCCCCGATAACCCCCAGTGCGGCGAAGTTCCCGATCCTGAATATATTTCTGTGCAACATCAGCAAAACTTATTTCTCCTTGTTGTAGTTCATAAAAAAGCTCAAGTGCCAAATCTAAATCGTCTAAAACTACTTCATAAATTACAGCCCCGGCATAATCTAGTTGATGTTCAAAAAACCACGGTTCTACCTTGTCACCAAACAAATATTGCGCTAACTTACCCGAAATAACATTGGTGTAAACCATTTCTTCAAAATCATCAACAGATAAGCTATTGTTCTGCAACCATGACAAAGTTTCATCAGCACTTCTGAGGTTGCGAAGTAATCTAATATTGTCTGCGGCTTGTTGCAGTTCTTTAGGATCTACTTCTATTCCCGCCTCCGTCGCCGCAGAAATAATCACTTTGCGGGTAAGAACTTGCTCAACAATAGTAGGAATTTGGCAGGAAAGTTTGACTTGCTGAAGAATATCTTTGGCTGAAATATTTATCGATGACAGCATAACCTCATTCCAATCATCTAAATAATTAGACACTTTTTGATAGCTGAAATCTCCTCATAGTCGAATACGCGATCGCATATTAATTAACTAGTGCTTGGTATCATGAGTTTTGAGAAGTTACTGGTGGTCAGATCCCCGACTTCTTGGAGAAGTCGGGGATCTAGCAATCAAGCAAAATTAATGGGACAGACCACTAGTGGTAAAACAGTTGGATGGATTATTAACCATAGTTGCAATTTCAATGTATTGAGTGAAATCCCCACACATTGTGATGAGGTACGGAAGCTTGTGGTAGATCGCTAATGACTAGCCGAGTGCTATTATTGCTATTTTGCTTGCAGTTTACAGGTTCTACAGGTTGCGATCGCGTAGATAAACCCATTTCTTTCAGCAAACGATTGATGTGGCGAACTCCCACGTTAACGCCTAATTCTTTCGCTAGATGCTTACTTAACCATTGAGATGTCCAACGCCGAAACGGATAACCAAACTCTTTGGGATTATGGTTCATTAGTTGCTTCAAATGCTGGCGATATTCGTCATTAGCTGTTTTTGGTCTACCTAAAGGCGAAGCATTCCAATTATGAGCTTCACCTGACTTCGCTACCAAAATCCAATGTCTGACAGTTACGCGAGAACAGCCTAATTCTTGGCAAATTTGACTTTGTGTTTTGCCTTCATCAGCTAGTAACATAATTTGAATACGCTGGCGGTATTTCTGGGGTAAATCATGTTGCTGTAATATTTTTTGCAGTAACCGACGCTGAAAAGTTGACAAGCACTGCTCTACAGAAGCTTGCTCAGTAGGAAGTTGATTGGGTGGTAAATGATGCTGCGAAGTCATGTCCCTACTATTGATTGCGATCTAATATTTTTTTGGAGACAAAGCGATCGCAATATGAGGGTGTGGGTTCGCAGATAAGATGAAATTTGAACAACGAAGTTACATCCCACATTCCCCACTTTAAGCCCTAGTATAAATACAGTCGTTACAAGTATTAAAAAATACTTAAGCTAATACATAGCTAGTGCAGTAAAAATAAAGACAATATCATAAAAAACTCCACCCATAAAGGGATGGTGGGGTATTAGATTCCTTTCAAAAAACAATTGACAACTAACAAGCGAAGCGAAATAAAAATATCTTACCAATCATTAATTATCCTTGATAAATATTCCCTTCTGCCCTCTGCTCTCTGCCCTCTGCCTTATTATTAATAACTTGCCACTGCCGGGGCTGATAAAATAACGAACGACTAGTAATTTTACCTGCTTTGACCATAAAGCGAAAAGATTCAACGATATCAAAAGAACGTACACCTTCTTTGATATATATCTTCGCACTATATAAACCAGGTAATAAGCAAAAATAAGGCATCTGCATTTGAATTTCTACCCTTCCCGGAAGAATAGTTAAAGGTTCATTATCGCTAGCAGAAGTTATATATAAAATCCGCTCATTTTGTCCCGATAAAGCTGTAATTGATACACCTAAATTGGCATTATTAACTTGTTTATAAGCTTTACATTCTACAGATAAATAAGCTAATTCCCCACATACAGGAGAAGTCAAGATATTACCACGCGCATCTTTAAAACAGAGAGAAACAATATCTATACCTAAGCTTTGACTTTCTGACTTTTCTGGTAAAAACATCATTCCTAAAGCTGTATCTGTCCCAGCTAAACTTAAATCTTCTTCGTATTGACGAATTACAGCTTCGGTTTCGCCAGATTTACTTAATTTTCCTTGAGCTAAATAAACCGAATTTTCGCAGACATTTAAAACTACATGGGGATTATGAGAAACTAACACAAAAGCTGTCCCTGATTCTCGCAGTTTTGCTAATCGCTGATAGCATTTGACGCGAAAATTGATATCCCCAACCGCCAGCACTTCATCAATTAATAAAACATCAGGTTCTATGTGAACTGCGCAAGCAAAACCCAATCTCGCCGCCATCCCCGAACTATAGGTTTGTACGGGTGCATCAATTGCATCTGCAATTCCGGCAAAATCGACTACAGCATCAAATCTTTTTTCTATTTCTGGTGTCGATAATCCCAAAATCGACATATTTGCATAGATATTTTCTCTCCCTGTCAAAACTGGATTAAAACCAGCACCTAAAGCAATTAATGGTGCTAATTTACCTCTAACTTTTACCGTTCCCGTATCAGGATTAATCAATCCGCTAATAATCCGCAGCAAGGTACTTTTTCCGGCTCCATTGGCTCCCACTAAGCCTAAAGCTTCTCCCCGGCGCAGTTGAAAGCTGACATCTTTTAACGCCCAAAATTCTTGAGGACGTAAAGTATCGCTGTGACGATTTCCTCCGGTTAACTCTGTACAAATATCTTTGATACCATATAGTAAAGAGCGTTTTAAATTGCGACAAAATTTTTTAGAGACTTTATCGACGCTAATCAGTAATTCAGAATCATTTTGGATATTAATCATGATTAAGAACTAACTCTCTCAACTACAAAAGGCATGGCTAAACGGAATGTTACCCAGGTGATAATTAAACCGAGTAGAGTAATTGCACTCACAACCCAAAAACTATCGGGATTTGAAATAATACCAGTAGTTGCTAATTCTCGCGTTGTGACTAATAAAGGCGTGACAGGATTAAGCTGAACTAATATACTAAATATTCCCTGTTTGGGTACGGGATAAACTACGGGAGTGAGAAATAACCAAAAGCTTGTGATTAAAGTCAACCCTCGCGATATATCCTGATATAAAAGTCCTAAAGGAGCTAATAAAATTCCGAAAAATGTTCCCAGTAAAACTAAATGAATCAGCGCTACTGGTGCGAGAATTACTGTCCAACTTACAGGGATTTGTAACCAGAGAAAAAATGCTACAATTAAAATTAATTTGATAGCAAAGTTAAAAAATACCTCACCTAGTTTAGCTAAAATTAACGCTTCTCTCGGAAAGTTAACTCTAGCTAAAACTGGTTTAGCAGCGATTACAGCTTGTACCGGGCCATTTACAGCTTCAACAAATGTTTGCCATAATGCAGTGCTGAACATGACATAAGCTGGGTAAGGTAAATCTGTATTTTGAATATTAATTACTTTAGCATCATTGGCTAATGTAAATCCGGCTGCCATAATAATTGGTGGTAAAAAAGCCCAAGCTATTCCTAAAAAAGATTGACGATATTGGGCGCTAAGATCCCGTACTAACAATCGCCAAGCAAGTTCGCGAGATGATAATAAGTCTCGCCACATTTGTTGCGCTAATTGTTTGGGATTGCGCAATCTACTTTCAGGTGTATAGATAACTTCTTTGTTCTGGGAATTTAATTGCTGAGGCTGCTTCATTACTGATTTCTGCTTATCTGGCGTAACTTCACCAACTAGTACAATAAGGCAAAAGTAAAAAGTCAAAAGTAAAAAGAAAGAATGATTATTTCGTAAATTTTTTACTTATTTTAGATGGTATTCTTATTTCCGTGGCCCCTGTACTAGTCTCTCACGAGAAAATTTCACAACCAAATATGAAAATCTCTCTTTCCTAGCCCCTAACACCTAGCCACTAGTCCCTATTTTCAAGTTAGTAATCCAGCGATTCAGCACTTTATCTACTCCCCGCAGGATTTTATTGACAACCTGAAAGCCAAATTTTCCGAAAGATAATTTCCGCGCTAAAGGACGAATAATTGTCATCTGTCTTCGCGATCCTAAGCGTTTATATCTATTTTGAAAATATTCATCTTCGCTTAAGTTCCATTTTTGGCGCAGGTGTTTTAAGCTGGCTAATTCCCAGCGATCGCTCCACCGCAGCATATAGTAATGTAAATCTGTCCAATCTAAGGGCAACCCTGGTACATAAGTCACCACAGATGCAGGCTCTAGGTAAACTGTACCACCAACCGCCGCTACTGAGATACACAAATCTACATGTTCTTTCGTAGAAAGTAACGCTTCATCTAAAAACCCAATCTGCGCAAATATCTCTGTGCGGACTAGCATACAGTGAAACTCAGCTAAACCAGTGGGTTGCTGTGTTAATTGCGGACGCACATCTGCAACTTTTCGCCCTTGATCGTAAATTTTTTCAATAATTCTGCGGCGATCGCGATCTAAGCGTACCCCTGTTTCTCCACCAGCACAATGTACTTCTTGATGAATGGGTGTACCTTGACATAATAAGGGACTAACGATGGTTGCATGGGTGGTTTCTGCACAGTCTACCAAAGGTTGCAGCCAATTGGGACTGACAACCACATCGTTATCTATAAATACAACATACTTAGTCGTTACTTCCTTCAATCCGATATTCCGCGCGTGGTTGGGCGATAGGTAAGTATTTTGGCGAATCAGTTGAAATTGCTTGTCTTTGGCTTGCGCTGCTAAATAATCGCGAATCTGTGGCGGTGAATTACCATCTACATAAATTAACTTAAATTGATAATCTGTATGCTCGTAGATACTTTCTAAAGATTCGCGGGTGTAGCTAAAACGCTCTCTTGGTACTACTACAATTGTGACTGAAGAATGTGCGATCGCGCTTTGGTTCATGTGTATCACATCCTTGTTACCGCTAAAGATTTGTCTGTTATCTGTAAATTCTGATTGCTAATTCGCTGATAAATTTGGACTAATTCATCGTTAAGCTGATTGATATCATATTGTGTTTCAACAAAAGCACGACCGGCTTTTCCCATTTTTGCCCACATTTGTGGATGCTCGATTAGATAAATTAATTTTTCGGCGATCGCATCTGCATCTCGTTCGGGAACAAGAAACCCAGAAATTCCGTCTTCTACTAATTCAGGAATACCTCCATGTCTTGTACTAATAACAGGTAAACCCATAGCCATTGCTTCTTTTAATGTATTTACGGGCGCATCTTGATTTCCATCCTCACTAGTGATACTCGGAGCCAAAAAAATGTGAGAATTATCTAGAAATTCAATAATTTCTAGTTGATGCTTCCAACCTAAAATCTGAATTTTATCTGCAATATTTAATGCTGTAATTAATTGCTGTAACTCCTGTCTTAAAACACCATCACCGATGATATTGTACTCAATATTTGGGTACATTTTCGCCACTTGAGCCACGGCACGAATACTGTATTCTAAACCTTTTTTCGCTACTAAGCGAGCAGTTGTTAGCAGGTAAATTTTTTCATTTGCTTGAGGTGCAACTCTGGGTTTAAATTGAAATCGATGACAGTCTATACCTGAACCATGTACAACAATTTTTTCAGGAGCGCAACCTAAACGAATAGCTTTTTTTTGAAAAAATTGGCAATTCGCTAAGAAAAAATCTCCTTTAATAAAGAGTTTGTCATAAACATCCTCTCCATATTTATTGATATATGAACTGATATCGTAGCCGCGAAATGAAGTTACCAACTTACCGCGAATTGCACCCAAATCTCGCCACAGCATAGTTTCTAGTCCTTGGGGGCCAAACTGACAATGAATAATATCGTAAGCTGGAGAGTTTAATAGGGGGATGACTGAGTACAGTAATTTTAATGAAGCTGCTCGTTCGCCATATTTAAAAATATTCAGCGATCGCAGTAAGACTAAAGGAGCTTTATTGAAATTCTCAATAATTAATTTGATTGCTTTTAGCAATCGCCAAAATCTATTCCTGGGGATACTTGGTTGATAATCAGTGCGGGATAAAAGCTGATAGTTATGAAAATTGGGATGTACTTTAGAACTATGACTAGGTTGATAAGCATAAATATCAACTTCATGTCCCCGATCGATCGCACCTGTGATTTGATTAATGATAAATGTTTCTGATATTATCGGAAACTTTCCAACTACAAAAGCTATTTTCATTATTCATGTGCCGATTACTATGTATTCGAGACTTGAGTTAGCAAATTTGTATCAAGTTAGTTGCTGAATACTCCTCGATCAAAAATTCATGAAATAGAGTAGTAGCTATCTTTATATATGTGAAGTTTATTCTAATAGATACGAATACTTATTTCAACCAAAAATCTGGCAATAGTTAGAAAATTTTGCTCAAAAGTATAATTTGATTCATTCTCTGGTGAACTTATTTATACCTATATTTTTGTTCATTAACTTTCGTTTATATAAAGTCAAATTTGTATTCAATCACCCGTTCAGGTATGAGAAACACAGTATTATATAGAAGCATGAGACTAACTTATGCTCTGCATAGAAGCCAGATAATGTCTGCCGAAATGCTGTAAATCACCAACAATACTCAAGATAAAATTCCGTACATCTACTGATAATTTAATAATTTTAATTTCAGTAAATTGACTAGATAATTTATTACCGTAAATATTCAATTATTTTCAATCACCTTTGGGTAGACATTGAACATCACAATAACATCATAATTTGCACCAACATCAAGCAGTGTTTATCTATTCTAGATAGTCAAACTACCAATGCATGGGTCAAGTGACATTGTTTACGTATAAACTATGAAGATTAATAATTATTCATCACTCTACCTATGACAACTAAGTCGGGGCGATTATTGGTATTGATGAAATTTTTACAGTATTCTGCTGAATTAATTTTTAAGATTTACATAAAAAGTTGGATAAAACATCAACAAGATTTCATTATTAGTTCACCAAATACATAGCCTGAAACTGTTAAGTTAAAAGCGACTATGAAAAAGATCTTGCTGGTAAACACTGATATGCGTATAAGAATTAAAATTCTTTATTTAATTGCAACAATATCAGCTTTAGCAGGTATAAATATGCCAGCACAAGCACTGAAATTGAACTTTACATACGATACAGGAGTCACAACGGAGGAAAAAGTCGCTGCGGAATTAGCCGGGAGTATTTGGGAACAATATCTCACAGATAATGCAACGATCAATATTCACCTGAAGAAGGGTAATTCGAGCAAATTACCTTCAGGAGTTCTGGCTGGGACGATTCCAGCTTTTATGAATAATGTGAATTACAGCAGCTTTTACAACGCCTTAAAAAGCGATCGCACCACTGACAACAACATTTACACATATACGAATGATGAACTGGCTGTTGACAATTTACCAACACCAACATTTTTCAGCAATTTAACTGCGGAAATCGAAGGTTTCAAAAATAAGTCCTTTAACAGCGTGAATCTGACGAGAGCTAGTGCTAAGGCTTTAAATTTGCTGGACACAAACAATACTGATTTAGATGGGATAATTGTGTTCAACGATTTGATGAATACTGGCTTTGGTTGGCAAAATGATTATCTCAGTCTTGGTGTTGGTATTAACAAATTTGATTTCACTAGCGTCTTAATCCATGAAATTGGACATGTTTTAGGTTTTGTGAGTGGAATTGATGCTGTTAATGATAGTAATTACAATAATGAAACTGAACGCAACAAATATATTACGTCATTTGACCTATTTCGTAAATCATACTACAACGGCTACGGTGCAATAAATATGATTTATGGGGGAACTGGTTATTTCACTCCTTTCTTTTCCATTGATGGAGGATACACAGCTTTAGCTAATTTATCTACAGGTGAAAATGAAGGTTTAATATCTAATTTCTTCTTTCATAACTACCTACCAGATGGTTATCAAGGAAGCCACTGGAAGCGAAATATTGCTGGTATTCCTCTGGGAATTATGGACCCGTCTTTACCAACAAATACTAGAAGAGGTTTGAGTAATGTAGATTTACAAGCGCTGGATGTGATTGGTTATAACCGAGCCTCTAGTATTTTTAATTTACTCTCATTAACACAATTATCTAACCTTAAAAGCCAAGCTCAAACTATTGCAAGTACTAAGGGAAGTACTATAAATGTCGGTGACATTAATAAAATGCTGAAGCAAAGTCGTTGGGGTGGTACAACAACAACAACAACGCTAAATCAAGGTCAAGATTTAGTAGACTACTTGGCGCAAGAAGGAATGTTTCAAGTGAATAATGGAAGTATGTGGGATAGTTATGATGAAGAACCACAACAAGTCCCTGAACCTTCTACTGTCCTGGGATTGTTAAGTTTAGGTTTATTTGGTTTGCGGTTAGGGAAACAGAAAATAGATTCAGAGACTATTAATTAAGTAAATTTTCCATCTCATAACAATTTGAAAAAGGAATGCGACAAATTGTATGGGCATGGCAATGCCATGCCCTCTAGAATATATTGAATGGCTCTGAGCTAGTAATATATCGTGAATTATTTAATGAACTATTTAACAATATTAATACTCATAAATTTCTAATGGTAAGTTATCGGGGTCTTTAAAGAAAGTAAACTTTTTTCCTGTAATTTCATCAATTCTAATATTTTCTACTTCTATACCTTGGGCTTGTAAATCAGTGGTGGTTTGCTCTATATCATCAACAGCAAATGCTAAATGTCTTAAACCGCAAGCTTCTGGACTATTAGGTCTTTGGGGGGGATTGGGAAAGGAAAATAATTCTATTTGGCTATTTTCGCCCACAAGTAAATCTAGTTTATAGGAATTTCTCTGAGCGCGAAAAGTTTCGGCAATAATTGGAAATCCTAAAACTTCTACATAGAATTTTTTAGAACGTTCGTAATCAGAACAAATTATAGCTATGTGATGAATATCTTTTATTTTCATAAAATAGTTTGGCGAAATTAAAGATAACTGGCTGTCATTAGTCATTAGTCATTAGTCATTAGTCATTAGTCATTAGTCATTTGTCATTTGTCATTTGTCATTTGTCATTTGTCATTGGTAAAAATTTCCAGCCTGTTTACGGTTCTTAACATAGTTTGGCTTATTTCCACTAATTTACTAAATTACGAATTACGAATTACGAATTACAAATTATTCTTGTAAAATTGTCTTAGAAACAATTCTGGTTTTCTTGCGCTCTGCTTCTGAGAGTTCTTCCCCAGCTTGCAGGCGGGTAGCAGAAGTTTGTAGTACTGTGGCTGCACCTTTATCTCCAATTTGCAAGGCGGTTTTCGCGGCGGTTTGTAGCATGGTTGCAGCACCAATGAGATCGCCCTGTTGTAATTTAGTTTCTGCTAACTGGGTTTGGCGATACTTGGCTAAAGCTAAAATTGACTGCTGTACCTGGGGATTGAGATTTGGTTGGTAAGTAGAAACTACATCTGCATATACAGGTGCGATCGCAGAAAGTAAGCCTTGACGATCTAGCGCCGGATCGTCATAACGAATTTGTACCTGTCCAATTTCCTGTCTACCTTCCGGTAAATTACTGAGATAAATATTAACTAAAACTACTCGTTCCCCATCTTGCATCAAGTCGCCTAAACGCACGGCAAAGCGTCCATCGGCCTCTTGTTGTACTGGTAACTCTATTGTATCTGGTGCTACTTGGGCAATGGGTTTAAGTTCGGCTAACCGTACTTGGGGGATAAAAGATAATAGCAAGTAGGCGTTAGTTAAACCTACTGATTGCATCCGTCTAAATAAGCGGCTAAATTCCTGGACAGCTTGTTGTGGATGCTCAATATAAGCTAATGTGCCACCACCAGCATCGGCAATTTTTTCTAGTAAATCAGAATTCCAGTTACTGCCAAAACCCAATGTGTTTACAGTTAAATTCAATCTAGCGGCTTTTTGGGCAAGTTCTAGACAGCGTTTGTTGTCATCCGCGCCTAATTGCCATTTCCAGATGCGCAAGCTGCTTTCACCATGTCCATCTGTGAGTAAAAAGGCTTGGGAAACAGCGCCTCTGGTACCTTTCATTAATTCTGTAATTCCCAGTTGCAAACCTTCGGCTATGACTGTACCACCGCTTGCTTTAAGTTTGTTTTTAATTTGTGATTTAATGTTACCTAAATCTGCAACTACCTGGTTAGGGATAATTACTTCTGCCGAACCCGCAAAAGCGACTACAGAAATGCGATCGCCTGGATTTAGTCGATCTAATAATCCCTCAACTGCTTGAATCACATTCTGGATTGGTTCTCCATGCATCGAACCACTGCGATCGAGAATCAAGCATAAGTTGAGGGGTAAATTGCTACCAAACTCCTCAGCAATTGCCGCAACAGAAATTCCCAGTTGACGCTGGCTGTTAGCTTGAGCCAGGTCAACATTACTATCATTGAGTACAGACAGTAATTTTACTTTCATGGGTGAGGCGTATCCTGCAATACTGTTTTGGAGACAATCCGCGTTTTCTTGCGATCGCTTTCGGATAACTCTTCACCAGCTTGCAAGCGAGTAGCGGAAGTTTGCAATACTGTGGCTGCACCTTTATCACCCATTTGCAATGCAGTTTTTGCTGCTGTTTGTAACATTGTCGCAGCTCCAGCGCGATCGCCCTGTTGTAATTTTGCTTCTGCTAATTGAGTTTGACGATATTTAGCTAAGGCTAAAATCGATTGCTGCACTTGGGGATTAGCATCTGGCTGGTAGGATCTAACTACATTGGCATAAATGGGGATATTAGAGGTAAATAAATTGGTTTGGTTGTTAGCCGGGTCATCGTAACGAACTTGCACATTCGCGATCGCTTGTTTACCTTCAGGTAACTGTCCCAAATAAATATTAGCTAAAATTACCCGCTCTACATCTTTCATCAAATCACCCAAGCGCACAGCAAAGCGTCCATCGGCTTCTGGTTGTACAGGTAACTCAATAGTATCAGGAGAAACTTGGGCGATGGGTTTAAGTTCCGCCAACCGCACATTAGGCATTAAAGAGAATAGCAAATAAGCATTAGTCAAGCCAATTGTTTGAATCCGGTTAAACAGACGGCTAAATTCTTGGACTACCTGATCGGATTTTTGAATGTAAGACAGCGTACCCAAACCAGCATCAGCAATTTTTTCTAAAATATCCTGATTCCAGTTATCACCAAAACCCAAGGTATTCAAAGTCAAATTATAACTAGCCGCTAATTGAGCAAATTTTAAACAGCGATTGTTATCTCCATGCTCATTTTCGCCATCAGTTAACAAAAATACTTGAGAAACAGTATCTTTTTTCGCCTTTGCTAACTCCTCAATCCCTAGACGCAAACCTTCATCAATCGCCGTTCCCCCATCTGCACTGAGGCGATTAATTTGCTTTTTGATCTGTTCGCGATCTTCAATGACTTGATTGGGTACTAAGACTTTAGCGCGGTGATCGAAAACTACAACACTGAGACGATCCTCAGGGCTGAGTTGATCGACCAAACGAACTGCTGCTTGCTTGACAGTTTCTAACGGTCGCCCATTCATCGAACCACTATGATCGAGAATTAAGCATAAATTCAGTGGCACATTGCGATCCAAAACTTCGCCAATCGCAGAAATCGAAAGCGACAATTGACGCTGACTGCTCAGTTGATTGACATCTAAATTACTATCATTGAGGATCGGCTGCAAGTTAACTTTCATAAACCAAAGTCCCTAGAGAGGATACACATTTTTATAAATAACTTCAAAAGGCAACATCAAACCTACGGAAAACAATATAGATTAATCAGCTGTAATTTTTGCAAATGTCCAGAGTCAAGAGTCAAAAGTCCAGAGTCGCGAATTTCTTTACAAATGACCAATGACCAATGACCAATGACCTATATTAAAGAATATCTTAGAAGCTAAGGATTGGCAGATACTCAGCCCCCTGAGCCATTAGCCAGAAATCCACACCTTGAAGATAGCTAGCATCGCGCTAGTATGTATTACAGTTAACGGCATAATTTCAGGCGATCAGTTGCTATGGACATTTCCCCCATCAAGGCTGTTCAAGCCCCCTACTACGGCGATAATTCTTACCGGACGCCGCCGCCAGATTTACCTTCCCTGTTATTGAAGGAGCGAATTGTCTATCTTGGGATGCCCCTGGTGCCTGCTGTCACAGAATTGATCGTCGCTCAACTACTGTATCTACAGTCCGACGATCCCGACAAGCCGATTAAAATTTATATCAACTCTACCGGCACATCGGGTTATAGTGGCGATCCCATTGGCTTTGAAACCGAAGCCTTCGCCATCTATGACACCATGAAATACATCAAGCCACCTATTCATACTATCTGTATCGGTTCAGCAATGGGTATGGCAGCGATGTTACTCGGTGCTGGTACCAAAGGTTGCCGCGCCAGTTTACCCAACGCCAACATTATCCTGCATCAACCCAAGAGCTACGCCCAAGGTCAAGCAACGGATATTCAAATTCGGGCGAAGGAAGTTCTGGCTAACAAAGCCTCAATGGTTGATATCATATCTCGCACCACAGGGCAGCCCCCAGAAAAAATTACCAAAGATATGGATCGCCTCTTTTACATGACTCCCTATCAAGCGAAGGAATACGGTTTGATTGACCGAGTTTTTGAAAAAGAAGAACTTGCTAATCCACCTTTACCTGCGAGCATTCTTTAATTTGTCAAGGGTCAATAGTCAATGGTCAATAGTATTTGACTGTGGACTTTGGACTCTGGACTAAGTACTAAATTACAAACGGAGTAACACAAATGCCTATAGGTGTTCCTAAAGTTCCTTACCGGATGCCGGGGGGTCAATTTACTGATTGGATTAGCATTTACGATCGCCTATACCGAGAAAGAATTATTTTCTTGGGACGGGACATTGATGACGAAATTGCTAACCAAATTATCGCTGTTATGTTATACCTGGACTCGGAAGATCCGGGTAAGGACATTTATTTGTATATCAACTCTCCTGGCGGTATGGTTACCTCAGGCTTGGCAATTTATGACACCATGCAGCACATCAAATCCGATGTGGTGACAATTTGCGTTGGTTTAGCCGCTTCAATGGGTTCTTTCCTCTTGGCTGCTGGTACCAAAGGCAAACGCATGGCATTGCCGCACTCACGGATTATGATTCACCAACCTTCTGGTGGTACACGCGGACAAGCCACTGATATCGAAATTGAAGCTAGAGAGATTCTGCGGATTCGTAACCAGCTCAATCAGATTTACGCTAACAACACTAGTCAGACTTTAGCCAAAATTGAAAAGGACATGGATCGTGACTTTTTCATGTCTGCCGCAGAAGCTAAAGAATACGGTTTGATTGACCGCGTGATTGAAGAACGCCTGTAGAGAAGAGGCAGGGGGGCAGGGAGCAGAGGGAGACAAGGGGGACAAGGAGGACAAGGAGGACAAGGGAAGGGAGAAAGATAATCATTGCCCCATGCCCCATGCCCCATGCCCCATGCCCCATGCCCCATGCCCCAATTTGTCAATCCTGAACTTTAAATTACAATATAAGTCCTTATTATTAATGACCTCAGACTTTAAGTAACAAGCTTGAAGCTGAATATTTGATGGCTGATAGCTCAAGATGGATCTTGGAGATTGCTACCGTTTATTAGGTTTAAGGTCGGGAGCCTCTTTTGCTGACATCAAGGCGTCTTACAGACGATTGGCGCAGCAATATCACCCCGATATTAACCCAGATGACCACAAAGCTAAAGATAAGTTTATTGCCTTGACAGAGGCTTATAAATTTCTGTTGACTGTAGTTATACCAGAAGATGCTGTTGGCGTTGCTAGTCAATCGCCTGTTTCTGCACGGGAGGAAACAAAGACAGCACCTCAGGAGAAAGCACCAACCGCAGCAAAAAAGCGACAGGCGACGACACCGAAACCGCCTGGTGTGACTGCTATAGAACAGCGCCTCAAGTGGAATACTTATGAGCAGTTACAGCGATTTTTAAAAGAGAAACGGTTTCCGCAAGCGATCGCACTAGTGGAAGCTTTGGCAGATCGGTTACCTGAAGACGCTGAAGTCCGTCAGTGGCAAGCTATTACCTATCAAATCTGGGGACGAGTGCTAATCGATCAACATCAAGTACTTAAAGCGAGAATTTATCTCAAAAAAGCGCTCAAGACTGACCCCAATAATAAAGCTTTGGGGAATGAGGTGCAGCGAGATTTACAGCGTTTAGAGCAGATGTTTTGATGGTAGGGCGCTGAAATTAAAGCTAATGGGCACGATGCCCCTACTGTCTCATTCTTTTTGACAAGACAATAAGTATAAATTTTTATTCTTTTCGCTCAAATAATTCTAATAACCCAATTGTCCCGACAAAAAAAGTATAAATAGCATATTGTATTGCCATCTTCTGCTTAGAAGTAGCATAAAAACCTGCAATAATTGCCTCAATTAAATGAGCAGTCACAGCAAAGCGACCAAGCCAAAAAATAGGATTTAGGGCGCTAGGTAAATAAATATTATTAGTAATTAAATAAATATTTCCTAATTCTAAACCAATGACGCTAGATATTAGTACAAGAGAAACAACTTTTATAATAGAGTAGATTTTTGGTTTTATATCCTTAAAATTCATTATTTTGTAAGTTTTTTTATACACAATCTTGAATTGAAACTGTCTATTTAATAGACATGACTACTTAAAACTATAGCTGTAGCCAGATAGATTATGACATTAAGCTAAGATAAAACTCTGACAAGAAAAGGCTTTTAAGTCTGTCAACTGTCAACTATCAACTGTCAACAGCTATAATACATAAAAATATATAACAATAAATGCACGCGAATAAACATAGATGAATTTCTACTTCATCTATAAGCAAATTATTCTTTATTGAATATCTAAAGTCTTATCCCAAACCGATTAAATCTGCACGAGGTTTAAAGGTTTCAATTTGGCGAATTTTTCCGTAAAGTTCTTTTTCTTCGTCACTAATAGTTTTTGGCGTGACAATTTGAATTTCTACTAATTGATCGCCACGTTTACCCGCTTCACTAGGATAACCTTTATTTGCTAACCGAAATCTTTGACCGGATCTCACCCCTGGAGGAATGGTCATTTTTACAGGGCCATCTAAAGTAGGCGCTTCTACCTGTCCCCCTAAAACAGCTTCGCTGGGAGTTACAGGTACTTGGCAAAAGATATTAGAACCATCTAGTTTAAATAAAGGATGGGGTTCGACGGTAATTTTTAAGTATAAGTCACCACCACCAATACCTTGATTACGCAGGCGAATAGTTTGACCTGTAACCATTCCCATCGGCATAGTAACTTCTAGCGATCGCCCATCTTCTAGCCGAATGCGTTCATTACCACCAACATAAGCTTTTTCTAATGGTAGAGTCAATCTGGCTTCGATATCGCGACGAGCGGGACGAGGTTGGCTCTTAGGTACTGTGTACTCAACTCGACTTTTAGTTGAACGAAACGGATCGCTATCTGTATTGCTAGCTGCACCATTTTTGCTGTTTTTCCGCCCTACACCAACACCAATGACTTGATTAATAAAACTTTCAAAATCTGCAAATTGGCTAGGATCTACTTCTTGGTTGCGGTTATTAGGGCGATTATCTCCCCAAGCTTTAGGTTTTGGCGTTTGTTTATTAAAGCCTTTTTGCTTCCAGTAGCGGCTAAACTGATCGTATTGCGATCGCTTGGCTGGATCGGAAAGGACTTCATAAGCTTCGCCAATATCCTTAAATTTCTCCTCAGCAGCTTTGTTTCCCGGATTTAAGTCAGGGTGATACTGTCTTGCTAAACGGCGATAAACCTTTTTAATTTCCTCACCTGAAGCTTCTTTAGGTACTCCTAAAATTTCGTAATAATCGCGAAAATTCTGCAAATTTTGCATAGTTCAGTTATTCAACTTTAAATTTGAGATTTGAGATTTTGGTAATCAGTCATGGATGCTGTTAGTTGTCAGCTTAGGGGCTAGGGGCTAGGGGCTAGGGAAAAAGGATTTTCATCCTAGCTTGTGAGATTTTCTCGTGATTAGCTGACTAATAACAAATTACCAATTACCAATTACCAAATCCGAATTTTGATGCAATTTCACTCACTTGTTTGCATACTACAGCCAATCGTCATCATCATCATCCCAGTTATCTTGATAGCTGGGGCGAGGTTTGCGCGAAGAGCGATCGCCTGAGGAACGATTATCTCGTCCATAATCTCTGTTAGAATCCCTGCCATAGTCTCTATTTGTATTTGAGTCTCGGCCATAATCCTTGGTAGAATCCCTGCCATAATCTCTATTGGCGTCTCGGCCATAATCCTTGGTAGAATCCCTGCCATAGTCTCTATTTGAGTCTCTACCATAATCTCGGGTAGAATCCCTGCCATAGTCTCTATTTGAATCTCTGGTAGAATCCCTGCCATAGTCTCTATTTGAATCTCTACCATAATCTCTGGTAGAATCCCTGCCATAATCTCTATTGGCGTCTCGTCCATAATCCCTGGTAGAATCACCTCTGCCAAAAGAATCATTCCAGTATGAATCTTTGGGAGAATCGCGATCGCGTTCTTTGTCGCCACCGGTGAAGATGTCGCGAATTGTACCAAATAAATCGTCGTCTTCGTCCTCAGCATAATACTGGCGGACTTCCCGGTTTAATTCATACAAAGCATCTTGCAAATCGGCGTAAGCTTGATCGATTCCGCGATCGTCGTTATCTTTTAACGCATCTTTCAATTCGCGAGATATATTATCAATGCGTTGGCGACGACTCCGCGCAAACTGCATCCCAAATTCTAGCGCTACTTCTCTGAGTTGGCGTTCGGCTTGACCAATTAAACCTTCAGATCGAGTGCGTTTTTCTACTCTTTCTTTGCGTTCTCTGTCAACATCAGCGTATTTTTGCGCTTCTTGAATCATTCGGTTAACTTCTGACTCGCTTAAAGTCGAAGCACCTTGGATAGTAATACTTTGCTCTCTACCTGTAGTTCTATCTAAAGCTGTGACTTGTAAAATACCGTTAGCATCAATATCAAATGATACTTGAATTTGGGGAATCCCTCGCGGTGCTGGGGGGATACCATACAGCTTGAACCGTCCTAAAGACTTGTTATTGGCTGCCATTTCCCGCTCACCCTGTACTACGTGGATTTCCACAGTATTTTGGTTATTTTCTGATGTGGAGAAGATATCAGAACGGCGGACTGGGATGGTAGTATTGCGGGGAATTAATTTTTTCATCACACCGCCGATGGTTTCTAAACCCACAGATAACGGCGTAACATCCAACAGCAGCACATCTTTCAGTTCCCCAGCCAAAATACTCGCTTGAATCGCCGCACCAACTGCGACGACTTCATCGGGGTTAACATTTTCATTCGGTTCTATCCCAATGAGATCGCGTACTAACTGCTTCACCATTGGAATGCGTGTAGAACCGCCTACTAATACTACTTCTTCAATATCTGCGGGTGAAAGACCAGAATCTTTCAAAGCGCGTTTAACTGGCGTGCGCAAACGTGCTACCAAATCGCCACATAAATCCTCAAATTGAGCGCGAGTGATGCGGGTTTCTAAATGTTTGGGGCCGTCCTCAGTAGCGGTGATGAAAGGTAAATTAATATCAGTGACGCTCACAGCAGAAAGTTCAATTTTCGCTTTTTCCGCCGCTTCCATCAGCCTTTGTAAAGCTTGGCGATCGCGTCTTAAGTCTACCTCTTCTGCTTCTAAAAATTGCTCTGCTAACCAATCGACAATTTTTCTGTCAAAATCATTACCACCAAGCTGCGTATCTCCACTAGTGGCTCTAACCTCAAAAACCCCATCACCAACTTCTAGAATCGATACGTCAAATGTACCGCCACCTAAATCGAATACTAATATAGTTTCCGTATTCCCCCGATCCAAGCCATAAGCTAAAGAAGCGGCGGTAGGTTCGTTAAGAATCCGCAACACTTCTAAACCAGCAATTCTCCCTGCATCGCGAGTAGCTTGGCGCTGGGAATCGTTAAAATAAGCAGGAACCGTAATTACTGCCCCTGTAACTTGTTCACCCAGGTAGGTACTAGCATCATCCGCCAATTTTTTCAGCACCATTGCCGAAATTTCTTCGGCGGCGAAATCCTTATTCAACCGGGGACAAGCAATTTTAATATTACCAATTTCGTCTTTGCGAATAGTATAAGGTACCCGCTTCGATTCCGGATTTAGCTCGCTATATCTCCGCCCAATAAAGCGTTTTACCGCAAAAAAAGTATTTTGGGGATTCAGCACAGTTTGTCGCCGCGCCATTTGTCCGACAACTCTTTCGCCTTCCTTGCTAAAGCCAACAACGGAGGGGGTTGTGCGCATTCCTTCTGCATTGGCAATCACCACCGGCTTGCCACCCTCCATCACGGCGACTACTGAGTTGGTTGTACCCAAGTCGATGCCGACTACCTTGCCCATGCGTTACTCTTCTCCTAAATGTGTCTTACTATATATATTATGATTAGGCGAGAATGCCTCTAGCTTTTTCCTCTAGGGTAAAAACCCGTCAAAGGTATAATAGTCATTATTAAAGTAGACAGGATCGGGATTTTAGCTAAATTAGCTAGTTGCAAGACTAGGATAACATTGACAATGGTTGGTGTGTTCAAAGGTGCTTGGTCATTGGTCATTGGTCAATGGTCAATGGTCAATGGTCAATGGTGATTAGTCATTCTCCTTGTCTCCCTTGTCTCCCCCTCCGTTACGAATTTTTCCCGCCTAGCTGTTGAATAGTTAAAAAATTGGATTTAAAAGCCAGATTACAAACTTACCTTACAGCAATTGCCCGAGAACGCGATCCCTACATGGCGACGGCGGGACATTTCTTTGTCCAAGAATATATTCGACAGCAATTTGCTCAATGGGGAAGTGTGGAAATCCACACCTTTGAAGCGGGGGGTAAAACCTGCCAAAATCTGATTTTAAATTTACCGCCTGAAGCTAAACGGCAAAAACGAAATTTGCCACCAATTTTAATTGGTGCGCATTACGATGGTGTACCGGGTACAGTTGCAGCAGATGATAACGCTACAGGTGTGGCGGTTTTATCAAGAAAGGCAGAGGGCAGGAGGCAGAAGGCAGAAGGGAATTCTGATTCCTGCCCTCTGCCACGACCGAAGGGAGTAAGGGTTTAAGACCCCCACCAAATTGAAAATTTGGTGGCTCTTGTTTAGGAGGGGTCAGAATCCCCTTCTAAACAAAACCTTCTGCCCTCTGCCCTCTGCCTTCTGCCTTCTTCAATGGAATTAGCAAGTAAATTTGCAGCGCAACCAGCTAAATATCCTTTGCGGCTGGTGGCGTTTGATATGGAAGAATACGGGTTATTGGGTAGTGCTGACTATGCAGGCTTATTACGCCAGCAAAAACAACCCTTACGCTTGATGTTATCTTTAGAGATGCTGGGTTATAAGGATTCTACCCCTGGTAGCCAAAGTTATCCACCACCATTAGAGAAATTGTACCCCAATACTGGCGATTTTATTGCTTTAATTGGAAATTTGCGGACAATACCCGACTTATTTAGTATGAGTCGGAATATTCGCCAAGCTGGTATATCTAGTCAATGGCTACCAGTACCGAATCGGGGTTTAATTGTCAGGCAAACTAGACTCAGCGATCATGCACCGTTTTGGGATGCAGGTTATCCGGCAATTATGGTCACAGATACGGCATTTATGCGCAATCCACATTATCATAAACCGAGTGATGCGATCGCGAGTTTAGATTTAGATTTTCTTGCAGGTGTCTGTGCGGGGTTAGAAATTGCCATTCGGCGGTTATAACCTTTTAGTTCCCCAGGCTGACATCTTCGCTATTAGGTAAATTAGCAAAGTGCGATCGCATATTGGGAGTTAAACTAGTTAAATCATCAATATTGCGCTTCATCGTCTGACAAATTGTATCCAAAGGTAAATCGTTAGCATCATAACCAAACGGATTTTCGATTTCTAAACCAATAGCCTCAATTCCAAATAAAGTAAAACTCACTAAAGCAGTAACTAAACCCGTCCACAAACCCAAACTACTCACCATTTGAAAAGGTAGCAACAAGCAGTAAAGTAATAACAGTTGCTTGAGATGAATAGCATAAGCAAGCGGCATCGGTGTTCTTAAAATTCGCTCGCAAATTCCTAAATTATCTACCAAATTATTCAATAATTCTTGCATAGATATTAACTGGTAGCTATTTAAGCGATCGCGGTTATATTGTCCTTGTAAATAATCGCCAATCCAAAATGCCACCTCAATGGGAGGATTATTCATGATTTTTAATTCTAAATACATCGAAGATGGCATTAATTCTTTTAATTCATGATTTACAGGTTCTCCCCGTAAATGCAATTTAGTCGCCACAGCAAAAGCTACTAATAAATTTAAAGCAGTTTTTTTATCTTTTCTATCTTCTGGAGAAACTTCCTCAACACTCACCCATATTTGTCGAGCCAAATTTCTTGTGGTATTGACTATCGCACCCCAACTTTTTCTCCCTTCCCAGAAACGTTCGTAAGCTGTATTTGTGCGAAAAACCAGTAATAAACCTAAAACAATACTCGGAATTACACTGCCTAAAATAGGTTGGGAAACAGGAAGCTTAAAATTATAAAGTATGGAAACAACAGTCCCAAAAATCCCACATAGGATCACATTTTTAGCTATTGTCTTGAGAACCGACCCTTTAA
This sequence comes from Calothrix brevissima NIES-22, assembly GCF_002367995.1. Classification (GTDB taxonomy): domain Bacteria; phylum Cyanobacteriota; class Cyanobacteriia; order Cyanobacteriales; family Nostocaceae; genus Aulosira; species Aulosira brevissima. The sequence continues at coordinate 5,915,078 of NZ_AP018207.1, forward strand.
CCTGTAAAACTAGAGGAATTTTTTTTGCTTTATCATCTACCATATAACTGACCTAAATAACCCATTGCAATTGACATTCTAAAGATAATAACTCTAGGTGTAGCACAATCTGGTTTTTTTATACTGTTCTCAATCAATTATGCATTGATGTTGCGTTCGCGAAGCCTGTGCGAAGCACTCTCGCTCTCAACCAACTTTTAGACCGAATTGCGTAATATAAACATGCTTGAAACCCTTACCAATGACAAATGACAAAGCGCAAAGTCTGAGCACCGGCTTCCGGCGCTCAGAACTTTAGGGACTTCCAGAGAATAAATTACCCAATGTATTTAATGAGATTTTTCTTTACTCCCCCTGCCCTCTGCTCCCTGCCTGCTTAGTGATTGGTTATTTTTTTAATTGGAAGTCCCTGGTAAGAATGACAGACCTCTCCTGTCGCAGACGTTAAGCGTAGCTTGCTTCCCCGCAGGGGTACGCCAGTTGTCTTGAATTGCGCCGACCTACTTATAACAACAAATCATAAAAATTTAGCAAAATTTAAACAGCAAAAATGCAAAACCAAAATGATAGTTTTTGATTTTGCATTTTAACTTTAGGCGATAAATGTATTAAATAAACCTCTAGAGAGGTAATCCCGGTAATCCTCGTAAATTGCGTAAAGCACTAACACAAGCCGGACAATCACAACCAAATAAAGCTATAGCTGCATTACTCTCTTCGTCAGTAAATTCTAGTTTTGCCGACTCGCCAGTTACGCCTTGGGTTGATGCTACAACTTGTGTTGATTTAGCCGCAACCGCATTATTGTTATTAGTACGGCGAATACAAACTAAAGGTGTAGGATAAGCGCCGTGGGGAGAATGTACACATGCACGCCCATCAGCAGTATAAATTACTTCAGTTGTGCGCACCGCAGCATGAGCCGGGTGACTCATCATCACCATAGACAACATCGATGTAAAAACTGTCGGGGTGGAGAGCAAATGTAACAGAAATTTCTTATTCATCTCATTAATAACCTTTCGCAATTCAGCAAAACGGAACTAGGTAATTTGTCGCATTATTTTTGGGTAATCTTTTAAGTATTTATCCCATTATTTTTAACACTTGGAACTCAAACATAAAAGATTAAGAAGCATTCTATCAAAAGCAATTTATTAAATATATATCGTTGGAAGTATCATTCATATGACATTTATTTGACATTTATTTGACATTCATGTGTCACCTATGACAAATTATTATTAATAATGGTGAGCAATGCCCACCATATCTAGAGAAAAAATGCGAAAATTTGAGATTATTGCCAAGCTCGGTCATATTGAACTGGCCAGAGTTTATCATGTCCTAGCTGTTTTGCTGCCAGATGTGGCCAGTAAGGATTGCGCAATAATTCACGACCTAACAAGACAATATCAGCGCTACCTGTACGAATGATTTTGTCTGCTTGTTCTGGTGATGTAATTAAGCCAACTGCGCCTGTATCAATATTTGCTTCGCGGCGGATGCGTTCGGCAAACTGAGTTTGATAACCAGGTTTGAGGGGAATATTAATACCCGGTATAATGCCACCGGAGGAGCAATCTATTAAATCCACACCTAAAGACTTGAGTTTGTCGCTTAAAGCCACACTTTGCTCAATATCCCAGCCTTTGTCTACCCAATCAGTTGCAGAAATTCGCACAAATAATGGATGTGTTTCCGGCCAAACTTCGCGTACACCTTGAACGATTTCTCTAAGCAATCGGGTACGATTTTCAAAGCTACCACCATAATCATCGGTGCGAGTATTCGCTAAGGGTGAAAGGAACTGGTGTATTAAATAACCATGCGCTGCATGAATTTCGATGACTTTGAAGCCAGCTTGTAAAGAACGTTGCGCAGCTTTGACAAAAGCCTCTGTAACTTGTTTAATACCTTCAATGGTCAAGGCTTCTGGTATGGGACTATCTTTACTAAATGCGATCGCACTACTGGAAACTAAAGGCCGCCAACCTTCCTGATTTTCATCTAAAAATTTTCCTCCCTTGCTGGGTTTGGCTGTGCTGGCTTTTCTCCCCGCATGAGCCAGTTGTATCCCCGCTACTGCGCCAAAATTATGAATTAATTCGACGATTTGAGCTAAATTCTCAACATGTTCATCTAACCAAATTCCTAAATCTTGGGGACTAATGCGTCCTCTTGGTTCTACTGCTGCTGCTTCTGTTAAAACTAAACCAGAACCGCCGACTGCGCGGGAAGCTAAATGTATTTTGTGCCATTCATTAGCATAACCATTAGTACTAGAATATTGACACATCGGTGAAACGGCAATGCGGTTGCGAAAAGTAACTTCACGAATCCTGAATGCTTCAAACAATTGTGCCATTTTTATAGATTCCTTCTCTTGCTAGGTGAAAGAAATTAGTAATAGATTTACGCAGTAGACCTAAGTTGCTAACAATTTTCTAGATGTTTGCTGCTACCTACTGATTGAGGTGAGCAAAGCAATAACTAACAGAAATAATCTGAGAGTATAAACATAATTACACAGCAATAATCTACATCTGTAAGTGCCAAGAGTATGAATCTAGTATCCTACAGATGAGAGATTAGGCATTTATTTTGCTGGGTTGCTAGATCCCCGACTTCTCTAAGAAGTCGGGGATCTGAGCACCACCAACTTTTCACAGTCTCATCCCTAGAATTGGCATCTATGCTACTCAACTCCTAAACTAAGTTCTAATATTCAAGTTATTACAAAATTTGCCAATAATAGATAAATAGATTATGTAATTAAAAATCCTCCTATATCATGGGTGATTCTTTGATAAAAATATGCAACTAATTCACTCATTATTCCACAATCTCATATTTTTATCATCTGTTCAATACTTGATGAATACTGAGTCTAAAAAATCAGCTTATTCTTAATATTTTTGTAAGTTTTACTTGTTTTTAGCAGCTAAATGATGGCTGAAACTTAAGTTTAGGTATCTTGAAAATTAATGAGTAAGGAAATTTTCAAAATATCAATTTATTAATTATGTGATGAGGAACACAAATTTCACCTTCAGGCGATCGCCTGGAAATCATAATGATTTTATAGCTGTTTTGTACAAGATGTAATACACTACTTTAACCAAGCAGCCAAATATTTTCAAATCTAGAGAAAATTATATAGCGTTTCCCAGTCCAATGAAGTACACACCAATTTATTCACTGTTCCCTGTTCCCTGTTCCCTAAAACGAAAAAACTTTGTACCTTACTAGCATGAGAACGGCTATAATGCGTGGCAAAATTCTCGTAGTTGCTAATGATCTAGCAGTTAGAAACTTAACGGAGCGGTTCTTAACTAAACTGAACTACCAAGTAGACACTGCTGCTGATATCGAAACAGCAAGGGCTATATTCCAAATCTTGCGCCCAGATTTGGTAATTTTAGATATGACTTTGCCTGATAATAATATCCACGAATTTCGCCAAGAGATCCAAATTATTGGGGAAGCATTTGTACTTATGCTGACTAATTATTTAGATTCAGGTATAGAAGTTGGTGAATATCTCCGCAAACCATTTGCTTTAGGAGAATTGGAGGTAAAAGTATCGAAGATTTTGTCTGGTGGAAATGACGATGGCTGGGGCTACTATAATAGCGATCGCATTTTTTGAGCAGATATCACACCAGAATCTCTGGTAAATTGATTGGGCACTTAGGCCAGGTTAATCCGTCATAAATATACATCATAGATAAATCTTGGTTATACAGTCATGTAAAACCAGAGATTTTCTGACAAAAAAATATAATGTTGCAGGTAATTTTTAGGATAAAAACGTGAAAAAAGCCATAATTATCAAGACAATCCTCGCATCATTGGGATTTTTAACTTTTTTCAGCCCAAATCAGGCTTCAGCGCAACTAATCCCCCAACCTTGGGTTTCTGTGGGTGGAAATGATGGCGATGTTACCTATGCTGTAGGTGCGAGAGCGTTAAATTTAGGCGTGGAAGTAGGCGCAGGGCCTGACGGTTCTACAGGGGTAGATGTTTTAAAATTTATTAGTCTCCCAGTAATATCTCCTTATGTTGGGTTGGGATATTATTCTGAAGATAAAGGCGTTGCTGTTTCTGGTGGCGTTCAGGTAGGCGCTACAGATCATGTTTTTGTAGGCGCTGGTTATAATTCTGTGCGCGGCTTTAATGGACAGTTAGGTGTGAGATTTTAAATTAATATAGAGACGCGATAACCCTTGTCTGTACAATATATTAGGGTTTTAAAAAGTTAATGTGATCGCCATCTTGATTTTCTAAATCTTCGCAGGTACCTTGAATTTTCACTTTTCCTTGCTCTAGGAAAATAACCCAATCGGCTCTTTGGATGACTCTGGGGCGATGGCTGATCATAATTGTGGTTTTTCCCTGACGCGCAGCTATTAGTCTATCGAGAACTTCGGCTTCGCTGATGGGATCTAATCCGGCTGTGGATTCATCCATAATTAGTACGGGTGGATTGTTTACAATGGCTCTGGCTATTGCTAACCTTTGTCTTTGTCCGCCGGATAGGTTAGCACCAAATTCACCTAAAATAGTTTGATATTTATCTGGTAATTTACTAATAAATTCATCGGCTCCCGCAATTTGACAGGCATAAACAATTTCCTCAAAAGTAATATTTGGCGAACCAAGGCGAAAATTTTCGACAATCGAACGACTCCAAAAGTGAGCTTCTTGGGGTACTAATATAACTTGCTGGCGCAGACAATCCAGGGCTAAATCTTGTAAGTTAAAGGCACCAAGGCGAATATTACCCGATTTATAAGCATATAGCCCAGAAATTAATTTAGCTAGGGAACTTTTACCACATCCCGATTTACCAATAATGGCTGTAGTTTTACCCCCCGGAATTATTAATGAGAAATCATCAAGTAAATCTACTCTACCAATGTGATGAAATACTAGTTCCGATAAAGTAATATCCGCATCATCACGAATTTGTGCATAAGCTTTATTATCAGTTTCGTCAATTTCTGCGGTTGTATCAATTACTTCTGATAAGCGTTGAGTAGCAGTTTTAACCCGCATGAATTTATCAACGAAGTTAATTAAACCAGTAATAAAGTTGAGAAAATTGCCACTCATCGTATTAAAGGCAATTAATTGTCCAATAGTCAGTTCTCGCCCAATTACTAAACTGCTACCAAACCACAGCAAAACAATACCGCCTACCCCAGAGATGAAAGTCGAAAATGTGTTATTAGTAATGCTAATTTGAGCAGTACTATAAATTAATCTCGCCAAGCGGCTAAAACGACTTTGCAATTCTTCCCAAAATTGTTGCTGTGCTGTGGTAGTTTTGAGCGTTAAAGCACCTTTAAAAGTTTCTACTAATAATCCCTGATTTTCTGCGTCTAACACCATGATGCTGCGAATTTTCTGTTGCATGACGGGTAAAAAAATCAGGGTAGTCATACTACTAATTACAGCTAGAATCAGCACGACTATAGCTAATTTCCAGCTATAGAAAAGCATTAAACTTAAGGAAATTAAGGCAATTAAAGATTGACTGGGTAAGGTAACAACAGATTGTGCTACTAATTGATTAATTTGTTGAATATCTTGTAAGCGACTAACAATTTCTCCACTGCGACGAGATTCGTAATAGCTTAAGGGTAAGCGGAGAATTTTTCGCCCAAACTCCATAACTAAACTTAATTCTAGACGTTGGGCAAATTGGGTGACGAGGTTAGCTTGAATTAAACTCAGGGTACTACTGACAATTGTCATCATGATAATTGCGATCGCTAATCCTCTGAGTAATTGGGTATCGCCCCGAATTAGCACATCATCGGTGAGAATTTGAATTAAAAACGGTGATGCTAGAGAAAGCACGCCGAGAAATAAGTTAATCAGCAAAGACTCAAATAAAATTCCCCGATAAGGCGCAACACGCTTGTAAAATCGAGCGAATCCACTAACTTTATCTTCCTGTTGTTGGTAAAAGCGAATCGGATCGGGTTCCAACAACAGCATAATGCCATCATTCCAACCTGTAATTAACTCCTGCTTGCGGATGTAGCGAATCCCCACCGCCGGATCAGCAATGACGTATTTTTTACCGCGTTGCCCGTAAAGAACTACATAGTGATAACCTTTCCAATGGATAATTGCGGGTAAAGGTAGCTCTTTTAGCCTATCCACAATAGCAGGTGCAGCCCTCACCGAACGGGTATTAAAGCCTAAAGCTTCCGCCCCTCGCTTTAACCCTAGTAGTGTTGTTCCCTGCTTACCAGTACCGATAAATTCCCGGATACGGTTGAGTGCAAATATTTTCTGATAATACTTAGCAATTGTCGCCAAGCAAGCCGCCCCACAATCTTCTTCACTATGCTGTAAAACGCTTTTGTATTTCATAGATATAACGTGAATAGCACCTGTGATTTCAATAGGGTTCGGTTTTTCGCTGCGCTGTCTGTGTCTGTGCGGTTTTTAAAAGATTTATTGAACCGCAGAGGCGCAAAGAACACAGAGATAAGAAGTTAAAAGGGATTTTTTTACTTGTTCTCATCCCCTAAAATGCCCAAAAGTAGAGTTAAAGCAACACCTAGCTGAAAGATAGAAAATATTTGTGGTGGGTAATCTAAACACAGAGCTAAAAAATATACTGTGATATTGCACCCGCATGGTTACCCCATCTAGCCCAGAGTTTCAGAAAAAGCCGCAATCTGCTAATCAAGAATTTGTCATTCCTTTGAATAGCGATGAATTTATGCCCCCGATTAGTCGTTGGGCTACTTTGGGTGGGGTTTTTTTGTTGGGGGGAATTGTTATAGCTGTTGGGATAGCAGCTGTAACACCATTTCCCGTGGTTGTGCGATCGCCTGCTGTGGTGCGCCCTAATGGTGAGGTAAAAATTATTCAGGCGGCTGCGGAAGGTACAATTAATAAATTAGATGTAGCCGAAAATCAAAAAGTTAAACAGGGGCAAGTAATTGCACTGATTGATGATTCTCGCTTGCAAACCCGCAAACGGCAGTTAGAAAGCAGTATTGGGCAAAGTTACCAACAAATTCGCCAATTAGAAGCGCAAAGAGTAAATCTTAACTTGCAAATAGCCGCCGAGCAAAATTTAATGAATCGCACCACTGCATCTGCACAATCTGAGGTGGTTCGCATTGAGCGCGAGTATAAAGATAAAAAAGCGATCGCTCTACGGGAAGTAGAAGAAGCCCAAGCCAATGTAGCTGCTACTCAAGCTGAGTTTACAGCCTTTGAACGTGCGGGGAAAGAAGGCGCTATTGCAATGGTGCAAGTGGAAAGCAAGCGCCAAAACTACATGGCTGCAAAAGCCAGGTTAGAACGGGCGAAAACCAGCCTTAACCCAACTGTGGCGACAATTGCGATCGCGCAACAACAAATCGCCCAAGCCGAAGCTAGAGGAAAATCTACTCTCGCTACCCTACAAAAGGATAGAGAAGCCTTAATACAGCAAAAAGTCCAGTTACAAACGCAAATTGATAAAGAGAGCAAGGAACTCAAACAAACTAGCGATGACTTGCAAGATACGGTAATTCGCGCGCAAGTGGATGGAACCATTTTAAAGCTAGGCTTACGCAACCCCGGACAAGTAGTCCGCCCTGGTGACACCATCGCCCAAATCGCCCCAGAAAACACTAGCTTGGTAATTAAAGCGCGGGTATCTCCCCAAGATATTGGTACAGTGCGCGTTGAACAATGGGTGAATATGCGCGTATCTGCCTATACATACACAGATTATGGTACTTTAGCAGGTAAAGTGACTGCGATCGCAGCAGATGCGATTACCGAGCAAAATCCCAACCCAGCTACAACGCCATATTTTGAGGTGACAATTCAACCAGAAAAAACTTATTTAATCAAGAGCGATCGCCAATATACAATTCTTCCAGGAATGGAAATACAAGCAGATATTATTTCCCAAGAAGAGACGATTCTAACTTTTATTTTGCGCAAAGCTAGGTTATTAGTAGGGGTTTAAGTCAATACAGTTCAGTTAGCGCCAAAAACCTTAAGCTGCGTAGGTTGGGTTGAGGAACGAAACCCAACATTTCCAGGGGTTTGTTGGGGTTTAAGTCGGTTGGCGTAATGAAAATACTGGCAAGGGCTGTCATTAGTCAGAGACGCGATAACCCTTGTCTGTACAATATTCTATTTACGTTTGGTAATATCGGTTGGTTTTTTGATTGAAAATCTCTTATTTCTCTGTGTTCTCTGTGTTCTCTGGGGTTTAAAAAAATTGATCTAACCACAGAGACGCAGCGAAAAGTCTGAGCGCCGGCTTCCGGCGATGGCGTCGCCAACGTCTCCGACGAACAGAACTTTTCAAGACAGAGTACGCAGAGCAGAAATTACGAATTATTTCACCCAATCGCTTGAATCCACTCTTTAACAAAATATTCAGTCCAGATACCATTTTGCCAATAAGGATCGTTTTCAACTAACTGGCGTACAGTGGCTTCGTCTTCAGCTTCATAAATACCAAAAACTTGTGTCACATCTTTGGTAGGCCCTATAGTAATCAACAAGCCAGATTCTTTTTGTTTAGCTAATCCGTCTAGATGTGCTTGGCGATAAGGGGCACGTTTTTCTAAAACGTCTTCGCAATAACTTCCGCACATGATGTATTTGGGCATAACAAATTCCAGATGAAATAACGGAATTAGGCTTGATTAAAAGCCAAAAAAGAACGGCATTTTGCAAATATCTGATATTTTCAGAAATTTATGCCGCATTAATCATATTAAACTAACAAGAGCATCTCACTTTTAATCGATACCTAAATCAACCAATGACTTCTTTAGCAAACATCTTACAGAAAGCTTGCAAATAGGGGATTAAAGTATCATTTTCTGCTGGTGTAAGGTGACTTTCTATTTCTGGCTTCAGCAAAACCAACATTTGACGCACGAGATCCCAGTCTACGTTTAATCTGGGATAAAGCATGATACACAAGGGAAATAACTCTTGTTGAACTGCCGTGATGTTTCCTTCTAAAGCACACACCCATAGGTATACTTGAAACATTTCTACATCGCGAATGCTGGAGATTTTCACCAATGGATCGCTTAAATTACCAGAAAAACAACGGTAATTGGGATAGAGTTCTATTACCTGTTGAAAAATCTTTTTGGCAATTTGTGTACTCATTGGTAACAGCTTGCGGACTGCGGACATGATGGTTGAATCATAATCATGTTGAGATGCGGCTTCATAAGCGCGTTGTAGAGGCATATACAAGTGATCGTCAATCACTTTAAAGTATGCACCAATGAGCGATCGCTCTATTGGCTCCAGCAGTTCTAACAACATTTGGCTGGTGTAATGAAACTGCATTGTCACAAAGCCAATCACTCGCGGATCTTGACTGGTATATTTTTTTCTCATTGCTCCGATATCGCCACCAACAGCTGTGGCTAGCTGGTTAGGTGCAACTTGTTCGCTATAAAGTGCTAATGCTTGCTCGTATAGGGGATTACCTGCTTGTGCTAATTGCATCACCGCAGCCAAAGGTTGCAGGTTAGGTTGTTGGCTGTATATTGCCAATGCTTTTTGATAAATATTAAACGAATCTCCCGCAATTTCCCAAGGATTGATGAGGTTGGGATTTATGCCATGTAATTTAACTTGTTCTGCTAATAGCGCTTCTGTTTGATTCCACGCTTTAGCACTGACACGGCGTAATGATTCTAAAATTTTTTGCGCAGTTTCTGCTCTACCAGCTGATGATACTATTGCAGCTAAATTCTGCGTCTTTACACCGTCTGCATAGTTAGCATCTGGCTGCCGGTTCTGCACATATTTTTTAGCCCAACAATGGGCTAAAGATGGCACACCACGTTGATTGTCTATATCAGAAACTTCTGCTAAATCGGTAGATACATTGGTTCGCATACAATTATGTTTAGATGTTGTTTGCTGACAATCAGTTCTTAAAGGTTGGTTTGAGCTTTGTATTTTAATCTGGTGTAATAAATTCTGAAAGAGTCTTTGATGATCTGGAGATGATTTCTATTATATGAGCTTTTAAAGTATCGTCTACATTTTGTTAATGAACCAGAACTTCTACAAACCTCAAAATATTAGTTAGTTAGTAAATCTATTTAAATAAAAATACTGGAGTAATATTATTTTCGAGAAAAACTGATATAAGAGGAATTTGTCAGAGCTTATAAAACAAAAAAGCTCGCAATTAGAGAATTTTTTTGGTAGTTTGACAAGTTTTTATAAGTAATAATATTTAAGCTAATTATATATATGGCTACAGACTCTACTTATAATTAGAGGCAAGTGATCCCCGCCCCTAGGAGTTGCTTTTAAGTTGCACAATCAATAGTGAAGGCTGTCAACAGTCAACAGTTAACAGCCTTTGTTAGTAGTTATGCAATTTAGACGCGCATTAGCTGAAATTAACTCCTCAAACTAACGCCAAATTTTTCTACCAAAGCTTCCCGCACTTTGTTATGTACTGGTTCGACTTCGGCATCGGTGAGGGTGCGATCGCTCGCACGGTAAACTAGACGAAATGCTAAACTACGTTGTCCTGTAGGAACGTGTTCGCCGCGATATTCATCAAATAATTCCACGGATTCCAGTAAGCCTTTACCAGCTTTATTAATTGCTCTTTCGATTTCCGCCACAGTAACTTTTACGGGTGCAAAGAAAGCGATATCGCGATCGCTGGCGGGATAGGTGGAATAAGCATGAAATACTGGTACTAGGCTTTCATCGCGATCTAATGCATCTAACAGCACATCAGTATCTAGCTGGAAGAGGTACACAGAATCTGGTAAACCCTTTTCTCGGCGAATTTGGGGATGGAGTTGTCCAAAAATACCCAGTCGGTTACCGCCAATCCATAAAGAAGCTGTGCGTCCGGGGTGTAAGCGTTCGTCACGGCGATCTGGTTGGTATTCTACCTCTAAATCTAGTTGACGGAAGACGCTATCTAAAATTCCTTTGGCTTCATACCAAGTTATGGGTTGTTCTCGTCCGCTACTTGTCCATTTGCTGAGGGTGCGATCGCCTCCCATAATACCCGCGATCGCTTCGCCTTCTTGCAAACCATCTTCCCCTTGGCAGAAAATCCGCCCAATTTCAAAGCCATTGAGGGAACCATTGCCCTGTTCTAAGTTATATTGAAAAGCATCAATTAACCCAGCAATTAAATCGGTACGCAGTGCCGAATATTCGACAAACAAGGGATTTGACAGCACCACTTGTCTATCTTCGCCAGGTTTCACTAAAGAATATTGAATTAATTCTGTCAATCCGACGGCGCGGAAATAAGCCCGCAATTTGCGAATTAATTCTTGATCTAAAGGTAAATAACCTGCTTCGGCTTTTTGCGGTAAAGTATCACAAAATCTGTCATAGCCGTAGAGACGGGCGATTTCTTCAATTAAATCAATTTCCCGTTCTAAGTCGCGGTAACGGTAAGGCGGTACAGAAACTGTCCAAGCGCGATCGCCTGTTGGGGTAAGTTGACAACCTAAGGCGGTGAGGATGCGTTCAACGTCTTGTTCTTCCAGTTCCCCAGTTTCTTCCCCTAAATCGATAGGGCCGAGTACTTGATTGACTCTATCTAACCGCAACTTAATCGAACCTGTCCAAGTTGAAGGATCGGGGCGAGTATCGGCGATTTCTTGCTTGACAATCACGCCACCAGCCAGTTCTGTTATCAGGGATAAAGCGCGACGACAGGCTACTTCTAATTCTGCCCGGTTGACGCCTCTTTCGTATCTCCCGGAGGATTCGCTTCTTAAACCTACACTGCGAGAAGAACGGCGAATCGCCACAGAATCAAATAAAGCGGCTTCTAAAACTAGGTTTTGCGTACCTGCATCAACTTCCGTTTCTTCGCCACCCATCACCCCTGCGATCGCCACTGGTTTATCGTTAGCGGTAATCAATAAATTTTGGGCGGTGAGGTTGCGTGTTTGTCCATCCAAGGTTTTCAGGGTTTCCCCATTTGTGGCAAAACGGACGCCAATATTTAAATTACCACCTCCCGCCACAGCTTGCAGGCGATCGCGGTCAAATGCGTGTAACGGTTGTCCCCATTCAAACAATACATAGTTAGTAATATCCACAATATTATTGATGGGACGCACTCCAGCAGCTTGCAGGCGTTGTTGTAACCATGCTGGGGAAGGCGCAATTTTTACCTGTTCAATTACAGTGCCAAAATAAGCCGGACAAGCTTGGGTTTCGGAAATGCTTAAGCCTAAATTTCCCCCACCTTGGTTAATCGCCACTTCACCCGGTTGGGGAATATTCAACTTCCCACCAGTCAAAGCGGCGACTTCCCTGGCGATACCCACCATACTTAAAGCATCCGCACGGTTGGCTGTGGCGGTGACATCTAAAATGACATCATCTAGCCCCAACAAAGGCCGGACATCGCTACCCAAGGCGAGATTTTCTTGAGTAAAAATATGAATTCCATCGACATCGCTAGTTAAGCCCAGTTCCTTTAAAGAACAGATCATTCCTTGAGAAGGAACACCGCGCAGTTTCGCCGGCTTAATTTTTAAATCGATATTTGGTAAATAAGTACCTGTAGTTGCAACTGGCACATAAATATCAGCCCGGACATTCGCCGCACCACAGACAATATTTAAAGTCTCAGCTGCACCAATATCTACTTGACACACACTTAATTTATCAGCGTTGGGGTGGGGTTGACGCTCAAGCACTTTCCCCACAACCACGCCATTAGCCCAAGTGCGGCGGTCTTCAATATCTTCTACTTCAAACCCAGCCATTGTCAGGGTTTCGGCTAATTCTTCATGGCTCAGTTTGATTTCTACTAGTTCTTGCAACCAGTTTAAAGAGATACGCATGGAGTGTGCTTGTTTTAGGAATCGTCTTTTGCTCTCATTTTAGGGTGCTTGCTAAAGAGCGATCGCAGCTCTATAGCAAAGTCTACCCATTCACTTGAACAATCCTACTACGTTGGTTCCAGCAATTTGCGGAAATAATCTGGCAGATGTTGAATCTATCAACGTGAATTCATCCAAATTTGCGAAAATAATGCAACAGCATGGCATTGCCATGCCCCCTAGAATATATTGATGTGCCGCAAATCATATTTAAATTGGTATAAAATATTTTGGATCTATGTGCAAATAATTATAAGTGTATAAACCTGTCTCAATTCTGCATCAATCAGCGTGAAAACAGACACCATATTCTACCGCCTATTCCAAAGCTTCCCCAGTATCTTTTTTGAACTCATCAACCAACCACCCGAAACCGCTAATACATACGAATTTTCATCTGTTGAAGTCAAACAACTAGCTTTCCGTATTGATGGGGTATTTCTCCCTAAAAGTAATCCATTATCCCCTATCTACAACTATTATTATTTATAAATTTCCCCAAAAAAGTAGAGAGGAGATTGAACAAATGTTTGGATTTAGCGAGTTGAAACAAACTAAAGTTTATCAAGAAGCGAAGCAAGAAGGTAAAGAAGAAGGTAAACTCGAAGGAAGGTTACAAGGGAAATTAGAAGCAATTCCTTTTATGTTAAATTTAGGCGCAACTGTCGAACAAATAGCTGAGGCGTTAGATTTAGATATTGACTTAGTTCGATTAGTAGCGGCGAAGGCTAATGCTAACCAGTAAGCCAATGGTGAATCTATGTAGGGATAAGATTAACTAAATATTTAGCACTAATACTAATTTGGAAAAAGAATGCGGCAGATGGTAGGCAATGCCATGCCCTCTATAATACATTGATGTGCTGCAAACAATATTTAAATTGGTATAAAATATACTTGATATATGTACCAATAATTACAAGGGCACAATATTTTTGTGCCCTTACGTAAATACTTGATTTATTGACAATACATTATTTATCTATTTAATTATCGATAATTTTAACTAAAAACCGATTCCAAAGCACGGAGTAAGTCTTGTTTGGTAAAAGGTTTAGTTAAATACACATTTGCACCTTGTCTCATCCCCCAAATTCTGTCAATTTCTTTGTTCTTAGAACTACAAATAATAATCGGTACTTTCTCTGTTACCGGATTTCTTTTTAGTTGCCGGCAAAATTCAAATCCGCTTAATCCTGGCATGACTACATCAGTAATAATCACATCAGGATGGTGATTGACTGCTTGATCTAAACCATCTTTAGCATCATAAGCTTTCAGCACAACGTGACCGCTATCTTTGAGAAAATTGTTAATTAATTCTAATTGCGAAGGTGTATCTTCAACGATCAAAACTGTAGCCATATTGCTGTTAATTCACTGTTTAAACTGGTATTATTTTTAGGTCATCACGCTAAATGCATAAAAACAAGCTTGAGTAATTCAGCACGGGTAAAAGGTTTAGTTAAATACCCCGAAGCTCCGACTAAATTAGCTTTCACCTTGTCTACAAGTCCTTTATTTCCTGTAACAAATATAATGGGAGTATTTTTGAACATTGAATTATTACGGATAATTCTGCATAATTCATAACCATCAATACCTGCCATATTTAGATCCAGTAAAATTAGGTCTGGTTTGTGCCGAATAATTGACATCACAGCCTTTAATGGATCTTCAATAGTAACTACAGAAAAATTTTCATCCTCTAAGAAACGACTAATTTCTTTAAGAATAGTTGGACTATCATCTACAGAAATGATTTTGTAAACTTTTTTAGCAGTAGCAGTAGCTGTAGTTACTCTTTCCGGTGCAGAATTTATGTTATTTGTTGTGGTTAATTCCTGAAACTCGTTTTCAACCACAGAAGAAATATATGGAGGTTCTTCAAAGTAAGGTATATCATTTACAAGCAGATTGGGATAGGTTTTAGCATCTATACTACCTGATTCTGCGACTGGATCGATTAATTCCTGTAATTCCTGTGGTACCAATGCTGTTACCTGTTCCACAGAGGATGTGGATTCGCCAAATGTCTTTGGTAATTTGTCAAATGGTGGATCTGCTTCATGCAAGATAATTCCACCATTGACAATGTAATGGTACAGTTGTTGAACCAATTGGATCTCATCTTGGTTCATAATTACTGCCAAATGACGCAGGCTAAAACCCTTCATCCAGTTAGTTAAATTTGGTTGCAAATCTAAAAAAGTTGGGTTTTGGATGGATTTGTTGATAAACAGGTAAGGACGCTGATAAGGAGAAGAAATATAAGGAGCAAAAGCTTGCCAGCGCTGTATTCTTGCTTGGCTGCGTTCGATGATTTTTTCTACGTCTAGCCTGCAAAGTTTTGGGACATCAGGAGGTAAGTTGCTGAGTTCAAAGCTACCTACTTTGATTAATAGAAAGGATTCTATGACTTCTTTCACCAATTCTTGGATTAATACGGCTGCTTGAGTCGAGTGCAAATGTCCTTGGTTGACAAGCCAAGTAATTGCTTGGTATTCAGCCGGCTGATTAGCCGAATTACTCTGCTGTTCTATCTGTTGACTGGGAGAGTCAAATTCAAACATCAGCCGTAATTGAACACGGGTTTGACTGTTCAGTAAAGGTACTTGATGGCTGAGACGCCGTAAATGACGTTCTAGTCTATCAAATGGTTCCACTGAATGAGTAGCATAAGTAATTTTGCCTTGTTCTAGATAAATAGCCCAAGAAACTGAGTTGCTAAATACTAAAAGACAAGTGCTGTCAGAACTTTTAGATAACTGACTCAATAAATTCTGGGGACTGAGTTTGGTAAATGTGCCACTAAGATTCATATGCTCAAGTTTCCGGAAATCAACGTGAATCTAGGTAAATTTAAAATGACGCTAATGAGGAATGGTTTTAGTGTTTATTTTTCTCTAAAAACAATTTATTTTTAGAGAATTATATTTATATCTCAGAAGCTATAAACACAACAGTATAGCTTGTTTGTTAAATTTTGTACTGCATACTGAAACTGGTGATGAAGCCAGTAATTTAAATTTTTCGTGAACATTTAGGACTTCTATTTGATTTTTGCTCTCGTTAGCTAGATATCCATAGAAGTTTGTCACTGACTGTTTTTACCTCTACTTTACTCACTTCACCAATCAACTCGGATTGATATATTTACTGAGGATAATTCTGATGATTATATTATTGCGTCTGAGATATTTATTCTTTTTATATAAAATTAGGGATTTCTACACAAAAGCTTTAAATTATTGTCTGGGCAGAGGTAGGTGTTTATTGTATTCTGGGGTTACGGTAACTATTACCGTTAATAGCTGTTTTGATAAAGTTAATGTAAACTCTAAGTGGTTTCCTATTTGACTCAACTAGCTCTTGCTAAAGATTTTTCTGAGGATTAAGAGAATTGAGTCCAATTATCTTAATTAATATAAGGTTAAGCTATCTACCAGAAAATCCCTTAAATGTAGTTTTTGCCACCTGGGAAACTATATACTTTTAGTAAAAGGAAAAAAGAGTTTGAATTATAACATAACACAAAACGTTATGCATGATACATTAAGACTTGATGAAGTCGTAGAATTTGCTGAGAATCCAGAACCACGTTGTCCTTGCGTATTATTACTAGATACCTCTGGTTCCATGCAAGGAGAGCCAATAGAAGCTTTAAATCAAGGTTTGCTGAGTTTAAAGGATGAATTAGTTAAGAATTCCTTAGCGGCTAGAAGAGTAGAAGTAGCAATAGTCACATTTGATAGTAATGTTAATGTAGTCCAAGATTTTGTCACTGCCGATCAATTTAACCCGCCAATCTTGACAGCACAAGGATTGACTACAATGGGTTCAGGCATTAACAAAGCCTTGGATTTGATTCAAGAGCGGAAATCTCAATATCGTAGCAATGGTATTGCTTACTACCGTCCTTGGGTATTCATGATTACTGATGGAGAGCCACAAGGGGAGCTAGACCAAGTGGTCGAGCAAGCGAGTAAGCGTTTACAAGGTGATGAAGCTAGTAAGCGGGTAGCGTTTTTTACGGTTGGTGTAGAAAATGCGAATATGACACGCTTAAATCAAATAGGTGTGCGGACACCCCTAAAGCTCAAGGGACTAAATTTTATCGAAATGTTTGTTTGGCTGTCAGCTAGTATGTCAGCTGTTTCTCACTCACAGATAGATGAACAGGTAGCACTACCACCAATTGGCTGGGGTACTGTGTAATCAAGTTGCAACTGGATACTAACACAGCTAGTTGCTGCAAGAAAACTTATGAATATGACCAAACAGATACTTCAATGGCAGGTGGTAGCTGCATCTGTATGCGGTACAAGCCATCTCAAAAACAAACAGCTGTGTCAGGATGCTCACCACTGGCAATTATTGTCAGACAATGTGTTAGTAGCGGCGGCAGCAGATGGGGCTGGTTCAGCTAGCCAAGGAAAAGTCGGAGCCATGATTGCTGTAGAAACAGCTATCGAAAATATATCTAATCAAGAAGTAACTTGTGATACTCTAGCTGATGATGCGAGCGTGCGATCGCTGTTGGCAGACGCGATGCAAGCCGCAAAAACAGCAGTGGAAGCAGAAGCTGCTGCGACTAATAAACAACCTCAGGACTTAGCAACTACATTAATTCTTATGGTTGCCACACCAGAAGTGGTGGCCGTAGCGCAAATTGGTGACGGCTTGGCAGTAGCGAAGGATAGCATGGGTAACCTACTGGCATTAACCATGCCGGATAGTGGTGAATACATCAATGAAACCACTTTTCTAACTTCGCCGGGAGCTTTAGAAACAGCGCAAATGAAACTATGGCGCGAAGCGATAGTCAACGTTGGGCTGCTCACCGATGGACTACAAATGCTGGCTTTAAATATGGTAGTTGGGGAACCACACAAACCATTCTTCTTTCCCTTATTCGACTTTGTGGCGAATACCCAGGACAAGATTTTAGCCAAAGAACAGTTAGTCAAATTTTTAGGGTCTGAGCGGATTACACAACGTACCGATGATGATTTAACGCTCATCATAGCTGCTCTGGGCAAACCATAAGCCACGATTCCGCCAGATTAAGCATTTTTTAAGTAACCCCCGTTAACCGTGACTTTATCATGCAGGTACTACGTTGTTTTCCGAAACAAGAAATTCTCAGCCTTAACGTCAGTTTAGGGCGGGGTGGTGAAGCATGTATTTATGCAGTACCATCTCATAGTAATTTGGTGGCGAAGGTTTATCACAAACCGACAGTAGACCACGCTTACAAACTGCAAGCCATGCTGGCTAACCCGCCAGAAAACCCGACAGCGAGTTTGGGACATATTTCGATTGCTTGGCCGTTGGATTTATTGCGCGCTGTCGATGGTAGCGATCGCATTATCGGCTTTTTAATGCCGCGCATTCGCGGAATGCGTCCGATTATTGACTTTTACAACCCCAGAACCCGCCGCCAACATTGTCCGTTATTCAACTATCAGTATCTGTTACGCACGGCGCGAAATCTGGCAGCGGCTTTTGCAGCTTTGCACAATAGTGGCTATTGTATTGGTGATGTCAACGAGTCAAATATTCTCGTCAGCGACACCGCCCTAGTAACCTTAGTAGATACAGACTCCTTCCAAGTTATCGATCCCGATAGCCATGCTGTCTATCGCTGTCCTGTAGGCAAACCAGAGTTTACGCCACCAGAACTGCAAAATAAGATTTTCTCCCAATACGATCGCGAAATTACCCATGACTTATTTGGGTTAGGAGTCATCATCTTCCAACTATTAATGGAAGGTACTCACCCATTTTCCGGGATTTATCAAGGCGCTAGCGAACCACCAGCCTATGAATCGCGCATCGCGGCTGGTCATTTTACTTACAGTAAAAAGCGGCACGTACCATATCAGCCCACACCAATAGCACCAGCTTGGGAAATTCTCCATCCCGCCTTGCAAGAACTATTTTGGCGTTGTTTTGAAGATGGTCATCAAAATCCCCATCTGCGTCCTAGCGCTCAAACTTGGCTATCGGCAATTGCGGAAGCCGAAGACAGCTTAGTTACCTGTACTGTCAATCCCCAGCATAACTACAACAACCATCTGAAATCTTGTCCTTGGTGCGAACGGACATTACGCTTAGGCGGACGCGATCCCTTCCCATCACATAAAGCGATCGCCGCTAAAGAACATCTTAAACCCCGTATACCCAGTAAAAAACGCCACAGCCAGCCAGGTAACAGACCGAAACAGCCAGCAATTCCCTTGTCAAATTATTGGCAACCAGGAGTTCAGCAAAAAACTCCCTTGTATCAAAAACTCAAACAGCAGAAAAAGTTTTATCCTCTAGCCTTATGTGTGTTGGGTTTTGGCATGTTGGGTTACTTAGATGTGATGGTAAAATTTACCAATGTCACTCAAAATGCCTATACTCAGCAAAGTTTGCTCACACCGCAAAAACAAACTAATAACAATCTTGACTTTGCTGACTACTATAAACAAGGTAAGGCAGCTTATAAAATCCGTGACTATGCGCGGGCGATAGAAAACTTTAACCAAGCCCTAGAAAAAGACCCCAACCACGCCAAAGCCCATATTAACCGGGCTAATGCTCGCTACAATATGAAAGACTACGAAGGGGCATTGGCAGACTATAGCGCAGCTTTAAAACTCAATCCCCAAGAAATTAAAGCTTTTGTGAATCGGGGTAACGTTCGCTACATGCTAGCAGAATATAGTAACGATCCCGATCGCGAATATAATTTAGCGATCGCTGATTTCAACAATGCACTCCGCCTGAATAGCAAAGAAATTGAAGCTTATATCAGACGCGGCGTAGTGCGATCGCAAATAGCTAAATATAGCGGCGACTCTCAAAACGATTATAAGCTAGCACTCAATGACTTTAGCCAAGCGATCGATCTCAACCCCACAAAAGCCGAAGCTTATTATCAAAGAGGTGTGGTATATTCGCAAATCGCCCAATACAGCAGTAATTATCAACAAGAGTACAATCGAGCGATCGCGGACTTTGATCAAGCATTAAAAATCAATTCGCAAATGGCCAAAGCCTATCTCAAACGAGGTATGATTCGTTACGAACTATCTCAGTATGGCGGACGTAACGCTAATACCAATCGTCTCCAGGCAATTGATGATTTGCAGACATCTGCTAAAGTCTCCCTAGAACAAGAAGATACGGATAGTTATCAACAAGCTCTCAGCAGTCTCTGTATTGTTGTGGAAAATAAATGTGATACTTTATTCCAAAGTTCATCTATGTTAGATGGTGGCACAACAAGGTAGTTGGGCGAGGGTGTTGACGGTTGACGGTTGACGGTTGACGGTTGACGGTTGACGGTTGACTGAGAGTAAATTTAATTACTCGTGACTTGTTAGTAATGATTGTGAAAACATAAGCTAAATAAGGGTTAGCCAGCGCTAACCCTTTTTATTTTGAAGTTAAATTTATATTTAATTTAGATTTTAAATTTCTTATCTTAGGGAGATTCATCAAGCTTTTACATATCAAAGCTGTTTATTCACCTTTTCTTTACAAATTAGCGGAAAAATCTCGTTAGATTATTTACGGAGAAAGATAAATGAGATAAAAAATTTTTCTCCAACCAGGTGCGTTCGCTTCATATCGATTGGGATTCAGAATTGCCGCAGTTGGGTATTTAGACCTCGACTCATTGTAGATATAGCTTGGCTGAAGGGTGGACTACCAAATTGTCAAATTTTGAGTCGGAAAATACCCATTCATCCGCTACTTTGCACAGAACCCATTCAAGCTGATGAATCTAGACTGCTAAATTCCTATTCCATCGCGACCAACTTAATCAAATAAAGCTAATCAATCTTAACGAAAGTGCAAATCTTCGAGGTAATTGCATGAAAGCAGTAATTTTGGCTGGAGGTCTAGGTACGCGCCTCAGTGAAGAAACTAGTATCAGACCTAAGCCAATGGTAGAAATTGGTGGTAAGCCAATTTTATGGCACATCATGAAGAGTTACTCTGCTCATGGGATTAACGACTTTATTATCTGTTGTGGTTATAAAGGTTACATCATTAAAGAGTATTTTGCTAATTACTTCTTATACATGTCAGATGTCACATTTGATATGCGATTTAATCAGATGAATGTGCATTCTGGCTATGCAGAACCTTGGCGCGTCACCCTAGTTAATACGGGCGATAATACCATGACAGGTGGACGCTTAAAACGAGTGCGCGAGCATCTAGGAAATGATACTTTTTGCTTCACTTATGGTGATGGTGTGAGCGATGTAAATATTACAGAACTCATTAAATTACATAAAGAACAAAATACCCTAGCCACACTTACCGCCGTACAACCTGCGGGTCGTTTTGGCGCGATTTCTTTGGGACAAGAACAAACTAAAATTACCAGCTTTAGAGAAAAGCCCGAAGGCGATGGTGCTTGGATTAATGGCGGTTATTTTGTCTTAGAACCAGAAGTAATCAACTTTATTGCTGATGATGCTACAGTGTGGGAGAAAGAACCATTAGAAAAGCTAGCTGAAATGGAACAATTATCAGCTTATAAACATCATGGCTTTTGGCAGCCAATGGATACATTACGCGATAAAAATTATCTTGAAGATTTATGGAAGAGCGCTAAAGCTCCTTGGAAAGTTTGGTCATAACTGAGTTATAAATATTAGGAGCTAGGGGCTAGGGGCTAGGGGCTAGGGGCTAGGGACTAGGGGCTAGGGACTAGGGGCTAGGGACTAGGGACTAGGGACTAGGGACTAGGGACTAGGGAAGAGATATTTTCATGCCCTCGTTGTGGGTTTTTCCCATGAGGAACTAGCTTGAAAATAGGGTTGACTGTTGACTGTTGACTGTTGACTATTGACTATTGACTATTGACTATTTACTGATTGTGAGATTTTATCATGATTAGCTAACTTGTTTTTACAGACACAATAATACTCATGTACGATTTTGCAATTATTGGTGGGGGAATAGTTGGGCTTTCTACAGGATTGGCATTAGCTAAAAGCTATCCTAATGCCAGGATTCTCCTATTAGAAAAAGAAAGTGATTGGGCATTCCATCAAACAGGGAATAATAGTGGTGTAATTCACTCAGGTATTTATTACAAACCAGGAAGTTTTAAAGCTAAATTCTGCCGTGATGGTGCTAAATCAATGGTAGAATTTTGCCAAGAATATGGCATCGATCATGATATTTGTGGTAAGGTAATTGTCGCCACTTCAACAGCAGAATTACCACGCTTAGAAAACCTTTACCAACGTGGATTAGAAAATGGGATTCCTGTAAAAAGAATTAGTCCCGAAGAAGTCAAAGAAATTGAACCCCATGTGAGTTGTGTAGGGGGAATCAGAGTATTTTCTACAGGAATTGTTAACTACAAGCAAGTTAGCCAGAAATACGCTGAGTTAATTAAACAACAGGGTGGAGATTTACGCCTTAATACTAAAGTCGAGAAAATTCGCCGCAGTGGTAAAAATCAGGTAATAGAAACCAACAACGGTAGCTTTGAGACAAGCATTGTCATTAATTGCGCTGGCTTACATAGCGATCGCATTGCTAAACTAGGGCAAGTTGAACCACAAGCGAAAATAGTCCCTTTCCGGGGCGAATATTACGAACTTACCCCAGAAAAACGCTATCTCGTCAAAACCCTCATCTACCCAGTTCCTAACCCCGATTTTCCCTTCCTGGGCGTTCACTTTACCCGCATGATTGATAGTAGCGTTCATGCCGGGCCAAATGCAGTACTCAGCCTCAAACGCGAAGGTTATCATAAAACTGACTTTGACTTGCGGGATTTTGCGGAAGTCATGGCTTACCCCGGTTTCTGGAAATTAGCCGCCAAACACGCCGATGAAGGTATTAAAGAAATTATTCGTTCCTTTAGTAAAGCCGCCTTCGTTCGCAGCTTGCAACAACTTATCCCCGAAGTTCAAGCCGAAGATTTAGTTCCCACCCACGCCGGAGTTCGCGCCCAAGCATTGAAAAATGATGGTTCCCTTGTCGATGACTTTTTAATTGTTCAAGGAGAAAACTCGATTCATGTTTGCAATGCACCTTCCCCAGCTGCGACTTCTTCCTTAGAAATTGGCAAAGCAATTGTGGCACAAATTCCCGCACCGTCACATCTAGCTTTATCTGTTCATTAATTTGAATTTAGGGAACCGATTTAACTCAGTCAGAATGATATTGCAATTGTCGTAATTTTCCAGCAATAAGCAATAGCAATATTGACTAATTCACCTGTGTTGCTGCATTCTCCATTTCTCACCTCAATAATCTTGATATAAACCATTGGTGAGGTTGGAGAGATGCTTTCTCAATATACTTGTCAAAACTGTAAACAGCACTTCGGTATACAGTTCAGTCACTACTAATACCAATTCTCTAAAATTTAGCAACGCATTCAAAGCCGGAAACCCAGATACAGTCTAAATTTCTAAACTTTGAATTGGTATTAAGACAAACATTAGCTTATTTAACGCTGCAATCTCATAGAAATACATAGGCTTAGACCACAATGAAAATATTAGTAACTGGAACAGAAGGTTATCTCGGTTCATTATTACCATCATTGCTAATTGAACGCGGACATGAAGTGATTGGTGTCGATACTGGCTTTTATAAAGTTGGTTGGTTGTATAACGGTACTGATGTCACAGCCAAAACTCTAAATAAAGATATCCGCAATATCCTGCTTAAAGATTTGCAAGGTGTGGAAGCTGTAGTTCACATGGCGGAACTCTCCAATGATCCCACCGGACAGTTATCTCCGACTATTACCTACGACATTAATCACCAAGGCTCAGTCCGTCTTGCTAAGTTAGCTAAAGAAGCAGGTGTACGCCGCTTTATCTATATGTCTTCTTGTAGCGTCTATGGTGTAGCCACCGAGGGAGATGTCACCGAAGAATCGCCTGTAAACCCGCAAACAGCCTACGCAGAATGTAAAACCTTGGTAGAACGAGATGTTATGCCCTTAGCTGATGATGATTTCTCGCCTACCTTTATGCGTAATGCCACAGCTTTTGGCGCTTCTCCGAGAATGCGGTTTGATATTGTGTTAAACAACTTAGCTGGGTTAGCCTGGACTAGCAAGGAAATAAAAATGATCAGTGATGGTACACCTTGGCGGCCATTAGTTCATGCTTTAGATATCTGCAAAGCCATTGTCTGCGCTATTGAAGCACCCCGTGATATTGTACACAAGCAAATTTTTAACGTTGGTGATACTTCTAATAACTATCGAGTGAAAGAAATCGCAGAAATCATTGCTGAGGTGTTTACTGGTTGTCAGTTATCTTTTGGTGACAATGGTGCAGATAACCGCAGCTATCGGGTATCTTTTGAAAAAATCAACACCATGCTACCCGGATTTAAATGTGATTGGAATGCCCAACTTGGCGCACAGCAACTCTTCAATTTGTTCAACCAAATCGATATGACAGAAGATACTTTCTTGTTTAGAGGATTTACGCGGTTAAAGCAGCTAGAATATCTCATTCGCACCGAGCAAATTGACAAAGACTTTTTTTGGGCAAAAAGATAGTTAAGATTACTAACGATTAAGTTCTTAGATCCCCGACTTCTTGTAGAAGTTGGGGATCTAATTGCCATAAATGTTAGCAAAACATCACACTCAAGAACATAAAATACGGGTTTTTGAGGATTTTGTACTGTACAATATTTGACATAATTATCTAGCCCAAATTTACTCTGAAAACAAATAAAAACCTCCGGATAACTTGTTTTATTAGGGAAATATCACTTACAACAATTTATTTTTCAATTAATTAGATAAATTACCAACCATTAAATGAATAAATTGCTGACTATTGCTATTCCTACTTATAATCGAGCGGAATTGCTTGACAAACAACTAGCCTGGTTGTCTCAAGCTATTAAAGGTTTTGAATCAGAATGTGAAATTTTTGTTGCCGATAATTGCTCACCAGACCACACTCAAGATGTAATTAAAAAGTGGCAAGGAATACTTAGCAACATTACATTTAAATCTCATCGTCATGCAGAAAATTTAGGCGTAATGCGAAATATAATTTTTTGCCTAAATTCTGCCACTACCAAGTATGTTTGGACGATTGGCGATGACGATCCGATTCAAAATCGAGCTATCCCTTATGTTATTAACAAGCTCAAAAAACATGAAGATTTATCACTAATATTTCTAAATTTTTCTGGGCGTAATAAAATAACAGGTGAGGCAGTTCACCCACCAACAATAGTTGGTAATCGCTGGTTTGATGCGGATAATGAAGATGGTTGTGGTGATGGTAAAGCCATCTTTGAACATTGTTTTTCTAAAAGCGTGGGTGCAGTAATATTTCTCACGGCGACAATTTACCGCACGAACCTAGTCAAGCAAGCTTTGCAACGCTGGCCAGATGCAGCAAGTAATTGGATATCTCTAGCTTATTTAGCGGGTTATTGTGCTGCTAATGGTAGTGTAATTGTGACTCAAGAGACTTTTTTAGAATGTATTGTTGGTGTGAGTTATTGGCAGAAAGAACCAAAATCTGCACTATTAATGCAATACAAAC
Organism: Calothrix brevissima NIES-22; assembly: GCF_002367995.1. Taxonomy (GTDB): domain Bacteria; phylum Cyanobacteriota; class Cyanobacteriia; order Cyanobacteriales; family Nostocaceae; genus Aulosira; species Aulosira brevissima. Next base: position 5,940,534 of record NZ_AP018207.1, read on the forward strand.
ACATACCCGAAGTTATCTTAAAGCTCGAAGATAGTGGTTATTCTAAACAATTTTGCAGACGAATGCTATTGCAAAATGGTAAGGAAGTTAACCTAAAAGTTTTTTTCGGTGCGTTAAGACGATGGCCGATGTCAGCGATTAAAACAGTGATTCCATTTTTAGCCTTAATTGGATTAACTGTTGTTGATGTTATGTATTTTAAAGAAGCTAGCATCGCCGAAAATGCGGAAGTCTCCACTCAACAATTCCAAAAAAAAAGAGAAATAAGTCATTAAATCATTGAAGGACATTGGCTTTATGTGGAAGGTTATCAAAGGCAAAATCTCTGCTTTGTATTCTGACTTAATTTGTGTGATTGCGCGTTGGAAGCATCGGAAACATTTACCTGTGCTTGAAGAACGCGATCGCCAAATTTTAAAAACTCTCAAACATGAGGGTGTTTATGCAACAACACTGGCAGAATTGGGACTATCTTCTACCTCAGAGATGCTCAAAGCTGCTACTAAGCTTTGGTCACAAATAAAACCAGATAAAAATGACCCTCTCTATGAAATGTGGCCGCAAATCCATACAGTTACAAAGTCACCAGAAATTTACGCTTGGGCGACAGAAAAAAGACTGCTCAATATTATTGAGAATTATATCGGTCTGCCTGTAACTTTTCATGGTGTACATTTGCGCCAAGACTTTCCTAGCGACCATCAATTTGGCACATTACTTTGGCATAGCGACGCCGAAGACCGCCGAATTATCAAAATATTTGTTTCCTTAACAGAAGTAGGAGAAAAATCAGGGCCTTTTCAATACATACCACGCTCTCTGACTTCTTTATTTAACTGGCAATATTACTGGCTGTACTTTAAACTTTGGCAGTCTAGATATTTAGGAATTGATGATGAAATAGTCAAGAAAGTTATTCCGCAATCAGCTTGGAAATCATGTACAGGCCCCTTAGGTACTGTAGTAATGGCAGATACGAAAAATACCTTACATCATGGAACTGTCCGCGAAGAAGAACGAGTAACTTTATTTTTCTGTTACACAGCTAATCCCCCAGAAAGACCTGAACTTTGTACTCAATATTGGGATGATACCTTCCCCAAACTAAATTTAAATTCCTCTTCAGAAACTGTGCAAGTAGGTTAGGGGCTAGGGGCTAGAGGCTAGGGGCTAGGGAAGGAGGACAAGGGGGACAAGGAGGACAAGGAGGACAAGGAATTTTAGATTTGCGATAGCGCAGCGTTAGCGAGTCCGCGAGCGTCTTTTGGATTTCAATCTAAAATCTAAAATCCAAAATCCAAAATTGAATTGCCCAATGCCCCATGCCCAATAAATACAATTTACTCTTTGAGGCTTATTTATGATTTTTACCAAAACTGAACTGAAAGACGCATTTATTATTGAATTAGAACAAAGACAAGATAACCGTGGTTTCTTTGCTCGGAGTTTCTGCGCTCAAGAATTTATCGCACATGGCTTAAAGCCACAAGTTGCCCAATGTAATGTATCTTATAACTACAAAAAAGGTACATTGCGGGGAATGCATTATCAAATTGCGCCTGCAACAGAAACCAAATTAATTCGCTGTACTCAAGGCGCTATTTATGACGTAATTATTGATATGCGTCCTGATTCACCCACTTTCCTATCGCATATTGGTGTGGAACTAACTGCAGATAATCACCGTGCTTTATATGTACCAGAAATGTTTGCGCATGGCTATCAAGCGCTTACAGATGACGCGGAAGTTGTCTATCAAGTTGGTGAATTTTACACCCCAGGTTATGAACGCGGTTTACGCTATGATGACCCATTTTTTAATATTCAATGGCCTATAGAAGTCACAGAAATATCTGATAAAGATTTAAATTGGCCTCTATTAAGCATGATGCCTGTTGGTGGGGTAAGTGTTTAATTTTGTCAGTAGTCAGTAGTCAGTAGTCAGTAGTCAGTGGTAGGGGTGGGTTTATTAAGATCATCGTCCAAAAACAAGGATATTTGTAAACCCGCGCCTTGCAGGTTGGGGTATTAGACCAGATATTTTCAACAACTGACAACTGACAACTGACACGCAAAGCGCAATAAATTAATAAAGGAAATTAAACTCATGATTATTATCGATCGCGCTTTACAAGCCCGTGCGGATTTAGGTAGACCTATTAAAGTAGGGATGATTGGTGCCGGCTTTATGGGTCGAGGAATTGCTAATCAAATTATTAATTCTGTCCCAGGAATGGAGTTAGTTGCTATCTCTAACCGCAAAATTGATGCGGCGAAACAAGCTTATCAAGAAGCTGGGATTGAAGATATCAAAATTGTTGCAAACATCACAGAAATTGAAGACGCGATCGCGCATGGTAAATATGCAGTCACGGAAGATGCAGAATTGCTCTGTCGGGCTGAGGGTATCGAGGCTTTAATCGAAGTAACTGGCGCAGTGGAATTTGGCGCACAGATTGTCATGAGTGCGATCGCTCATCGCAAGCATGTGATTATGATGAATGCCGAACTTGACGGTACTATCGGCCCCATCCTCAAGGTTTATGCAGATAAAGCAGGTGTGATTCTCAGCGCTTGCGACGGCGATCAGCCAGGGGTAGAAATGAACCTCTACCGGTTTGTCAAAAGCATTGGTCTAACTCCTTTGTTGTGCGGTAATATCAAGGGTTTGCAAGACCCATATCGCAATCCCACTACCCAAGAAGCCTTTGCAAAACGTTGGGGACAAAAAGCCCACATGGTGACCAGTTTTGCGGATGGGACAAAAATCTCCTTTGAACAGGCGATTGTCGCTAACGCCACAGGCATGAAGGTGGCTAAACGGGGAATGCTGGGCTATGACTTTACTGGTCATGTGGATGAAATGACCAATATGTATGACGTAGACCAGCTGAAGGAACTCGGCGGTATTGTTGACTATGTAGTTGGTGCAAAACCAGGGCCGGGAGTATTTGTGTTTGCTACCCACGACGACCCCAAACAACGCCACTATCTCAACTTATACAAACTTGGTGAAGGGCCGCTTTACAGCTTCTATACTCCTTATCACCTGTGTCATTTTGAAGTACCTCTTTCCGTAGCCCGTGCTGTTCTCTTCCAAGATGCAGTGATGTCTCCCCTAGCCGGGCCTGTAGTAGATGTAGTCACCACCGCCAAAATAGATTTAAAAGCTGGCGAAACCTTAGATGGTATCGGCTACTACATGACCTACGGACAATGCGAAAATTCTGCGATCGCCCAACAGCAAAATCTCTTACCAATGGGATTAGCTGAAGGATGTCGTCTCAAACGCGATATTCCCAAGGATCGAGTCCTCACCTACGATGATGTTGAATTACCAGCAGGTAGACTTTGCGACCAACTCCGAGCCGAACAAAACGCTTATTTCGCCACAGAAAAAATGCTCGCTACAGTTGGTTAAATTAAGTTCATCAGGACTTTATCCTTAATTGCAAGCATTTCAGTGCTGACTACAGTTTTCATTATGTAGTCAGTACTTTAGTCCTTATATTTTCTAAGTGTTAATTTGTTTTACCTGCTGGGAAGTATTCAAATAAACTTTAGCGGAAATTAAAAGTATGAAAATAGCTCTAGTCCATGATTACTTAACCCAGCGCGGTGGAGCAGAACGGGTATTTGAGTTACTTTGTAAACGCTACCCCACAGCCGATATTTATACTTCGTTATACGACCATCAAAAAACCATAGATTTGAGCGAACGCATCGTTAATACTACTTTTTTACAAAATATTCCCGGTGCAGTTAATTATTTTCGCCTGATTGCTCCCTTATATTTTCCGGCTTTTCGAGCGCTCAATTTGCAAGACTATGATTTAATTATTAGTAGTAGTACTAGCTTTGCCAAAGCAGTTAGAAAAAATCCGCAAGCGCTACATATTTGCTTTTGTCATAATGTTACCCGATTTTTATGGGATACAGAAACTTATTTACGCGAATATAAAGACTATCGATTTTTTACACCGCTCATTGAAAAGATATTCCAATTCATGCGGAAAGTAGATTTACAATATTCCCAAGAACCAGACTTATATATTGCCAATTCCACCATAGTGGCGCGTCGGATTCAAGATATCTACCAAAAGCAAGCTATAGTAGTTAATTACCCTATTGATACGAGTAAATTTACTTTTTCGGAAACCAAAGAAGAATATTATTTGGCATCAGCGAGGATGATCGGTTATAAGCGTTTAGATATAATAATTGAAGCCTTTAATTGGTTAGGATGGCGATTATTAATTTCCGGAGATGGCCCAGAAGAAGAACGCTTAAAATCCAAAGCATTAGATAATATTGAGTTCTTAGGACATGTGAGCGATCGCCAACGTCAAGACTTGTTTTCTAAGGCTAAATCTGTGATTGTCGCAGCTTTAGAGGATTATGGCTTAGTCCCCGTCGAGGCTAACGCTAGCGGTACTCCAGTTATTGCTTATGGCGCAGGTGGGGTATTAGATACTCAAGTACCCAGAAAAACTGGGGTGTTCTTTCAAAGACAAACACCCGAATCTTTACAAGCTGCATTACTAGAAGCTGGTGAAATCAATTGGAATTACCAAAATATCCGCGATCATGCCTTGAAAAACTTTTCCGAACCCGCATTTTTCAGTAAAGTCGAACAAATTATTGACCAAGCTTGGAGAGTGCATCAACAAATGATTAGTAATTAGTAATACTCCGACTTTGCTCAGTACAAGTTCGTAATTAAACAATAGTGCAACACCAGATATCTACAGATTTCTCAGTTGGGTTTGTGGTATAAATTTCCATCGTAACGTAAGGCAGTTAGTCAATCTCACTTATTACGAAACATAAATATATATCTGGAAACCCTTACCAATGAGAACTTTTAACTGAGTATTCTAGTAGTTTTATTGTATCAACTCATTTAATTACGAATTATCAGATGTTCCCATAGCGTCTCAAACATAAGGATAATAAACGTGGTTCAAGCGAGTCTCAATCCCAGCCTCAATTCCAGTCCTAATTCAATTTCTAATCCAACTGCTGATAATGAAGTTGGTTATGGAAAAATGTTTGCGGTACTTGTCCGCCGATTTCCTTGGTTTTTACTGGTATTTTTAACTTCCATTACTTTGGCAGGTTTTATTACCACTAAAACTAAGCCGACTTATAAAAGTTCCATGCAGTTATTAGTCGAACCTAACTATCAAGTTAAGCCAGACAAAGCCGCAATAGAAAACCAATTCACTGATACTAATATTGAGATAGATACAGCAACTCAGATTAACTTAATGCAGAGTTCGGGATTAATTCAAAAAGCAGTTGATATGCTGCAAAAAGATTACCCGGATATGACGGTAGGGGAAATTAAAGGTTCTTTGGTCTTAAATCAAATCAAAACCAAAGAAGATAATGTCTTAACCAAAATTTTCCAAGTTGAATATACTTCTAACGACCCAATTAAAACCCAAAAAGTTTTGGCGGCGATTCGCCAAGTGTATGTGGAATATAACAAGCAGCAGCAAGATACACGCTTACAAAAAGGTCTGCAAGTTATTCGCGATCAGTTAAAAAAAGCTAGTGATGAAGTAAATGCTTCGGAAACCAATTTGCAAAGGTTCCGCCGCACTCAAAATTTAATCGATCCAGAAACACAAGCCAAAGCATTAGAAGATAATTTAAATAAAATCCAAGAAGAAAGACGCACTACCCGTTCTCTCTATCAAGAAGCTATAGCCCGTCAAGAATCTTTGCAAGCACAACTTAACCGTTCTCCACAAAATGCGCTGGTTTCTTCTCGTCTGAGTCAATCTACTCGCTATCAAGGTTTACTTAACGAAATTCAAAAAACCGAACTGGCTTTATCACAAGAACGTTTGCGCTTCACAGATGAGACTCCTAGTGTCCAAAAGTTAAAAGAACAACTAGAGGGACAGAAGCAATTATTACAACAAGAAGTCAGCAGAACTTTAGGCGGAATCCCATCTGATGCGGTTGCAGGAGAAGATCTTTTAGAACAAGGACAACTTGGACAAATTGACTTGAATCTTGCGGGTCAGTTAGTAGAAACTCAGACTACGATAGTTTCATTAGCGGCACGCGATCAAACTTTGGCGCAGAAAGAGAACGATTTGCGCCTACAAATCAAGCGTTTTCCGCCGTTGTTGGCTTATTACAATCGCATACTACCGCAGTTACAATTTAGCCGCGAACGTTTGGAACAACTGTTACGCGCAGAACAACAGTTACGACAAGAACTTTCTAAAGGCGGATTTAATTGGGAAGTTGTGGAAGAACCCCAAAGAGGGATGCTAATGGGCCCCAATCTCCAGCAGAACTTGATGTTGGGTGCGGTAGTTGGCTTGATGTTGGGAGGAATTGCAGCTTTTGTTAGAGAAGCCTCTGATGATGCGGTTCATACAACTGCGGAATTAGAGAAGCAGGTTGCACTCCCCGTGTTAGGAATTACGCCTAAGTTACCACCTACACAACCGCGAGATTCATTGATTAAGTTACCTTTTGGAAAGCCAGAAGTTCTCGCACCTTGGACAGTTCAAGTTTTGCAATCTCCTCCGAGTTGGGAATCTCTCGATTTGATTTATAAGAATATTGAACTGCTCAATACTGTTACCAATTTAAAATCTTTGATGATTACCTCGGCTTTACCAGATGAGGGTAAATCAGCTTTGGCTTTGGGTTTGGCGATGAGTGCTGCAAGGTTACACAAAAAGGTACTGTTAATTGATGCCAACTTACGGGAGCCGAGTCTGCATCATCAGCTAAATCTTCCCAACGATCAAGGACTTTCCACTCTCCTGACGAGTGAGGCGGCTGTTCCCAATCAAATGAGTATTCAATACTCAGGTTCTTCTTACATTGATATTTTAACTGCCGGGCCTATACCTGCGGATGCAGCCAATCTCTTGAGTTCTCCGCGAATGACACAATTAATGGCGACATTTGAAGAGAATTACGATTTGGTACTGGTAGATGGTTCACCGGTGCTGGGTTTAGTGGATGCAATGCTCACTGCCTCATCTTGTCGCAATGTGGTGATGGTAGCCAGTATTGGTAGAGTAACTCGCTCTCAAATGGCTCAAGCTACAGCAATGTTGAGCAAGTTAAATTTAATTGGGGTAGTTGCTAATGGTGCTTCTAGTTCTCAAAGCACATACGTACCCTATAACAAGCCACAACGATTGGCTTTACAACAAGCTGTAGAAAAATAAAGCATTTCGTCGTAGTCAGGATTTTAGTCCTATTTTTGAGGATTGAAGTTCTCACTACGAGGGTTGAATTATCAAGTTCACAACCACCTCTAAGTCTTCCATCGAGGACGGGGTTTTATACCCCAAAATTTCTCTAACGGGTCATGAATTACTCTACACCTCTGGTGACTATGACTACTTCAATAATTCCCACTCTGCAAAATTCCTACACCCAAACTGAGCAACACCAAGAACTTCTCTCTCCATATTGCACCCTATTGTGGCGAAGAGGTCAGCTGTGGGTTAAGTCTCCTAAAGATGTTAAACAGCCATATTTACCTTCTTTATATAACCAACAGTTGTTAGTAGATTGTTTAAAACATTCGCCAGTGAAATTGGTAAGTATAGATTCTCGACTGGGTGAAGCTTGGTTGTCGTTATGGGCAGAAGCTTGCGAACAAGCTAATAAGCCAATGTATTTACGTTTCCCCTCTGGTAATCAACGGCTGAAACTAGGTAAAGCTAAATCTGGGAAAAAGCAGTTGCAGCGCCTTCTAGATTGGATTGTGGCTTTATTATTGCTTGTGTTAGCGATTCCGGCGATGTTAGCATTGATTTTACTGATGCAGGTTGATTCACCAGGATCGATTTTCTCCTCTGACTGGCAGGTAGCAGAAAGTGGTAAACTGTTTCGCGCTATCAATTTTCGTACCACTGAGCAGCAAAACCTCACGCGCCTGGGACGTTGGATGCGTCAATATAATCTGCACAAATTGCCGCAGTTATTTAATATATTGCAAGGCGATCGCGTTTTATGGCGATCGCATTGTTGGACTTTGGCAGAGGTAGTGCATTTAAGTTCAGAGAATGCCCTGTCAGTACCCGAAACAATCGATTCATGGCAGCTGAAGCCTGAGTTTAAGCCGGCGGAATCTTAGATAAGAAGGCAGGAGGCAGAAGGCAGAAGGCAGAAGGCAGGAGGTAAAACTGTTGCTATTCCTAGCATTTACGCTTTCAAGATGTCCTAACATCTGTGACTACAGCTATACTTCGTTTTGCTTACCCTACTTTTGGAAGTCTCTTGCTTTTGTTTCGCGCATAGACGCGAAGGCGTAAACAAAAAATTACTTGATTTAATGAGCATAATATGCATACAGCTATTTGTACTGTTTTTGAAAAAGACTACCACTATGGTGTGGGGGTTTTGGCGAATTCTCTATATCATCACGGTTTTCGTGGTGTCTTTTGGGCAGGATATCGCGGAGATTTACCGACTTGGGCTAAGTCTGTCAAAGAGGGTAAGGGTTATCAAGAGTTGGCGATCGCGGAAGATTGTGTAATTCGGTTTGTGAAACTCAATACCCGCAAGCATTTAGGTTTTTACAAGCCTGATTTTATGTCCCTATTGTGGGATATTTACTGCCCAGATGTAGAGGCGCTGTTTTATTTTGACCCGGATATTGTTAATAAATGTAATTGGGATTTTTACGAGAAATGGGTAAGTCGGGGAATCGCGCTATGTGGGGATTCCTGGTATCATGTGCCGGCGAATCATCCTCGACGCTTGGCTTGGAAGGAATTTGCAGAAAGTCATGGCTTGGTTTGCGATCGCCAATTAGATTACTACTTTAATAGTGGCTTTATTGGTGTCAACAAAAGCTGTAAATCTATCCTTTTACTTTGGCAGCAACTCATAGAACTTGGTGAAAAAGCAGGATGCGCAGATTTACAAGATTTGTATGCAGATAAAACTTTTCATCAAGTTCCCTATCTGTTTGGCGATCAGACTTACCTGAACTTAGCGCTGATGGGATCTAATCATCCCCTGAGTACTGTGGGGCCTGATGGGATGGATTTTGTTCCTGGTGGCACAATTATGTCTCATGCCACAGTGCCAAACGTGAAACCTTGGCGGAAGAAACTCATTATGAGCGCTCTTGAAGGTTCTCGTCCTACCATTACAGATAAGTTATTTTGGCAGCACAGTCAAACACCAATTCAAATGTATTCTTCAGCCAAATTTTTACAACAAAAATTTGCCCTTCTTTGTGGCTCTGCTATTGGACGCTTCATCTATCGCCATCCAATTTAAAACACTTCTACTGTGTAATTTGATTGGAAATTGTTTTCTCGCTAGACTCTCGTAACCGATTTTATGTATTTTCAGATCACTCGCAATACTCGAAGATTTCTACAGGCTAGTAGTTTTTGGCAAAATAACTATTTAATATTACGAGAGTTTAAAAACTTTCCTCGCGTGGCAATTTTAGCAATCGTATTATCGCTTTTTGCTGTCACTTTTGAGGGATTTGGACTCGGATTTTTATTAGCATTTCTCCAAAGCTTAACTACACCTGATGCGGAACCAGTAAAAACTGGCGTTGATTGGTTTGATATCGCTATTTTAGGAATTCAGCGTTCGGCTAATGAGAGATTATTCCGAGTATCGGCGTTAATTGTAATTATAACTTGTATACGTGCTACGTTTAATTATTTTGCGCAAATTTGTATTCAGTTTAGTGAAATTAGCTTAGTAGATAATCTGCGTAGGCAAATATTTGAACAATTACAAGCTCAAAAATTAAATTATTTTGCTAAGAAGAACTCTGGGGAAATAATTAATAGTCTCACTAGTGAGATGGAAAGAATTAGGCAGATTTTTGGAGGCATGGCTTTTGTCATTACCAGAACTCTCACGATCTGTGTCTATTCTTTATCTTTATTTGTACTTTCTTGGCAGCTTTCGATTATTTCAATTTTACTGTTTAGTTTGGTAGCTGTTGGGCTAACAAATCTCAATAAACATATTCGCGAGCGCAGTTTTGCTGTTACTAAAGCCAACGATAAATTTACTTCTAGATCGCTAGAATTTATTGATGGTATCCGCACCATTCATGCATTCTCTACCATGAATTTTGAACGCCAGCGATATTATCAAGCGAGTCACAACGTAGTTAATGCTTGGAAACATGTTTATTGGTTGTCTTTGATAGTTAGACCAATTGCTGAGGGGATTTCTACAGTAATTCTCGTAGCGATGATTATTGTGGCGCTAACAACTGGCTTGATGAAGATAGCTTCATTATTAACATTCTTCTTTGTCCTGTTCCGGTTGGTGCCGATGATTCAAGATTTAAATGGGGTGATCGCCTTTTTAAATACTCAAGCAGGAGCAGTAGAAAATATCAAGCATTTGTTAGAAACTAAAGATAAAGATTACTTCTACAACGGCAAATTTAAGTTTACTGGTTTACAACAAGGAATTGATATTGTCTCTGTAGATTTTGGTTACGCTCCCGGTAGTTTGGTATTACATAATATCACCTTAAGTATTGAGCGGGGAAAAACGATCGCGCTAGTAGGTGAAACTGGTGGCGGTAAAAGTACGCTTGCTGATTTAATTCCGAGATTTCAAGATCCAGTAGAAGGACAAATTCTTGTAGATGGGGTTGATTTACGACAGTTTGAAATTGACTCGATCCGGCGTAAAATGGCTGTAGTCAGTCAGAAAACATTTATCTTCAACACTTCAATTCGCAATAATATTGCTTACGGTACTCCTGAAGCCACTGAAGCCGAAATTTACGAAGCCGCCCGTCAAGCAAATGCACTAGAATTTATCGAAAAATTACCTGGGGGCTTTAATACAATTTTAGGTGCTGATGGAATTCAGCTATCTGGCGGACAACAACAACGAATTGCGATCGCTCGTGCTTTAGTACGCAAACCAGAAATTCTCATATTAGATGAAGCCACCAGTGCTTTAGATGCAATCACACAGCAGTCAATTCAAAACTTTTTAGAGAATTTTGCAGTAGGACGAACAGTAATTGTGATTGCTCACCGTCTTTCTACAATTGCTAAAGCAGATAAGGTAGTAGTCATTGAAAAAGGGCGAATCGTAGAACAAGGTAAATATCAGGAATTGCTAGCGCGTCAAGGAAAATTGTGGAGATATCACCAGACACAGTACCAAATAGAACAAGCAGATTAGCAGGATAGCTCAGAAACTGCCAATCTCAAAAATATTCTATCCCTGTGTCAGCAGAGGTACACAGGGAAGAAATAACTCACACCATTTTGGATTTTAGATTTTAGATTTTGGATTGAGAATTAGTCTCTATGTAACAGTTGTGTCAATCCATCTGTCGCATTCTTTTTTCAAATTGGTATCACAGCATTTCAAGTAGATAAATGTAGCCAAAACCTTAAATATGAAACGCGAAGATTTAGTCAAATTTGCAGGCAAAATATATTTTTACTGCGATCCGCGATCGGGAGTTGTAGAAGGACAGAAATTCCAACACTTTATTATTTGTTTAGCTGAAGGTTTACGCGAACTAGGAATACCCTTTTTCTCAAATGTCAACTACTGGCAAGAATCATTAGAGCCAGATAGATATTTATTTCGTCACGATCCTAAAGTGACACCAGATGATTGTTCTATTGTCATCCTACAAAATAATTGGTATACAATAGACGATCCTTTACCAAAAAATTTATTTCATCCCCAGCGAAAATATACTACTGTTTATTTTGATGGGGAAGATAGCGATAAAACTTATGTGAACAAGCCAGAGTTTAAACAGTTCGATTATATATTTCGGCTGCACCAAAATGGTAAATTAAATTACGGGAAAAATTTCTATCCTTGGTGTTTTGGTTTGAGTAATCGTATTCTGTGTGAATTGTATGATGTCCCAGATTTTAGCGCTAAAGAAGAACAAATACTCATCAATTTTCGTCACTGGAAATCTGGTCATCCCGTGAGAAATATTAGTTGTCGAGAATTCATTCCCAGCATTCAAGATATTCTCAAAATAGATAACTATATTGATAGTCCTGAAAATCTACCCGCAGATAATTATCATCATTTACAATGGTTACAAACAGGTGGACGCCACTACCCAAATTACTACCAACGCCTAAAAAATTCCGCAGCCTGTGCTTGCTTTGGTGGCTTTTTTGTCCCTAATTTTCCTCCCAATCCAGGTAATGCACTTAATCGGATTGGTAAGCGAATTTTGAGCCGTTTGCAATTAAAATCAAATACAATTGTCCAGTGGGACAGTTGGCGATTTTGGGAATCATTAGCTGCCGGTTGTGTTACCTTCCATGTAGATTTTGAAAAATATGGGATTGCTCTACCTGTAATGCCAAAAAATTGGCAACATTATATTGGTATTGACTTAGATAACGTCCAAGCAACTATCGATAAAATCGCTAAAGAGCCAGAAATTTTAGCAGAAATTTCTCAAGCCGGTAGAACTTGGGCAATAGAAAATTATAGCCCAGTACCTACAGCATTACGTTTCTTAGAAACTCTTGCCAAAAAGCCAACTTCTAGATTAATTAGTCGAGAAATGGTTGAAATTAAATAATTATTAGCCTTATGTCTACCATCATTGAATCGCCTCAACCACTGGTTAGCGTGATTATTCCTACCTATAATCGACCAGAGTATCTCAAACACGCGATCGCTAGCGCTGTTAAACAAACTTATCAAAATATTGAAATTATTATTTCTGATAATTGTAGTGCCGAAAATCCCTTACCGATAGTTGAATCTTTTGCCGATCCACGTATCCGCTTTTGGCGACAGCCAGAAAATATTGGCATGATTGCTAATCAAATGCATGGCTTTAAAATGGCGCGTGGTAAATACGTTGCTAGCCTCCACGATGATGATATGTGGAATGAAGACTTTTTAGCCAAGCTAGTACCGCCATTAGAAGCCAACCCCGACATTATTCTTGCTTTTTGCGATCAATATATTATCGATGCTCAAGGTAATATTAATTACCCAGGTACAGAAGAGAATACAAGGGGTTTTAAACGGCATAAATTAGCCCCAGGAATTTATAAATCTTTTACAAAAATTGGTTTAATCGATAAAAGTATACCTACTGCTGCTGCTTGTGTAATTCGCGCTAGTCTTATCGATTGGGATAAAATTCCCGCAGAAGTTGGTGGGATGTGGGATTTATATTTAACCTATCTTTGCTGTATATCTGGCTATAGCGCTTACTATGATCCCCAAAGATTGACGCGCTATCGTGCCCACGAGCAAACTGATACTATGCTGAGTGGGAATCGAGACACAGCAGCAAAAATTCGCAAAGCTAAAAGCGAATTATTTTGTTATCAAACCTTGATGTCAGACCCCAAACTGCAAGAATTTAAGCCATACTTTCATCATAAATGGTTAGAAGCTAATACCACTTTAGGGATTGGCTTAATTCGCAATCAACAAAAAGATGCAGCCCGTCCTTATATTTGGCAAGCGTTGAGTCAGCAAAAATTCAATTTACGCACTCTAGCTGCTTTAGCGCTGACGTTTATTGGGTAACCACAGTCACGACTTGAGTCTTATCTAATCAAGTAGCCCACAAAAAAACCCTATAGTGTGCAATACTCACTCTCAGTATGTATAAAGGAATTTTATTTGATACATCAAGAAAAAGAACAAAAGTGCTATATTTCTAATTACAAAATTCAGAGAAATGAGAAAAAGACGGAAGAAAACGCAAAAATTTTTTAATAAATTATGTGTATCTATTGGTGTTTATCTGTGGGTACAACTGTCTTTAACTTTGATATTGATTAGAAGTATTATCATTAACTAATTGATTAAGGAAGTGGTGTGTGAAACTTTGCATTGTTACCCACAAATTTAAAAAAGGTGATGGTCAAGGACGAGTTAATTATGAGGTTGCTAAGGAAGTAATTCGTCGTGGACATCACCTGACATTATTAGCTAGCGAAGTCGCACCAGAGTTAGCAGAAAATAGCCTAGTAAAATGGATAGAAATTCCCGTTGAGAAATTCCCTACAGAATTTTTACGTAATTTCGTATTTGCCAAAAAGAGTGCCGATTGGTTAGAAAAAAATCGCGCTGAGATTGATTTAGTCAAAGTCAATGGCGCAATTACCAACACAGCCGCCGATGTGAATGCTGTACATTTTGTCCATAGTTCTTGGTTGCGATCGCCTGTGCATATTTCCCGCACCCGTCGCGATGCTTATGGTTTGTACCAATGGCTGTACACGGCTTTAAATGCCCATTGGGAAAAGCAAGCATTTCAAAAGGCGCAAGTAGTCGTTGCTGTCTCAGAGAAAGTCGCCCAGGAATTAGTGAATATTGGCGTTCCGCGATCGCGTATTCAGGTAATTGTCAACGGCGTAGACTTAGAAGAATTTACCCCCGGTATCAGCAACCGCCAAACATGGGGTTTACCAGCCAATGTCCCCCTCGCCCTCTTTGCTGGCGATATCCGCACCACTAGAAAGAATTTAGACACCGTACTCTACGCCTTAGCTAAAGTCCCTGATTTACATCTAGCAGTTGTAGGTAGCACCGACGGTAGCCCCTTTCCCCAACTAGCCGCAGCTTTAGGTATTAGCGAACGAGTACATTTTTTAGGCTATCGCCGTGATATTGCAGCAATTATGCGGGCTGTAGATTTATTTGTATTTCCTTCCCGTTATGAAGCTTGCACCCTCGTATTATTAGAAGCCCTCGCTTCTGGTTTACCTGTGATTACCGCCTCTGCTACTGGTGGTGCAGAATTGGTAACGCCAGAATGCGGGGTAATTTTGCCCGATTCCGATGATATTGAGGCTTTAGTTGCCGCTTTGTTGGCTTTAGTCCGCGATCGCCCTTTAATGCAGCAAATGGCTCAAGCCGCCCGTTCCGTCGCCGAACAATATAGCTGGAATAAGATGGCACAAACCTATGTGGATCTATTTGAGGAGTTAATCCAGAATGAAGAACACAGTTCTCATCCCCACTTATCGCCGTCCTCTGGATCTGTCTCGTTGTCTGTTAGCCCTACAGGCGCAAACTAAACCTGTAGATCAAGTAATCGTTGTTGTCCGCGATACAGATAGCCAAACTTGGGAATTCCTCGCCCAATCAGCACATAACCTACCACTGCAAACCGTCACAGTTAGCGTTCCCGGAGTCGTAGCCGCCCTCAACGCCGGATTAGCTGTAGTAGAAGGTGATATTGTTTCAATTACAGATGATGATGCTGCACCTCGCCCAGATTGGTTAGAGAAAATCAACGCCCATTTTCTTGCAGATAGCCGCATTGCTGGTGTGGGTGGGCGTGATTGGATTCATCAAGGAAACCAGCTAATCAATGAATCGCGGCAAATCGTCGGTAAATTGCAATGGTTTGGTAGAGTCATTGGTAACCATCATCTAGGAGTGGGGGAACCGCGTGAAGTAGATGTTCTCAAGGGTGTGAACATGAGTTTTCGGCAAAAAGCGATGTCTACGACGGGCTACGCCAACGCTAATTTGCAATTTGACGAAAGAATGCGCGGTACAGGAGCACAAGTACATTTTGAAATGGCATTTACCCTCGCCTTAAAACGCGCAGGTTGGAAGTTAATTTACGATCCACAAGTGGCAGTAGATCACTATCCTGCACAACGTTTTGATGAAGACCAACGCCACAATTTTAACGAAATTGCCTTTATTAATTTGGTTCATAACGAGACATTAATATTATTAGAAAATTTACCGCCATTGCGGCGTTTAGTATTTTTAATCTGGGCAATTTTCATCGGTACAAGAGATAGTTTAGGCTTAGTTCAATGGCTGCGACTTTTACCCAGCCAAGGTCAATTAGCTGGTAAAAAATGGTGGGCATCTTTACAAGGACGTTGGCAAGGATGGCAAACACATAGACAATTCGTAATTCGTAATTCGTAATTCGTAATTATGATAACTTGTAATTATTTACAAGTTACCTAATCCAAGCCAGCATGTAATTGTACACAATTATATTAGGAAACATAAATAGCCTTAAAACCCTTACCAATGACAAATGACTAATGACAAATGACTAATGACACGCAAAGCGAAATAAATTCTATAATCCAAAATCCAAAATCTAAAATCTAAAATTGAATGTCCTCTCAGCAATTACTATTCAATAGTGTCTTAAAAGAGAATTTCTCTCCCCAAGAACGCGCACCACAAGCTTGGACGGTAATCTTGGGTTTTGTATTTCTCACAGTAGTTTGTTATTTTGCTGGTGCAGCAGCGATGTTGCGTCTGGTGTTTCCCGCAACAGCTTTACTAGTCGGTTTGTTTCTCTATTTTCGTCATCCTATTCTCTATATCGGCTTTACTTGGTGGGTTTGGTTTCTCACACCGCTAGTTGCACGTTTAATCGATTATCGAGTAGGTTGGGACCCTACTCGTCAGATATTAATCACACCCTATTTAGTAGTTTTTGTCTGTATAGGAACTTTCTTGCGCTATCTTCCTAGTAGCATCCGCCAAGGTGGTTTACCTTTTTTATTAGGTTTTATTGGGGTGTTTTATGGTTTTCTTGTAGGTCTAATTTATAACGCACCTGTACCTGTAGCACGGGGTCTTTTAGATTGGCTAAGTCCGATTATTTTTGCTTTTCATTTATTTACTAATTGGCAAGATTATCCTAGTTATCGCCAGCATATTCAACGGGTATTTCTGTGGTGCGTGTTAATTTTAGGGGCTTATGGTGTATATCAATTTGTTGTAGCGCCAGAGTGGGATAGATACTGGCTTATAGAGTCAAAAATGTTTAGTAGTTCTGGCGATCCGGTACCTTTTGGAATGCGTGTGTGGAGTACCCTGCACTCTGTTGGGCCTTTTGGTTGTGTGATGCAAACTGGTTTATTGTTATTATTTACGAGAACTGGATTTTTAATTTTTCCTGCCTCTGTTTTTGGTTATTTATCATTTCTTTTAGCTCAAGCCCGCACTAATTGGGGTGGTTGGTTAGTAGGAGTAATTATTATTTTAGGTTCGGTAAAAGCCAAAATTCAAATGCGGCTAGTAACGATTATTTTGGTGATGGCAATATGTGTAGTACCATTAACAACTATCGAACCAATTTCTGAAGTTGTGGCTAGTCGGTTTGAGAGTTTTTCTAACTTAGAAAACGACACTAGCTTTAAAGATAGATCGGGAAGCTATGATAGAAACCTCAGTATTGCCCTTTCTAACGTTCTAGGGAATGGTTTAGGCAATATTTGGAAAGTCAATGAAAAAACCGGACAAATTGAAGTATTTGTGATTGATAGCGGCATTTTAGATATTTTCTTCACCTTGGGCTGGTGTGGTGCTATACCTTATGTAGGCGGTTTATTTTTATTGATTGTTAATGTTAGCAAGTATACTGAAGGTAAGTTTGATAGTTTTGTAAGTGCCGCCCGCGCAATTGGTATCAGTTCTTGTTTTCAATTAGTTATTGGTAGTGGAATGCTGAGTGTTGCCGGCATGATTCTTTGGGGATTTTTTGCAATGGCTATGGCAGCACATAAATATTATCAACAGCAAGGTATTAAGTAATTATTGGGCATGGGGCATAGGGCATTGGGTAGTTGTTAATAATTAAACAGTCAACAGTCAACCGTCAACACTTCGACAGAGCTTCAGTGCATCGCAGTCAATAGTCAACAGTCAACGATCAACAGTCAATATTATTTTGTAACTGTATAAATACCATTTAATTTCTAATCAGGTTAGGATAAAAAATATATATGTAGGGTGGGCACTGCCTACCAAAATCTTGAGAGGAATTACGCAAGTAATATATTATTTTCAGTTCTTATTCAGGACTGACTTACTTAGTACAATCATAGTGACATTTTTACTAAAATTTGCCTAAATCCTATCTAGATCTGGTGGGCAGTGCCCACCCTACTTATATTTCTAGCCTCTATTTTCTCGGCAGTTTTTATGGGTGGTTAATTCAGATACCCACGTAGTATTTGCACTAATTAAATTAAGGACAAAATTATGAAAGTTATTGCTATTATGCCGCTAGCTGAACAAAGAGGTGGCGGTGAGATGATGTTTTTGGATTTGATGCAACAAGGGCGACAAGCAGGGATTGAATGGTTAGCTATTTTCTTAGAAGAAGGGCCGATGGTAGAACAGGTAAGGGCTTTGGGTATTGATACTAGAGTGATTGTTAGCGGTCGTCTGCGTCAAGTCCACTGTTTTATTAGTACTGTTTTGCAAATAGCGATGGTAGCTAGGCGCGAACGTGCAGATGCGATCGCTAATTGGATGTGGATTACTCATCTATATGGTGGACTTGCCGCGATCGCTACTGGTTTACCTGCTGTATGGTATCAATTGGAAGTCCCTAATCCTAAATCTTGGTTAGTCCGATTGGCGACATTATTACCTGCCCGTGCCATTATTACTCTCTCTAAAGATGGGCAGCAAGAACAAGCTAAAATTTGGCCTTATCGACCGACACCACTAGTTTATCCCGGCGTGGCTTTAGATAGATTTGAACCTGCAATTCTCCCTTCACCTCTAGAGGCGCGGATTAAGTTAGGTTTACCAGTACAAGGGCCGTTAATTGGCATTGTTGGACGATTGCAACGATGGAAAGGAATGCATACTTTAATCGCTGCTATGCCACAAATATTGCAGAGATATCCTGATGCTCATTGTGTAGTGGTTGGCGGTAAGCATGATTTAGAACCGGAATATGAGGATTTCTTAAAAACACAGATTGCAGATTTAGATTTGAGCGATCGCGTTTCGATGGTAGGCTTACAACGCAACATTCCCGAATGGATGCAGGCGATGGATATAGTTGTCCATGCTTCTGATAAAGAACCATTTGGAATTGTGGTGATTGAAGCGATGGCGCTGGGTAAACCCGTGATTGCTGGTAATGCTGGCGGCCCTACCGAAATCATTACAGATAGCGTTAATGGGCTACTTACACCTTACAATGATGTCGATGCATTAGCGATCGCTGTTCTCCGCTATCTAGAAAATCCAGAATTCGCCCAAAATATGGGAATAGCTGCACGCCAACGCGCCCTCGATTTCTCTACCCAACGCTACGCCCAAAACTTTGTGAATGTCGTTCGCGCGGCTGTATCTCGTGTACCGCAAATACTCAGAAGTGCTACTACTGCATCTCCTTTAAATTAGAGACTTCCACAATTAAAAAAAATAGTCAATTGCTATTGTTGATAATTGACAGTTAACTGTCAATTATCAACGAATTGAAGCAGAAGAATTTATGTTTAAGAGTTGTTTCACTGAATGCGATCGTGATTTAATTAGAAATGTAGTCTTCATTTTTGATCTTTCCACAGGTTAAATTATATTAAAATTTACCTAATGTTAAGCTTAGATACAATTGGTAATCAGCCTTTTTTTGTAAATATGAAGTTTTAAATAAGCGGCTGATTTTTCTCTGTTCAAAGTAACATCGATTGGTTAATAATTTCGGATAAATTAATTTTTCACTTGTGCCTTGCCACATCAGGCTTAGAGGTATTTTTATCCACAAATTATTTAGCATACATACTTGCTGAGAAAAAATCTACTACTTAACAATTTATTTATATAAGCGCCTCAAAGACAGCTTTTTTAAAGATATTATCTAGATTTTTAGAATCACATAACATTGTGCTTTAATAACTAAAACAGGAATATTTTGTTTATTTACTATGCATACACGTACCCAAGACTTTCAATTTTATCCATCAGTAAAATAATGACTATGTATATTTTTCTGACAAAGATTTAATTTAGATCTTACGAAATTTGTCAAGGAACATTTGAAAATTCAAAAATTATTCAAAAAAGCTTGTTATTAACATCCAACTAAGCGGATATTTACCATGTATTAGACAAACTTATCACCCTGGATCGACCTCGATTTGCTAGTACAGGCTAATTAAAGCTATGTAAATTTAAGCTTTCAACCCCAATCTTTCACAACAATGTTGCTCAAAAAGTCAAGAAT
Source organism: Calothrix brevissima NIES-22 (assembly GCF_002367995.1). Classification (GTDB taxonomy): domain Bacteria; phylum Cyanobacteriota; class Cyanobacteriia; order Cyanobacteriales; family Nostocaceae; genus Aulosira; species Aulosira brevissima. The sequence continues at coordinate 5,960,506 of NZ_AP018207.1, forward strand.
GAAGGCTTTTATGCTTGACTTTCCTCATTCTTATTTACTCACGGATGTAATAATTCTATGACTACTAAAACGACTAAAGTTGCCGAGACTTCCTTCAAAAATAGCAGCAGGAACTACTGCGAACCTTTACTAGCTGATTTATCACTAAAACAAACTATCTCTAATACTCCCTTAGTATTAGGCAGTGAAGCCACTTTTACATTGAAATTAAATAATAGTGGCCCTGCTAATGCAACCGGGGTAAAAATTCAAGATTTATTACCTGCTGGTTTTAGCTTTGTTAATGCTACTACTAGTCTGGGTACTTATGATAGCAAAACCGGAATTTGGGATGTTGGTAATATTAAATCGGGATATAGTGCAACCCTAGTATTGACGGGTAAAGTTGTCAATGCAACTAGCGCCGATGCTTACACTAATGTGGCAGAAATTATTGCAGCTAATCAACGCGATCCAGATTCGGTTGTCAATAATCACAATCCTTATGAAGATGACTACACTAGTTTAACTGCGCCTGTTGCTAAGTTAGATTTAAGCAAAAAATTTACTAAGGTTACCAAAGAAGTAGATGGTAATAATGATGGTAAAACAGAGCAATATTTAGCCCTTCCTGGTGATGATGTATCGTTTCAAATTCAAGTCACTAATAATGGTGTGGTTAATGCTACCAATGTGAAGATTTTAGACGATATGACTCAGGTTTTGCCAATTGGGTTAACATTGCAAAGCCTCAGTCTTGATGGTGGTGTGAATCTTGATACTGCTGGTGGCGGTGATGGGAATGCTCAAACAGTTGAGGTACTATTTAACAACATAGCCCCTGGTGAAACCAAAACTATTACAGTTAATGCCAAAGTTAGTACTGAAAACGTTAAAGCTGCTAATTTCTCCGGTCAAATAGGTACGATTGACCCGTTTACAGGCAATATTAATACAAAACTACCAGAATACTATAATACACCTTTTAATGGTACATTTTTTCTGCATTACAACGTGCAAAAAGATGCCAATCAACCAAAGGCTAATTTTGGCTTATTAAATATTACCAATCAAGCGGAAATTGTTGGTTTTAACGGCAGTCATCTCAATCCTGGCTCCATTACAGCTAGCGCCAGGTTAGATGTTTCTAGCTTTAAAATAGCTGGAACGCTAAATAACGGACAGCAATTTACTATTTATTCCATTGAAGATTTACTCGATCCTAGTAGTACTCCAGGATCGTATATTTTGAATCCCGATCCTGATGTAGAACCACCACCTAAAGCTTATCCTACCAATAATCAATCGGAGTTTTTACCACCAGGGACAACTGGAAGCACGAATTTTTTTGCAAGTTGGATTAAATCTAACGATCCGCAATATTTAGCCGATTTAGCAGTTTGGGATACGCTAAAATCTGATGGAGATTTATCGAATATTGACGATGAAAAAGCGGTAGTAGACGCCCTATTTAAGTTTATTGAAGATGGAGTTTATAGCCGCGATCGCTTTGATAAGGGTAGGTTTACTCTCAACAACGGTACGCAGACAGAAACCATCGAATTTAACGCTGGTGAACTTAGTCCAGGTGCTACCAATTTTGTGAATATTGCAGTGACAGATACAAATGCTGTCGTCACCGATAGTAAGGGTAATCCTGTAGGGACTTTTAGTAACTTGCAAGCTGCTTTAGACTCATTTAACTTTACTCATCCCACTGACGTAAATGTGACAATTAACGATGCCAATGGAGATAAAGTAGTTAGAAGCCAATTGCAACAACTTAGCACTTATAATTTTGAGAAAAATTGGTCACTTAAAACTATTACCATTGGTAATAATGTCAATCAAGTAATTTTAGCCTCTGGCAATAAGTCAGCTAATATTGATTTATCGCAAGTTAATATTACTAATCCAATTCAAAATTTTCAGTTACAGGGCAATAACGGCAAAGATACCATTACTGGAAGTCGTTTTAATGATGTCATTGTCGGCGGTAACGGTGATGATATATTATCAGGTTTTGATGGCAATGACTCAATTAATGGGGGTAATGGTTGCGATTTGTTAACTGGCGGTAGAGGTAACGACACTTTAACTGGGGGATTGGGTGCTGATAACTTTGTCTTTGGTGTAAAATTTGGTAACGACATTATTACTGATTTTTGTAAAGGTCAAGACAAAATCGACCTCAGACAACTCAAGCTAGTAAAAGGCGCTTTGGATACTAATGGCGATCGCGTAATTAATCTTAAAGATAGCCTCGTCTCCCTCAACAATTACAATCTCCAGCTAGATCTAACCTCTTTAAATGGTGGTACTATCACTTTCACAGGAGTAACTGCGGTTAATATCAAAGATTTTATTTTTTAACCAGAGTCCCTAGTGAAGCAATCAGCTAACTCAAGATGGTGCACTACAAATTAATTAAGATTTTGGTAAGTGGTGGAGCGATCGCCTGTACTCTAAGTTTAACCCCTGGAGTATGGGCACAGATTATCCCTGACAATAGTTTGGGTAAAGAAAGCTCAGTAATAACCCCGAATGTACAACAATCAAGCGGTAATATAGAACGCATTGATGGTGGTGCAATTCGGGGTAATAATTTATTTCACAGCTTTCAAGATTTCAACGTCGGTACTCAGCAACGAGTCTATTTTGCTAATCCATCAGGGATTGAGAATATTCTCGGACGAGTGACGGGAAATCAAGCCTCAAATATTTTCGGAACTCTGGGCGTATTGGGTAGTGCTAATTTATACTTAATTAATCCTAACGGCATTGTTTTTGGTAAAGATGCACGCTTAGACATATCTGGTTCTTTTTTCGCCAGTACCAGTAAAAGTTTGTTGTTTCCCAATGGGGAAAGATTCGGTACGCAAAACCCAAAAGCACCTTCCCTACTCACCATTAACCAACCTTTAGGGTTAGATAGTTGGTTAGCACCCGAAAGTACCATAAATAATTCTGGTAACTTATCTGTAGGGCAAGATTTAACTTTAGTAGGTAAAAATATCGACTTGCAAGGACAGTTACAAGCAGGGAATAATTTAACCTTGCAAGCTACCGATACCTTAAAAATTAGAGATAGCCTCAATCAGCCTTTTATCGCCTCATCTGGACAAAAATTAGTCGCCCAAGCCAATAAAATAGACATTTTCGCTTTAAATCATCCTCATAGTGGTTTTTTTGCTGGTAATAATCTGCTGCTGCGTTCAGCCAATGCGATTGGAGGAAATGCACAATTTTTCACTGGTGGAAATTTTCGCCTCGAACAAATCAATGGTAATGGCGGAGATTTAGCCAGTACTGACGATCCGATTATTCGCGCTAGTGGCGATGTTAGTTTTAATAGTTATACAGGGGCTTCTCTCCACATTTTTGCAGGTGGTAGCGTCACAATTGATAGTTTAAATATTACTAGCCCCGATAATACGAATTTTATTAATGAAACAGTTACCTTAGCCGATGGTGTCACTCAAGTATCCATTAATGGTAGTCTCAAACCAACTGTTGATATTAGAGCCGGAACAACTGCCTTTAATTCTATAGGAATTACCGGAGATACTGCCGCTTTTTCTCCGATTCCCAGCCTAAATAGTAATCCTAGTAATGCCAATATTACTATCAATCAAATTACTAATCAGGGAGGATTAATATATTTAACTAATCAATATCAGCCGAATCCTAATTTATCCGGTGATATTAATATTCAATCCCTAGCCCAGACATTTATAGATGGTAGTGGCGGTGATATTGTCATTGATTCCAAAGGAAAAATTATTACACCACTCATCCTTGGTGCTTCTGCATTCGAGGATGGGAATACTGTGTTTAATAACCCTGGGGGAAATATTACTTTGTTAGCGCAAAGTGATATTTTTATGCCTGGGGGAACGCAAATTTTTTCCTACGGTTCTGTAGGCGGAAATATTACCCTAAAAAGTCAATCGGCAATTATTCAAGAAGCAGCACCTCTGTTAAGTTCCTTTATTGAAACGGCTGCTTTTGGTGCTGGTAAAGGTGGCGATGTCACCCTCAACGCCCCGTTAATTTCTTTGAGTAACGTGGTGCAAAGTAATTTGCGTCGCAGTGCTACAGGTACTGGCGGTAATATAATAGTTACGGCTCAATCCTTAGAAGCCAATCAAGCAAATTTATCCGCCCGTACTCGTGCTGAAAATGGTGGGAATGTAATTGTCAATGCTGAGAAAATTACTTTAAATAACTCCACGATAGGCACTGTAACTAGAAGTACAGTTGGGGGAAATGCTGGCAATGTGGAGATTAATAGCAAAACCTTTGTCGCTACTAATGGGGGTCAGGTATTCTCCCAAACCACAGGTTTAGGCAATGCAGGTAATGTTACCGTAAATGTGGCAGATGCGATCGCTCTTACCGGCACTTTAGATGGGGTTTTTAGCGGTTTTAGTAGCGTTGTTTCCTCTTCTGGTCAAGGGAATGGCGGTATTATTAAAATTACAACTGGCTCCCTATCTTTGCAAGAGGGCGCGCAAATTAAAGCTAGCACTGAAGGAATTGGGAATGCAGGCAAAATCGAGATAGAAGCCGCTAAATCTGTGATTGTTGATGGTGCAGTTTTATATTTACCCCCTGGTTTGTCCGAACTAAAGGTACTTCCTAGCGCGATTCTCAGCGAAGTCTTACCCGGTTCCCAAGGTAATGCTAACAATATTGCCATTAAAACTGGTCAACTGACAGTGAAAAATGGCGCTTTTATTAGTTCTAGTACTAATGCTGTCGGTAATGCAGGTAATATTTCTATCAATGCTAGTGAATCAGTAAGTTTTGATGGCGATCCTGGAGAACTCTTTGACCCTAGCGGTGCTTTTGTCGGTACATTAGAAAGAGCAACGGGAGAAGCGGGAAAGCTGGAAATTATTACACCATCTTTATCTGTTACCAATGGCGCGCAGTTAGAAGCCTTAACCTCCAGTGCTGGAAAAGCAGGCGATATCACAGTCATCGCTAAAGATAAAATTTTACTCTCAGGTGCCAATACAGGTCTATTTTCTAATACTACTCCGGGTTCTACTGGTAATGGCGGTAACATTTTCATCGATCCCGAACTTGTGGAAATTAAAGATGGTGCAGCCATTTCTGTTAATAGCCAAGGTACAGGAACTGGCGGCGATATTGAGATTCGCGCTAATAAATTAATTCTTGACAATCAAGCAGTAATTTCTGGAGAAACAGCCAGTACTAACGGCGGGAATATTAGCCTGAGGTTAGCAGATTTATTATTGTTACGTCGTGAAAGCCAGATTTCCACCACTGCGGGAAATGCGGGTGCAGGTGGTGACGGCGGTAACATTACCATCGATACCAATTTTATCGTCACTGTACCTGCTGAAAACAGCGATATTACAGCTAACGCTTTCTTCGGTCGTGGTGGTAATGTCAAGATTACAGCTACTAGCTTATTTGGGACTGGGTTTCAACCACAGCCTACCTCTCAAAGTGATATTACAGCCAGTTCAATTTTCGGTGTTTCGGGAACCGTATCGATTAACAATCCAGAAATCGATCCGAGTTCGGGGTTGGTAGCCTTAGCAGATAAACCCACCGATCCGAGCGATCGCATAGTTGCTAGTTGTACCGCAACTGAGAATAATTCCTTTATCATCACCGGCACAGGTGGTTTACCCGCAGATCCAGCAACAACCGCTCGCGGTCAAACTTTTTTGTCAGATATGCGAGATTTTACCACTACAGAGAGCCGCAATCAAGCAACTAATTCCTGGCCGCAAATTAGACAATTCATTGTTGCTGCTAACAGTTGGAGAATTAACGCCCAAGGAGAAGTAGAATTAGTTGCATCTTTACCTCAAGAAAGCTTTAATAAATTTCCTGACTGTAGTAATCTATCAAAATTACAAAACCAGCCAAACAGCTTAACTCATCCCCATTAATGACTCGATATGCTCAAAATTGCCCAACATGAAAAATTTTGGCTGCAACCTGAGTTCAGCGCTTTGTGTATTTATTTAAATTAAATATAATGAATAATCAAACAATTCTCAAACTAGCCAAAATCTTATTTTCAAAATTTTCCTCAAACAGGAAAAATCGGCGGAGATTATATATATTTTTAATTAGCTTAATCTTAACTATATTATTCATCAATAAAAATATTTATGCTATTGCTAATTCTTCTACCTTGCCCAATTCATCACCGCTAATTCAACAACTATCTAGTAATTCAGATCTATTGACAGAGGGCAAGAATTACTATCAAAATGGACAATATCAAGCAGCAGCTAAAACCTGGGAAGAAGCTTTAAAATATTACCAGGATAAACAAGAAATAGTCAAGCAAATTCAAGCACTAAATTACCTAGCATTAGTCTATGAAAATTTAGGCAATATCCCCCAAGGTAACAAAAAAATTAACGAAAGTATTAATTTAATTAAGCAATTTAAAGCCGCAGATACGCAGACTAGTTTGCTGTTAGCTCAAGCATTAAATACCCAAGGTTCTCTGCAAATACTGCAAGGTGAAACAGAAACTGCTATAGATACTTGGAAGCAAGCCGCAGTAATTTACGAGCGAGCAGGAGATAACACCGGTAAACTCATCAGTCAAATTAATCAAACCCAAGGTTTGCAAATATTAGGACAATATCGCCGTTCAAAAACCTTGTTAGAAAAACTAGTAGTAGAAATGCAAAATCAACCTGATAGCTTGTTAAAAGCCCAAGGATTGAGAAGTTTAGGGATAGCGCTACAAACTACAGGTGACTTTCAGCAATCGCAAACAGTACTAGAGAAAAGTTTAGCAATTAGTCAAAAATTGAACTCTCCTACTGATATAAGTGCAGTTATTTTCAGTTTAGGTAATGTTGCTAAAGATTTAAAAAACTATGATGTTGCGTTAAGTAAATACCAAGAAGCAATTAATTTATCTCCAGAACCACAAATTAAATTAGAAGCCCAATTAAATCAATTGAGCTTGTTAGTAAAATTGCAACAATGGGAAGCTACAGAAGCGCTAATTCCAGCAATTGAAACTAACCTCGCCTTACTTTCTCCTAGTCGTCCGGCTATTTATGCCAAGATAAACTTTGCAGAAAGTCTCATGCAAAAACAGAGTAAGCAGACAAATTCCCGGAACGATTCTGCCAAAATTGCTAAATTATTAGCAAAAACTAGCCAACAAGCGCAGGAAATTAAAGATTCTAGAGCCGAGGTTTATTCTCTGCAACAACTAGGTAAACTTTACCAACAAAACGGTCAGTTAAAAGAGGCGATAAAACTAACTACACAAGCACAAATATTAGCGCAAGCAATCAATGCATCTGATTTGCTGGCGCGGACTACGGCACAATCAGGGAAAATTGCTAAAGAACAAGGAGATATTGAAAGTGCGATCGCAGCTTATGAAATCGCCTTTAATAACTTACAATCCCTGCGCAGCGATTTAATTGCGATTAATCCCGATGTCCAGTTTGACTTTAAAGAAAGTATTGAACCAATCTATCGCGATTATGTGAGTTTGTTATTACAACCAGGAGACAATCAAAAAAACCTCAAACAAGCGCGTCAGGTAATCGAAGCTCTACAATTAGCAGAATTAGATAATTATTTTAAAGATGCTTGTGTCGATACCTATCCTGTAGCTATCGATCAAATCGATGTGCAAGCTGCTGTGATTTACCCGATTATTTTAAGCGATCGCATAGAAGTTATCCTTTCTCTTCCCAATCAACCTCTGCATCACTACAGCACTAAAATTCCCAAAGCACAAGTAGAAGCTAACCTCAAACGCCTTTATTCTTATATGTCCCGTGGTTATATCAGGGAAGAAAGTTTTCGCCTCTCACAACGAGTTTATAAATGGTTGATAGCACCCGCAGAGGAAAAACTCAACAACAGTAAAGTGACAACCTTAGTTTTTGTCTTAGATGGTTTATTGCGCAACATTCCCATGCCAGCGCTACACGATGGCAAACAATATGTAGTAGAAAAATATAATGTGGCACTGAGTCCGGGATTACAGTTATTTCCCCAAGGACTAAAACGGCAAAAATTAGGTGTGTTAGCTGCGGGATTAACCGAAGCACGCCAAGGATTTAGTTCTTTACCTGCTGTGACAGAAGAAATTCAGGAAGTAAGGACAAAAATTAAGACCAAGGTATTGCTAAATCAAGAATTTACTCGCGATAGCTTGAAAAAGTACCTCGATACTCAACCATTCCCCATAGTTCACCTCGCGACTCACGGTCAATTTAGTTCCGATCCCAACGATACTTTTTTACTGACATGGAGCGATCGCATTTCTATTTTAGATTTCGATCGCTTATTCCAATCCCGAAGGTTAGGACTTCAGCAACCAATCGAATTATTAGTTCTCAGTGCTTGTCAAACCGCATCTGGTGATAATCGCGCTACCTTAGGTTTAGCTGGGTTTGCTTTGCGTTCTGGAGCTAAAAGTACCATCGCTAGCTTATGGTCGGTAAATGACGAATCTACCGCCAACTTAATGAAAGAATTTTATCAGCAATTGAATAACCCGAACCTCACTAAAGCTGAGGCATTACGACAAGCACAACTGAAAATCATGGCCGATCCTTTATACCAGCATCCCTATTTTTGGGCGGCGTTTGTGCTTGTTGGTAACTGGTTATAAGCGAACTCAGGCTGAAACCCTTACTGAGTCAAGATTATAGCTAAAATATCCAGTGTTAATCTTTACTTTATGAGTACTTGTACTTGATAAAGGAAGTATAAAAGATGATAAACTTATGTAAAGAATCCATGAAGTTTTCAGGCTGCTATACCTAAAATAAAACTTAATATTGTGCAGGCTACCTGATACAAACAATTTTAGGCATGTCCTAAACAACTGAAGCTATTCGATTTTAATTACCTGTATCCAAAGAAGCAGGTAAGTTTTTTCTGGCAATTCCGACTAGAAACTTCCTAGCTAGCTTTGTCTAACGGCAAATAGACTTGATTTTTCATTATCCATAAATTCAGGGTCATCTAACTAAAGCTGGGGGGCTGAGTTTTCTCCTTCCCCCTTGAATAGGCTGGCGATCGCAAAATATCAAGCAAAATATAACTTTTGTCTCGCCACTGCTACTGTTCTTTAGAGATTTGTTTTTTATGTTCCTGAATGTTTCGTTTTTTCGTCGTTTCCTACCTTTGTGTCTCGGCAGTTTTCTGTTGATTATAGTTAGCCAACCCGCCTTCAGTGAAGAGGTTGGTATCTCTGTAAATTGGAGTCAACAGCTAACTAATCCAATTACCTCACAGCCTTTAGTGTCAACGCCTTTGCACTTCGGACTCAACTCTTATCAGGGAAATATCCCAGGAATAGCTAACTTAGGCGGTAATACCAACTATCGTAATGGTGTAAATGCCATGCGTCCTGGTTTAATCAGATACCATTACGCAGGCCAGATGAAAGACTCCAGCACAGATAAGCGTGGCTGGGTAAAGAATCCAAACTCAGGCAACTTTTCTTGGGATGTAGAAAAGATAACTGCGGCGATGAATGGAGCTTATCCGTACAGCCCAACAATTATGATGAACCTTGCCAACTTTCCTGCTTACTTAACCGATAGTAGTGGGGCGCTGAAACCCTCTGAATACAAGCGATACGGACAGTTTTGTGCAGAATTAGTGAGGATTTTAAATATCCAGCTGCAAAAAAAGATTAAATATTGGGAGGTAACCAACGAGCTAGATTCTAAACCCTACTACCGCAATAACATGGCAGAGGTAGGGAAGATATTTGCGATCGCGGCGCGAGAAATGCGCAAAGTCGATCCCACAATCAAAATCGGCGGGCCAGCCTTCGCCCAATCTTATACCCCAGCGAGAATTGAGGCTTTTGTCTCAACAGCATTGCCCGAATTAGACTTTATTTCGTATCATACCTATTCCACGGGTTCCAAGACCGATAACACCTCCGGCCCCTGGAACTCCGCTCAACAAAGTGTAGGCGCTGCGACAAACTATATGTACAAAAGCGTCAAAAAGTTTACTGCCAAACCAATCGAATATTTCCATAACGAGTACAACATCAGTTGGTCTCCGCCAGATCAGCGCATGACTAACCATGTAAGTGCCATATTTGATGCCTTAGCAGCACGTTCTATTCTCTATGCAGGCGCAACCGGAGCAACTGCTTGGAATGAGGCTGATGGCTGGTATGGTAAACTTGGCGCTGCTCCCTCTTTCCCCAGACGCCCTGCATCCTGGGTGTTTGAGTATTTAAATCAAGGCTTTTACGGTAAAGTCCTAGAGTCAACAAGTACCAACAGCTCTACTTTGATACCTTTAGCAGTGTTGGGCGAATCTGGCGGTCAAAAGTCCTTATCCTTGATGTTAGTCAACAGATCCAGTGTGAATGTTTCCACACGTTTGAAGATGATTGCACCCCAAAGTTGGGCATTACCTGGAGCCTCTGGGCAAAAAATCCAACTGTACAAAGTCAACCAAAATGGTAGCAGTTCCTTAGCTAGTTCAACTTTGCCATCCACAATTATTCGCGGACAGGCTTTTGCGGTTGAACCTAATAGTATTTTGTTTTTAACCATCAAGCCTAATTAATTACCAGGTAGGGGCATGGCATTGCCATGCCCATTTGTTATCTTCTTTTACCAAATTGCTATGAGTTTATTTACTAACTGCAAATTCCTCAGTTCTAAAAACATTAAACATACTGTATTTATTGATTAATTCCGCATAAATATTTAAGGTTTCCTCATTCACCCGCTTGACACTAAACCTTTCTATATTTTGTTTAGCTTGAGATTGCAACTTTTGTAATTGTTGCGGATCGCTGAGTAAATGTCCTAAAGCCTTAGCTAAAGTTTGACTATCTTTTGGCGGTACTAAAAGTCCAGCTTGTCCCCGATCCAAAGTTTCGGGAATTCCATCGACATCGCTAGCCACAATTGCACAACCTGCTTCTCTCGCCTCTGTCAGTACTAATCCAAAGGATTCGCAGTGGGAAGCAAGCACAAAGATATCGCTAGCAAGCATATAGCGTTGGGGATCTGGTTGGAAGCCTTCAAAATGAATGCGTGTGCTAAAAGCTGTACTTTGCACTATTTCCTCAAACATAGCGCGATCGGGGCCATCCCCCACTAAATATAAATGTGCTTGGGGAAAGTCGGGAGCAATTTTGACAAAGGCTTCTATTAACTCCACAATGCCTTTACGAGCGTACATTCCCGCTACAGTTGTAATAGCTGGACGACATAAAGGCATTGGTTCGTAATCTTTAATATTGCAATGACGAGGACTATGTAATGTCCCGTTGGCAACTACTCGTAATTTATTCTGGGGTATACCACGTTTTACCATTGAATCGGCAACAGCATTACTTACAGCAATTACGCGATCGGCTAATCCCATCAATACAGCACTGCGCTGAAACTCATTATGTACGGTAGAAACTAAACTATAGTCACCACTATTTCTGAGAACTCCGGCTAGCACAACCCCTGTCATCATGTGTGCATGGACAATATCTGGCTGAAATTCTTGAATAATTTCTCGATAACGCCAAGCAGCTTTCAGCATATTTAATGGTGTTCTCGATTGATCGAGATGAAAATGTTTTACGCCATTTTCTGCAAATAACGCTTCGTATTCTCCCCCGGCTGATGCTACAGCTACAGAATGGCCATTTTGTGCCTGCAAACAAGCTAAATCTACTGCTACATTTACAATTCCATTGCCAATTTTTTGTACATGATTGGTAATATGTAGTATCCGCATTTAAATTTTCTCCACAGAAATTTTTATAGAAAATTGATGATTCAGCACCGCAAAGTAGCTCAGATATTAAGAACTATATAGTCCTCTGGACTGAGATTAATTCAATTATCCTACCCACTTGTAGAGGGTAGGTTGTATTGTGAAAAATATCGGTTTTGATTGTTGATTGTTGACTGTTGATTGTTGACTGTTGACTGTTAACAGTCAACAACCCTTCATCTCAGATTTCTCTATATCCTAACCCTAAATAAACTTTAAGCCTGACAAATAACAATTGTATAGACAAGGGTTATCGCGTCTCTAAGACTTAAAAAATATTTCATGAGAACCTAAAAATCGCTGGATAAAACCAGGCGGTAGGCTAGAGATTTGCGAATAATAAGCAGCAATTGCGCGATTCTTTTTGTCTTGAACTGAGGCAATCGAAACATAGTAAGCGGCGGCTAGATCCTGCAATTTCAGCAGAATAAATAGCGGCGCTCTCCAGAATAACCAAATGGGGTATTGTAGGAGTTCTACTGTAATTTCTGCTTGGGCGATCGCCTCTTTTACCAATTGATATGTGGCTTCATGATCTCGATGACAATCTTTACGATGAGGTACGTATACTTCCCCTGGCTGATAACGGTTTAAAAGTTCAGTTATCTGTTTAATTGTTTGCTGTCTTTCTTCATTGTCTAAATCTGGTAATTTTCCATCAGGTTTTTCTAAAAAGTAAATTTCCGATGGTTTTACTCCCAGAATTTCTAAGGCATTTACAGCTTCTTGCTTGCGAATTTGGACAATTTGATTTTGCTCATCCTCTGAATTATTACTACCCTGTCCATTAGTAATAAAAGTGACTATGACAGGGATTCCATGCTCTCGTTTCCAAGCGATCGTACCACCACAGCCAAAGGTTTCATCATCTTGGTGAGGTGAAAACACCATTGCTGATTTTTGGCTGAATTTCAGAGGTTGACTTCCATTCTGGATAATCCAATAAAATAGTAGTCTAGAGTGTAAATATTGCAAATACTCCAGCCAGCTATGTGGAATGAATTTTTGGATTCGCTGTAAATGCATTTTTAAATTCATAATTACTCACTTTAATAAGGCTCCAACCACTGAGATATTTAGTTACCATATGCAGTTAATACTGACTCCAATTTCAGCAATTTCGATATATTCTTTTTTATTCAATATTGATACTGCTGTTATGACATCATAATTTAATCGGCAAATATTGTCATCAAATATATTTGTGTTTTGTGTAAAAATCTTTAATTAATAACAAGTTAATAATAAAGTTTTAGTAAATGCAATTATAAAAATAAATGGTTATCATAAATTAATGCTCAACTATATATTGAACATAAATAAAGCTTTTTTATAAAAAAGCAAGTATATATATTAAGCAAAGCAGAAATAATTAATTTCATACTAACAATTAAGTCATTCTATAACTTTTATTGATTGCCAGTATTCTATTTATTATAAATTTATTTAATCAGTATGTTCATCCAAATATATTAAACATACTGCATAATTTTTTTATGCTTAGATACGGATTTATAATTCAGTTAAATCTAATAATTATAGATGCATTTTATAAATCGGGGCAATTAGATCCCCGACTTCTTAAAGAAGTCGGGGATCTAAAATTGCAGTATCTAATGTTGAGAGAATTAACCTTGTAATCGATACATAATCACTTTACCTTTCCAATTCTCTTCCACAAATAGTAAATACTCACCATTGCGGCGACGAAAAGCGCGGATACCATAAGGTATATCAATCCAACCGCTTTCACCTGCAACTTCCGGGCCTGGTTTGAATTGTTGTACTTGTACTCCTGTATCGGCGTTATAAACATGTACTTCTGCAGTTTTAAATGTGACTGCAAATACATAGTCTCCGGCTACACTCATGGCTGCGGTGGAAACTTCACGCTTACCTGTGATGTCGTGGGGAACAACAATCCGCCAACGGGGTGTGGGATTTTCTTGACTCCAATTATCAAAGCGAATGATTTCCGATCCGACAACGCCAGTATCATCACCTGTGGCTGGATGATCTACAGTAAAGCCAGACAAGTACATGGTGTCTGTATCTGGCATATACTCGATCCGTCGCAAATCGGTAAACATGCTAGGAGTCTTTTGCTTTTTCATGGAACTATAGCTGTAGATGGGGTTACCATGAGCATCTAGTCCTTGTAAGGGATAGTGGCGGATACCAATTTTATCTTGAGTGCGTAGGGTTTTCCAGACATCACCTTTTTTATCAACCCACCAACCGCCTAAATAAGGATAATCTTCGTTCTTGTCGTATTCATCCTCATCGAACTTACCATTACCGTTGCGATCGCGCCAAATCCACTCGCCTTTTTTTGGTTGATATGGTGGCCATTTACCAGCCATTGATGGTTTACCTTCAGCATTAGTATTCACAAACATTCCTGATGGAATTGCAATTTTGCTCTTACTACCGCCATCAAACCGATAAATTTGCAGAAAGCTAGCATACATATCTGAAAGGTACAAAAAAGGCTTACCTTGAATACGGCGGACAAAGCTAGCATCTGGAGATGTATGCAATCTTGGATCTTGAGGATATTTAAACGGATTGAGAGTGTAATTTTTGAATGTCCATTTTTTCCCTGGAGGCTGGTTGTAATCCATGACAAAGTGTTCTTGTTTGGTAAATACATCCACACCGTCACTTTGGGGATCGGTATCAGCATTATCGACAAATATTAATCCTAATAATTGCCAAAGCAGTTTCCCTGATGGTGAAAACTTTCTTAAATCTGTTCCCGAACGATTAAAACCATTACTGTTAATATAAATGTTTCCTGCGGCATCTGTACCTAACCCTGTAATTCCGTAAAGTTTTAAATCTTGGACTTCTCCGGGGTTACCTGCATAAATACCGCCTTTCGTCCCAAAAGTCCCTACTTGTACAGGTTGAGATTTAACGTTGTAAATCAGTACTTGTTGACGAGGGCCATTTTCTGCAACTAACAGTCTTCCTTGGGGATCGATCGCGATCGCAGTTGGTTCGACAAGTTGCGTCACCTCTTGCGGTAATTGTTTCCCTGTGCGGGAATAATGGACAATCTTCGCTGGATTACTAGTCTTTTTCTCTTGAATAATCCACAAATTACGTTGAGAATCGATAGCGATCGCACCTGGACTCGCAACGCTAAAGCTGCGTAATTCTTGCATCGTTTCCGTACTATAAACACGAATTCGATTAGCAGCCGAATCACTCACATATAATTCTTTATTGATAGTTGCTAATCCAGTAACTTCACCCTTAGTACTAACAATTAACATACTTTTATCCCAACCACGACCACCAGAAAAAGGTGCAGGTTTTCCCGATAAGTCGTAGCGTCTCACGCAGTACCAATCCGTTCCCTCTGGCGGATAATCTTTCTCGGTTTTACCAACGCTTCCTTGATGTATTGCTAGGTAAAGATATTTACTATCTACGGTGACAGCTTTACCTCCGGTACGACTCCAACCGTGAGTATCATCAGCCATCCCAATAGTCTTACCATCTTTATAAATACCGGCTTCTCTACCTGCTTCATCCCAAACACTATTGGTATATACTGTGCCATTGGCAGTAACATACATCCCTTCAATGTTGTTTTGTACCCACTCTTTACCACCACCAAAACTATTACCTATCCAAGATGTTTTATAAGTGGTTGTTGGCATTCCACTCACAGGCCAACGTGTGCTAATACTAACAGAAGCAATGATGACTCCGAAAATTAGAAAAACTAAAAATGTCACAAATTTTCGCTGTTGAAAATTTCGCCATCGCCAGCTTTTTTTGATATATTGATCAAATTTATGGTAGACTCTGCTGAGTTTTTGCATTAACCTCAAGTTCCTCTAATCTGCAAATTGATATGTCTGAGGCAAAAATAGATATTTTTCTTGCATCAGAGAATATTATTTAATATGAATCGCTATGCATAATTTAATACATAGCAATTACAAATAAGTATTAGCTAATTAATACCATCAAAATTAATTGTCACAACCCCGATCTGTTTGACAGTTAGCGATGTAAGCCGAGTTATTGTAGAGCGGTAGATTTATTTTGCGCTTGCTTACTTAAGATTGTCCAGCCCTAAAGAATAAATTTTTTAATCATTATCAGCAATCTTGTATTTAACAAGATATATACATAGATAACAAAGCCCTGACATGAAGAATCACTAGTTCACGAAAACTTTATAGAAAACACACAGTTTTTTAAAGTTATGCAAGAGAGCGATCGCTCTTTTTTTACGCTGTATTAATCATCACTTTTATATCTCCAAATCTAGTAAATCTGAATACAGAATTTTATGCTATGAATCTGACATTCTACGCCTAATGTTTAGTAATAAAATTATAACAGTTCAGTAATTCTTAATTAGAAAAGTATTATATTAATCATTATCCGTATCATCAAGTCACTAAAAATACAAGTCTAAAATTACTAGTTGACGTTTCAAGATAGATAGTTTAAAACAGAGAATTCTGTGTAATTAATCATAATACTTTTCCTATATAGAACTCCTAAAAGTACTGATAGTGGGATGAAGTGCGGAATAAAAGTAGTAGCAAAGTAAATTAATTATTGAATGCTAAAAGTGGTTGAGTTAGGGGCAGAAACTACCGCAAGCAATTACCATAGATCGCAGGAGTTCAATAGGTGGAACCTAGCAAAGACAATATCGCACCAGCATCAATACTCACTTTGGGAATGGGCTGGTTTCCGCATACACCTGGAGGATTAGAACGCTATATTTATGATTTAACACATCAATTAGCAGCTAATAAAGACAAAGTAGAATTATGTGGAGTCGGGTTACCAAATACACAAATCAATACTCCCATTAAGCTCACTAATTTAGCCGAACCAGATAGCGTCATTTGGCAAAGATTATGGTCGATTCGTCAAAATTTTCAGAAAACCAGAAGCTACAAACCAGATGCAATTAACCTGCATTTTGCCTTATACAGCTTTCCAATTTTGGATCTTTTACCCAAAGATGTACCAATTACCTTTAACTTTCATGGCCCTTGGGCATCTGAAAGTTTGGAAGAAGCAGATAATAAAATAGTGAGTGTTTTACTCAAGCGCTGGCTGATCGAAAAAAGTACCTATAATCGCTGCGATCGCTTTATTGTTCTCAGTAAAGCATTTGGGAAAATTTTGCATCAACAATATCACATTCCTTGGGATAAAATTCACATTATTCCTGGTGGAGTTGATCTGAATAGATTTCAAGCCAATCTCTCACCCCAAGAAGCCAGAAATAAATTAGGCTGGCCTGATAATCGCCAAATATTATTTACATCCCGGCGTTTAGTCCATCGCGTCGGCTTAGATAAATTATTGCAAGCAATAGCAATAATTAAACCCACAATTCCTGATGTTTGGTTAGCGATAGCTGGAAGAGGACATATTCAAGCTGCACTAGAACAACAGGCTAAAGAATTAGGGTTAGAAGACAACGTAAAATTTTTAGGTTTTCTCCCTGACGAAGATTTACCTTTAGCATATCAAGCGGCTGATTTAACAATTATGCCTAGTCAATCTTTTGAAGGGTTTGGATTAGCAATTGTCGAATCTTTGGCTTGTGGTACTCCTGTTGTCTGTACTCCAGTAGGCGGAATGCCAGAAATTGTAGAACCATTATCGCCAGATTTAATTACTACTTCTACAGAAGTTTCAGCTATTGCCGAAAAATTAGAACAAGTCCTATTAGGAAGCATATTAATTCCTTCTAGAGAAGCTTGTCAGCAATACGCCGCTACAAAGTTTAACTGGCAAAAAATAGCCCAAGAAGTGCGGGGAGTTTTGTTAGGGGCTAGGGGGGCTAGGGGTTAGGGACTAGGGGCTAGGGACAAGGGACAAGGGAGACAAGGAGGACAAGGGGGACAAGGGATACAAATGACTATTGACTATTGACTATTGACTATTGACAAATATGTTAAAAATCCTGTTTTTAGACCAAAGTGGTAAACCTGGGGGTGCAGAACTATGTTTAATAGATATTGCTAAACCCTATCGCGATCGCTGTCTTGTTGGCTTATTTGCAGATGGTTCGTTTAAAACTTTATTACAGGAAAATCAAATTCCTGTCGAAGTTTTAACTGATAGATCGATTCAAGTTAAAAAAGGTAGTAGTTTTTTTCAAGCATTAAAAAGTTTACAACAAATAATTCCCTTAATCATTAAGGTAATTAACAAAGCCAAAAACTATGATTTAATTTATGCAAATACTCAAAAAGCTTTAGTTATTGGCGCGATCGCCAGTTTTTTTGCTCGTCGTCCTTTGGTCTATCATTTACATGATATTCTCTCGAAAGAACACTTTAGTCTCAGTAACCGCCGGATTGCTGTTAACTTAGCTAATCGTTTTGCATCGTTAGTAATTACTAATTCTCAAGCTAGTCAATCGGCTTTTATAGAAGCTGGTGGACGTAAGGAATTAACCACAGTTATTTATAATGGCTTTGACCCAAAAATTTATCAAACGAGCGAATTTGATGTCAGACAATTACAGCAGGAATTAGGATTAGTCGGTAAATTTGTTGTTGGACATTTCAGTCGCCTTTCACCTTGGAAAGGACAACATATATTAATTGATGCCCTGGTTCAATGTCCCCAACAAGTAACAGTAATTTTAGTTGGCGAAGCCTTATTTGGCGAACAAGATTACGTGCAACAATTGCATCAACAAATTACAGAATTAGGGCTAGAAAATCGTGTCAAATTTTTAGGATTCCGTTCTGATATTCCTCAGTTAATGGCGGCTTGTGACTTAGTTGCTCATACCTCCACTTTTGCAGAACCCTTTGGTAGAGTAATTGTTGAAGCTATGTTGTCTGGTACGCCTGTAGTTGCAAGTAAAGCTGGAGGCGCAATGGAATTAATCAAACCTGGGATTAATGGTTACTTATTTCAACCAGAAGATTCTCAAGAATTAGCGCAAGTAATTACTGCTTGTTTAAAACAAAGACACAACAGTACAACGATGGCTCATAATGGCAGAAAAATGGCTACCCAGCGATTTGATGTGGCAAATATTAATCAACAAATTGCCCAAGTTTTATTATCTAAATTCAGATAATTAAGTAGGGGAGTGTTATTGAAGATAGCTGGTTAAGGTTTTCATTAATCATTGCTAAGGGTTGCAAGCCTATTTACGTTTCGTAATATGGTTTGGTTTATTTACACCGACTGACTTATACCAATTTGAATAATGTTGGCGACACATTAATATTATAGAGGGCATGGCAGTGCCAATGCCCCTACAGAAGCATTCTTTTCTAAATACCTATCTTCCTTGTCCCTTTTGTTTACATATCAAATAGAATTACTAGATGTGTTATTTATGCGATCGCTCTCCATCATCATGACTAGATTCATACTTTTGGCAGATGAATATTAAAGTAGAAGTATCAATAATCTCTGACATTCAGGCTGAATTATTAATATTTATGGCAAGAATGTTTCAAGTTTATGTAATTTGCAATATTTCTTCAAAATCTCTGCAATTAAGGTACAATCACCAAGACAAATAATCTTTTTGTGCCTGTATTCTGCCAATACTATTAGCCTCATCACCTACTGCCTTGTTATTTAAAAGCCAAGCTATTTATAAGAAAAATGAGGATTGGTTGACGGCTTAAGTATAGTTAATTACAATTAATTGTAAAGATGAACCTATAATAAGGTTCATGAAAAAAAATCTTTGGGCAATAACAACAAAAACTATTCAAAGAATTGGGATAAAACTTATGAACGCTAGAATTGTTGCTTTGCTAGCAATTATGACAGCTTTTGCAAGCTTAGTAAGCCCGGTTCAAGCACAGTCATCAGGGATAGCAAACCAAGATACTCAAGAATATAAAATCACTGGTGATTCGCTGACGGGAATAAATAATCGCGATTCGCAGCAGGACTATCAAAGCTTTTTTGAGCAAAAAAATCCAGCAGTTACATATAGCGAAAATCAGACAAATAACATAACTGCTCAAGATTCACGCTTAACAGAAGCACTCTCAGCCCCAAATAGTTCGCTGATATTCGTTCCTGTTCAGTCTTTTAATGGAAATGACGGAACACAAGTACAGTTTGATTTTGTGAATGGTCAATAGTCAAGAGTCAATGGTCAATGGTCAATGGTCAATGGTCATTTGTGAATTCTCTTTGTCTTCTATTACCTAAGACAATTCAAATTTTTGTACTGCGGCAATCAATTGATCGATTTCTGATTCTAAAGTAAAGTAATGCACGCAAGCGCGGACACAATCGGGATCGCGAATTTGACGGATGAATAATCTTTCTGATTCTAAAAATTGGACTAGTTTTAAAGTAGTTTGGGGTTTTTGGTTCGCTAGTTGAAACGAAACTAAACCACTTTCAGGGGGAGATGTCCGCAAACATTTGACATTAGGTAAAGCTGTTAATTGTCGCCATAGGTATTCACTGTGGCGACAAATTTGTTGATGGCGTTCTTCTGCGGTTCCCCATTGCTGATGAATAGCGATCGCCTCTTGTAAACCAACGTACAATGGATAATCTGATGTCGCGACTTCATATTGGCTACCGTCGGGATTCCAATCTATCGGCTGACCGCGATCGTTTAAAATAACACTGCGCCAACCTACAAAAGTAGGTTTTAAACTAGCTTTCGCTTCTGGACGCACATATAAACCGCCAATACCAGCAGGGCCACATAACCATTTGTGACCGGTGAAAGCATAGAAATCTACGCCTAATTCAGTTAAGTTTAAAGGTATAGCCCCAACAGACTGAGCTGCGTCTACTAAAAGTAGAGAATTATTATTTCTACAAACTTCGGCAATTTTATCTAAAGGTAAAACTTGGCCTGTATTCCAGAGAATATGACTTAAAACTACCAAGCGAGTATTGGGGCGTAAATTTTGCGCGATCGCCTCTACAGGATCGCCTATATTTAAAGTATCCATCAAAGGACAAGTGGTAACTTCTACACCGAATCTGCGACTAATTTCTTGAGAAATGGCGATAATTCCTTGATGTTCGCAATCAGAAAGCAGAATATGGTCACCAGAACGCCACTCAATACCCCACATTGCAATATTGCAGCCAACAGTGACATTTTCTGTGAGAGTCATGGTATTTGCTGGTACATTTAACTCAGATGCGATCGCTTCTTTTGTCGCCTTCACAGTTAAGCCAATCCAGCGCCCAACTTCATTACCAAAAGGGCCGAGTTTTTGGATTTGCGTTTGAGCTTCCGTAATTGCATCCATTACACTTTGATGCATCGGCCCTTGCCCGCCATAATTAAAATATGCCTTATTCGCTAAAGCTGGAAATCCTTCTCGATAGCTATGCAAACTCTTGTGTAAGGCAGGAAAATTAGTCATACTCGTTTTGGATTAAACTGGCAACAATAACTGCTGTTGAGACTGACAAAACATTCAGTTAGTAGTTGAGATGTCTTCAAAGAAAGCTCAACTACTAACTAGTTAAGATTTTTGGCATTGATCTACTTAATTAGGATACAGGTACTCACAACAAATAACAGAACTTACGCAAAAATGATGTCAAAGCATTAATTTACCGTAGGAGTGGGGTATTTCCGCCCTGACTGTCGGAATTTTGTTACAAAAACTGTAACCAGCCGCATCCAATTTTGTTCCGGGCTTTAAACTAAACCTCATGTAGCTCAGTATATCTTCCGTGAATAATTTAATAATTTATTCTTGCACGCCGCGTTGATGCGGTACGAATTTGACTGACTATGCATAATTACCAACTTAATCTTGCAAGTACAAATCTGTAACTACATTCCTTGACAAGTAAAACTTCATCGCTTTTCAAGTATTATTCAATCATTTTGTCTATTGAATTTAAGTATCTGCATTGATATCGTAGTTCCTAACGCAGCCAACAAGTAATGAATGCTGACTTAAGAATACTGAGGATAAAGCATTTAAGGCTATAACTTGTTGAAATTTGCGTCAATGCAATTACTTATATTTCACTAGAAGGAATAAACATCATGTTGGACAAGCTTGCTCGCAATGCCTTGATGGTAACTGCTATGTCTTTACCAATGTTATCATTATCTATTCAAAGTGCTTTAGCACAAGACCGCCGCGACTTTTCAGTCTATAACAACAACGAGTTAGAAATTACTGAGTTAAATGTATCCTCCGTAGATTCTGGGTACTGGCGTTACAATTATCTCGATTCACCTCTTTTACCTGAGGAATCAGGAAAGGTTACATTTAATAATGACAGTAATCAGTGTATGTATGATGTAAGAGCAGTGTATAGCAATGGTACTTACGATCAAGGTCGCTATAATCTCTGTAGTACATACTTTATATATTATTATGGGCATGGAGGCCAATACGTACTACCAAGAAGATAGTAATTTGAGATAAAAACTAACAGTCTGTAAATTCTGACAAACATGAAGAGTAAATATCTCCTTGCAACACCTTAAAATAGTTAAACTATAGGGTAGATATTATATTATATCTACCTTTTTAACTTAAAATTAAGGACATTTATCTAATCGAAACTCAAGTGGTTGATTGGGGCTAATTTCACAAGCTATAACTATCTTTGTTCCACCTTGAATATCACCATTATTATCAAACTTTATTTCCCTCGTGACTCCGGCTATTGGGAAATTTTGAGAGAGAACCTGTTGTATTCTTTGCCTATTTGTATTGTTTCCTGACTTTTCAATTGCTTGAATTAACGCTTTTGTTGCATCATAGGCAGTAGCTGTTCTCCAGGTCATTTTTTCATCAGTATTAGATGATTGCCCCCAGAGTGTATCAGAAGCTGTGATAAATTCTGTTGATTTAGGCATATTAGTAATACTACGATGCCAAGGAACGGCAAATACCATATTACGTGCTTTGGCTCCGGCATTTGCTAGAAAATTAGATGAGTATATACTGTCCCCAGCAAGAAAATAAGGTTGTTGAGCTTCTGGTGGACTTAATATAATATTTGCTAAATGTCTTTTGTTACTACCAAATGCAAACATAAATACTTGAATGCCATCGTTAATAGCATCCTTCAGTGCCTTTGGAGCATCAAAATTGTCTTTGCTAACATTGTAACTTTGATCATTTGAAGAATTATTGTATATCTCTCCACCCCCCTCTCTAATAAAGCTTTCAAATTTACCACGAAGAGATTTACTATAATCAGAATCGCCATCAAAAAAAATTGCTACTTTTCTCCTAGAGATGCGGTTACCATTTCCTAAAGTATTAAGCATATAATCAGCAAGTGCCCGCGCTGCTACCATATCATTTGGAACAGTGCGAAAAAAATATCCACTACCGTTTCCAATCCCAATTCCTGTACTTGTTGGAGATATAGCTACAAGCTTATCTTGTAGAGACCGATTATTGTACACTTTGATAGCAACTTTGGTTGCATCTGTTGAAAAATGACCAACTACTCCCAATACCTTTTGATCGTTAACCAATGCCTCAGCAATTGTTTGAGCATTATTGTTATCACCAACGTTATCACCAACTATTTCTTTAGCAATAAGAACTCGCAAACCCAGGTTACTAGTCAAATGATTTTGATTAAATTCATTTTGAGCTAAAGCCACACCTCGTAAAATTTCTAAGCCCTCATTTTTATTGTTAGTGACTGAGGTAGGGACTATAACAGCAATTGTATGTGATTTTCTATTTTGTTGAGCAATTTCAGCGTTATTGTCATAAATTTTACTCTCAGGAGGTTCATTATTAAAAAATTGCCGTCCTCCGGCACTGATACTAGGGTTATTTTCAGCAGGTGTACTAGTAGGTGTAGGGGTAGATGTATCAGTTGGGGTACTATTCGTTATAGTATTACCACTATTCCCAGATGTGTTTATCCGACCATTGAACCACCAATAAATTAATATAATGATACCTAATCCAGTCAAGGCTAGTAATAATTGAATAACTACACTATTTCTATTATTTGCAGACATAAATTAACTCAGATATTTGCTGTTTTATTTGAAAAAAAATAAATACATATATACATCAATAACAAGCTTACAACTGAAGAAATTAATGGTAGTAGTAAGATTAATAATAAATTTCCAGCGTTGCTTAAGTTTGGATGTATAATAAGTACCAGAAACACGCCAGACATCAAAATATAAAAAAAATATTTGTATTTATTAATTAAATTTAAGATATTATTTCGATATTCTATTAGATTTAAACCACCCAAAACCAACAACCACAATAGAAAAATTAACCAAATTCTATAAGGTTCTGGAGAACTGTATGATGTAAATAAAGGTGATGTAAACGAACCATATATTATACCAATCATTCCTCCTCTCAATAATAGATTTGTGTTGTCTGTCTTGGGTTTACCTTCTTCTTCGGTTTTCGTCGATGGAAGCAATTCAAACCACTCTTCTATTGACTGAGAACGCTGATGCCTATTTAATTTCATTCCTGTTTCAATAGCTACCCTCACTTGATGACTTATTCTTCTTTCCTTCTCCATTGCTATGAGTTTATCAATTAAATTATCTTCTTGCTGTCTCTCAATCGAAGCTTGTGGTGGCTCTGTAGTTAACAAAAAGTATAGTGTGGCCGCTAAAGCATATACATCCGAATATTCTTCTTTTTTTACGGTTTCTGAATATTGTTCAGGTGGTGCATATCCCTGCGTCCATTGAACAGTTTGGGTAATCCATTCATTAGGCGAAAACTGACGAGCTATTCCCATATCAATTAATATTGCCTTTGAGCCATCAGCTTTCCTCATGATATTTTTGGGTTTAATATCACGATGTAGTAATCCCTTTTTATGGATTGCTGCAACAGCCTGACCAATTTGTTGAATATAACTTAAAGCTTCCTGTTCTAATAACGCTCCACGATCGCTAACCCAAGAATCTAGATCTTGCCCATCGATATATTCCATCACAATACACCATCCAAATGAGGTTTTAATGATGTCTTGATATTTGGCAATAAAACTATGCTGGCACTCTTTTAAATACATCGCCTCTTTGACAAAATCTTCTTCGAGTTTGTCAAAAGAAAGAGTCTGGTTATTTCCTAATGCTATCCATATCCTTTCAAGTTCTTCTCTGCCTCGGAGAAATTTAATAGCTACTTGCTTGTTATCCTTTGTATCTTCAGCACGAAAAACAATACCAAATCCTCCACGTCCCAAAATCTCTCTGATTATATAGCGACCATCATTTAACTCATAACCCTGCCACCACTCTGCCCCACCTTGTTGCACCATTTTGTTTATCCTTGCTGTTATTTTTTCTTTAATATAAAATATGTTGTTGTGTTTAAATTTGATTCTTGTATTTTATTTATTGATAAATAAAAATAATAACAATGGCACTTTATGAAAAATTAATTTTTGGTTTACTAATAATTACTTAAAAGCATAACAAACAAAAGCACAAAAATAAAGCTCGCATATTTGGGCTATAAGTATGACTTTAGAGGATGTTTGAAAAGTGGTTGGCTGTAATTTTAAGCACTTGTTGATCCCCCCAACTCCCCTTGAAAAGGGGGGCAAAAACCTCTAAAAGTCCCCCTTTTTAAGGGGGATTTAGGGGGATCTAAACATTGTGCTACCAAACAGAGAACTTTTAAAACAACCTCTTACACAACATTCATACTTTTTTTTACAGCAATGACTTAATTGTCAAGTACTTTTATAAAAAGTTTATTTTGTCCTAACCTAAGCTTTACATAAAAAATATTCAGCTTGAAAATAGGGTTTAGGGGACAGAGATTTTCATGCTTGGTTGTGGGTTTTTCTCGTGATTGATTGGCTTGATTGCTATAAACATCTCAGCATAGATTTATCAAGAAAGGCAGAGGGCAGGAGGCAGAAGGCAGAAGGGAATTCTGATTCCTGCCCTCTGCCACGACCGAAGGGAGTAAGGGTTTAAGACCCCCACCAAATTGAAAATTTGGTGGCTCTTGTTTAGGAGGGGTCAGAATCCCCTTCTAAACAAAACCTTCTGCCCTCTGCCCTCTGCCTTCTGCCTTCTTCAATTTTCCAGGATTCATTTTTACCCTGTAAATCTCAATAATATTACTTGCTACTTTAAATTAATGTGTAAAATATAACCTTCTCCTGGTTTGTTTTCTAAAAATGGAGGTGTTTTTATTTTCTGAGGATCTACGTTTTGCTGTTTCAACATTTGTTCTAAGGTTTGGTTAATTGCTTGATTAATTTTATGAACGATTCCTATAACATCATTATTTACGTGTTCAGTCGCATTATTCTGCCAAATAGCTTGTTTTAGCTCCTCATAGGTACATAAGACTGATGTGTTAGAGTTCCGATTTTGATCTACCATGTAATTAATTAGACATCTTTGTTTTGGTGTTAAATGAACTTCTCTACCTTCCCTGCCATAAAAGCAAGAAAGTCTTTGTTGATGAAGTTTATAGGTAAAAGAAACGAGCTTAAATGCTTGAAGCGGTAGAGTATCAGGTAAGAGACTAGAATCTTTAAAAGTTATTTTCCAATAGTAATCTTCATTTTCACTATTGCTCAAAAGGCTACTAGCAAGCAGAATAATATCCTCATGGTAAAGAGGTAATTTACCTTTGATCCGCACATCTTCAGGTTGACTCAGATTTTTTTGTAAAAATGTTCCATTCAAACTCGGCTTTTCATCTATTACGAACCATCTATTAGATTCTCGCTGAATTATGCAATGTTTTTCTCTGGTGATAGTTTTGTCAGGAATGATAATGTCGTTGTTAGGACTCTGCCCTATAGTTATAGATTCTTTCTCTATTGAAATAATATCTGGAATACAGCAACTCATACCAAGAGGTGGCTTAATATACAGCTTTGGTTTCTCTGAATCCATTGTTAGCTCCTTAATTAACAACTACCTTGGCTGTCAATATCGATAAAGCCTGTTTTGTGGGCTTTCCACTCAAAATATAGTGATTTGGATAAATAATTTTAGATATTAACGCAAGTCGCTACAGCAATCTCAACTTGTTTGTAAACTTTATCATCTGTGTTTGCTTTGGTTTTTTTGTGCTGGAAGCGGTTAAAAAGTAATTTATTTAACTACACATAGCAAGAGAATGTGCATTAAACTTGATAAATTACTAATGATGAAGAGATTTCCGACATCCAACACACCCTACAAAATTGCTACTTATCCCGCGCAAGAGTCAGGGTATTTATTGAATTCAGCTTACAGGTACACTAATATTTAGACGTATCCAAATACAATCGCAGGTGAAAGCAGGCAAATTCAAACTTAGGGTCAGCACAAGGTAGGGTAGGAATTCGCGATAAATTTGTAAAACATTGTAGAGCAAGGTAGAGCAAGCCTTGATGAGTCAGTTGAATCGCAACGACATCAGGATCTTGTCCTCGTTGAGCTAATTTAGTGAAAGTCTCAGCCCAGTCAAAAACCTAGTTACTATAACGCTGTTAGAATACAGGGATAAACTTAAAACCATAATCCACAACGCGATCGTCTCCTTAATGGTAAATATTTGCAGGATAAGCTGATGTCCAAAGTATCTCATCTCCGATTTCCGGAGTTGGTAAGTGCGATCGCAAAATCAAATGTAACTTACTAGACTGAATGCTAATAAATGCCGATCTGTTACTGCAATATCAACGCTGTCAGCGCCGACCTTTTTTAGATAGTCGCGGTGATAGAACCGAGCGCGACAGTCCTAATGAGTTGCTGCTAAAACTGCAACAAGACAAAATTGCTTATCAAAAAAGTATTTTGGCGAATTTGTCTTATCATCAGCCAGATTATCCCAGAAGAGACTGGGAAGCTGGTCAAGCCGCAACTTTAGAATTGATGCAGCGTGGGGTTGAGTACATTCATCGGGGAATATTGCTAGTTAGTTACGACGAATGGGCAAATACAGAAAATGAAAATTTCTCTGCTTCCCCAGATTATCAAAAATATACCCTGCTCAGTTGTCCAGATTTACTAGTCAAACATCCTGGACAATCTCGTTTTGGCGATTGGATCTATTTACCTGCAAATTTGGAGATGGGTAAACGTCCCAAGCAGGAATATCAAGTAGGAATTGCATTTCATGCTCAAATCTTGGCAAAATTCCAAGAAACTGCGCCGCCAATAGGTTTATTACAATTGCGTACCAGGGAAAATACTTATCCAGTAGATTTACTAAAATGGACGCCACAAATGCAGCTGATATTGGCAGAGTTGATTGCAGCTTTAGAGTCAGCCGATGGTGCAGAAGTATTTATTTCTCGGCAAAAATGCAATCTTTGTCACTGGTATAGTCAATGTTATGCGATCGCGCAATCGCAAAAACATCTGTCTCTTTTACCCGGAGTTACGCCAGTTCGCTACAAGCAATTGCAAGAACTAGAGTTAACGACACTAGAATCTCTAGCTAATACTAGTCCCAGCATTCTAGAAAATCTGACTGGTTTTGACCGTGAAGTAGCCCACAAATTAGTAGTACAAGCTCAAGCTGTACTGCAAAATCGTCCGTTTATTTTACCTTACCCTTTACCGCTAGACACTATTACTTATACAGCGCCTATCGAGATTTATTTTGATATTGAAGCGCAGCCAGATTTAAATTTAAATTATCTTTTAGGTGTTTTGCTAGTCAACAGACAAACTAATACAGAACAGTTTTATTCTCTGCTGGCAGAAAAACCAGAAGACGAAGAAATAGTGTGGCGACAATTTTTAGATTTAGTTTGGCAATATCCCGAAGCCCCAATTTATCATTTTTGCGCCTACGAATTTGATACAGTGCAGCGCCTGGGAAAACTTTACCAAACACCCAATTCTCAAGTACGTCCCGTACTTAACCGCTTTGTGGATGTTTATGAACAATTAACCCAAAGCGTCGCCTTACCCATAGAAAGCTATGCTTTAAAAGCGATTGCGCGGTGGTTAGGCTTTGAATGGCGTGATAAAGAAGCCAGTGGCGCTAAGTGTATTTACTGGTACGATTCCTGGTTAGAAACAGGCGATCGCACTTTATTAGAAACAATTCAACGCTACAACGAAGACGACTGCCGCGCAACCCGCAACGTCAAAGACTGGCTGGTGCAATTCTTCCAAGAAGAGTATTATTTACGACCTGCTTAACAACAGTCAATAGTCAATGGTCAATGGTCAATGGTCAATAGTCAGTTGTTCCTTCTGCCATGATATTGTGTTGTTGGACTTTGACAGGTTAATTTTAGCGATCGCTATCCATGCAGCCCATAAAGAAAATTTTAAATTGGCGAAGAATTATTTATTTTATTATCCCCATCATTATTATCAGCTTTTGCTGGAGTAATTTAGCATCGGCATCGGTCAATATTACTCAGATCCAGTTTATCGGACAAGCCACTCTTCCCAAAGGATTGACCTTCCAAAAAACCCCTGTTGGTGGTTTGTCAGGAATCACCTATGATGCTAAAAAAGACCTTTTTTATGCAATTTCTGATGATAGGAGCGAAAAAGCTCCCGCTCGTTTCTATACTCTTAAAATAGACCTGAGTACAGGTTCACTTAAAAGTAATGGTGTTGTCCCTATTGCCGTTACCACACTCTTGAATGAAAATGGTAACACCTTTGCTAAAGGTACCAGCGATACGGAAGGAATTGCTTACACTAGCAAAAATACTGTCTTTATTTCTTCGGAAGGAGATGCTAAGGAACTCGTTAATCCTTTTATTAAAGAATTTTCTTTATCTAGTGGTAAAGTAATCTCAACACTACCCATACCCAACAAGTTTTTACCTGCTAAAAATGGTCAGTCTGGTATCCGCGATAATTTAGCTTTTGAAAGCTTAACCGTTACGCCTAACGAAACGAAACTATTTACAGCCACCGAAAATGCTCTGATTCAAGATGGTGTAGAAGCTCAACCGAATATTGGTACTTCTTGCCGAATTATACAGTATAATTTACAAACCCAGCAGCCAGAAAAAGAATACCTTTATCAAACTGAACCAATATCATCCTTTTTGAATTTTACTGGTAAGTTTGCTAGCGGATTACCCGATATAGTTGCCCTTGACGATAGCGGAAATTTCCTCAGTTTAGAAAGGTCATTTACAGGCTTAGGATTTGCTATTTTATTATTTCAGGTTTCTCTAGATGGTGCTGATGATATTCAGCAGATCGATAGCCTGTTAAGTATTAACTCTCAACAAGTCAAACCTGTACGAAAAAAACTGTTGTTAGACTTGCGAGGTTTAGATGTATTGCTCGACAATATTGAAGGCTTAACTCTAGGGCCTAAATTACCTGATGGTCAACGCTCATTAATCTTAATTAGTGACAACAATTTCAATTCTTTACAACGTACCCAAATCCTCGCCTTTAAGCTGAAAATCGAATCACCTTGGATGCGCATCTTTCGCCGTCTGATTCCCAATTTCAACCGCTAAATTGCTGCTGCTGGTAATCACTTCGTCATCAGGACTTTAGTCCACAAGAAAATTGTGGACTATGAAGTTAATGAGAAAGGATAAAAATATTTATTTTACGTATATCTACTGAGAATGAGGGGTCATACCACCGATCTGACTTGTGGATTCAGTGGAATCTCTCATACGTTTTTTAAAATAAATATGTTACACCATGATTAAGAACTGTTACATAGATTTTTTTGTAATTTTATTAAAAACTCACCAAGTATTGGAGTAAATTTTACTCGACATGATCAATTCTCTAAAATCAGGGATGTTTTTTATAGATAAAATAAAGTTTACAAGAGAGTTATGTTAATAACTATCTAATTTTTAAAATAAATATATGGTGCAGAATCCGATTCCGAATCTAGCCAACAATAAAACTGAATTAGATATTTATATTGGTAAATTTCTCAATAACCGCTATTTAATCAGAGATTTAATTGGCAAAGGAGGGATGGGTAGAGTTTACTTAGCTGAAGATGTTGCTAAAGGTGGAATGGCGGTTGCAGTCAAAATCCTATCACTCAGCTTAGGAAGTCAGCAAATATCCCAACGCTTTGCTAGAGAAATTTTTATTGGCGCACAATTAGGACGTAAAAGTAGAAATATCGTTCGCGTATTTAGCTATGGTGCTACCGAAGAAAATATTCCCTATTATGTGATGGAATATCTCCAAGGTAAAAACCTCAAACGTATTCTCAAAAATCAAACATTATCTTTAAGCAAAATATTAGACATTTGCCAGCAAATTTGTTCTGGCTTATACTGCGCTCATCAAGGTATTATCCTTAAAGGTGAGAACTTTCCTGTTATTCATCGAGATATTAAACCAGAAAATATTTTCTTATTAGAAGAACTAAAAAAAGATAATGTAGTTAAAATTCTGGATTTTGGTATTGCTAAATTTTTAACAGAACGCAGTGGGATGACTCTCACTGATTCCTTTATTGGTAGTTTACCTTACTGTTCTCCAGAACATATGGAAGGGCGCAAACTATTAGATGTCCGTTCTGATATCTATAGTTTAGGCATATTAATGTTTGAAATGCTGGCAGGAAAACATCCATTTCAAACCACTAGTAACTCATTTGGTACTTGGTATCAAGCGCATCATTTTGAAACTCCACCGCCATTAGAAGAGGTAAATCCGCAATTAGCGATTCCCGCGAAATGGCAGAAATTAGTGATGCGTTGTTTAGCCAAAGAAGTAGGCGATCGCCCACAGAGTATTAAAGAGATTTTAGTTGATTTAGAGCACATTAAACTAGAACTTGAGCAGTCAGTAAATAATAAGATAGATGAGAAATTACCATCTTCTCCAGTCCAAATAGTACCTGTCACTTCATTAACAGAAAAAGAGTGTTTACAGAAAACTTGGCCTAAAAATAGACCAATTGCGCCTATTGGATTTCCTTATTTATTACATACACTACAAGGAACTATACCCACCTTTTGGGCAATGTTACCTAAGCAAGAAATCGCCAAATTTTTAGATAAAAATTATGGCACTGAATTTATTGCAAAAATGAATATATATCCCATGATATTATGGGTAACAGTCTTACATAATGCCCAAAAGTCGCAAACAAAGTGGCTATCTTGCTTTTTAGATATGAATGATGGTCGTGGGCAAAAAATAGCACAAAGTTTAGCAGAAATAGGCTACTATCATTTACTATTTTTTTCCATCGAAGACCCGACTAATTGTAAACATGTAATTACCTTAAACCTGAATGCTAACCAGCGCCAATATTTAACAGATTGGGTAGCAAACAAACACAATTATCAAGAATTTATTTCTACTAAGCAAGCCAAAATCATATTAAAAGCAGAGCATGAAAGATTAAAAGCTAGCATCATTCGCAAATTAGTGGCAAATATAGAGAATAAAGGAGTAGGTTTAAAAACTTCTCTACTCAAACTATATTATTTCTTTTTTGGGGCAGAATAAGGTTGAGAGTAGATTAAGTTGCGAATGATTAAGTAGAGATATAAATTAGATATTTCCTGGGAATAATCAAACCAGGAATAATTAGAGGTTGTAAAGGTGAATAAAAGCTCATTTGCATCTCCAAAGGCTACAAAATTGCTAGCCAATCGTTATCAACTGCGCGAATCAATTGGTAATGGAGGCATGGGCAATGTTTTTTTAGCTAATGATGTTTTGCTCGGAGGAACCCCAGTAGCAATTAAATTTCTCGCTCATACTATTTGTGAACCAAAGATGCAACAAGATTTTGCTAGAGAAGCATTGATGAGTGCAGCTTTGAGTCAAAAAAGCATACATATAGTGAGAGCATACGATTATGGCGTAAGTGAAACTGGGAATCCCTATTACGTCATGGAATATTTACCGGGTAAATGCTTGAAGGAATTCATGCCGATGGATTTACCCATGTTTATGACTTTGATGCGGCAAATTTGTTTAGGCTTACAATGCGCCCATCAAGGAATAAACATTGATGGCAAAATTTATCCATTAGTACATAAAGATATTAAGCCAACCAATATATTAGTTATTCCCGACCCTATATTAGGTCAGTTAGTCAAAATTCTCGATTTTGGGATTGCGAAATTTTTAAATCATACTGCAACTAACAGCACAAATAGAAAATTTCACGGCACATTACCTTATTGTTCGCCAGAACAATTAGAAGGAGACGAATTAGATAGCCGCTCTGATATTTATAGTTTAGGGGTAGTGATGTTTGAAATGCTGACAGGTGAAAAACCTTGGCAGCCAGAAACAGATCATTTTGGTGCTTGGTACAAAGCACATCACTTTGAACAGCCCAGAGCGATCGCGCAAATCAAACCCGATTTACAATTACCAAGGGCGTTAAATGATTTAATTATGGCTTGTTTAGCGAAAAAAGCCAGCAATCGCCCGCAAAATATAGCTGAAGTGCTGCAAGTCCTAGAAAATATCAATCGCGCTCATTATTTCGCCTTGCCATTAAATATTAGCTGCCAGCAAGTAGAGACTAATCTCCCAGGAGAATTGTCCAAAAACTCGGAGTTACCGCCAGTAATTGAACAAGCCTGCTACAAACTCACCTGGCCTGAGAAAAAACCGATTCAAGAAATTGTCTTTCCCCAGGTTATCGATACCGAACAAGGCTCTGTAGCATCGCTGTGGCTGATGTTATCCACCCAAGAAATCAAAAAACGCGCCCTTTCCATTCGTCATAACGAATTTTTGTTTATCACATCGCCGCACCCGATGTTACTGTGGCTCACAGTTCTGTACAATCGGCTACTTGTACCTAAGTGGCTACCTTGCTACTTAGATATGCAAAACCCGCAAAATCAACGCTTAGTAACAGCCTTAGCAGAAAGTGAACGCTACCCCTTAACCTTATTTACTCTCGAACCACCCCATTCTTGTATTAGCGTCATCAGCAGTTACATCGACCCCAGCAAGCGGCAACTCTTGAAAACTTGGGTAAAACAGAGCCAAAGCTTACCACATTGCGATCAAGCCCAATTGAGCAAAAATATCTTAAAGCAGCAGTATAAGCAAATGCAATCCCAGATTCAGCAGCGCTTAGGCGCAAAGCCCCCGGCTGTGGCATCTCGTGCTGTGTGAAGAGATATGCCGAAGGGGGACAAGGAGGACAAGGGAGACAAGGAGGACAAGGGGGACTAATGCCCAATGCCCAATGCCCAATGCCCAATGCCCAATGCCCAAAATTTTTCTTTGAGATAGTTGACAACCCAAAAGAAACGGTACATAATAACAAAGTTGCCGATTGAGGGACTGTAGTTCAATTGGTTAGAGCACCGCCCTGTCACGGCGGAAGTTGCGGGTTCGAGCCCCGTCAGTCCCGTTAAATTAGATATAGATAAGTACAAGTGCTGAGTCTTAAGTAGACGTTGGTGAAAGAAATTTATTTGTAAATTCTACCTCATTAGCGATCGCCTAAAACTCAGCGCTTGTTATAGTGATCGTGCTTTGAGAAAGAGAGAAAGAACTGTGACAGTTAGAGTTCGGATTGCTCCCAGTCCCACGGGAAATTTACATATTGGTACAGCGAGAACGGCTGTATTTAACTGGTTATTTGCTCGTCACCACGGCGGGAAGTTTATTTTACGCATTGAAGACACAGACTTAGAGCGATCGCGTCCTGAATATACAGAGAATATTCTCGAGGGTTTGCGCTGGTTGGGTTTGAACTGGGATGAGGGGCCATTTTTTCAATCTCAACGCCTGGATCTCTATAAACAAGCAGTAGAAAAGCTGTTAGAACAAGGGTTAGCTTATCGCTGTTATACCACCTCGGAAGAATTAGAAGCTTTACGGGAAGCGCAAAAAGCTAGAGGGGAAGCACCGCGCTATGATAACCGTCACCGCAATCTTACCCCAGAACAAGAAGCAGCTTTCAAAGCAGAAGGACGTAGTTTTGTTATTCGCTTCAAAATTGAAGATGAGCGGGAAATTGTCTGGAATGACTTAGTTCGAGGCAAAATGTCTTGGCGGGGTAGCGATTTGGGCGGTGATATGGTCATTGCTCGCGCTTCCGAAGCCGGAGTTGGTCAACCGTTGTACAACTTTGTGGTTGTAGTTGATGATATAGATATGCAAATTACCCATGTCATCCGGGGTGAAGACCATATCGCCAATACAGCCAAGCAAATTCTGCTTTACGAAGCCTTGGGAGCAAAAATACCCGAATTTGCCCATTCACCGCTAATTTTAAACATGGAAGGGCGCAAGCTGTCGAAGCGTGATGGCGTAACCTCAATTTCCGACTTTAAAAAATTAGGCTTTACTTCTGAAGGTTTAGTTAATTACATGACTCTGTTGGGTTGGTCACCATTAGACTCGACTCAAGAAATATTTACCTTAGAATCAGCAGCGAAAGACTTCGGCTTTGAGCGTGTGAATAAAGCCGGTGCAAAGTTCGACTGGGCGAAGTTAGATTGGTTAAACAGTCAGTACATCCACCATACCCCAGTAGACAAGCTGACAGATTTACTCATCCCTTATTGGGAAGAAGCTGGTTTTAAATTTGAGGGTGGCAGAGAACGAGCTTGGTTAGAAAAGCTAGTAGCGTTAATTGCCCCTAGCTTAACTCGCCTCAAAGATGCGGTAGAGCAAAGCCAACTGTTTTTTAGCGATACCGTAGAATTTAGCGAAGAAGCAGTGAAACAATTGCAGCAAGAAGGCTCTGCGGCGGTGCTGCAAAGTATTTTGACAGCTTTAGACAATCAAGAGAAATTAGACGAAGCCAGCGCCCAGGAGATTATCAAGCAAGTAGTCAAAGCGCAAAATGTCAAGAAAGGTTTAGTAATGCGATCGCTCCGCGCCGGCTTAACTGGAGATGTTCACGGCCCCGATTTGATTCAATCTTGGTTACTACTCAACCAAATTGGTTTAGATCGCTCGCGTTTGAATCAAGCCATAACTGCTGGTAGTTAAATAGCGATCGCAGCTGAGACGGCGACAAACTATCAGTCTTCAGAAAAATTTTAGATTTTTAGAGGCGTACCTATGTGCGCCTTTATTAATAATAAAAGCAACCAGAACAATTGATGACTGTTGACAGTTGACAGTTGACAGTTGACAGTTGACTGTTGACTGTTGACCAATGCCCAATGCCCAATGCCCAATGCCCAATAACAACCTAGTTAATTATTCTATTGTTCGGGAACATTTTGTGTAAAATTAATGTCTTTATCTACACTTAGATAACCATGTAATTAAAATGCCGAAAATAGCCTTCAATAAAGGGATCAGCTTACCATTGTTGATACTTACATTTATCGTTACATCAACAACTTATACCAGAGCGGATACGCAACAAACACCACCAATATTTGGAGATGTTAGCATCGGCAAAAATTTTTCCCCAGATCCCTTGACAGTTCGGGGGATGAGTGGCGGATCAATTCCCGGAAATCAAGTGTCAAAGCGTCCGGCCACTCCCACTGGCCCCTGTACTGGATTTGTCGATGAAGCTCCAGACCATAAATTAGAGTTAACTAGTAAATTCGACTACTTAAAGGTGCAAGTGCAAAGTCCTGAAGATACGACGATTATTGTCAAAGGGCCTGGTGGTATCTGGTGCAATGACGAGTTGTCAGATGGTCAAAATCCTGGTATCGCGGGTGAATGGCTCCCCGGAATTTATCAAATTTGGGTGGGTTCCTATGTCCAAGGTAAGTATTTGCCTTACACGCTGCAAATTACAGAAGTGAAGTAGGGATTAGGGACTAGGGACTAGGGGCTAGAGGCTAGAGGCTAGGGGCTAGGGACTTTTTATTTGGTGGTGGGTGTACAAGCTCCCACAGATGGCTGTTTGTCGCCGCAAATACATCAGCTACACCGCTAGGATTTCCGCATCCAAAATCAAGCATCAACAATAGGATAGAAGAGTAGAGAAGCGCCCAGGATTAAGGAAGCAAGCTTTAATAATGCTTCGTCTTAGGGACTTTTCTCAATTCTCGTTGCTTTTGGGGTGTAGTTTTGTATTAAAATTAAGTTAACTTTAATTAAGATTCGTGATGTCGTTATAGATTTGCTGTAAGGCCCTTAAAGTTTCTATAGCGATGCGCGTAAAACATCAGATTAAGCAAAATGGATTTATCAAGATCCGTTTCCCAGCGATTTAGCAACCAAGTAAAGGATGGATGATGACAAAAACTTTTGAATTCCCCGATTAAAAGCCTTTGTGGTAGCGTTACCAAAGGGTAGCGCGGCTTACAAGGTTCAGTTAAGTTGAAAAATTTTATAGTTTTTACTCAACCCTCATCCTGAAATTGCAGGATGATTACATCATTTGGTTGCTAAAGCTGATGAGTTCTATTGGCATCTAGAGGCAGATAAAGATGAAATTTTCTTGGAAAGTCCTTTTACTTTGGACATTGCCTGCTTTGGTAATTGGCTTTTTCTTTTGGCAAGGGGCATTTGCAGGTGCGCCGGCTGATATGACGAAAAATGCAGCCAATACCCGCATGACTTATGGTCGCTTTCTGGAATATGTGGATGCTGGTCGCGTCAGCAGCGTAGATCTGTATGAAGGTGGCAGAACAGCAATTGTCGAAGCCGTGGATCAAGACATCGAAAATCGTGTCCAACGGTGGCGGGTGGATTTACCTGTGAACGCGCCTGAGTTAATCAGCAAGCTTAAAGAAAAAGGAATTAGTTTTGATGCTCATCCCATGCGCAATGATGGCGCTATTTGGGGTTTATTGGGCAATTTAGTTTTCCCAATTTTATTGATTACCGGTTTGTTCTTTTTGTTCCGTCGCTCCAGTAATCTTCCCGGCGGCCCTGGTCAAGCAATGAACTTCGGTAAGTCGAGAGCGCGGTTTCAAATGGAAGCCAAAACCGGGGTGAAATTTGACGATGTAGCAGGTATTGAAGAAGCTAAAGAGGAATTACAAGAAGTTGTCACCTTCCTCAAACAGCCAGAAAGATTTACTGCTGTAGGTGCGCGGATTCCTAAAGGCGTGTTGTTAGTAGGCCCTCCAGGAACTGGTAAAACTTTACTAGCAAAAGCGATCGCTGGGGAAGCTGGCGTACCTTTCTTTAGTATTTCCGGTTCGGAATTCGTGGAAATGTTCGTTGGTGTGGGTGCTTCCCGCGTCCGCGACTTGTTCAAGAAAGCTAAAGATAACGCTCCTTGTATCATCTTTATCGATGAAATTGACGCTGTAGGTAGACAGCGTGGTGCAGGTATCGGTGGTGGTAACGACGAAAGAGAGCAAACTCTTAACCAGTTACTCACCGAAATGGATGGTTTTGAAGGTAACACAGGCATCATTATTATTGCTGCCACCAACCGTCCCGACGTATTAGACTCAGCATTATTACGTCCCGGACGCTTTGACCGCCAAGTAACAGTGGATGCTCCAGACATCAAAGGACGTTTGGAAATTTTACAAGTCCACGCCCGCAATAAGAAATTAGACCCCAGTGTATCCTTAGATGCGATCGCTCGGCGTACTCCTGGGTTTACAGGTGCAGATTTAGCTAACTTGCTCAACGAAGCGGCAATTCTTACCGCCAGAAGACGCAAAGAAGGCATTACCCTCACCGAAATCGATGATGCGGTGGATCGGGTAGTTGCCGGGATGGAAGGTACTCCCTTAGTTGACAGCAAGAGCAAGCGCTTAATTGCTTACCACGAAGTCGGACACGCCTTAGTGGGAACACTGTTAAAAGACCATGACCCAGTACAAAAAGTTACCCTCATTCCTCGCGGACAAGCACAGGGTTTAACTTGGTTCACTCCCAACGAAGAACAGGGTTTAATTTCCCGTTCTCAATTGAAAGCGCGGATTACTGGTGCTTTAGGTGGACGCGCTGCAGAAGAGGTGATTTTTGGTGCTGCTGAAGTTACCACTGGTGCTGGTGGCGACTTACAACAGTTATCGGGAATGGCCAGACAAATGGTTACCCGCTTCGGGATGTCAGATTTAGGCCCCTTATCCTTGGAAAGCCAACAAGGTGAAGTGTTCTTAGGTCGTGACTGGACAACCAGATCTGAGTATTCTGAATCTATTGCATCTCGGATTGATGGTCAAGTGAGAGCGATCGTTGAAGACTGTTACCAAACAGCTAAGAAGCTGATTCGTGATAATCGCAGCGTTACCGATCGCTTAGTCGATTTGCTGATTGAAAAAGAAACCATTGACGGTGCTGAATTCCGGCAAATTGTGGCTGAGTACACTGATGTACCTGAGAAACCTCAGTATGCGCAGCTATAATCGCTGATTGAAAATTAGTTAATTTAATGGGTATGGTGTTCCATACCCATTTTTTATTTTGGTTGTACAATTAATTTTCAAATTCCCAGCTTTTTGATTATCTGTTTATTAGACTTCTTATACCAATTCAAATAATGTTTGCGACACATCAATATATTCTAGAGGGCATGGCAGTGCCAATGCCCCTACAATTAACGATTATCTGTACCTCACCAACTTGCAATTTGCTGTATTTGCGGTAGTTCTCGAATCAGTTCATAGAAAATCGCATCTGTTTTCATAAACTTCGTCCATGTTGAAACCTGGAGTAGTGCGGGCAGCGTTCGACTGATAGCTCACGCCGAAGTCTTGCCCGCTACTACCATCAGGGAGCAAGATGCTCCCACTACCCATGAAAAACTATGGTTACCAAAATAGATGTGGTTTAAATCTTAATTACGAATTACGAATTACGAATTACGAATTATTAGCCGATGTTATTTTGTTTTAGCAACATAACCCCATTTACCGACAAAACTTTGTGAGTTCAATTGACCACCTACAAATACCCCAGCTAAACCTTCCGAAAAAGCATTAAAATAAGCAAAATACCGGGGTTTAATTAACAAATTACCATTGCGATTAATATAACTTTGTTTCTCACCAATACTTACCCAGGCAACACCATCAGAAAAGTCTGATACTGAATCAAATTTATTTTGCAGAACAAATTTACCAGTAGTATCAATAAACTGTCTTTTATCATTTATAGATACTACGGCTAAACCTTCAGAAAAATTTGACGCATAGGGAAATATTATCGGAAATGCCTTTTTGCCAGTTTTATTAATAAAAACATAACCACCGTTGACTGGAAATCTTGCCAATCCATCATAAAAAGGACTGCTGACATCTACGGTATCTAATTTCTCTACTTCAGTAAATTTCCCTGATTTATCAATAAAACCAAAAACTGAACCTGTTGAAGCAAATGCTACTCCATCAGAAAAAGCATCAGCCCAGAAAAATTGGGGTTTAATAATAAATTTCCCTGATTTATCAATAAAACCAACTTTCTCTTGATAGCCAACTGCTGCTAAACCTTCAGAGAAATTTGCAAACCCGAATAAACCTCTTGGAGAATCAAATTGCGGTTTAATAACAATTTTACCTGTGGTATCAATATAGCCTATCTTGCCATTAACTATAATCGCGGCTAAACCTTCATAAAAAGGAAAAGCTTTGTCAAAATTTTGCGCGATCGCTATTTTACCTGTCTTGTCTATATAGCGATACTTACCGCCAATAGTTACTAATCCTAACCCATAAGAAAACGGGTAATGTTCATAATATTGCGGTGCTATAATTATTTTGCCAGTTTTATCGATTACACCCCATTTCTTGCCAATTTGCACCCAAGCTACACCATCAGAAAAACCCTCTACAGCATCAAACTGCGGCTGAATTTTAAATATATCGCTACCTACTACATATTTTGATGGCACTAAATTCCACAGAAATAAAGCTTGACAAATTAAAGCCGCAAATTCGCCTCTAGTAGTTGGTTGATTGGGACGTAACCTTCTGACATTGGGATAATTGACAGCGAAAAAGTTTAGACAAGCAGTTGCGATCGCGGCTTTAGCATAATCAGGAATTTCTGCCGCATCATCTAAAAATTCTGGCAGAATTGCATCAGGGTTTTGGATTAAATTAAAATTTACTCCTTTTACCAAAATAGTTATTGCTTGCACCCTTGGTAACAATTCGTTGGGTTTAAAAGTGCCATCAGGATAACCTTGGAAAAATTCTCTAGCACTAGCAAATTCAATTGCTTGTTCTGCCCAGAAATTTGGTGAAACATCCGTAAATTGCATCGGATTTCGTCTTGCTGGCAGATTAACAAAAGCTTTCATTAAAATCGCCGCAGCTTCAGCACGAGTAATTGTCTTTTCTGGCAGAAATGTACCATTTGGATAACCGTTAATCACTTCGCGTTTGGTTAATTCTCTGATACATTTTTCAGCCCAATGATTTTGAATATCACTAAAATTGAGAGAATTTGACATATCTTAATAATCTCGCAATATATTAATTTAAGTAGGAAATTCCATTCAAAAAATACCCTATTAGTCAGGTATTTCAACAAATAATACAATTACTGCAATATAAATATATGGGAATTAGGCGATGTCTACGATAAGCTGCTCTGCATCTACGCAATTTGGGCGATCGCTCGTCCAAAATCCTCTAAGAATGTCATCATAGTTAAGGTAAAACATTCTGGAGATAAAGCTACGGTTTACGCACGTCCTTTAGCACGGTTAATTGAGCAATTGCAACGCCTACCAGGAGTGGGGCCTAAATCCGCCCAACGCTTGGCTTTGCATATTTTGAAGCGACCAGAAACAGAAGTAGAGGCTTTGGCACAAGCGCTGATTGATGCTAAAAAACAAGTGGGCTTGTGTTCTGTCTGCTTTCATTTATCTGCTGAACCAGTTTGTGAAATCTGCCGCAATCCTAACCGTGATATTAATACTATATGTGTAGTCGCCGATTCCCGTGATGTGATTGCATTGGAAAAAACCCGCGAGTTCAAAGGTAAGTAT
Organism: Calothrix brevissima NIES-22; assembly: GCF_002367995.1. Taxonomy (GTDB): domain Bacteria; phylum Cyanobacteriota; class Cyanobacteriia; order Cyanobacteriales; family Nostocaceae; genus Aulosira; species Aulosira brevissima. Next base: position 6,002,013 of record NZ_AP018207.1, read on the forward strand.
CACGTTTTGGGCGGGGTGATTTCGCCAATGGACGGTATCGGCCCGGAACAGTTGACTGTTCAAGCTTTAGTGCGACGGGTGAGTCAACAAAAACCCCAAGAAGTTATTTTGGCTATTAGTCCCAGTGTTGAAGGGGAAACCACGACATTATATATCGGTCAGTTATTGAAACCATTTACCAAAGTGACGCGGATTGCTTTTGGTTTACCTGTGGGTGGAGATTTGGAGTACGCCGACGAGGTGACGTTAGCTAGGGCTTTGGAAGGGCGGCGAGAGTTGGATTGAGGGTGGCGATTTTTTGGTTCAGGCGATCGCATTTTTGCTAATGTAACGATGGAAAATGCGATCGCACCCATTTGCAATGGTATTTTATCAATTAATAAGATTATTTACCTGATACTTTCCAAATTTGAATGGCACCACTAGTATAGCCAGCGATGAGTTTTGTGCCATCAGGAGTAAAATTCACGTTAATAAACTCAGCTTTAGCACGCTCTTTAAATATTTCATCGACATATTCTCCGATATTACCTTTTAACTCTTTAAGTTTATTTCCTGTGTTCAAATCCCAAATATGCATATAACTGCCATAGTGGTCATCAAATTCATAACCATGTATATATGCTAATATTTTTCCATTGGATTGGATAGATGCAGAAGGTATAGAATATCCCTTTTCTTGCTGCCAGCTAAAATTACGATTCAGACTTCCTGTTTTGAGATTAAATATTTTAATTCCATCTTTACAAACATTTATTAGGCTTTGGGTTGCCATTTGAGTTAATATTTTACATTGCCTATTGTCACTAGGATATATTGTGTACAACTGATTACCAGTTTTTATATCCCATGCCTCTACAACTTGTTTTGTATTCCTACCAATATCTAAATAACCATTGCTCAACACAGTAGAGCCGTCTTGACTAAGATACACTTGCTCAACTGAGCTAGATTCTTTTGTATTCCAAGATTTAATTAATTGACCATCATTTAAATTCCTCAACTCAATTCTTTCTCGAAATTTATCATATATTGAATTGACAAAAGTTTTACCATTAGGGCTTATTGCAAGAGAATAGAACGCTTTATCTGAATATAAACTGCGTAATAATTTCCTTTCTTTTAAATCCCAGATTTTAATACCTTTTTCCCCTCCTGCTACAAGTTTTGTAGCATCAGGCGTAATTGCAATTGAGTAAATCCATAATCGTTCTGTTTGTATAGTACTAATAATTTTTTGATTCCTCAAATCCCAAATTTTAATCATTCCATCTTTGCTAGCAGATGCCATGATTTTACTATCTTGGGTGATAGCAATAGAAGGGATTCCCTTAGAATGTGCTTGAAATGTACGAATTGGTGTGAGTTGAAACTGGGAATTTACAGCCTTTTGTGTATTGTTTTTGTGTGTTGATATATTTACTGGTTTAAGTTGATTTATATTAAGATTTTGAATATTATTTATAGTTTCTGCTTGCAATACAGTAACGCTACTAATTAGGAGAGTCAAAGTAATAGATAAACTTAGCGATATTTGAGTTTTAATCACTTTATGCAACCTTAATTAAGCTAGGTGTGAGTAAGTAAATCGGCGCAACAACTATGTAAATAGATAGAAAAGTACAGGATATTTTATGTAATTGAAGTGAGAACAAACTTAAATAAATATCCTTAAACCTTATTGAAAAGCTCTTAATTGCGAACTTTATGTTGAACTACATAAATACTTTATATTGCCTATTATTTTTAATGCCAATCGTAAATTTACTTATACAGGCTTTGATAGAAGAATGTAACGTCAAAAAGCTTATAAGAATTATTCTGGAAATTTTAGATACAGCAGCTTGTGAGTAAATGCTAAAGGATGCACAGGCGATCGCATTCCTAGCAATGTCATTATATAGAGCTTGGTGAGGTACAGATAATCGTAGAGGCACAACATGTTGTGCCCCTAGCTTGTAATTAATTTACCTGAAATATTTAGTTTTCTTCTTAGAAAGTAAAAGTGGTTCTCAACGCACCGATGACAACATCATTATTGTTACTATTGTTGTCTGGCGAAGTTAACCAAATAATTCCAGGAGTAACGGTGATATTATCGCTCAAACTATACTGGTAAAAACCTTCTATATGATACGAATTGTTAGCGTCTTTACCGACTTGACTACTAGTTGAACTGGTGACATGAGGTTCCATACCCACCACAATACCACCTAAGTTACCTTTTTTACCAAGGTCAGGAAATGATAAAGTAACTGCCCAGTTCCAAATATCAAGAGTTCCCGGATTAATGTCACCTCCATTAGTTCCCAGAATCCGAGTATTGGTATAACCAGCCCAGCCACCTAAAACAAATTTATCACTCAGTTTGAATGATGCTTCTGCACCATAGGAATTACTAGATACGGGTGCATCAAAACCAGACAATGAAGCTAAGGCATCTGGTAAATTGGGGTTATTTACTAAAGCCGAACGGAGGTTAGCACGGTTACTGCCTGTACTACCATTAGCAGTAAAATCATTATTATAAGAATTAACGTAAGTCAAACCTAAAGTTAATTTTTCATTAGGTTTAACTGTTAACTGTGCTATGGCTCCATAAGGGCCATTAAATAAACCAGCGTTGCTCTCAGAGTTAGCCGCATCATTTGCTAAATATCCCAAACTCAGTTCTAAATTCTTGCTAAACTCGTGTTTAAGTCCTAAACCAGTACCATTAAGTAGATAGTATATGGGATTACGAGTGCCAAAATGAGACAGGGCACCGCTACCCCCATCTCCATCTAAGTAAGGGTTAACTGTATTGGTAAAATCATCAGCTGCGCCTGCATTGGCTTCGACAATCACTGTTGTTTTTTCTCCTAGAGGAAACTGATACAACAGCGCGTCTACACCAACATCATTTTTGTTGTCATTCCCAAAAGTCCCGCCAGCAAACCGCAAGTCACCTTCTGGTGTAAATGTAGAGTTTCCAGAGAAGGCGTTGAGGTTTGTTGCTTGTAACCGAGTTCTCAATAAATCTTTGCCTGTAAAGCTGGTATCAAAGTTGAGACGAACGCGATCGCCTACAATCGGATTACGATTGATTTTTTCTCCCCTAGCATTATCTCCTGAGACAACTCCGGCGACGGCAAAAATCACTTCGCCATTGAGTTTAGTTGTGGTAGAAAACTGATGAGATTCCAACATTGCATCGCGTGTTTCTAGCGCATCTACGCGACCTCTTAAGGTAGCCAGTTCTGCGGTAAAGTCCTCTTGCAATTTTTGTAATGTCGCTAAATCTTCTTTTTTGACCAAATCATTTGTGGCTGTGGCTATCAGTTCGTTGACTCTCTCCAAACAAGCATTCAAGCCAGCCGCAAACTCATATCGCGTCATCGCTCGATTACCACGATAAGTTGCATTGGGATATCCAGCAATACAGCCATAACGTTCTACTAGTGATTGCAAGGCTTGAAATGCCCAATCAGTAGGTTGCACATCTGATAATTGAGATACAGATGTAACTTGTGCTACGGAAGTGGATCGATCAATCTGATCCAGAGAATTAGCCGATTGCTGGTTTTCCTCACTTTTAGGTGTTTGCGTGGTGTTATTTGCAGGTAGTGCGATCGCCAGTTTACTATAACCAACAACTGCGCTAACAACCACGACGAATGGAGCTAACTGTAAAAAACTCCAGACAGCTTTTGTTTTAGACATTTTCGTATTTCTCACACACAACAATATTAATGAGTAGCGATCAAGCTACTCAACAAATACTTGAAAATCGGGGCTACTTCCAATACTGCTCGGTTAAGCTCAAAAACCTTAACCCGCGTAGGTTGGGGAGCCACTGCGTTGGACGGGTTTCCCGGCTTGAAGCAAGTGGCGTTTGAGGAACGTAGACGCGGAGCGGCTTCCCGCAGGGTAACCCAACATTTGGGTAGCTATGTTGGGTTTCGCAGAGCCTCAACCCAACCTACAATTTTCCTTAACCGAGCAGTATTGGGGCTACTTCTTAGTCCCTATCCCTAACTCCTAGTTTTTCAAGACTTAGCAACACTGGAGATATTCTTGTTAAGAGACTGTAAGGCTGCTAACACTTTCTCTTTATTTGGTGCAGCAGTTTTCAATGCTGCTTTTAGCTCATCCGATTTATCCTCAATTTCTTTATAGGCGCTGGGAGACTTACTTTTCACCCCATCTTCGACTTTTGACCAAAAGTCCTCAAATTTTCCGAATTCTTCCTTAGCTTTAGCAAAATTTCTGGCTTCAACTGCTACTTTAGTATTAGTAATAACACCCAATAACCCGTCAAATTCTGTTTTTGTAGTGGAAGTATTAGCTTTTTCTGAGTCTGTTTTTGTATTGGTTTTAGCAACTGCTTCGGGGCTAGAATTCTCGCTAGGTGATGTCTGCGTTGCAGATTTTTCAGCTTTGTTGCATCCAACCAAAGCCATCAGGCTGATGCCTACAACTATGATTAATCGATTAAAATGTCTCATCACAATCTCCTCAACAAAACACATTTTTGTCTAATAGTTCCTACACAAGGTTTTCTCATTCATCCAATCTCAACTGCGTCAAGTATTAGGTATCGTGTCTACAATGAATAAAATATTCGCCAGCTAAACCACAATTAGCGACAGTAGACAGACCCGAAGATGCAGAGAGTCAGAAAATGAAAATTCATTGCATCACCTAGATGAACGCTGCGGTAAACAGGTTCTCCTGTGCAATACAACAAACCCACCTTTGGTAGATTTACAAGCCTCTTAACTCGTCTAACGTAGTCACTCCCCATAAGTGACTAACGTTGTCAACGCTTCAGCTGCAATGTCTCACCACATCACCCTGTTCTTCAGCCTCAACCCATCAACGTTATCTTGGTGGACTATTAGCGCATTCACATATTAAACCGAGCAAGGTAAAAAACTCGGAAAGAATTTGTATCTTTTCTTTCCGAGTTTTTTACCTATTGTGCTTTAGGTTAAGAACGGAGTCTACGGAGAATTGCTATGAAACGTTCATTTCGTAAGTATCATCGCACCCTTGGTATCATTCTTTCTCTGCCTTTAGTTTTAACTGTAATCACTGGGATGCTAACAACCTTTGTACGTGAGTGGTCGATTAGTATAGGAGTTCCTGCTAGCTTCCTCTTGAGTATCCACACAGGTGAAATTTTTCATCTTGAAGGTATCTACCCAATTTTGAATGGAATCGGGTTTTTTGGGTTGCTGGTGACAGGATTAAGTTTATCTGGTTTATTTGGCAAAAAAACTCGGTCAAACCCTAAGAATTAAACTCACAACTTAATGGTAAACTTACCCCAAAGCAGCTACCAACACCGACTTCACTGGAGACGGTGATATCTCCACCGTGAGTTTTGGCGATCGCTTCTGCAATAGCTAATCCCAAACCTAAACCCCCTTCGCGCTGAGTTCTAGCTTTATCCTCTCGCCAAAACCGATTGAAAATGAGGGGAATATGTTCTGCTGCAATCCCAATACCAGTATCTTTAATATTAATCGTCACTAGTCGCTCTAATTTCACCAGAGAAACTGTGACAGTCCCTCCATTAGGTGTATAATCTATGGCATTTTGCAGCAGATTAGAAAATAACCTTTTCAGTTGTAGTGCATCACCTTTGATGAAAACTTCTGCTGATATTTCTGATTTGAGATGAATTTTCTTAGTTGCTGCCTGTGGTTCTAAAGACTCTACTAAATCTTCTAATAATTCATCTAGAGGAATAGACAGCCATTGAATAATTGGGGTAGTTGTTGTAGTATCAGTTCGCGCTAATAAAAGTAAATCTTCTACCAACCGACTCATTTGATTAGTTGCAGATGCGATCGCGGCTAATTTATTCACATCAGCTGGATGAATTCTTTCTGGATGATTCATCATAACTTCCACTGAGGTTTTCACTACCGTTAGCGGACTACGCAGCTCATGAGAAGCATCCGCAGTAAATTGTTTTAACTTCTGAAAACTTTGCTCAATTGGTTGTAAAGATTGCCTTGTCAACCACCAACCACCTAAACTACTCAAAATCACCACAATTAAACCTCCCCACTCAAATCCCCCTAAGAGTCTTTCAAGTTCTGCTTCTAAATCTTCTGTAGATTCACTGACGCGCACATAACCTTGCAGCTTTTTATCTTTTCCGCTCAAACCATGTGGATAAACAGGAATGGTAATACTGCGAATTTTATTTTTTTGGCTAATGTCAAACTTGGCGATAAATGGCATTTTAGAAATATGATTCCCAGCTTTGGCTAATAGCTGACCATTAGCATCAAACCATTCGACACCTTGACGATTTTCATGGAGATATTGCCAAGGAATATCTAAATCACCATCATCATCATCATCGACAATGCGAGGAATCTTAGTATTAATTGCTTTTTTATCCGTCTTAATTCCTAGCAAATTGTGAGCAGCAGCTTTTGCCAACAGTAAAATTTCGTTATCTATTTTTTTATATAAATTGTAGGATAAAAAATGATACACAGATATAGTCGATGCAATCCAAATTGCGATCGTTACACCTAAGTAGGAAAATAATAGTCGCTTTCCTAGAGCATGAAACATAAATTTAAAAATTTTGTTAAAAATTTTGTTTGAGGCGATAACCTAAACCATACACTGTTTCAATAAAGTCAACATTTGCCCCCGCTACTTTCAATTTTTGTCTTAAACTGCGAATGTGAACTTTTACAGTTTCTTCTCCTGGTGGCTCATCAAAAGACCAAAGATGTTTGAGAATTTCATGGCGATTGAAAACTTGATGGCTATTACGTAAAAACAATTCTAAAATTTTATATTCTTTCGGAGTTATATGCATCTGTTGTCCTTTGTATGTAACTTCACAGGTACTAGGATCTAAACGCAAGTTTTCCCACTCTAAAATAGGAGGTAGAATAGCAATGCCTCGCCTTAGCAAAGCACGAATCCGAGCCATTAATTCTTGTAAATCAAAGGGTTTAACCACATAATCATCAGCTCCTGCATCTAACCCCATGACTTTGTCTGTGCTGGTATCTTTAGCAGTCAACATTAAAATAGGCATAGCATAGCCTTGTCGCCGTAGTTGCTGGCATAATGTTATCCCGTCTAGTTTTGGTAGCATCAAGTCTAACAAGATTAAGTCATAAGGAAATGCTTTGGCAAAATCCCACCCAACTTGGCCATCATGAGCAATATCAACAATATAATGTTGGTCTCTAAGTGCTTCTGCAAGTGCTTCTGCAATCCGATATTCATCTTCTATCAAAAGAATTTTCATAGTTTAAAAATCACAGTTAAAAATTCACAACTCAGCTTAAGGGTAATATAATATACTAATTATGATTAGACCAATTCAACAAAGTCAGCTATTTGGATTAGGCATCCTGCTACCACTAGTGACTCAGAGTCCCGATACATCTTTCTTCCCGTATCAGTTTATTTGGCCACTTTTTGCAGCCATCAATATATTTAATCTAATTTATATGGGTGCTCGAGTTGCTGCAATTGTCCGAGAAAATCCTGAGTTGGAGGGTGATTCTAGAGTGTTTCTGAAGTGGTTGTTTATCTTTGCAGTTTTGCCCTTTCTACTTCTATATCTTTTTCAGATTCTGGGCGGTTTCCATAATTCACTTTACGTTTTTTCAAATGACTATCACAATCCTTATATCGTTTTAGGATGGGTTGTATTCATTCTGTTAAATCTTGGTATTCTCTATTCGATACTCTGGGGGGGTGGAGCCAGTATGTTGATTAAATTTCGCAAGGCATTTCGGTCAATGCCTGAGAGTGAAATGCAGATTAAGGTTATGACGGTCTTTAACTGTTTAGTGGGTGCAGTTGCTTTGTTTTCGATGATTGCGACCAATACCTTTGGAAAGCTCCACGGCTAATGAATGCTCGTTTCCGCGATTATACAACTCATCTATCTGAATTTTAACTACGCAAAATCATAAAAAAACGAAAGCTATAAAAAACATTCCAATCATTAATGTACCAAACCCGCAAATTGTAGGGGCAAGGTTACCCCCGCCCCTACAATTTGGGATAATTTGTTTTTTGGTGTTTGCTCATTAGCCGCACTCGGAGGTGACGGCGAGATTACTGTACAAGCAAAAGTCTTATCATCAACAATCTTTATGTGGAAAATACTGCTTTTGCTACTAGATTAATATTGGTGCGTTCCTCGCTTAATTCGCTAAGTTTGCTGACTGTTGCATCAATATTTTTCTTCGCATCGCCAAACAACATCAAGGTATTTGGCTTATAGAATAGCGGGTTTTCTACTCCAGCATAGCCGCTTGCCATACTGCGTTTCATCACAATGACTGTACCAGCTTTCCAAACTTCGAGTACAGGCATTCCAGCAATGGGGCTATTGGGATTTTCTAAGGCGCTGGGGTTAACGGTGTCGTTAGCACCAATGACTAATACTACATCTGTTTCCGTAAAATCCTCATTAATTTCGTCCATTTCTAAGACGATATCATAAGGAACTTTGGCTTCTGCTAACAAAACGTTCATGTGTCCTGGCATACGTCCAGCTACGGGGTGTATACCGAAACGCACTTTAATTCGGCAATCGCGCAATCGTTTGACAATTTCGGAAACGCCATGTTGTGCTTGGGCTACCGCCATACCGTAGCCAGGAACAATGATCACACTCTTGGCACGGCAAAGAATTTCTACTGTGTCTTCTACTGTCGCTGAGTTAACTTTACCTTCTGGCTGTGCGCCATCTGCCATAGTTGCGCTACTTGTCTGCGCGCCAAAGCCGCCTAAAATGACGCTGATAAAGGAACGGTTCATGGCTTTGCACATGATGTAGCTGAGGATTGCCCCACTACTACCGACTAATGCACCGGTAATAATCAGTAAGTCGTTAGATAACATGAAACCAGCTGCCGCCGCCGCCCATCCAGAGTAGCTGTTGAGCATGGAAATTACCACCGGCATATCCGCGCCACCAATTGCCATGACGAGATGAACGCCTAAGACTGCGGCAATTGCAGACATGATTAATAAAGGTTGCAATCCGATTGTTACTTCTGCACCGAGAAATTGACTACCAAGCCAGATTACAGCCGCAAGCATAGCTAAGTTTAATAAATGCCTTGCTGGTAATAGTAAGGGTTTGCTGCTGATGATACCTCTAAGTTTACCAAAGGCAACGATTGAACCAGTAAAGGTGACTGCACCAATAAATACACCAATAAATATTTCTATTTGGTGGATTGTGGACTCTCCAGGATTCAGCGGCGTTTCTTGGAGATAATTAGCAATGCCAACGAGAACTGCGGCTGCACCGACAAAACTATGCAGAATTGCTACTAGTTCTGGCATAGAAGTCATCGCTACCCGCGAAGCGACAATTGCCCCTATGACTGCTCCGGGAATAACAACTGTAGCCAAGATACCGTAAGCATTGATATTTAGAGATAGGGCAGTGGCTACAAAAGCAATCAGCATTCCTACGATGCCATAAATATTGCCTTTGCGTGCAGTTTCTTGATCGGATAGTCCCCCAAGGCTGAGAATGAATAAGGCGCTAGCGACAATATACGCCACCGTCAGTAAATTATTTGACATAAACCTTCTACCTTTGGAACATTTTGAGCATTCGTTGGGTGACTAGGAAACCGCCGGAGATGTTAATTGTGCCGACAAGAATTGCGATCGCTCCCAGAATTGTTGTAGATAAGTTGGATGTTCCTGATATTTGCAGCATCCCGCCGAGAATAATGATGCCGCTAATGGCGTTAGTCACGCTCATTAGTGGTGTATGCAATGCTGGTTTGACATTCCAAATTACTTGCCAACCAATAAAGCAAGCCAGAACAAAGACTATGAAATGAGACAAAAATTCTGGCGGCGCACTTATACCGATACCAACTAAGGCGACACCAACCAACAACAGCCAAATTACATTACTCCCACCTTTGGCTGTGCTGGGAACTGGGGAAACTGGCGCAGTTGCTAAGACTGGAATCGGCTCTTTGACTTTATCTTCACTTTTGCTACTTTTGGTTGCTGCTACCTCTACTTTTTTCTCTACTTTTGGCGGTGGATAAGTGATTTCGCCACTATGAACGACTAAAGCGCCTCTAACGACTTCATCTTCGAGATTGACTTGAAAATTCTTTGCTCCTCCCATGTCTTCCAGGAGATGGTAAAGATTTGTACCGTAAAGTTGACTGGCTTGTTGTGCCATGCGGCTGGGCAAATCTGTTAAACCAACTATGGTGACACCTTTATAACGGTAAACTTCACCGGGATGAGTACAGGCACAATTCCCACCTTGCTCGGCTGCTAAATCAACAATTACCGAACCTTCTTTCATACTCTCAACCATTTCCTGAGTAATTAGCACTGGTGCTTTTTTCCCAGGAATCAAGGCTGTAGTGATGATAATATCAACTTCTTTCGCTTGCTCGGCAAACAGCGCCATTTCCGCCTTGATGAATTCGTCGCTCATCACCTTGGCGTAACCGCCTTCACCAGATCCATCTTCAGCAAAGTTGAGTTCGAGAAATTCTGCTCCGAGACTTTCTACCTGTTCTTTAACTACCAAGCGAGTATCAAAAGCGCGCACAATTGCGCCTAATCCTTTAGCTGTACCAATGGCGGCTAATCCCGCAACGCCTACGCCAATAATCATTACCTTAGCTGGTGGTACCTTACCGGCGGCGGTAATTTGCCCATTAAAGAAGCGCCCAAAGTGGTTAGCTGCTTCAATTACCGCCCGATACCCTGCCAAATTTGCCATTGAACTTAAAGCATCTAGCTTTTGCGCTCGACTAATCCGGGGGATTGCATCCATCGCCAAGACTGTAGCTTGACGCGATCCTAATTTTTGCAATAAATCGCCATTTTGGGCAGGCCAAATAAAACTAATTAATCTGCTTCCCTGATGGAGTAAATCGACTTCATGTTTACATGCATCTGGGTGCAATTGAGGCGGGCGCACCTTGAGGACAATATCTGCTTCTGTCCATAAAGTTGCTGCATCTGGGACAATCTGACATTGTGCTGCGGTGTAAGCATCATCATTAAAGTTTGCGCCGCAGCCAGCATTTGTTTCTACTAATACATCAAAACCTAGCTTTTGCAAGCGTTTGGCTGTATCTGGCGTAGCGGCTACACGCTGTTCGCCAGGATAGACTTCTTTTGGAATACCAATCTTCATTGGCGTTCTCCTATTGATTTATGCAGTGTTCCCAGTTGTTGAGCAGGGAGATAAGGAAGACAAGGGGGACAAGGAAGACAAGGAATTTTAGATTTTAGATTTGCGATTTTGGATTCCAATCTAAAATTTAAAATCCAAAATCCAAAATTGTTTTAATGCCCTATGCCCAATGCCCTATGCCCTAATTCGGCTGTATGCAATTTAATGTGGAATTGAATTATGCGATCGCTAAAAGTTGGGAATAATGAAGATTTGATTGCTGATTGTATATATTTGCTAGGAGCGATCGCTTTTAACGGCAGGTTTAGATCTTGCACCAACCTCAAAATTACGCTGAAATTAATTTCGGCACTTTAATCACACGCAACTTAAGAAAATTTAAGCTGTTATGTTTGAGCCAAACCGCCTTTCAGCATGAGATGTTTTAATAACTTTTGTTTACAAAAGTGTCTTTACTTTCCGAATCTCCCCTACTCAGGTTTTATCTTTATAGTGATTGGATTACTTATCCTCAAGATACTATTTCTTATTATTATAGAATATCTATAATTGTATTAATTCTTCACAACTTTGATAATTAAATAATCAAGTTTTTCCATAACTATCAAGCTAATTTATTTATCTGCAAACTCTCGCAGAAGTATGATTTAAGCTGTGACGCATTTAAAGTGTATATTTCGCACTAAGGTTGTCAAAAGTCCAAAGTCCAGGGTCAAAAGCCAGCTTGGACTTTTGACTCTTGACCCTGGACAGCCCTAAAGCGAAGATATTTGAACTAGGCGCGTAACAACTTATTCCATCACAGTCTATCTAAAAGTTAATGAAGTTTAATATATATTAAATTAAGTAAAAATAAATTTTACAGAGCAATTTTACTTCAGCGATAACTTATAAATTTGCTGACAATGTTAAGAAATAATTCGTTCATGCTAGGGGATATCGAGTCATTGTGTTTGCAGAACTGGCAAGGGATAAATCACATATTTTCCAAGTAAATATTGAGCAATGTTATTTACAAAATTTTATTTAATTACTTGGTAATATTACTTGTATTGTTTTAATTATTCGGTATATATAAAAATAGTAGGATTTGGCTGATTGATAGATGCCAAAAGTAATCATTATAAATAAGTAACCAAAAATATGATGAAATACATTCTGATTAACTTTTGTTTAATCATATCCTCCATTTTGGGAATTGCAGGTCAAGCTTCTGCCGAGCGACTGGTAACTGCTGCGGTGGACAGCGATGGGAGAGTTTATCAGGTAGATTTGGACGAGCGTTCGGAATATGAAACAGATTCAGGATGGAGACATGTCACTTTTTGGCTAAGTACCAAAGGAGACATCAAAAAACATTCGGCGATCGCATCTTGCTCTCCCTATGATGTCAAATCCGAGTATTATGACTTCGAGTGGCTATCTAGTGGTGGCGGATATCCTGAAGGCACAGTCGCCGGCGATATTGCTAGGGTTGCTTGTAACGAATCGTGAAAATAGTTTTGCTAGCCCAGAATTGAGACGAAATCAACTTTAGCGAACACCCCCAAAACAATCAAGTTTGGGGGTTTTTGTCAATATTGCTGGAAATTTAACTCCTACGCACAAGCAAAAGAGGCGAAAAAGCTCAACTAAGCACAAATGTGCAGAAATGGCTAGCTGAGTGCAGCATCAACAGTAGGCTGGCAAATTCGGGACAATCGGTGTTAGGGACTGCGTATTCCATATAATAATTGAAGAAGTGCAACAAAATTAAACATCAACCAAAATCCCTCGGCTGCCATCTTCTCTCCAACCTAACCCATTACCCTGAAGAGTCTGATTGTGGCAGGCACGATAAATTGGGTCTGGTTGGCATCTACGCGATCCAAGTCTAAATTTTCATGAACGGGAGAACACATAATCTATGGCCAGAATAGAAACCCGCACTGAACCTATGGTGCTCAATATGGGCCCGCACCATCCCTCAATGCACGGGGTTCTGCGGTTAATTGTTACCCTGGATGGCGAGGATGTCATTGATTGTGAACCAGTAATTGGCTACCTGCACCGGGGAATGGAAAAAATTGCGGAAAACCGCACTACGATTATGTATGTCCCCTACGTGAGTCGGTGGGACTACGCAGCAGGGATGTTCAATGAAGCCGTTACTGTCAACGCCCCAGAAAAATTGGCAGGTGTTGCCGTACCCAAACGCGCCAGCTACATCCGCGTTATTATGCTGGAATTGAACCGCATCGCCAACCACCTATTGTGGTTCGGGCCATTCCTAGCTGACGTAGGCGCACAAACTCCCTTCTTCTACCAGTTCCGCGAACGGGAGATGATTTACGATTTATGGGAAGCGGCTACTGGTTACCGGATGGTAAATAACAATTACTTCCGTGTTGGTGGTGTAGCAGTTGATTTACCTTACGGTTGGGTAGATAAATGCTCAGAATTCTGCGATTACTTGCTACCTAAAATAGACGAGTACGAAAAGTTAGTTACCAATAACCCCATTTTCCGCCGTCGGGTTGAAGGTATTGGCACAATCACCCGCGAGGAAGCAATTAACTGGGGACTTTCTGGCCCTATGTTACGGGCTTCTGGGGTGAAGTGGGACTTACGCAAAGTTGACCACTATGAATGCTACGATGACTTCGACTGGGATGTACAGTGGGAAACTGCCGGTGATTGCTTTGCGCGTTATTTGGTGCGGATGCGGGAAATGCGCGAATCTGTGAAGATTATTCGCCAAGCAATTAAAGGACTTCCTGGTGGCCCTTATGAGAACTTAGAAGCGAAGCGTTTAGCTGCTGGGAAAAAATCAGAATGGGATGCTTTTGATTATCAATATATTGGTAAAAAAGTTTCTCCTTCTTTTAAGATTCCTAAAGGCGAAATCTACGCCCGCGTCGAAAGCGGTAAAGGTGAATTGGGTATTTATTTAGTGGGTGATGATAATGTCTTCCCCGCACGTTGGAAGATTCGCGCCGCCGATTTCAACAATCTGCAAATTCTGCCCCATTTATTACGCGGCATGAAAGTAGCAGATATTGTGGTAATTCTCGGCAGTATCGATGTCATTATGGGTTCTGTGGACAGATAAATCAGTCTGTTTGCTTTGGATACAGAATCATGATAAGGGCACAAAAATTATAATTGTGCCCTTATTTTTATACCCAATCGTAGGGGCGGGGTTTCCCCACCCTTACGCAATTATTGACGGGACTTACGCAATTACCAGAAATATTAATTTATTGAACCGCATTAGACACGCAGTGGCTTCCCGCAGGGTAGACGCCAAGAACGCCAAGAAGTCGTAGAGCGTGCGTAAGTCCTAATTGGTTTATTTCCTAGCGGTGTATCGCATTGATGTTTAGGAATAAGAAAACGAACCGCAAAGACGCGTACTCCAAAGGAGAACCCGCAGGGTAGTACACAAAGGAAGAAAGAAAAGAGGAAGAGAAATACATGGGATTAACTTACACCTAATATGCAACCAACACGCGCATCAAGAGATAAGGAAAGCTGCTGATTTTCTCCTGCATCTTGCCATTCTACTTCGGCTTTGCCATATAAAAGTTTGTTGGGTTGAGTGTGCAAGTTGCTAATGGGAATTTCTGCTTTTGTTGGTGCTGTACCTGCATTCACAGCAATAATTAATTCCTCAGTTCCTAAGGTTCTAGCAAATACGTAAAGTGTACCTTGGGCATAAAGCACTTGATAATCTCCTAGCCGCAATGCTGGGTAGCTATTACGGATGGCAATTAATTGACGATGAGTATCAAGAATATCTTTATCCCAGGTTGCTTCTAAGGGAAAACCACGGCGAGAATCGGGATCTATCGCGCCAGGTAAGCCGACTTCATCACCATAGTAAACGCTAGGGGCACCGGGGAAGGTGAGTAAGAGTAATGTTGCTAATTCGACACTGGCTTTATCGCCTCCAGCAATTGTCATTAACCTGGCGGTGTCGTGACTGGCGAGTAAGTTTAATTGGGTTAGCTGAATTTCCCAAGGGTAAAGTTCGAGTACTTCTTGAATTTTGGCGGCGTATTCCGCAGCGAATAAGGGGGGATAGGGTTTATAGTCGCGGCTTTGGACTTGTTCTAAGACTACGCGATCGCCTGCGGCAAAGGCAATGGTCGGCCCAGCAAATAAATAATTCATCACGCCGTCAAATTGCGTACCATCTAACCATTCGCGAGAATCTCCCCAAACTTCCCCCACAATGTAAGCTTCAGGATTTATCGCCTTGACGCGCTGACGAAATTCTTGCCAAAAGCCAGGGGTTTTAATTTCAAATGGGACATCTAATCGCCAACCATCAATGCCGAATTTAAGCCAATATTCGGCAATCTCCATAATATATTCTTTGACTTCGGGGTTATCGTGGTTAAATACGGGTAAAGCGCGATTTCCCGCCCAACCTACATAATTAGCTGGAAAATCGCCATTGTAAGCGGAAAGCGGCCAGCCTTCAACTTTAAACCAATTCACCCAAGGAGAATGAGGGCCATTTTCCAATACATCATGGAAAAAGAAAAAGCCCCGGCTGGAGTGATTAAATACACCATCCAAGACAACTTTAATATTGCGTTCGTGGGCTGCGTCTAACAATTCTTTAAAAGCTTCGTTACCCCCCAACAGTGGATCGACCTGATAATAATCGTGGGTATGATAGCGATGGTTACTAGCCGATTGAAAGATGGGTGTGAAGTAGATAGCGTTAATTCCTAAATTTTGTATATAGTCCAAACCCTCCATTACACCCCATAAATCACCGCCTTTGTAACCTTGTAGTGAAGGCATTGCTTCCCAATCTTCCCAACGGGCTTCATGTAATAATCGTTTACGCGGTTGCTTGCTTCTGGCAAAGCGATCGGGAAAGATTTGGTAGAATACAGCGTGCTTTACCCAGTCTGGTGTTTGAATTTGCATTGATTACTCTTTTATACCTACAGGAGCGATCGTTGCAAATCATAGCTTCTTTATGGTTCCCACCTGTGGTAGATCATTCATTTTTTGGTCAAAAGTCCATAGTCAAAAGTCCACAGTCAACAGTCAACCGTCAACCGTCAACCGTCTATAGAATTTATCAATGCCCAATGCCCCATGCCCCATGCCCAATTAATAATTCTTTATTTTTCTCTCTAGAGATTTATCTGTAATTTGGGAATTAGGCATTGGATCAATACAAAAGTTTAGCTGTAAATCCCTCGATCTGCTAATAATGACATTTTTCGTATTTATGCTAAAACATCTAAGACTACCAAAATCACTTATTTTAATTCAGGGAAATTACATAGAAGATGGTAAGACTTATGAGACACGATAAACTATCTCCTGGTTTGCTGTTGGCGTATGAAGATTATCAAAATGAAGGGGAACAAGCTTTAACTACTCACAGGCGATCGCTTGGTATAATTGCTCCCAAAAGTGCTGTTAAGCCGACTAAGAGTATTGTGTTTCTCTACTGCGAACCTGATGCAGATTTGAGTCATTTAGAACAGTATGGGATTCGCATCAATCAAAATTCTGGTAGTGTGCGCACGGCTTTTTTACCCATACAAGCTTTAGATGCGCTATCAGAAGAAGATGTAATTCAACGCATCAAACCATCGCGTAAACTCCATCTGCGGATGGATGTGGCTCCTGGTAAGGTGAAATTACCTGATTTTAAAAGCAAAACGGGATTGACTGGAAAGGGAGTCTTGATTGGCGTTATTGATAGCGGTATTGACCCCAAGCACCCCGCCTTTGCTGGACGGATTTTACGCATTTGGGATCAGACGCTTCCCGGGCCAGGAGTTAAAGAAGGCGACTATGGCGCAGAATTTACTGGCGAACAAATGACTGTATCTCAAGATACTAGCGGTCACGGTACCCATGTGGCGGGTATTGCTGCGGGTGCAGATGAAAATTACTCTGGGGTAGCGCCAGAAGCAGAATTAATTATTGTTAAATCTGATTTACAGGATGCTCATATTGCTGATGGGGTGCGTTACGTTTTCCGCGTAGCTACAGAATTAGGACGACCCATAGTATTAAATATGAGCTTGGGCGGACATGCTGATGCTCATGATGGGAGTGATTCCCTATCGCGGATTATTGATGCAGAAACCGGGCCGGGTAAAATTGTTTGCTGTGCTGCGGGTAACGAAGGAAACGATAATATACATGGTCAAGCAAACATACCTGCACAAAAATCACGGGGTATGCGCTTTAATGTGCCCTTAAGTCAAGTCGGTATTGTCTGGTTAAACGGTTGGTATGATGCTGACAGCGAGTTAGAAATCTCAGTGCGCAGTCCGAATGGTTTCGTTACTCCTTACCAAAAAATTATTACTGATGACAATCCTACACAGAAGTATCAATTACCAGATTCCCAAGTAGAAATTGTCACACCAGCACCAGATAAAGGTAATGGCGACCACAATTTCTTTGTGCAAATTCGGGGTAACGGCCCTTCGCCTGTCATGGGTGGAATTTGGCAGTTAAGGGTGCGCAATACTAGTAACAGCGATACCCGCTTGGATGTGTGGACATTGGACGATCATTCTTCAGTATTTTTTACAGGTAAAAGTGTGAAAGACTGTGTAAAAATTGGCTCTCCGGGAGCAGCTAGCAGTGCGATTACAGTTGCAGCTTACACGACAAAAGTTGAGTATACAGATATTGATGGTCAAGTCCGCGATATGGGCTTAGAGTTAGATACTATCTCCGAGTTCAGCAGCGAAGGGCCATTGCGGAATAATGGACAAAAACCAGATATAGCCGCACCAGGGGCGATGATAGCTTCTGCATTGTCTTCTAATGCTAATAGCGATCGCTCGATGATGATTAATTCTAAATTTGTTGTCATGGCTGGTACAAGTATGGCGACACCATTCGTTACAGGTGTCGTAGCATTATTATTACAACGCGACCCCAATCTTGACCCAGCGACAGTCAAAGATTTACTGCGCAAAAATAGCTCAATTCCTGGTAAACCTCCAGGAACTTTTGATAGTAAATGGGGTTTTGGTTTGATTAATGTTGGTAATTTGTAATTGAAATTCTTTTCAGAACCCCGATTTCTTCAAGAAATCGGGGTTCTAATCAGTAAAATCATCGTCTGGAGTTGTAGTTATATAGAAACGTTTCGCCGACTTCATCGATGATTATGCAAAAGGTGAGCAAATTACTTCCTACCTTACTCGGTGTGTTGTGCTTGTATTCACTCGGCTATGCTTATGCTAGGATGTCCATCTTTCACGCTGTAGAAAATTACACAGGTGCGGAAGGTAAAGCTGGAGCAAGACAAGACTACATTGCTAAAAAAGATCGTACCCCTGGGGAAGGATGGGAGTACCAATTATTTTTACCTGCGATCAAAGTTGAAGAAAGCATTATCAATTACTTTCATAATTTGTAATGCATCGCAGACAACGCTTGATTCTCAATTTAGCGATAAGGAGGACAAGGAAGATAAATATTTGTGATTATTCTCCTACTAATGCTAATGCTTGATTCATTACTTTGTCCGACAAATACATTCCGCACAAGCGCAGTTGTTCTAAAACCGGACGGGCTGCTGGAATTACTCCTCGTTGTTTAGCAGTAATAACTATACCTAAAGTTCCCCGTACTGGAATTCCCAAAGCTGCTGCACAACGGCGGGCGGCTAAGTCATCCAAAATTATCTCAGTGCTATTATTTACATAAGCCCACGTTAATACAGCAGATTCACCAGGCCCTAAATCCCAACTTTGAATAATTCCTGGAACAGCAGGTGTAACAACCTCTATCAGCCAAGAAGTAGCAGCCAGCGCCATTGCAGTTACGTCTGTCTGTCCGTATGCCTGAATTTCTGTAGCGACAGCTTGCGGAACAATAATTTCTGAACTAACTATCTGTAATAGGTAGAGAAAGCCACCCTTAGTCAAAAAAATCAATGGGGAGGTATTAATTGCAGGACGTTCAGCCACGGTTTAATTCTTGTTGCAAGTCATCAAAGTCTACAATAAACACATCTACTTGTTCGCGGGCAAGGGCTGCAAGAAAGTCACGGCGATTTAAACCTGCAATTTGAGCAGCTTTTTCCTGGGAAACTTCACCCTTTTGATACCAGTAAATAGCAGCAGCCAGCCGCATATCACGCACGAAATCATCCGGAGGAAGACGACGCGCTGAAAATACTTCTTCGGGTAAGTCTAGGTTTACTCTGGTCATAATTACACTGCTAAAAACCTTTGAATCACATCTTGACTCAATTCATCAGTTGAACCTGAAGCGACAATAGCACCTTTTTGCATGGCGTAATAATAGTCAGCTTGACGCACAAAGTGTAAGTGTTGTTCTACAAGCAATACAGAAATCCCGGTAGTTTCAATAATCCGGCGAACAGCAGCTTCAATTTCCAAGATGATGGAGGGTTGAATACCTTCGGTGGGTTCGTCTAAGACTAATAATTGCGGCTGTCCCATTAAAGCACGCGCGATCGCTAATTGTTGCTGTTGTCCCCCACTTAAGTCGCCACCCATGCGCGACAACATGGTTTTTAAAACTGGAAATAAGCTAAAAATCTCTTCAGGAATTTCCGGTTTTTTTAGTTGTTTTTGTCTAGCTTCTAATCCCAAAATCAGATTTTCTTTCACAGTCAACCGAGGAATAATATCTCGTCCTTGGGGTACATAACCTATTCCTAACTTCGCCCTTTGGTCGGGAGTTTTCGAGTTAATTAAATTTCCAGCTAAATTAATTGTGCCACTGCGGGGTTTCAGCAAACCCATAATACTTTTAAGTAATGTTGTTTTCCCGACACCATTACGCCCAATGAGACATACCATTTGTCCATTAGGAACATTTAAATCTACATTGCGGAGAATATGGCTTTCACCATAGTAAACATTAAGGTTAGAAATATTTAGCATATTGGTCAGTTGTCAGTTGTCAGTTGTCAGTTGTCAGTCGTTAACAGTCAACCGTCAACGGTCAACCGTCAACATTTCACTACTCTTGCTGCTGTCCTAAATAAACTTCCACCACACGGGGGTCATTTTGGACTTCTTCAAAATTCCCTTCGCAGAGTACCGAACCTTCATGTAAAACTGTGACTTTTTTGGCAATTTGGCGGACAAATTCCATGTCATGTTCAATTACTAAAATTGAATGACTCTGCGCTAATGTTAAAAGTAATTCGCCAATGTTATATGTTTCTTCATCAGTTAAACCTGCAACAGGTTCATCAACCAGTAATAAATCAGGTGACTGTCCCACTAACATACCGATTTCTAAGCGTTGCTTTTCGCCGTGGGATAATAAAGCGGCGGGAATATCGGCTTTAGGAGTTAAGCCAATGGTTTCTAATAAACCTTTAACGCTATTTTGTTCAGTAACCGGAGAACGCCCCAATAATGTAGAAAAAACATTTTTCTTGCGGTTACTGGTAATTTCTAAATTCTCCCTGGGCGTGAGATTAAGATAAACTCTCGGTGTTTGGAATTTTCGCCCAATTCCTCGCCGTGCAATTTCATATTCTGGGAGAGAACGGAGATTTTTACCTTTAAATAAAACTCTACCGATAGTTGGTTGAACTTTCCCAGTAATTACATCCAAAAATGTAGTTTTACCCGCACCATTAGGGCCAATTACTACTCTTAATTCGCCCACATCCATATTAAAATTTAATTGATTGAGAGCTTTAAAACCGTCAAAACTAACAGTAACGTTTTCAGTTTCCAAGATTTTGGCGTTCATGTTGCACTTCCGGATCTTCTTCTAAGCTGGGATAGGTAGAAATTTCTTGAGGGCGTTTGAAAATAGCAAAGTTTTGACTGCGGAACCAGCCAACAAGTCCGTCAGGTAAAACTGTGACGACTATTAAAAAGAGTGCGCCTTGGAAAAATAGCCAAATTTCCGCGAATTGTTCGCTTAAAAAAGCACGGGCGTAATTAACTAATAAAGTTCCCAAAACTGCACCAATTAATGTTGCGCGTCCCCCAACTGCTACCCAAATCACCATTTCAATCGAAAAAGCAATATCCATTGCTCTGGGTGAGACAGAACCACTTTGTAGGGTGTAAAATGCTCCTGCAATCCCAGCGATCGCACCGGACACGGCAAAGACTAATGTTTTAAAATCTGTAGGGTTATAACCGGAAAATCTTACCCGACTTTCATCGTCGCGAATGGCGATTAACAATCTCCCAAAACGCCCACTAGTTAACCAGCGACAAACGCCATAAGTAGCAGCGAGAAGTAACACTGTGAGAATGTAGAAAATATATTTGGTTTTGGCATCGCTGACAGTTGCACCAAATAAAGTTGTAAAATCTATCAGCCCGTTTGTACCATTAAAAAATTGTTGCTGTCCGTTAAAAAAGTTAAAGAAGACGATAATTGCAGCTTGGGTAAGAATGGAAAAATAAACGCCCTTAATGCGATTGCGAAATACTAAATATCCCAGGAACCCAGCCAGTAAACCGGGAATGATGACTACAGATGCGACTGCGAAAGGGAAAGAATAAAAAGGTTTCCAAAACCAGGGAAGATCCGTGACACCGTATAATCCCATGAAATCAGGTAACTCACCCGATGGGATTTGCAGTTTCAGGTACATTGCGATCGCATATCCACCCAGACCAAAGAATATACCATGACCTAAACTGAGTAACCCAGTATAGCCCCAAATCAAGTCAATACCTAAAGCCACAATCGCCAGGGATAAAAATCGCCCCAGCAAATTTAAGCGAAACTCTGACAGCACCACTGGCATAATTAAGATGAGAATGAGTGCGATCGCTATCACCACCCCAACTTCAATTAAGATTAACCGTCCTCCCTTCTTCATCTTTGCGCCCTCTGATTTTGAAGCAAGATTGTGAAATACTTAAGGTTAAACATCAACAGTCCGACCTTTTTGCGGAAAAATACCTGCTGGCTTCCACTGTAAAAATATAATAATCAGTGCGAATACCATCACCTTTGCCATACTTGTAGTTGCAAAAAAGGTCAACAAATCTGCTAAAGGTTTCACTGGTGCAAACAATAAAGCCAAGGTTCCCGAACCAATTAAAAAGTTAACTGTACCAATTCCTAAAGCCGCGACAATAGTACCAGCTAAATTCCCCACACCACCGACAACCACCACCATAAAGGTGTCGATAATATAATTTTGTCCGGTATTTGGCCCTACAGAACCCAGCAAACTAATTGCACATCCAGCTACACCAGCCAACCCAGAACCCAACGCAAAAGTAATTGCATCAACTTTTTGAGTGGGGATACCCAAACAAGCACTCATACTGCGATTTTGGGTAACCGCCCTAATTCTTAATCCCCAACTAGAACGCTGTAAAAACAAATAAATTCCAGCGACACAAATTATTGTTAAACTGATAATAAATAATCTAGCAAATGGTAATTGTACGCCACCTACAGATATACCAGTTTGTAACCATTTAGGGGCGGTTACATCTACATTTTGTGCGCCAAACCAAGGTTGAGTAACTGCTAACTTATAGGTTTGACTTAATATCTTACCTGTAGTGATGGTCACTCCTAAAGATAGCAAGAAAATCACACCAACAACCCATTTACGCACCCTCTCTAAATTGGTGCGGGAATTTAAAAACCATAAACCGCCAAAAAATAATCCTGAAAACAAAACTAAGCCAATAATTAAAACCCAATTTACACTGCGGACAAACTGCTGAAAGATTAAACTTACCCCCCAAGTTGCGAGTAAAGTTTCCAGGGGTCTACCATAAAGATAGCGAATCACACCCCTTTCTAAAATTAAGCCGATAAATGCAGTGAAAAAGAAAGCGATAATTAAAGCCAAAA
This sequence comes from Calothrix brevissima NIES-22, assembly GCF_002367995.1. Classification (GTDB taxonomy): domain Bacteria; phylum Cyanobacteriota; class Cyanobacteriia; order Cyanobacteriales; family Nostocaceae; genus Aulosira; species Aulosira brevissima. Next base: position 6,025,006 of record NZ_AP018207.1, read on the forward strand.
ATATATAAATTTCCCACCAAAAGCCGCCTAATTGCTTACAACCATTTTGCACTACAAAGGTTGTATAAGCCCCAAACATCATCAATTCACCATGCGCCATATTAATTACGCCCATCAAGCCAAAGATAATGGCTAATCCCAAAGCAGCAATTAATAACACAGAACCGATGCTGATACCATTAAATACAGCATCTAAAAAACCTGTTAACATTTATGATTCCCCAGCTATCAGCTTTTTGTTGATAAATGAGTCATTAGTCAGTTGTCAGTTGTCAGTTGTCAGTTGTCAGTTGCGTAGAGTTTTTATAAAAATTTATGGGGGAATAAAGATATATGAGATCAGCCAATTCAGTCAAATTTTTCACTAATGACCAATGACTAATGACCAATGACCAATGACTAATTAAGCCTTTTTGTACTTACCACCCTTAGCTGGATCAGACCAATCACAAGCATATCCCTTGGTTTCTTTCACAAATTGGTTCCAAGGTACAGGTTCAACTGGTGCAGGCGTAGCATAGACAATTTCAAACAAACCATCATCTCGCACTTGACCAATGCGCACAACTTTGGAGATGTGATGATTAGGATTTACTGTCACTTTTCCTTCTGGCGCATCTATGGTTTGACCATAAGCAGCTGTGCGCACTTTCGCTAAATCAAAGCTACCGGCTTTTTCTGCTGCTTGCTTCCACAAATAAACAGCAATATATGCAGCTTCCATTGGGTCATTTGTTACCCTTTCTGCACCATATTCTTTTTTAAAAGCTTCGACAAATTTCTTATTCGCAGGAGTATCAACTGTTTGGAAGTAATTCCACGCAGCATAGTGACCTTTAAGATATTCCACACCAATGGCTTTCACTTCTTCTTCAGCAATACTTACTGACATCGAAGGATATTTATCTGGTGTTAATCCCGCACCTTTCAATTGCTTGAAGAAAGCCACATTACTATCACCATTTAAGGTGTTATAAATTACCCCACCGTTAGGTAACTGTTGCTTAATTTTCGTTACAATTGGTGTAACTTCTGTGTTACCTAATGGTAAATAATCTTCACCAACTGTTTTGCCACCAAGAGCTGCTAATTGAGCTTTAATAATGGTATTGGCAGTCCGAGGGAAAACGTAGTCTGAGCCGACTAAAAAGAATTCTTTGCCTTTATTTTTTAACAGCCAATCTACAGAAGGTTCGATTTGTTGATTTGGTGCAGCACCTGTGTAAAAAATATTCTTAGAACATTCTTGACCTTCATACTGCACGGGATACCACAGCATGTGGTCTTTACTTTCAAACACGGGTTTAACATTCTTGCGGCTAGCTGAAGTCCAACAACCAAAAACTACAGCTACTTTATCTTGATCGATTAATTTAGTGGCTTTCTCTCTGAAAGTATCCCAGTTAGAAGCACCATCTTCAACAATCGCTTCGATTTGTTTTCCTAAAACCCCACCCTTGGCATTAATTTCCTTAATTGCCAATTTTTCCGCATCAACAACGCTTTTTTCGCTAATAGCCATTGTGCCACTTAGCGAGTGCAAAATCCCGATTTTAATTTTGTCGCCACTAGCAGCTATAGGGGAAGCACTGGGGCTATTTGCACTAGTTGGACTGGGACTATTTGTACTGCTGGGAGATTCATTAGCGCAAGCTTTGAGAAAGATACTGGTACCAATCGTTGCGGAACCGTAAATCAAAAACCTACGTCGGTTAAGTCTACTCATATATTTGTGAATTTTTCTCTCAATGAAGAATCAGCTAGCTCCTAGAAATTTAACCAGCGCAAGCTTTAAACTGTGATATTAGTTTGATATTTAACCACTAAATTGTTATTTAGGATACTAAATTTCGGTTTCTTTACTTGAAAAATAATTTACGTTAAGTTAAATAAAAATTTTTAATTATTGCGCAACAAATATATTAGAGTTTCCAGTACTAACCGGAAAGCAACATAACTTCAAAAATAATAATTTTCCCCTCCTATCTGCAACATTTAATATTTTGTCAAGCATCAATTCTGAATAAAAGATAAAATTTTACCTTGTTGCTACCGATAGGATTGATGTAGCAAATCTGCAATTAGACGTAGCCAACAGGATGTTACTTCTATACGAAGATAGGTAATGAAAATCGATAAATTTGATAGGTTGGTGATAGGTTAGGTTAACAATCACCAGCTACGCTGTTTAAGGAATTGCTTTTCACCAACCTCACCCTTTAAGGGTGAGGATTGTCTAAACCAATTTGGACAACGTAAGAGGTGAATACCGCATCGAGACACAGTTTGGTACGCACTCCCAGATACTTCCCTAGTCTGGACTATCTGCAAGCCTAATTGGTTAGGCGTTGGGTAAAGCCAAGACATCTTAACTGTGTTGCGGGAAGGGACTTAAACGGGTTTTGCTGGTTTCCTGGGCTTATCGCCATTTAAAAACCAGTCCCCGCAAGGGGCTTGTAAACCGGTACTAAAGGACGGGGTTTCTACCCATTTTTCTGATGAACTATCAAAAACTTGACGCAGCCTTGGCTTCTGCAATCAATCAAGTACAAAACTCAGATACACAGAGTTTGACAGTATTTATCCATACTGAACCTGTGTTAGATGCAACTGCTATTGCTGTTTTGGAAAATTTCGGGGTGAATGATGTCACTCCCGGAAAGAATATTTTTACAGCCACTCTGTCTGCAAATGCTATTTCCCAGTTATCTGCGCAACCTTGGGTACAGCAGATCAGGTTATCACAGCAATTAAATTTCGTTAATACCAAGTTAAATTTTAAAAAATTGAGTGTTTAATTTATTTGGCGATCGCACTTGTTCAGTTAGCTGAATTTTAAAATTCTTCTAGGAAAATTTGTGCCCAAAATTTGAGAAATATTCTTAATAATCTAAGTAAAAATAAGTTATGTTTATGACTTTATGGAAGAGATAGATACTTAGAAAAGAATGAGATTTTCGGAAAAAAAACTGAGTTGTGAGATTTCACCGCTTACTTAGTAGTGAAATCTCGAGCGCGATCGCTTAAATTAGTCACGCACTAAATTATACACAAATCTTAATGCTGTATTTATTGGCAGCGACATTGATTACCGCCAGCATTCTGTAAAATTCACCCTTGAGAATCTGCGATCCCCCCTTACCAGCTGCTACATACAGTCATAAACTGAAGGTGAGAGTTGAAAGGCAGTCGGGAGACATTTTGTGAAAAAAGTTTTAGCAATCATACTCGGTGGTGGTGCAGGTACTCGCCTTTATCCGTTAACTAAACTACGTGCAAAACCAGCCGTACCAGTTGCAGGGAAGTACCGCTTAATTGATATCCCTGTCAGCAACTGCATCAATTCAGAAATATTTAAAATCTACGTCCTGACACAATTCAACTCAGCTTCTTTGAATCGCCACATTGCTCGTGCCTACAATTTTAGTGGCTTCAGCGATGGCTTTGTCGAAGTATTGGCAGCACAGCAAACCCCAGAAAACCCCAACTGGTTCCAAGGGACAGCCGATGCTGTGCGTCAGTATATCTGGTTGTTAGAGGAATGGGACGCTGAAGAATACCTGATTCTCTCCGGGGATCATCTCTATCGCATGGATTACCGCGAATTTGTCCAACGTCATAGAGAAACAGGAGCAGATATTACATTATCTGTAATTCCCATCGACGATCGCCGCGCTTCTGACTTTGGCTTGATGAAAATCGATCAATCCGGTAGGGTAATTGACTTCAGCGAAAAACCCAAAGGTGACGCTTTAGCCCAAATGCGGGTTGATACCACCATATTGGGATTGAGTCCAGAACAAGCTCAACTCCAACCTTACATCGCTTCGATGGGGATTTACGTCTTTAAAAAAGAGGTTTTGATCAAGTTACTGCGAGAATCTTTAGAAAGTACTGATTTTGGTAAAGAAATCATTCCTGATGCTGCTGCTAAAGATTACAACGTTCAAGCCTACTTATTTGATGGTTACTGGGAAGATATTGGAACCATTGAAGCCTTTTATGATGCTAACTTAGCCCTAACCGAGCAACCTCAACCGCCTTTTAGCTTCTATGATGAAAAAGCGCCGATTTACACCCGCGCGCGTTACTTGCCTCCGACAAAAATGTTAGATTGTACAATCACTCAATCATTGATTGGTGAAGGTTGTATTTTGAAAAACTGCCGCATTGAACATTCAGTTTTAGGAGTGCGATCGCGAGTTGAATCTGGTACCATCATCGAAGACTCCCTAATTATGGGTGCTGATTTTTACCAAGCTGCTGTTGAACGCCAGTGTAACTTGTTCAGCGATGAGGTTTCCGTCGGTATTTGTGCAGACACGATTATTCGCCGTGCCATTATCGATAAAAACGCCCGCATCGGTAGAAATGTCAAAATTGTCAATAAAGACAACGTACAAGAAGCCGATCGCGAAAGTCAGGGCTTTTATATCCGTAGTGGAATCGTAGTGGTGTTAAAAAATGCCGTCATTCCTGATGGCACAATCATTTAAGAGTCCATAGTCAAGAGTCCATAGTCAAGAGTCAAAAGTCAAAAATTTCCTGACTATTGACCATTGACTATTGACCATTGACACCCATAACCCACAATCAATAACACGCAGTTTTAATACTAAAGGTACAAATCACCATAAGATAATTAGCGCGGTGATTCAAAATATATTTCATGGAACTCTTGAGTGAGAATTTACAAAAATTGCAGGGACAAGTTGCAATTGTTACAGGTGCTTCACGAGGAATTGGTAGAGCGATCGCTCTGGAATTAGCTAGCTATGGCGCTAATGTAGTGGTTAATTATGCTAGTTCTAGTGGCGCGGCTGATAGCATAGTGACAGAAATTACAAATGCAGGCGGTCAGGCTATAGCCATACAAGCAGATGTTTCTAAAAGCGATCAAGTAGAATCCCTATTTAACACCGTCATCGATAAATTTAAGCGGATTGATATCCTAGTTAATAATGCTGGTATTACTCGCGACACTCTACTGTTGCGCATGAAGCCAGAAGACTGGCAAGCAGTCATTGACCTTAATCTTACTGGTGTATTTCTTTGCACTCGTGCGGCTAGTAAAGTCATGCTTAAGCAACGTTCTGGGCGGATTATTAATATTGCCTCAGTTGCAGGGCAAATGGGTAACCCTGGTCAAGCTAACTACAGCGCCGCCAAAGCAGGCGTTATCGGCTTTACCAAAACTGTAGCAAAAGAACTAGCTTCTCGCGGGATCACTGTTAACGCTGTCGCCCCTGGTTTCATCGCCACAGACATGACCAGCAACCTCAGCAACACCGAAGAAATTCTCAAATTTATTCCCCTTGGTCGCTACGGTCAACCCGAAGAAATTGCTGGTATGGTACGCTTCCTCGCCGCCGACCCCGCAGCCGCTTATATTACCGGACAAGTGTTTAATGTTGATGGTGGGATGGTGATGGCATAGATAGCATGGGGCATGGGGCATGGGGCATGGGGCATTGGGCATTGGGCATTGGGCATGGGGCATTAGTAAGAGTCCAAATTCATTTCTTTCCCCCTTGTCCTCCTTGTCCCCCTTGTCCTCCTTGTCCCCCTTGTCCTCCTTGTCCCCCCGCTCAAGTAATACATTCTCTCTGCTGTATTCTCCCCCAAATGGTAAAGCTAATGAGCAAAATTACACTCATGGTAGTAGCTGCCATTTGTACCAAAGTCAAGTGCTGCATTCTCATAGCCAACAAATTACAAACTAAAGTAATTGCCCACAGAGTATATGCAGCACGACGTTGCGAGAAGCCCCAAGCTAAAAGGCGATGGTGTAGGTGATCTTTACCAGGAGTACTCATAGGATTTTTCCCTGCCATCAGTCGCCGTACAATTACTTGCGTAGTATCTAATACTGGTAGTAGCAAAAATAAAACTGTGGGAATCAGGGAAAATACTGTATTGACTTGGAGTTTACCTAAAATACTCGTTGCTGCGAGCACGTAACCAAAAAAGTATGCCCCAGCATCACCCATAATGATGCGTGAGGGGTGGAAATTATGGCGCAAAAAGCCCAAGGCTGCACCACCCAAAGCAGCCAAGACTAGAGTTGCTGCTGCTTTATTAGAAATTTGCGCGGAAACTGCCAACAAACTCATGGCAGTAATAAAACTTACTCCTCCTGCCAAACCATCCATCCCATCCATTAAGTTAATAGCATTGGTAATTCCGACTACCCAAAATACTGTCAGGGAAATGGAAAGAACTGAGTCGATAGGCGTACCAAAAGCGATATCAATTCTAATTCCGTTAGCATAAAGCAACAGAGCGGTGAGAATCTGAGTAAACATCCGCACAGAGGGAGGTAAGCCAAATTGGTCATCAATAAAGCCAACCAAAACTAATATCGTTCCTCCCAAGAGAATTGTTAGGACTTGAGCTAATACACCTTGTAGTTCAATTGGTCTTAACAGAGTTGCTAATACCAATGCCGCAATTACACCTGTATAAATAGCCAGCCCTCCCGCATTAGGCAAAGGTTCCCGGTTAAGTCGCCTAGCATTTGGTTGATCGGCCCAACCTACTCGCAAGGCAAATTTACGGACTGTGGGGATTAACCGCCATGTTACTAGCCAAGCCAAGAGAAACGTAAATACTACAGCCAACCAGCCGGTGCCGCTAGGGTCAGCAATACCTAAGGATTTAAGGGAGTTACCTAAATTCATCTGCTCCATAAAATTTACATATATCGCTCAAATCTGAGCAATTGATATTTACTTCCCGCTTCAACTAAGGCAGTCGGCCACTACTTGTCTACGGGCATAACTTGAAACTGAGCCAGTCTTACATACTCATCAAGGGCATTACCCAGATACAAATACACATTCAAATCTTTTTCCAGTGTTTTTGATGGCTTTATCCTTATATAGAAATGGCTAAACAGGATAAAAGCATAGATTTCCCTGTTACAAAAGCCAAATTGGAATTATTATTTGGTCATTGGTCATTGGTCATTGGTCATTGGTCATTTGTCCAAAGTCCAATAGTTGATGAAAGGGTGGGTTGACTGACAATAGCTGTTTTCCCGATACATATTTAGGGGAACCCGTCCCTATTAACTATTGACTGTTGACAGTTAAATATGTAATTTCATTTTTTTATCTTGATTTGTGATTTGAGTCGTGAAATGTGTTAGCACTCTGGCGCTGTGAGTGCTAAATTGTCTAATGGAAGCGCTTGAGAAATGAAACATGGCGAAGATTATTGCATTTGATGAAGAATCACGGCGGGCCCTGGAACGGGGTGTTAACGCTCTTGCTGATGCGGTAAAAATCACCTTAGGGCCAAAAGGTCGTAACGTGCTTTTAGAAAAAAAATATGGTGCCCCTCAGATTGTCAATGATGGTATCACTGTAGCTAAAGAAATTGAATTAGAAGATCCATTAGAAAATACAGGTGCGCGGCTGATCCAAGAAGTCGCATCAAAAACTAAAGATGTTGCTGGTGATGGTACCACTACCGCGACAGTTTTAGCACAGGCTTTAATCCGCGAAGGGCTAAAGAATGTTGCAGCTGGTAGCAACCCAGTTAGTTTAAAACGAGGAATTGACAAGACTATTGAGGCGTTGGTAGAAGAAATTGCCAAGATAGCCAAGCCAGTAGAAGGAAGTGCGATCGCTCAAGTAGCGACAGTTTCCGCAGGCAATGATGAAGAAGTCGGTAGCATGATTGCCGAAGCAATGGATAAAGTCACCAAAGATGGTGTAATTACCGTTGAAGAATCTAAGTCCCTGACAACTGAATTAGAAGTGGTAGAAGGGATGCAAATTGACCGGGGTTACATTTCTCCCTACTTTATCACCAACAACGAGCGGCAGACCGTAGAATTTGAAAATGCTCGCATTTTAATTACCGACAAGAAAATCAACAGCATTCAGGATTTAGTACCCGTACTCGAAAAAGTTGCGCGTTTGGGTCAATCTTTGCTGGTAATTGCTGAAGATGTAGAAGGCGATGCTTTGGCAACTTTGGTGGTAAATAAAGCAAGAGGCGTACTTTCTGTTGCTGCAATTAAAGCCCCTGGATTTGGCGATCGCCGCAAAGCATTATTACAAGATATCGCTATTCTTACCGATGGTCAGTTAATTTCTGAAGAAATCGGCTTAAGCTTGGATACCGCTTCTCTAGAAGCTTTAGGAACCGCCCGCAAAATCACTATCGACAAAGAAAACACCACCATTGTTGCTGGTAGCAACACTAAGCCCGAAATTCAAAAGCGAATTGGGCAAATTCGCAAGCAGTTGGCAGAAACAGAGTCCGAATACGATAAAGAAAAGTTCCAAGAACGGATTGCTAAGTTAGCTGGTGGTGTGGCAGTAATTAAAGTTGGTGCAGCCACAGAAACCGAACTCAAAGACCGCAAACTCCGCATTGAAGACGCTTTGAACGCCACTAAAGCCGCCGTAGAAGAAGGAATTGTTCCTGGTGGTGGTACAACCTTGATTCACTTGGCTACCAAGGTAGAAGCAATTAAAAACAGCCTCAAAGATGAAGAAGAAAAGCTTGGGGCTGATATTATTGGCCGTGCCTTAGAAGCACCCCTACGTCAAATAGCAGACAACGCTGGTGCTGAAGGTTCCGTAGTTGTCTCCAAAGTCCGGGAAACCGATTTTAACGTAGGTTATAACGCCGCTACTGGAGAATTTGAAGACTTAATTGCAGCTGGGATTATCGATCCTGCGAAAGTCGTGCGTTCTGCACTGCAAAATGCTGGTTCCATCGCTGGCTTGGTATTAACCACCGAAGCCTTGGTTGTAGAAAAACCCGAAAAGAAAGCCCCCGCAGCCCCGGCTGATGGCGGTATGGGCGGCATGGGTGGCATGGGTGGTATGGGCGGTATGGGCGGCATGGGCATGTTCTAATCTCCGCTTCCCCATATCTTCCCATTGGTTATTTGTATAAACATTTATGAAGCAGTTTGTCTTAATTGAGACAAACTGTTTTTTTATTATTTCTGACTCAGAAGTGAGGAGATGATATCATATCGGCTTGAATAGTTAACCAAGTTTTGGCTGCTAATTCATTTATGATGGTGGGCATTGCCTACCCAACACAAGATTAATTGTGAGAAATAATTTAAAATTCAGCCAAAACATAATTTTCTGCTTATTTATATATTAACTACTGACCAATGACAATTGACTAATGACTATTGACTACAGGTAAAACTTTATGGGTTTAAGAATTCCTCGCAATCGTAAAGCTATCAAACATTCATTAATCAAAGAATTCTATCATCAACCAGGAAATATTCCCGGCACTCTAATAATTGATGAAAATGCCGAATATCCAGAAATTGTATTGATAGATTATAATGCCCAAGAATATATTCGCAAAAAAATAGAAACACCAGAACTATGTATTCCTTACTTAGATACAAAATCTGTAACTTGGGTAGATGTGCAGGGCTTAGGGAATCAAGACTTATTGCAAAGAGTTGGTCAAATTTTTGAATTACATCCTCTAGTTTTAGAAGATATTGTTAATGTCCCAGAACGTCCAAAAACAGAAGATTATGATGACCAATTATTAATTATTGCCCGCATGGTAGTACCAAAGGAAAATGCCTTTGGTTTTCATAGCGAACAAGTGAGTTTAATATTAGGTAAAAATTATTTGCTCACTGTGCAAGAAGAACCAGAACATGATTGTTTTGAACCAGTGCGATCGCGTCTTGAAAAAGCCAAAGGAATCATCCGCAAATCAGGGGCAGATTATTTAGCTTATGCCCTATTAGATGCGATTATTGATGGTTTTTTTCCGGTACTAGAACGCTACGGTGAGGAAATTGAAGAATTAGAAGAAGAAGTCATTATTAAACCTACGCCAAAAACACTCCAAAAAATTTATAAAATTAGGCGAGAATTACTGCAACTGCGCCGCGCCATTTGGCCACAACGAGATGTGATGAGTGCTTTAATGCGAGATAGCGATGACTTGATCGGTGAAGAAGTCCGCATATATCTAAGAGATTGTTATGACCATGCAGTGCAAGTAATTGATATGGTAGAAACTTATCGCGAACTCACATCAGGATTAATGGATGTTTACCTGTCAGCAGTGAGTAACAAAATGAATGAAATTATGAAGCTGCTAACGGTGGTTTCGTCAATTTTTATTCCCTTAACTTTTGTAGCAGGAATTTACGGAATGAACTTCAATACGGAAATATCACCGTATAATATGCCTGAACTCAATTGGAAATGGGGATACCTGTTGTGCTGGGGAGTAATGCTGGGAATCGCCGGGGGATTATTATACTTTTTCTGGCGGCGGGGCTGGCTAGAAAGGTCGGTACCAATCAAGGAAGATTAACTATAGCCGATGAGTTAGGGAACAAATATACAAAATTAGTACAGGGAGTCTATATTTAAAGTTATGAGAGGCAGTGGCGACCAAAATTTAGTGGTTTTGACGCTTTATATCATCGGCGTCTCTTACATTTTTAATTTGATGATTGAGTCAATTGATGACAAAATTAAATTTGAGCATCAAAAAAATGTCGTTGACGATCAACTCAAAGAGCAAAATCTCCAAGACCAGGTAGGAATTTCTTTTAAACTTAATCCTTCCTACTCATTTGATGAATTGAAAGAGTTGTCAGTGAGTATCGAAAATAAATCTGATAATCTCGCCATTTATGTGGATTGGGATAATAGTTCTATAGTTGTCGAACATAGTAAGCAATCGCGCCGGGTAATTCGCAAATCACCAGATTTAACTCGTGACTTAGCCGTACCCCAAAGCCCCAGTCTCATCGCGCCTAAGAAAACTCTTTCTGCAACAGTCACAGCCGAAGATGTTTTCGCCCGCGATGCAACCTCAGGTACTTACTCAGCCAAACAACCCCTAGTGAATATCACGGCTTTGCAAAAAAGTCCTGTCAAAGCCCAAAAAAAGTTATACAACGACTTTGTGAACAGAACAAAACAGTTAGAATTTTCACTACAGTTAGTCCTGCGTTTGTCTGAGGTGCGTGTAGGTTTAGCTCCGGGTGAGAATATCCCGCCAATGTGCATCGTCAATTGTCCTTTTACCATTAGAAAATTGCCTTGGACATACGCCCTACCTTGGAATAAAAAGAAGTAATTCAAATCAGACACACAACGCCATCCAAGATTACACTGTATCTAGGAAGAGAGTAGAGGTAGGCGGTTGCAGATCGATTGTCAAAATCGGTTTGAGGAAAGTCCGGGCTTCCGAAAGACCAAACTTGCTGGATAACGTCCAGTGCGAGCGATCGTGAGGATAGTGCCACAGAAAGATACCGCCAATTAGTCATTAGTCATTAGTCACTAGTCATTTGTAAAAACACAAAGGACAAATGACAAAGGACAAATGACCAAATTGGTAAGGGTGCAAAGGTGCGGTAAGAGCGCACCAGCAACGTTGAGAGGCGTTGGCTCGGTAAACCCCGGTTGGGAGCAAGGCGAAGGAACTATGGTTGGTCTTTTACCAGTTCCGCAAAATAGAGCCGCTAGAGGCGTTTGGTAACATACGTCCCAGATAGATAACCGCCCTCATTGTAGGGAAGTTGCAAAACATCTCTACAGTAGAGAACAGAACCCGGCTTACGATCTGCTCTCTTCTCTTTTAGGTATTGGGCATTGGGCATTGGGCATTGGGCATTGAAACAATTTTGGATTTTGGATTTTAAATTTTAGATTGGAATCCAAAATCGCAAATCTAAAATCTAAAATTCATTGTCCTCCTTATCCTCCTTGTCCTCCTTGTCCTCCTTCCCTTCCCTTGTCCCCTTCCCGCACCCCTTCTGAATTGAATGTCTCTCGCTTATCCACGCCGTCAGCGCCAGCTTGAAAGTTTAGTTAAAAAGTTAGGTCTACCAAAGGAAGCAGCTATACAATGGCACTTGCTTGATTTAGCTCTGACTCATCCTACTGTGTCGGAGTCTGCGAACTATGAGCAGCTGGAGTTTGTTGGTGATGCGGTAGTGCGGTTAGTGGCGGCTGTGGTGTTGTGGGAACATTATCCCGATTGTCCGGTGGGAGATTTTGCGGCTATTCGCTCGGTATTAGTGAGCGATCGCATTCTCGCTCAATTAGCTAGAGAATATGGTTTAGAACTGTATTTATTAGTCGCTGGTAGTGCTACTGCTGATAAAGTTGGTCAAGAATCTCGGTTAGCAGACGCTTTTGAGGCGGTTCTTGGTGCTTTATACCTAAGTACTCACAATCTTGAGTTAATCCGTCCTTGGCTCGATCCCCACTTCAAACAACTAGCAGCAGAAATTCGTCTCGATCCGGCGAGATTAAACTACAAAGCCGCCCTACAAGAATGGACACAGGCGCAATTTAAGGTATTACCAGAATATCGTGTTGTCGAAGTTACTCAACCCCACCGCAATCAAGAGCGATTTGTCGCTGAGGTGTGGTTACACGGTAAACAACTAGGTCAAGGTAAAGGACGCTCAATTAAAGCCGCCGAACAAGCCGCAGCCAAAGTAGCTTTTTTATCTATTACTAATCAGGAACAACCCTGAACTCAATATACTCTTTATACGCCGATAATTCAGTTATTAGTCAAGAGTCAAAAGTCCATAGTCCATAGTCAAAAGTCCATAGTCAAAAGTCCATAGCCAACAATCTAGAATTGCTCAATCGTTGGGGAAGCGAAAGGACAACAAGCAGGACAAATGACAAATGACAAATGACAAATGACCATTGACCATTGACTCTTGACTCTTGACCATTGACTCTTGACTAATAACTAATGAATAATAAAATTACTATTGCTGTCCTGGGCGTTGGGCGTTGGGGCGTGCATTTGCTACGGAATTTTTTAGAACATCCTCAAGTAAGTATTAGTGCGGTTGTAGACTCCAATCCAGAACAGTTAGAGGCGGTAAAACGGCAATTTAAGCTAAACGATAATGTATTATTAACTACTGATTACCAAGCTGTAAAGCAAATACCAGATTTAATGGCAATAGCGATCGCAACTCCAGCTACTACCCATTATCATCTGATTAAGGATGCCCTTAACCAGGGCTACCATGTTTTAGCCGAAAAGCCTTTAACTTTAGATCCGTTAGAATGTCGTGAACTTTGCGAGTTAGCACAGCGACAACATTTAATACTCATGGTGGATCATACTTATTTATTTCATCCAGCCGTTGAGAAAGGACAAGCTGTCATTCAGTCGGGTAAATTAGGTAATTTACGCTACGGCTATGCTACTCGTACCCACTTAGGGCCTGTGAGACAAGATGTTGATGCACTATGGGACTTAGCGATTCACGATATTGGTATTTTTAACAATTGGTTAGGTAAGCTACCAGTAAAAGTCCAAGCTACGGGTACAGTTTGGCTACAACAAGCAGGGGAAAAAAGAGTTGCTAATTTCCCAAATCAAGGATTAGCTGACTTAGTATGGGTAACGCTAACCTATGCAGATGGCTTTCAAGCATATATTCATCTGTGCTGGCTAAATACCGATAAACAAAGGCGGTTAGCGGTGGTGGGTGACTGTGGTAGCTTAATTTTTGATGAAATGTTGCACCCGTCGCCGTTAACTTTACTCAGTGGTGAAATTGAATACCAAGATAATCAATTTTTACCAATGAATCAAAGCCAAGAGGTATTAGAGGTAGAAACAGGCGAACCTTTAGCGCGGGTGTGCGATCGCTTTATTAGTTGTATTCTGAAAAATACGCCCCCTGTTGAGTCATCTGGTTGGGTAGGTATGGAGTTAGTGCAAATTCTCTCTGCGCTTACAGTATCTCTCAAATATGGTGGACAGGCGATTTTTTTAAAAGGCTGTAGAGAACATAGCAATAGTATTTGATAACAGCACCGAGATTCTGCTTGATAAGCTGATATTCAGCAGTATTTTCTTCTATTCTTCAAAATCTAGCGCATCTGCTAAATCTAGAGGTTCTTCTAAATCTGAATCCCCTGCTTCTAGTTCTAATGTCATCTGTTGAGATATAGGTTCTAATTTGAAATCGCCTTTTTTAGATACATAATCAACCAACTTAATCCAATCAATCCGACCATTTATCATAAAATACTGCATAAATTCAAAAGTCATTTCATTAACTTTTGCATTAAGAGTAGACCTAAAAAGTTTATCTTTTTTCTCTGCTTCCTCACCGATAGGAACAATCATCTCTTGGTAAAGATTGGCATCTCCTGAGATAAATTCCCAAAACTCTTGTCCAGCATATTTAAAGTATGTCTTATCAGGATCTTTGCTATCTTCTTTCAAAGGATTACTATCCTTACCATACATACAACCATTAACAGCAACGATATTGCTGGTAATACCTTGTTTTATTAATAATTGTTTTGCTTTTTTAAAATTGTCTTTCATCTTACTAATTTGGTCAGAATTGCCCCAGTTAGTACCAGATTTAATCCCTACAATATAATAAGTTTCATTTCGTTGAAATTCTAGATCTACACTGTTTAATTTTGACTTAAAACCACCATACAAAGATTTAGATATATGTATTGCAAATCCTTCTAGCAAATTCCCGAAAATGGTTTCTTCTTGTGAAGAAAGAAATGCAGTAATTATGCTGGCAACAAAATCTTGAGCAAGTTCAATATTTTTTGCTTTAAATAAATAAGGGTTTTTCCGTTTAATAACATCTTTGAGTTTTAATTGACTCAATTTTTCAAATCTCTTATCATAGAAAGGTGTCAGTACCTGCTGAATTAAGTAATCATGATAGATTGTATAATCTGAGCCAACCACATTTAATTCCTCATTGTATTGGTTATTATTTTTCACAATTTGACTATTAGGAACTGCTGTTTTAATATTCATTGCAGCTAGCTCACAATATTCTTGTTTAATCTCAATTCCTATATAATTTCTACCCAACTCTTTAGCAGCCACACAAGATGTTCCTGAACCAGCAAATGGATCGAGAACTACATCATCGAAATCAGTAAATAGCTTGATAAACCATGAAGGAAGAGTTTTGGGAAAAGCTGCACTATGATTCTTATTTCCACACTCAGTTGCTAAATGTAACACATTGGTTGGATAAGCCATTTTCCGCTCTACCCAATTAGATATATTCTTACCGAACCCACTTTCAACTTTAGAAGTATCGCGCCTTTTATCCGTTTCACTCAGATTTTTGAGACGGGATTTTGCCCAATCTCCCATAGGAACCATAACAGATTCCTGATACATTTTAAATTTCTTTTGCTTGTTAAAATGTAAACAACGCTCCCAGGAATCACGAAAGCGATTAGACCATTTTCCTGGATAACTATTTTTCTTATGCCATATATATTCTTCTGTCCATAACCATCCTTGGTTTTGCATTCCTAAAATTAAATTTAATACATAAGGATGTCTTTCACCATTAACTACTTTTTCTTTAATATTAAGAATGAAGGAACCTTCTGGTTTTAAAACTCTTTTTAGCTCTAGAGCTACTGTAAGAAACCAATCAGTATATTCATCTGGAGAAATTCCTCCATAAGTTTTTTTTCGGCTATCAGCATATGGAGGTGAAGTGATAATTAAATCAACACTTGCAGAAGGTAGCTTTTTTAAAACCTCTAAACAATCACCAAGAATTACCTGATTCTTCCAACTTTGCGGATTATCCTTGTCTACTGATCCCAAATCCTGAATAAGAATTTCCTCAGATTCCAAGGAAATGTTTAGCGATGCTTCTACCATAACCGAACTTCTTAGACTGAAATTTTACTTAGCCAAAATATACTAAAAAACAAGTATGCAGCGTTCTAGTGTACCTTAAAAGGCTTACAGACACTATAGAGTACAGCAAAAATCAAGTTATTATTACATTCGATAGCTAATTTGAACTTATTGTAGTTCAAATGAACCACAGTTAGATAAACTTTGCCATTTTTGTTAGTTTCTAATGGTGATATTAGGTAACTGAAGCTGTTAAGCCTTTTGTTGATGAATAATTGAGAATTCCTATATTACTACTCTCTTAGAGAGACTTGTTGATAGACTGGCGACTAGAGAATTTTCGATATGAGAAAATCAAGGTGCAAACTGACAAAATTTTCTACAGCTTATTCCAAGCTTTTCCCAGCATCTTTTTTGCCATCATTGGCGAAACTAGGGTTAACATTAATGCTTATGAATTTGTATCAGTTGAACTCAAAGATACAGCCTTTAGAATTGATGGTGTATTTATCCCGGAAAGTGAAACCCCAGAACAACCTTTATACTTTGTCGAAGTCCAATTTCAACTAGATACAAATTTTTATCGCCGCTTGTTTGCGGAAATATTTCTTTACTTACGTCAAAACCCATCTGTTAACTTTTGGCGCGCTGTGGTTATCTATCCTCAACGTAGCGTAGATCCAGATGATCGACAGCCTTATCGCTTATTGCTAGACAGTCCTCAAGTACAATGTATTTATTTAGATGAATTAGGGACAGTCACGGAAACCTCACTTCAAGTTGCTATAGTGCAATTAATTATCGCAGGTGAAGAGACAGCAATAGAAAGAGGTAAAGAACTAATTTCACAAGCCAAAAATCAATTGGCTGATGAAACTACCAAAAAGCAAATTGTAGAATTAATAGAAACTATCCTGTTGTACAAATTTACCAGACTTAGCCGAGAGGAGTTGGCAGCCATGTTAGGAATAGATGAGGAATTCAAAAAAACAAGGATGTATCAGTCTATTAAACAGGACGGCTTAGAAGAAGGTAGACAAGAAGGTAGACAACAAGCAAAATTAGAAGCTGTACCCAGATTGTTAGCTTTGGGGTTAAGTGTTGAACAAATAGCGCAAGCTTTAGTGTTAACTGTGGAGCAAGTACAACAAGTAGCAAGCAGTCAGTCTAGCTAATGTGGGAGCATCCCAAATGTGCAAAAACGCCCTCACCCTATAAGGGTGGGGCTAGAAATACGAAGCCTGCCAAGGCAGGCTAAAAGTTTGATAGCCTGCGAAGGCAGGCTTTGTTGGTATAGCAATACCCTTCTAGGGTATTGCGTCAAAATTGGGATGCTCCCGCTAATGTTACCTACTACTCGCTATATCTCAATTCAGATAATTCTAGATTTTGGACTTAGGAAATTTAAATCTCAAATCCAAAATCTAAAATCTAAAATTGATTTATCGGCTTTACATTTTACCGTGCTGTAATACTTGTTGAAGATGATTGCGGATTTCTTGTGCTTGCTCCATATCAGATTGGCGCAATTTTTGGAATAATTCTACACAAGGCTGAGAGTTAGCTTCTTGTGCATCTTTGATGTAAGTATCGTAAGCCTTAACTGCTTCTGCTTTATTGTGCAGCACGGTGACAAAATCGTACTCTAGGTTGCTAATGGCTTGTTGAGATTGTCCGTTACCTGTAGTAACCATAACTTTTTCCTTTTTTAGGTGTCTAATTAATTTCTACTCACAGTAAAACAGAGCTTCATCTTCCTAAAAGCGTAGAAAAATTAAGTAGGTTGGTGGAATTAAAGATAACTGGTTAGGGTTGTCATTAGTCATTGGTCATTAGTCATTTGTAGCAATTTTTGATACTGCGTTACTCTAATGACATTTTTTTAATAAAAAATGGGTATTAAAATTTAAAAATCTATCATTGGTAGGATGTCAAAAACCATTTTATCCTTTGATTGTATGGGTGATAACAAATAGTTAAAATAGGCTGTAATTAATTACTCGAATATTCCTGACTCCCACGATTAAGCGAATTCATCTGTAAGATTACAATCCAGTAAATCTCATAGAAAATTAGAACTGGATAACATTTGAATGCAAATAATTAGTATTCAGGAGAATCGCCATGATGAGTACAGCCACCTCGGTACAATTAAATAAAAGTTTGCATGAACTGAAGTACCCGATTAGTAAAAAAGACTTGATTAAGAATGCAGAAGAGAAAGGTTTTGATGAGAAAGTGCTGCGGATTTTGAAAAAGATACCTTATCAAGATTATGAAACTTCCACAGATGTGAGTGAAGCGATCGCAAATCTGAAATAGTCGAAAAATTGCCAATTAAACCCCAAACTGCAACCGCCCCCAAACGGTCGAGGGCGGTTTTACACTATATAATTAATTATTGAATTTACAAATTTTACAGAATGCTTATTCCCAAGAATCAGCATACTTAATATTCGTTTTATCTCAGCAGTCTTGTTACCCTAACATCATATTCTGTGCCGTGTGGATGCTCGCTTCTCGCTTTTTGGAAAGCCATACCATCAGCTTTTTCTTTAGAAGTAGCGTCTATTTCGTACCTTGCCGTTTCGCGTTGAAAGGTATTGTCTGTTTGTCCGGCAAATTCCTTAATATCTACCAATACCTCGTATGTATGAACCATTTTGGGGCCTCCAAATGTGCAATACGCACGCTAACTTGAGGAATATCCTTAGTATACGAGCAGACAAAGGTCGCAGTTATCAAACTAATACAATTCTTGATTAAAGTTGCATCATCTACTCACTTTATTTTTTAAATTACTTCAATAGAGATTATGGAGTTTATTCATCAATCTTTTGGCATATTTGCCAACTTTGGTAAAATTATCTGTCTCTCCCAAATTAATCTTTCTTTATAACCTGAGAAAGAGGTACATATAGCTATAACTATGTGAATTTAAATATTACAGATAAAGTTTTTTTGTTCACAATTGGCAACGCTACTTAATATTACATGCAAAATAATCTGCTGATGTTCCCTAACGTGAAGGTGAAAGGGAATGATAATCAAATAGCACAAACAACAGCTACCAACTATCACAATGCTGAACAGCAATTTATAGAACTGCTAGCTACAGAAAATTTAGATAATCAACTGGAAGAAAATGCTAGCAAAGTCTGGGAATTTGAACAGACGTTATCAACAGCAATTACTGCTGCTTATGGAAAAGGCGGTAGTGATGATGTGGCGCATCGATTTCTGCAAAGAATACTGTACCGCATTAATCGGCTAAGGTTGTTTTGGTATGACGATTTGCGCCATTATGACAACGAGCGATCGCTCTATTTATTATCCTGTCGAAATAAAATTGAAGCAGCTTGGCAAAAGTGGGAACTATCCCAAATCGATGTCTCCGCATTGCAACAGCTAAACGTTACACAAGTTAAACAAGCACTGATTGAACGCGCCACTGTTGATGTCGATCCGCCTTTATCGCCGGAGAGTCGCTACATCCGTGAAGAAATGAGTGAAGCTGGTTACCGTCACCTACTCGCCATTGGTTCCTTTGATGGCTTAGTAGAAGGTAGTCGCATGACCTCAATTTTAGGCGGTGCGGCGAACGAAGTGCAGTGTACTCTAGTGCGAGTATTTTTAGAAGAATATGGCAACGGTCGCTTATCGCGCAAGCATTCGACATATTTCGCTCAAATGTTAGCCGAGTTTGGTATGAATACAGCACCAGAGGCATATTTTGATTTAGTACCTTGGGAAGTTTTAGCTTGCGATAACCATAATTTTTTAACCACAGAACGCAAGCGCTATTTTCTCCGCTACAGTGGTGCATTAACTTATTTTGAAGTAGCTGGCCCTGCAGCTTACAGAAATTATCTCACAGCCGCCCAACGCTTGGGACTATCAGATGCGGCGATGGGTTACTGGGAACTGCATATTCGCGAAGACGAACGCCACGGTTGTTGGATGTTGGATGATGTGGCTTTAGCTTTAGCAGAACAGTATCCCAATGATGCGTGGGAATTGCTACTAGGGTATGACCAAGAAAAACTCATGGGCGATCGCGCTGCGAAAGCTGTTGTCCGTTCCATTCGCGCTCAAGAACAATAGCTAATACCAATTCAAAATTCAAAATTCAAAATTAAGAAATCCATATACAACATGGGTTTATGAGTTTGGATCTGTTACTGAATTTTGGCGAATTGGTATAAAATTCTCAATTTTTTTGGCAAAACCTTTCTTTAGCAATCTAACGCTAAAGAAACAGTTTTTGCTGACTAAATCTAAATTTATTCTACATTAAATTTGACTTGAGGTCACATGAAAGACATATTCTTTTGCCCAGAAGAATCTAATTTTTACTCCAATTGTTTAGAAAATTTAGTTTTGAGAAATTGTCCAAATCCTGAGTCGATTGTGGAATTTGGTTCTGGTGATGGTAGTCCTGTAATCAACTCTTTGCTGAGAAATAAATTTGGTGGTGTTATCCAGGGATTTGAATTAAATACTTCCGCTTGGAAAGCTGCAAATTTAACAATTGATGAATATAACCTCACGGAAAAATATATCATCAATAATGCTTGTCTCTTTAAATCAGATAAACCTAAAGCTAAATATCTCGTTGCTAATCCGCCTTATCTCCCCGCACCAGATCCAGATATTTATATGCCACTATTATTTGGGGGTATAGATGGGGCGACAGTGACTAATAATCTTTTGTCCTTAGGTTACGAGAATGTGCTAGTTTTAATTTCTAGCTATTCTAACCCTAACAGCACCATTGAACAAGCAAAAGATTATGGATATATAGTGAATAATTTTGTCGTGCTTCCGCTCAAATTTGGTCATTATAGCTCGGAACCAAAGGTAAAAAAACACATTGAAGAATTGCGGAAGCATAAAATGGCATTTTATTCCGGTGACTATTACTTTTTAGCTGGTGTTTTATTTAGTAAATGTCAAACACAGCAAACTGATTTATCTCAGGAACTAGCTCAGGTATTGACGAGTTTGTAACTTTATTGATTCTGAAACGCAGAGTAGCGCTAAGGGAGGCGCAAAGTGACGCAAAGGTTTTCCCAATTTTGATGATTATAGCCATCCTAAATTATTTGTGAAAGTTACAAACTCTCAATTTTTTTCTCTTATCCTTGGCGTCCTTGGCGTCCTTGGCGGTTCATTTAAAAAATATTTTCACAACTTAGATAGGATTGCGATAGATTAGTTTATGATTAAATCTCAAATTAAGAATCAGCTAAATTTTAAGTAAGTTTGCTGCATTGCTGCTTCTATAGAACCTAATTGCTGATAACATTGGATGAGTTTTTGAGATGGTGTTTCTCGTTGCTGTAATTTCACTTTCAGAGGTATTAATAAGTTTCTATCCGGGTCATCTTTCAAAGCCATTTCTGCTGCTTCTAAAACCTGATTTGCAACTAAGGATATCTCTTCGTTATTAAATCCTGATTTAGCGGAAACTTGATGTAAAGCTGCATCAGGAATTGTGGCTCGACCTGATAAAGATTCATCTAAAACTAAGCCTTTTAATAAAGCTAACAAAGCTGCATAAATCGAAAAATCATCACAGGTATCAAAAGCCTTAAATTCAATTCTTCCTACTTCTGCGGGGATGCGTGCGACTTTAGTTAAAGAAGGAACGCTCACAATCGTTTGTTCGGCTTTTTCAACAAAAACTAGCGCCGCCGATCTTTTACCGGTTCTGACAAAAGTTCTTACCGATAATCCTGTCCATAAATCACCATTATAAAAAGGTGCGCTGTAACTAAAAGGAACTATATAAGGACTATAATAAGTTAACTTTTTACCAATATCAATTAGCTTTTCTACAGACAAATCTGCCATAGATATATTTAAATCTGGGCCGTATGTCACCATATAAATATTGGCGGTATTTTCGTCAGGATAAGCTTGGAGATATTTTTTTTCATACTCATTTAATGGTGGTTGCGGTTCAAAAACAGTTTTATAAGGATTAAAACTAGTTAATACAGGTGAAAAACCGTAATCACCAGCTACATCACGTAATAAGCAAAAACTTTCGGTTAATTCTTGAATCGCACCTTCAATATTAGGGTGAATAGTCGTTCTAATTTCGATACCTTTAGGTAAGCAATCAATTACTTTATCAGAGTCAGCAAATCTTTCAAATCCTTCGATATACCATCTCTTAGCCTTAATTCCCGCATCACCTACACGTAAATGCGCATAATCATTAGGGTATGTTGGTAATCTTTCCACAATTTGGCTAAAATCAGCAAATTTTGTATTTTCAAAATCAGCAAAATTTCCTGCTTGATTCAGAAAAGCAACTTCGTGTTCAATCCCAAAAAAAAACGTCATGATATTACCTAAATATGTAGAGTTAATTGCAATTTGATGCTAAGTAATAAAACAGGAAATATTTCAACTCACATTTTGTAGTCATCCCAAATACATGAATTTGAGGATGCCATTTGCAGAAAATTACTGTTTATGCCAGCTATCTGAGATATATTCGCAATAGTGATTGTATCAAATAGGTAAGATTTTTTGCAATAAGCAGGTTATCTTGAATATTGTCTACGCTGCAACAAGCTTTGTGAGGCTATAAAGCCATCAAAACTAAATTAAGGCTAAATAGATTAAGTAGAAAAATTATCAATACTTTTTTAAGAAGCTATCAGATTTTCAAAAGTATTTTTGCTCTGTTGATACATTTATCCTGCTCTCTAAGCTTGAAAAACCAATTCTCTCAGTCTTTAAAGTTAAATATGTAGCAGTTTAATACCCTTTAAGGTAGCTTACTATGTACTGTATGGACTGAGGACAGCTTGAGGTATGAGTTTATGAAAAGTGTCGTTCAATCCCCTTATACTAGCGAACAAGTAGCGGCTTGGTTGCGTGGATTGCTCACTATTGCTCTAGCTGATGGTGACTTTGACGCACATGAAAAAGAATTAATTGCTAGTATAACGGAAAATGAATTAGCTCCAAGTATTAATTTTGATTCTCTGGAAGTGATTACACCAGAGGAATTAGCAGCAGTTTTGGGTAAAGGAACATCAGCAGCAGAAAATTTCTTGCGGACAGCTGTGATGGTAGCGATCGCAGATGGGATATATTCTCCCAGTGAAGACCAAGTTTTGCAACAGCTGTGTCAAGCACTAGGCGAACCCAAGGATTTAATCGAAGCCCTGCGCCACACCCTAGAACACACAGAACATGTAGATCCAACAATCGATAGCTTTCTCCAGCAAGAAGCATCCGCCCAGCCTTCTATCACCATTGGGCCTCATTCTCCTCCCCATGATGCACTTACCCCTGTACGCGATTGGTTAGACGGACTGGATATTCAAGATCCTAGAGTTGCTCGCTTTTTATGTAAAATGATTCCGCCCCAGTGTCCCTTTGAACGGGATGTGAAGCTATTTGGACGCAAAATTGTACATATTCCGCCATTATGTAAAATTAATCCCCTGTATGAACAAATGGTAGGTTTGCGTTTCCGCGCCCTCTCCTATTTGGCAGATGATTGTGGAGAGGATATTTCACCATATATTTAGTTAATAGTCATTAGTCATTGGTCATTGGTCATTGGTCATTGGTGAAATAGTTCGCACTGAGGGTTCCCCAACTTGTAGAATTGTTAGTTCAGCCTTTCGTCTGCCAAAAAGGATTGTTACCCTAACAGCTAAAGCAACTGACAACTGTACGGGCGGGTTTACAGATATCCTCAAATATTCATAACAATCTCTCACAAACCCGCCCCTACTGACAACTGACTAATGACAAATGACTATTGACTAACTATGCAATTTATCGATCAAGCAGTAATTCAAGTAGAAGCTGGTAAAGGCGGCGATGGAATTGTCGCCTTTCGCCGTGAGAAGTATGTTCCTGCAGGAGGCCCTTCTGGTGGTAATGGGGGAAGAGGCGGTTCAATCATTTTTGTAGCGGTAGAAAACCTACAAACTTTGTTAGATTTCCGCTACAACCACCTTTTTAAAGCCGAAAATGGCGGAAGAGGCGGCCCTAATAATTGTACTGGCGCAAACGGCAAAGATTTAATTATCGAAGTTCCCTGTGGTACAGCGATTTATGATGCTTCCACAGGCGCTTTACTAGAAGATTTAATTACACCTGGACAACGTTTTCGCGCTGCGGAAGGCGGTAAAGGCGGTTTGGGAAATCAGCATTTCTTGAGTAACCGCAACCGCGCCCCAGAATACGCCCTCCCAGGATTAGCAGGTGAGGCGAAAGTACTGCGTTTGGAATTGAAACTTTTGGCTGAGGTGGGAATTATTGGTTTACCAAATGCGGGTAAATCTACCTTAATTTCCTCACTGTCAGCAGCGCGTCCAAAAATCGCGGACTATCCTTTTACTACCCTGATACCAAATTTAGGCGTAGTTCGTAAACCTACAGGTGATGGTACAGTTTTCGCTGATATTCCTGGATTAATTGAAGGCGCTTCTCATGGCGCGGGTTTAGGCTACGATTTTCTCCGCCACATTGAACGCACTAGGGTGTTACTACATTTAGTTGACGCGACTAGTGAGGATGTGGTGGGTGATTTTATGACGATTCAGCAAGAATTAAAAGCTTACGGACGGGGTTTAGCAGAACGTCCGCAAATTTTAGCATTAAATAAAATAGATGCAGTGGATCGAGAAACGGTAGATTTAGAGGCATTAGCTACTGAATTAAATCATCGTTCCTACGCTAAAGTTTTCTTAATTTCGGCAGTAACTCGCACTGGGTTAGAGCCACTTTTACAAGAAATTTGGGGAATTCTCGATCAGATTAATGCTGCTGAAGAAGTGGAAGTATGACTATTCCAAAGACCAAACAATATTATTCGCCTGAAGAATACCTAGAATTAGAGGTTAATTCTGAGGAACGTCATGAATATATTGATGGTCAAATTATCCTCAAATCTGGTGGAACACCGAACCATAATCAAATAGTTGGTAACTTTAGTGCTGCGTTAAATGTTGCTCTTAAACGTCAGCCTTATAGAGCTTATATTACCGATCAGCGTTTATGGATTCCTAACAGGCGAATACATACTTACCCAGATGTGATGATAGTAAACACTCCTTTAGAGTATCAGGAAGGAAGACGAGACACTTTGATGAATCCAGTATTTATTGCTGAGGTATTATCAAAGTCTA
Organism: Calothrix brevissima NIES-22; assembly: GCF_002367995.1. Taxonomy (GTDB): domain Bacteria; phylum Cyanobacteriota; class Cyanobacteriia; order Cyanobacteriales; family Nostocaceae; genus Aulosira; species Aulosira brevissima. The sequence continues at coordinate 6,049,830 of NZ_AP018207.1, forward strand.
CCAAGAGTTATGACAGGGATGAAAAGTTTGCAGCTTATCGCACAATTCCTAGCTTTCAAGAGTATGTTCTCATTGATCAATATAAGATGCATGTTGAACAATACTTTAAAACCGAAAATAATAAATGGATATTTTCGGAATATGAAGACGGCGATGTAATGTTATCCCTGGCGTCTGTTTCCTTCCAAATTACTCTGGCGGATATTTACGATAAGGTGGATTTCAACGCACCAGAAGAGTAATTTCAATTCAAAATTCAAAATTCAAAATTCAAAACTTGTAATGAGAGCTTCATGAAGTATTCAAAATTGAAATTATGAATTAAGCTGTTGTTTATTTAATTTGTGTATTAGACGCGGGCAAGATGCCCGCACTACAATAATTTTGCGTTTTCGTGTTACACCATTTAGCTGCACATCAGCTTACGAATTACGAATTACGAATTACGAATTACCCTTAAACTTTCACAAACCAGCGTTGACGATACATAATTACTGCAACTAGCCACCAAAAAAGGACGGTAACAAGGGCAAATAAAAATGAACCGTTGAAGGTTCCAGCCCAAGAAGCAAAAACATTTTGATAAATCCAGTTGAAGGTATTGGGAGCATTTTCCCCAGTACCAATATTGGTTTTAACTAATATTTTAATCAGTAACACCGATGCCACGAAAAGAGCGATCGCATTTAAGCCCATAATCTCAAATGGTTTACTCCAGCGTTTGATCCGCCGCACTTCAATCAATTCGTAACAAGCAGCTAGCAACAGTAACGCCCAACCACTAGTAAACACTACATAGGAACTCGTCCAGATTTTTTTGTTGATGGGAAATACCCACCCCCAAGCCGAACCAACAATTAAGCAGCCAACGCCAAATAATGCTAAACCAATACTTGTACGTGATTGTACAGACTGAGAACGTATCCATTGTCCAGCAAAGTAACCAGCTAATACGCTAATAATAGCGGGGATTGTGCTGAAAAGTCCTTCAGGGTCTCCTAAGAAATTAAAGCCATCGCCCTTATACAGATGAGCTTTGGGTATAATTAATCTATCTACAAAAGCGCCAAAATTTCCTTCCCGCGTCAACACTCCTGCACCGTAACCAGGTACAGGTATGTACATCATCGCCAACCAATAGCCGATGAGTAAAACAGCCGCTAATATCCATTGACCTTTACGTGGTAACTTGAGGACTGTGAATGAAGCAAACAGATAAGCGAGACTGATTCTTTGTAACACTCCCATTAGCCGGATACTGCTAAAATCGAAAGTCCAAATTCCCTTATTCCAAAAACCGTTGAGTAGCAAACCCAAGACAAACAGAATAGCCGCACGGCGCAAAATTCGCCAATAAACTCCCGATTGGGGTTTTTCGCCTTCAGTGTACTTTGACAATGAGAATGTCATCGCCACACCGATAATAAACAGAAAAAAGGGAAATACTAAATCAGTTGGCGTGCAACCGTGCCAATCGGCGTGTGCTAAGGGAGGATATACATCATCAGCAACTCCCGCCATATTGACGAGAATCATCCCAGCGATGGTGATACCACGAAAAACATCAAGTGAGGTCAGACGCATAGCAGGAAAGAAGTCTTTTTGAGATCTACACAGTACAGCTGCTATGACAGCCGAGCAAGCAAAGTCTCTAGACTAACATAGAAGTTAAACTTTTGTAAAAAATGAAGTTGGTGATGTCAGATCCCCGACTTCTTCAAGAAGTCGGGGATCTAGTCTTTCCTATCTTTACGGTCTTAACATCACTTAAAATAGTTGTTTCTGCAATTATCAAATTTGGAATTTTTTACAATCTATGCCAGTTAAAGTTGGAGATACTGCGCCTGATTTCACCTTACCTGCGCAAACCGGCTCAACGGTAAGCTTAAGCGATTTTCGGGGCAAAAATGCTGTAGTTCTGTATTTTTATCCAAAAGATGACACGCCAGGATGTACTGCGGAATCCTGTGCTTTTCGCGATCAATATGAAGTGTTTAAAAACGCCGGCGCTGAAGTGATTGGTGTCAGTGGCGACTCTAGCGAGTCTCATCAAAAATTTGCGGCTAAGTACAATTTGCCCTTTACACTTTTAAGTGACAAAGGCGACCAAGTACGGAAACTTTACGGTGCAACAGCCGCCTTTGGTTTGTTTCCTGGTCGCGTGACTTATGTTATTGATTCACAGGGCGTTGTGCAATATGTTTTTGATTCAATGTTCAATTTTCAAGGACACGTTGAAGAAGCATTGAAAACATTGCAGCAATTAGTGAAGTAGGGCATAGGGCATTGGGCATGGGGCATGGGGCATGGGGCATGGGGCATTTGTCACAAACGTGATTAATCACCTACAGTTGTCTCCCTTGTCTCCCCTCTAGCCCCTAGCCCCTAGCCCCTCATTTACTCGCAGAGGCTTTTTCTACAGTGGTATTAGCATGGGCTGTTTTGCCGTTCTTGCTATGACCGTTGGTGTGGGCGTTGTTATGGCGGGGTTGAATGACACCATAACCGCCGTGGTTGCGTTCGTAAATTACGTTAATTTCATTCGTGTCGGAATTGAGGAACATATAAAAATCATGACCGACTAATTGCAGCTGTTCTAAAGCTTCGGCAACTGTCATTGGTGGCATGGAGAAGTATTTTGTGCGGACGACTTCACTGGGGAGTTCGGGAGTGCGATCGCCAATTAAATCTCCAACTACTGGTTCTGCTACTACTACCTCGTTAGTTGGTTGAGTTTTCTTATCTTGTTTTCTTTCTTTGTATTTGCGCAATTGACGAGCAATTTTATCTGCTACTAAGTCAATGCTGGCATATAAGTTTTCGCTGCTTTCCTCGGCACGGATGACGTTACCATTGGCATATATGGTGACTTCAGCTGCTTGTTTATTAGAAGCAATTCGGGGATTGCGAGCTACGCTAAGGTGCACATCCACTTCGTTGGTGATGTTTTGAAAATGATTAACCGCCTTTTCTATCTTTTGATGCACATAATCCCGAATGGCGTCGGTGATTTCAATATTTTTGCCGTGGATGACAAGCTTCATGTAAACTCTCCCGCTCAATATTTATTTGATGTGTATTCGTTTTGTATGAAAGGGAAATGCGGTAAGGTCTATCACTGCCGCCAAAACAATCTCTGAAGTGTTTTGCTGTACTACCAATCTGCCTATCATGATTGTTGTATCTTATTTTACTATTGCGCGTTCCTGGGCAATATTTCTCTATGTTGATGCAGGTATTTAATTGGTTGTCAGTCAATTGATTACCTATGTGAAAACCCTAATTTAAGCAATCTGAGCAGCATCTGTCTGACTTGCTTTTGCTATGGGAGCTATGTTTAGCTAACTATTAGTTATTGTTTTTTCTCCTGGGTATTCGCTGGCGTTGCATAGAGAATGTTAAGGTTTTGATGCAAACAATTTGTTTAGACTTCATCAGCCAGTACATTTCTTCCTGTTGTTGTGGCGTGATGCTTATTGCAGAGAACTCCTCCTACACCCAGTTAGGTTATATATTCAAACTAGCATTTTGTATTTTCTAAAGTGGGTTCCGTTGATGTTCCTTTAAAATCCTTTGCATAGCTTGACATTTGTTGACCCTTACCCAGAGACTTGCAATATTTTTTGTCCCTCAAGTAGTTGATTTTTCGTGGCGTCCGTAGTAATAAACCCATGTCTTTGCATCGCTGTCTGTTATATAACCGAGGATTGTTACCTTACTTAGAAGCTTGGGAATGGCAGAGAGCGCTCATGAGCGATCGCATCCAAAACCCAAATCTAGATGATGTCTTAATTCTCTTGGAGCATCCCCCTGTATACACCTTGGGACAAGGAGCTAGTTTAGACTTTCTCAAATTTGACCTTAACAACAATAAATTTGATGTCCATAGAATTGAACGCGGCGGGGAAGTCACTTACCATTGTCCTGGTCAATTGGTGGGGTATCCGATTTTAAATCTGCAACGCTATCAAAAAGACCTGCATTGGTATTTGCGTCAGCTAGAAGAAGTTTTAATTCGCGTATTGGCAATTTATGGCTTAAAAGGCGATCGCCTACCCTCATTTACAGGTGTTTGGATCGAAGGACGTAAAGTTGCAGCGATTGGGATTAAAGTTAGCCGTTGGATTACTATGCACGGCTTTGCTTTAAATGTCTGTCCCGATCTCACAGGCTTTAAAGAAATTATTCCCTGTGGTATTGCTGATAAACCTGTAGCTAGTTTAGCTCAATGGATTCCAGGGATTACCTGCGAAGAAGTGCGTTTCCATGTATCAAAATGTTTTGCAGAAGTGTTTGCTGTAGAGTTTGTCAATCCTGATTATTAGTTTTAATTGGTCATTGGTCATTGGCTGTATTTCCGTATTTAGTTATCAGGTATATGGTAAAATCACTGAGATTATAAACAGATTTTATATTACATATAGTTTTTCACAATTACATCTACCTAACGATCTCAGTGTTTTCTTGTCGAAAAATTTATAAAAAGCAGCATAGTTTGGAAATTAAAATTTGATTGTGTAGAACATAAGCAACTACTGATACCAAATTATGAGTTTTGGCATGAGTCATCTTCACCAAAGGATTGTTGAAAATAATCACTTATTAAATATTTAACTTCAGTAGCGATAAATATTCAGTACAGATTGTGCTATGGCATAATTGCAGTGCAGGCTGCTGAATTAGTATCGATAAATCAACAGCATCAAATCGAACAACCCATATACTATATCTTTATATAGACTTGCAAGACCATGAATGAAGTACTGAGAGTTGGTAACCGTACAATCACTGCTGATGAACTGATTCCTTTACTGGCAAGCTACCAAATGCTGCCACAGTTGCGACGGGAATTGATTATTGATGAGGCGATCGCATCAGTTGACTGTACGCAGGAAGAAATGAACGCTGCAAAACAGCAGTTTTTGGCTGAGAGACAGTTAAAATCAGAAGCTGAACTCAAAGCTTGGATGGAATATCAAGGTCTCAGCACTAATCAACTAGAAGCCATAACCCTACGCAAGCTCAAAGTTGAAAAATTTAAGCAAATTACCTGGGGTAAAAAACTTGAATCCTATTTTTTTCAATCTAAATCTAGATTAGACAAAGTAATTTATTCCCTGCTGCGTACCCAAGATATAGGAATTGCCCAAGAATTATATTTTCGCATTCAAGACAAAGAGCAAACCTTTGCTGAAGTAGCCAGACAATATTCCCAAGGCCCGGAAGCGCAAACAGGTGGGTTAGTAGGCCCTGTGGAACTTAGTCAACTTCATCCTGCAATGGCGCAAATACTGATGAACTCTCAACCAGGGCAAGTTGTACCTCCCAACCGTATCGGCGAATGGTTTGTGATTGTGCAGTTAGAGAAATTTGTCACTGCACAACTAGATGATGCGATGAAAATGCGTTTGTTGAATGAACTGTTTGAAAATTGGATGAACGAACAGCAAAAGCAAATTATGTTATCTGCTAATTCAGCCGATGACAGTTCTTCTTTTAGCAAATCGGCGTAGTTTAGGAAGGGAAGGAGGACAAGGAGGACAAGGGGGACAAATGACTATTGGGGACATCCAATTTTTTAAATACCCAATCAATAAATTTGTAGTGCGTAAAGCCTTCGGCATAGCTTCGCTTAACGCGTAGCGTGTCCGAAGGACAAACGTCTCGCTCGCTGGTGTTCAAAAGCGAGCAAGATGCTCGCACTACGAAATATGGGTAATTTATTTTTATAAGTCCTTTGACTATTGACTATTGACTCTTGACTTTTGCCCCATGCCCCATGCCCAAATTTAACTAAACTGCTGCGCATAAAATTTTGCATAGCGTCCGTGAAGGGCTAACAGTTCCTCATGGGTTCCGGATTCGACAATTTGCCCTTGTTCTAAAACTAAAATGCGATCGCATCTTTTGACTGTACTTAAGCGATGAGCAATAATAAATACAGTGCGGCTTTCCATCAGTCTTTCTAAAGCCTCTTGTACCAAGGCTTCTGACTCGGAATCTAGGGCTGAGGTAGCTTCATCGAGTATCAAAATTTGCGGGTTGAGCAGTACAGCACGAGCGATCGCAATTCTTTGTCTTTGTCCCCCAGATAAATTCATTCCTCTTTCGCCTACCCAAGTATCGTAACCTTCTGGTAGCTGGGTAATAAAGTTATGGGCGTTAGCAATTTTTGCGGCTTCGATAACTGCTGACATTTCAAAATATTCTTGTCCAAAGGCGATATTTTGGGCAATTGTTCCCGAAAACATCATAGTTTCTTGGGGAACGATACCGATTTGTCGCCGCAAACTGTTAAGGGTGACATCGCGAATATCTACGCCATCAATCAAGATTTGACCGGATACTGGATCGTAAAATCGGGGTAGCAGATTCACAAATGTAGTCTTACCAGCACCAGAAGCACCCACAAGAGCGATCGCTTGTCCGGGATATACTAATAAACTGATATCTTTTAATACAGGTTCGCCTGGTTTGTAAGCAAAAGCTACGCGATCGTATTCCACTTTACCTTGCACTGGCGGCAGGGCGATCGCATTTGGTTTTTCTAATACCGTGGGTTGAATGGCTAATAATTCAAAAACTCGGTCAACGGAAGCTTCACCTTGCTTAAATTCATTGTAATTATTAGTAGTATGACCAATGGGGTCAATTAATAACGCTGCTGCTGTTAAATAGCTGAAAAACTCTCCTACAGTTAAATTGCGTTGAGAAATTTGCCAACCTCCCACCAATAACAGCGATAAAGCACTCACAGCTTCTAAAAATCCGACAATGGGAATTTGAATCGCCTTGAGTCTTTCGGCTGAGTATTTAGCTTTGAGACTGCGTTCAGCTTCATGGCTAAACCTCGCAATTTCGTAGCTTTCCGCCGCAAAAGCTTGAACTAAGCGAATACCGCTAAAAACTTCCGTGAGAATAGCCGATAAACTAGAGATACGGTTTTGACTGCGGCGAGAATATTTCTGTAACCGTTCCCCAAACCAACCAATTAAAATTCCCATCAATGGCGCAACAATCACCGTTGCTAATGTTAGCTGCCAATTCAAGTAAATCATATAGATAGGAATTGCCAGCAATTGCAACACACAGGGAACTAAGTCATGAAATAATTTATTAACTACTTCTCCTACCCTGTCAACATCCTCAGTTAGGCGGTAAGATAAATCACCTGCTTTTGCTGTTTCAAAATAGCTCAAGTTCAGCTTTTGTAGATGGGAGTAGACTTGTTTACGCAGATTAAATGCTACCCTTAAAGCAGCTTGCGCCATGTAAATATCTTGGACAGACTGAAAAAACCCCCGCACTAGAAAGACAACAGCGCAGATTCCTGCTAATTGTGCGATCGCTACTACATTACCCTCTCCAAACGGAACTGCCAATTTACCTGCAAGATTAATTAGCGTTAATGTAGCCAGCACATATCCCAAAATACCAATAAATCCCTTAATAATGGTTCGCCATTGGAGTTGAATATAGGGTAGCAGTTGCCAATAATTAGATCGCGTTTTCAAGCTGTCACATCCACAATAAATCTTTTACTTTGTTTGACGCTATCAGTTTTTGCGGAGTTTCTGAAGACTTATTCCAGATTATCTGCAAAATTTTCTCTGGAGAAATCTAGCTTGTTACATTGGCTACGTGAAAATACACAAGCGATTAGATCCCCGACTTCTTCAAGAAGTCGGGGATCTAAAAACTCAGTATAATTCGCCAACGAATTGCGATCGCCTCCAACATATCAACCTTGGGAGTAACGTAAATACGCACCCAGAGAGAAGCTACTAAACACGATTTTTTGTTCACTATTAAGAAACAGGAGCAAGTGAACAAATCAAATCAAAATGGTAGAAACTACGAATTCACAGCCAAATATTTATCTCAAAAGACGTAATCCATTACCTCTTTTAATCACTGGCTTATGTATTGGTTTAATTGCTGGTGCGCCTTTAGGCTGGTTTAGCCATCAGTTTTATTATCGCTATCGTTCGGCTCAAGTTTTACTTTGTCGCCAACAAAACTTTGGACAAACAGAACCCCAGTTACAAGCTGTATGCGGTTCTCTCTATTAATAGGGAAACGGAAATCGGTTGAGTTACCTAAAATCAATTAATGTCTGGCGATAGGTGTCTGGTAAACCTGTATCAAAATATTGACCTTTGATCGCGTAACCTGTGATGCCTTCTGCCTGACATAATTGATCTAAACATGTTGTTAACTGAAATTCACCTTTGTAGCGAGAATTTTCTGCAATACTTTCTGCTAAATATTCAAAGATTTTTGGTGTCAATATATATAAACCAAATACGCACAAAAATTCATCTTCTGCTATATCTTCTACTCTTAAATGTTGGCGTGCATAATCAATAGTGGGTTTTTCCGCTAGTTGTGTAATTTTTAGAATTGAGTTTACCTCTTGCCACACTCCAGTAACGCATCCTGCTTTATTAATAATTGCGGCTGGCATAATAGTTAAACTGACTACACTTTGATTTACTTGGGCATAAAGTTCTACCATTTGTTGCGCACAAGATTTATCAATATGAGATTTATAAACATGATCGCCCAACATTAACAGAAATGGCTCATTCCCTACCCAATCTTTAGCACAAAATACTGCATGTCCATATCCTTCTTGCTCTTCCTGGGTTAATAGTACTACTTTTTTACCTAATTCTTGCAGATATTGGCTGTATTCTTGATTAGAAGGTGAGAGTTTTTGCCAAAGTTCTGGTGTGGGAGGATTTTTAAATAAATCTGCAAATACTCCTACATCATCAGGTTGAACAACGATACCTACTTCTGTAATTCCTGCACTAATTGCTTCTTCAACAATCGCTAAAATTATAGGTTTAGCTCTCCCATTCTCATCAATAATTGGGAAAAGTTCTTTTTTGACAACTTTGGTAGCTGGAAATAATCTTGTACCAAAACCAGCAGCCGGAATTACTGCTTTTCTTACTGGGTTTATTTGCATATTTTAGTCATTGGTCATTTGTCATTGGTCATTGGTCATTTGTCTCTGTATTTTCTGATTATTTCATAGGGACTGTTTTTTAGTGTCTGCTTTTAGACGGTAAATTTGCGGAAAATTATGTTAATTATATGTATTATTTAACGTTACATCTAAATTGTTTTGCGTAATTATGCAATTAACTTATGTGGAATAATCAGAAATTTTGGGACTCTAGGATTAAAACAACTATATTTACAAGTTTACTAGGAGCGATCGCCTGCGGATGCACCAGCTTAACAACTCCCAATGTGCAGCAAGAAAACAATGTAAATATTAATACTCCCACCTCAACAGCAGCAAAGCAAGTCCAGAATGTTGGTTCTAGGGTGCAAGATTCCGCCAATCCAGTTGCAAAAATCACGCTTCAAGAAGGTATGCTGTATCGCACCGCGCGAGAGTTAGTGATGCAACAAGGTTGGCAACCTAATTTACAAGGCGAGGCTCCCAATCTCCGAGATAATACTGTCAGAGAGTTATTTGATTTTGGGTATAAAGAGGTGAAAGACTGTGCGGGAACAGGATTAGGGCCTTGTCGATTTGAGTTTACCAATGAAGCGGGAGAACTGTTGTGGATTTCAGCAATTATGGCTGACAGAACCAATACAGAACGAGTGATTTGGCGCTGGGGGATTGACAAGGGAACAAATACTAATCAGCAAGCTGTACCTTCTACCTCTGAAGCGAAACCACCCTTTATTGGTACTCGCTTGTTTAATTTTCTCAATGGTAATGGTACTGGTCAATCAATTGCGATCGCGCCTGACGGAACCACTATAGTTAAGCTTAACGGTAAATTTGAAACTTTAGTGCAATATCAAGGTAAATTTTCTGATCCCATCAAATTACAAGATGGCAGTGGTTTAGGATTACTTTTACAAGATAATAAAATTTATAGCCTATCACCTGATGGACAAATAGCAAGAGGCTGTAAAGGTGAAGGTACAATTTGTGAGTCATCTTTAATAGAAGCCTCGTCACCACGAATTGTAGAGGGGTTTTATGTCTTGGGAGGAACCGATCAAGGTTTGGAAGTAAAAGGCGAACAATATCGCTATTATGACGAGGGTGGAAATCAAGAATGGAAACCAATTTCTGAGTTAAATGCTATCAAAGAAGGTTTGGTATTTGATGGTAAAAATTATTGGTGTATTCCTCCCAGACGCGAAGTAGGCGTATGTTCTGCAAATGGCTGGGTTCCTTCAAGATAATTTGCCAGTCCCTAAGATTAGGGGCAACTGTGTATAAAGCTTTCCCCACACACCCGAAAATTTGGGTATGTTTGGGGATGCTTTTTTGCAGGTAAATAGTACAATTGTTCTAGTAGCAAACTTTATTTTCCAACTTCCACCAACTTAAGCGATCGCCTGCGAAATAGAAATAGCTAAGGCGATGGATTTGTAGTGCCAGGGAGTTTTTAGGAGGCTAAGATTTATGATCGCACAAGTACAGAGTGTAGTTCCCACCCCCGTTGACTCTAAAGCGATTACAAAATCAGAATTTGAGCAATATGTGGAAGAAAAGCCGAACGCCCTCAAAAGTGTTGGTGGAGAAAAATTTCCTTTACTTTCTTTAGGTGATGTTACCAAAACAATTTTACATCACGCCTTTTGGCTAGCGGAACAAAAACAAAAGCTTTCATTAAGGCAGTACAAAAAGCTACTGCTTGATAGAGGTTGGCGCGGTGAAGAAAAAAAATATCTGAAAATTGCGGCGGTATTTGGCGAATTTTCACCCCAAGAATTAGGACAAATTGAACCTTTAACCGTATATCAGCTAGCAAATAACAGTAATAAATATCAGCCAGTTATCGATGCGCTGTTAGATTTAAGCGCCATTACCCAAGAAGCTGTACGTTCTTTAGTTAAAGAACATCGCAAACCCAAAGCGCCAAAACCAGAAAAACCAAGTATTTGGCGGCGGACAAAGAATGGTGGCAGATATTGCCAAATTCCGGCGATACATGAAGAAGATGAGCGTACAGGGGTAACTTTGCAAAGTATGATTGATACAGAAGGCTTAAGCGCTCAACAAATCGTAGCCGAAGCAGTAGCCTTAAGAAAGGCATATAAGGAAGGAAAACTAGTTGTAGTCAACGAAGACAACTAAGTCATCAAGTAAAAATAAGTAGTGCGAGCATCTTGCTCGCGCGGGCAAGATGCCCGCACTACAAATATTAAATTGTTCAACTTATTTTTACTCGACTCCTAATACAAAAATGGATCTAAATGTATAGTGGCTAGATATTGGCTTCAACTTTATGGTAGAAGTACAATCTTTGCTTCATCTCTACTATTAATACCGTAGAAATCAACCGCAGTCTGACTGCTGTGTATTATGGATTTTAAGTATCGGTGGAAAAATGGCAGAGCGCCCAGTCGAGATGAAGCAGCCAAGAATGAGCATTTGCTAGATGAGAGTCAGTTTAACAGTAAGGAAGACCATAAGCTAGCTGAGGAAATGGCAAGAAAGCATTTAAACGTACCTCTACACACTGTAGATGAAGACATTCCTGTATTACCGCACGCAGTTCCCCCTGAAGAAAAGCGGTAGTACTACCCTTTTGAAACAAGAATGCGATTGTAGGGGCATGGTAATTCCATGCCTCTATAATATATTGATGTATCGCCAACATTCTTTGAATTGGTATGAAATGCGATCGCCTGGAAATAGCAATTACCAATAACTTGTATTTATGCTTTTGAAAAACAAGAGTATTTGCTCTTATATTGCGGAATGCATAGATTATAGGTAGCAGCTATATATAAATTCAAGGGTATATGAGTATGTTCGATCGCTTAAGAGAAATTCATTATCAACAAGGTTGTCGCGATCGCGATGCTGGGTTATTGCCACAAATGCAGGGTTCAGTTTATTTGGAAGCTTACCTCAAAGGCAGACCAGAAGGTTTAGATGGTATTATCCAATACTTTCCTTCTGTTGAGGCTTATATGAAATGGAAATTCAAAGATTTAGCTCAATCAAAAATTCATCCCACATCCGATCCAAAGGGAAGTGTGTGATAGATACTTTGCGCAAGTCGGGAAACCCGCCCAAATAAGTGTCCTCATGAATTTTTAGGCTAAGGACGGATTGATTTATAACCAAATAAATAATTTGTGTTAATTCTACCAATTTAAATAGAGTTTGTGACACATTAATATATTCTAGAGGGCATGGCAGTGCCATGCCCCTACTATTTGTGGCATTCTTTTTGCAAAAAAGTATCATAAATCATCCTACAGATAGTTTTTTTGTCTGATTTCTCAGGCAATATTTACTAATAATGGTCTTTTGGAGTGCAAGCAATTTTTCAAGTAAAAAATAGCAATAACATCTCAGAATCAATTGAATTTGCGAAGATAGCAAATGAACTCATATTACAAAGTCTAGTTATTACTTAGGAGAATGCGATGTCTGCTATAGCTCTTAATAGCTAAAATCTCCCATATCCCGACCCTTTATATCCGATTGTTGTGCATAATTTTTCAGGAGTATCGATCGTGAATTTGTATTTCCAAGACATACTAGCATCAGATTTATCGCCAAAAGCAGTGCAAGAAACTCCAGCACCAGGTAAAGATCCGCTTATTGCTCGTGGTTTACAAAGAGAGCAGTATGTTGCTATTGGCGTATTGGCAATTATTCTTGTTGCTGCTGTGGGCTTTTTTAGTCGGAGAGTTGAATATGCAATTATGTTTGCTTTTGCTCTCAGTATTGTTTTTATTGCGTTCATTTTACTTGTATAAATAAGACAGAGGGCAGGGGCAGAAATTAATATAGTTTATTCATGGATTAATGATTATCAAAAAAATCAATAATACAGGCAAGACTTTCTTTAGCTAATAATTACCTAGATTCAATTGACGCTTTTTTGAAAATATTTTATCCTGAAACCTTAATTAGCTTTTATCAAAATAAATAGGCAACTCACATCATTTTCAACAAGTCAATAATTATATATTTAAAACTTCTGCCCTCTGCCTTTATATCATCCAAAATCACAAGACAGGAGATATATAATGAATAGCAAAGTTTATCAAACTGTAATTGTTGGCGCTGGCTTTACCGGACTCTTTACAGCATTACACTTAGCTCACGAACACTATCCGCGCTCTGTAATTTTGATTGATAAAAATGAGCGATTTTGTTTTAAACCTTTACTGTATGAATATTTTGATGGTGAGATGGATACTGTACAAGTAGTACCGCGATTTTCGGAATTACTTCGAGGTAGTGGTGTAATTTTTGTGCAAGATTCTGTGCAGTCAATAGACTTGCATCAACGAGAAGTTAAATTAGCTTCGGGAGATGCTTACAACTACAGTAACTTAGTATTAGCTTTAGGAAGTGTAACTGGCTATCATCACATTGAAGGTGCTAGGGAAAATGCTTTCCCTTTTTGGACGCAAGCAGATGCGATCGCACTTGACAAACATTTACGCCACTGTTTACAAACAGCTTTGCAAACTACAAATCCCCAACAGCGTCGCCAATTACTGACTGTGGTTGTGGTTGGTGGTGGTGCTTCTGGTATCGAAATGGCAGCTACTTTAGGCGATTTTCTGCCCCATTGGTATGATGCTTTAGGGGGCGATAAAAGTGAGATTCGCGTAGTATTGCTCAATCACGGTACAGAAATTCTCGATGGCGATATCAACGATCCATTACGTTCAATTGCTGAACAGGAATTAAACAAACGCATTGTCTCGGTAGAAATCATTAAAGAGGCTGAAGCTACGGCGGTTCATCAGAATGCAGTTGAATACAAATGTCGCGATCGCGTAGAAACATTACCAACTTCCACAACAATTTGGACAGCTGGAACTGCTACCCATCCATTAATTCAAGATTTACCCATTTCTCGCGAACACCGAGATAAACGCGATCGCCTCCTCGTCACCCCAACTATGCAACTACTCGACTTTCCAGAAGTGTTTGCTGGCGGTGATTGTGCAGCTGTGCAAGATAGTTCCTTACCACCGACAGCGCAAGTAGCTTATCAACAAGGCGCGAATATTGCCAGAAATTTAAAAGCGATCGCCTTTGGAGAAGACCCCGAACCAGCTAAGATTAATATTCGCGGCACTCTTTTAAAGTTAGGGTTAAATGATGCTGCGGCTAATTTATTTAATGCTTTTGAAGTTGCAGGCGAACCTGCACATTTAATTCGTCAAGGTACTTATTTAACTCTCTTACCAACACCAATTCATGACTTTAAAGCTACAACTGAATGGGTAAATGAAGAGATTTTTCACCATCACCTTGGTACTCAAGATGTGAGTAAAAAAGTGGTGCAAGCAGTGGAATTAGTTGGTGCAGGAATTGTGGGTACTTTAGTAGCCAGAAAATTATTAAAAATGTTGGGTGATGAAGATAAAACAGACAAGGTAAGTAGGGACAAATAAACTCAACCATTAAAACAATTAGACTTTGGGCTAATTGCTTGATAAATGCGATCGCTGTATCCTGAGATATTTGAACTGGTGCAATATTGACCACTTGATTGCTGGGGCTTCAGGAGCAGACTATGAGAGAACAGGTAAGCCGGCATAAAAAAACAACTACAGGTTTCTCTATCCCCACTCTGAAAAACCCGGTACGCGGCTTTGGTTTAGACTCGTCTCAAACCTCGCCCCCAGCAGTTTCTTTATTACCACTCCTCAATCAGCCACCGGGACACGACATTAGTCGCATATCATTGTTACGTCCGCAAGAACCAGTTGAGGAATCACAATCGCCAGAGTCAACGCCACTCCAACCAAAATCTCTCCACGTTACCCCTAAAGCTAACAAACTCCCGACAATCCAACGAAGGGAAAATTCCCCCAACCCAACTGAGGAAAATCAGCCAAAAAACTCGGAAGTGGGAGAACCCAAACCAGAAACGGAAAATAAAGAACAGCAAAATCAACCGCCCACAGATAAACAACAAACTACCGCTACCCCACCACCCAATAGCGGCGATGGTGGCGCAAATCCACCGCCAAGCAAAAAGGTAGATACCTCAGTTGAAGTTGCGGGAAGTCCCTTAGCAGGGCAAAAACAGCCGGAATTAAAAGATAACAAAGCTAATCCCATAAAAGGCGATACTGAAGGCTTACCAGGGCAAGATGTCACCGATGCAGCCCCAAAAGTAGCCAAAGTCGGCGATGGTGAAAAAGCGCCAGTTTCCCCAGAAAACGATCCCGCATTTCAAGCGGTAGTCAGTAATACCAAACAAACCGCAGGTAAACAGAAACAACACCCCACCGCCGCCAGTAAAGCCCAAGCAGCCCAAGGGGCGGCGGTTGCTCCGAGTAATGAAGTAGACAGCAAAGCCCAAGCCAATCACGTAGGGGAAATGGGACAAGCCCCCACACCCGCCTTTGACGCCGCCGCTTTCAAAGCTAAATTGATGCAGCGAATTGCGGATATGGCTCCGAAAAATTTAGAAGAAGCCGACGATTTTAAAGATAACAACAAACTTGACTCGGTTAAAGGCGATTTGAGCGGCAAAGTCAAAGAAGAACAGAAAAAATCTCAAGGCCCCTTAGAAGAGAAAAGCAAACAAAAACCCGATACCAGTGGGATTGAAGCCAAGCAAGTTACCCCCCTACCGCCAACGGAACCCGGCGCACCGCCAACTGGGGTAGGTGCAGATAAAGCCGCGCCTAAATCTAAAGGACAGGGTGAAGTAGAAGCGCCAATCCAAGCCGAAAGTAAAAAACTTGACCAGCAAATGCAAGAGGCGGATATTACCGAGGAGCAGTTAGTAAAATCTAACGAGCCAGAGTTTCAAAGTGCACTCACCGCCAAGAAAGACGCGCAAACCAACGCCCAGCAAGCACCGCCTAAATATCGCCAGCAAGAGCAAACTATTCTCGCCACAGCCCAAGCTACCGCCACAGCGACAGCTCAACAAAATTTACAATCTATGCATGGTATCCGTAGCCAAAACCTGGGACAGGTAGGACAAAAGCAGGTAGGGGCTAAGGGTAAAGATGAGCAAGCCAGGGCGAAAATTGCCGGTGATATTAATAAGATTTTTGATAAAACCAAAGCCAAAGTTGAGAAAACCCTGGGCGATTTAGACGGACAAGTAATCCAAGCCTTTGATGCAGGCGCGGCTGAAGCCAAGAAAGCCTTTGAGGATTACGTCGGTCAGAAGATGGACAAATATAAGAGCGATCGCTACAGTGGTATTTGGGGTAAAGGCAAATGGCTCAAAGATAAAATCATGGGTATGCCCAAGGCGGTAAATACTTTCTATGAAGAAGGGCGTGATTTGTATCTGCAAAAAATGGATGGGGTAATTAACAAAGTCATAGCCATTATCAGCCAAGCTATTACCCAAGCCAAAGCCGAAATTACCAATGGGAAGCAAGAAATTCAAAATTATGTTAACCAACTCCCCCAAGATTTAAAATCAGTTGGGCAAGAAGCCGCTACAGATATTGAGAGTAAATTTGACGAATTACAAGAGAGTATTAATAGCAAACAAGATGAGTTAATTAATACTCTAGCTCAGAAGTATAAAGAAAATTTAGATGCTGTTGATGCGCGCATTGAAGAATTAAAAGCCGCAAATAGCGGACTGATTGAAAAAGCTTTTAATGCAGTGGTGGGAGTCATTAAAACCATCATTGAACTAGCACAAATGCTCATGGGAGTTCTCGCACGAGTAGCTGGTGTAGTTGGGGAAATTCTTAAAGATCCCATTGGTTTCTTAGGTAATTTAATCCAGGCGGTAAAACAAGGCTTCCTCAACTTTGTAAATAATATTGGCAAGCACCTGCAGCAAGGATTAATTGCCTGGTTAACTGGCACAATAGCTGAAACGGGAATTGAAATGCCCGAAAATTTTGACCTTAAAGGTATATTTAGCCTAGCTATGCAGCTTGTAGGCTTTACCTATCAAGCAATTCGCGGCCAAGCCGTGCAACGATTGGGTGAAGACAAAGTTAGCTGGATGGAACAAAGTGTAGAAGTATTTCAAATTTTAGCTAGTGAAGGGATAGGGGGAATTTGGCAGTTTGTCCAAGATAGAATTGGCGACCTTAACACCTTAATTATTGAACCAATCAAGACTTTTATTACAGAGAAAGTCATTACCGCCGGCGTTGAGTGGGTTCTCAGCTTATTAACCCCAGCTTCCGCGTTTATTAAAGCTGCGAAGGCGATTTATGAGATTGTCAAATTCTTCATGGAACGCGCCCAGCAAATTGGCGACCTGATTAATGCCATACTAGATTCAGTAAGTGCGATCGCAGGTGGAGCAATTGACCAAGCAATCCAAGCGGTAGAAAATGCTTTAGCGAAATCCTTACCAGTAGTTATTAGTTTCTTAGCTAGTTTATTAGGCTTGGGCGGAATAGCCGGTAAGATTCAAGCCATCTTTGCCAAACTGCGCCAACCAATGGAAAAAGCCGTTGATTGGGTAATTGATAAAGGTGCAAAAGCCTTCAAGAAAGTTGCGAACAAAGTTAAAAATAGCAAATTTGGCAAGAAAGCCGGCGCAATCAAAGATAAAGCCGTGGAGAAATATAAAGCCGGTAAGCAGTGGGTAGAAGATAAAAAAGAAGCTGCCAAAAATTGGATTGAAGATAAAAAAGCAGCCGCATTTGGTGGTGAAGATGAGCGGACACAAGAACAAAAATCAGCCGATTTAAAAGCTGCCTTGAAAGAAGCAGAAAAAATTGGAGACAATGATGAATTATCTCTAAAAGAAGTGAAGAGCCGCATCAAAACTGTTAAGAAGAACTACCGGATGCAATATCTCAACTTGGTTGTTGATAAACATACTAACGATGGAGATATCATTCACTTTGAAGGAAAAATTAATCCGGAAGGTCAATCAGAACAGGTAGAACATAAGAGCAATGAAGAAGATGAAGGCAGATTTGATAAACTGCTGTATGAATCTTTGAAGCAAGTTTCTAACACCTATTATAAAGGTTATTCTAAAGCAGATATCCGCACTGGTAAAGCAAGACAATCACCAGATTTCGCAGATACTCGCGGTACTTCTACTACAGAAAATCCCACAACTACGACATCGCAAAGAAATCGGGAATTGCTGGAAAATTCTAGATCTCAAAGTCAAAAAACCGGAAAATCAGGTGTTACAGAGCCTCACGGTGCTGCTAGCGAAAATCTAACTGCTAAGACACCACAAAGAGATCGTGAATTACTAGAACGCTCCAGATCTGAGAGAGAAGCAACAATCAAACAAGAAGGTAATAAAATACAGCAAGAATTAGCTAAAGCACAGATAGCTTATTCTGTAGCCAGTCAAGCAGAATTTTATCCGCATAATACTTTTAACGTTGGTGGAGGAGACTTCTTTGTTTGCCAGGTAAATAATTACTATATCGTACCTAAATCCAAAGCAGATTCGGTATACGACTACTATTTGAAATCTGCTAGCGGTGATACCTACAAACAAACCAGATCGTTATTACAAAAAAGACTCAAAGATTTACAAGGCGAAAAAGAAAAAGCTGAGAAAGCAATCGCCGCTATTCAACAAAATGAGCAAATTGCTGCTGACGATAAAACCGAGAAAATCAAAGATAAAGAACAGTTAATTGAGCGAATTCAAAAAGATTATACCGCCATAGAAACTGCGGGAGACCCCAGCACTATGCTAAGTATCTGTAAAGAACTCGTCAAAGATAAGAAAATTACCGGTTTAAACTTAAGTATCAAAGCAAAAGTTGGAGTTCCCCGTACATTAACCAGTCAATATGACTATGGTAGTAATCCTGTCTCTATTAAACAAGCAAAAGAATTCTATAAGAATTTCCCCAATAGCATTGCAGGTACATCAAATCAAGAAACAGTATTTGTCGCATCCGTTGTTGCTGAACCATCACGACATTCTGTGGCACATATTACCAATATGTTGTCACTCGATGAGAGAAGTGAAGGCTTTAAAGATGAAAATGAAAATGTCTTCCAACACCTTTCTATGTCTCAAGCTGAAAGCGATCCTAATCCTAGAGAGGTGAAACCAGAAGAACTTGATTCTCGGTTGAATAATGAAGGTAAGAGAGCAATTGTCACTAACAGAGATTTATCAGCAGTCAAGGATAAAAATCCTCAATTACACCAAAATTTACGCAAACTCTTTGAAGATCATAAATCTGACAAAGATGACAGTATTGTCAGCAAATTTAGTGATGCTATTATCAAATATCTTGATTTGCCTAACAACAGTTAATTATGAATCAAATCTATGACATACATTTTATAATGACTGCTTTACAGGAAGCTGGTTGGCAACCAACACAAACCGATAATTATTGGTTATTAATTCCTATAGAGGTAAGTCAAAAAGCCTTTTTTATCTCTTTTTATTGTCAAGACGAGCATAAAATGTTGTCTGTCAAAGGGAATATTCCTGTATTAGTACCAGAAGAGAAAGAAGCTATAATTCTGGAGTTTATCAATTATGCAAATTATCGCATTCCTGTTGGGAGTTTAGAATTAGATATAAATAGTAGGCAAGTATATTTTAGAATCGGGATGTTTTTTGAGAACGTGCAATTAAATCCTCAACTAGTACACAATCTTACCCAAGAAGTTTATCAAGGAGTGCAAGATTTCTGGTTATCAATTACAACCATTTTAGCAGAGGGAATAGCCTTAGAAGATGCATTTCAACAAGCCAACCTTAACTAAATAACTCAGGAAGAAGCAAGGCTTATGGAAGAAGAAATTTTACAAGCTTTAAAAACAGAAGGTTGGAATTTAGAAAAGGCTAACAATGGGTTATATCACACTCGCTATCAGGGGCAAAATACTGAATTAATAGTTCATCTGAATATCAGGAATTTAGATAAATCTATTATACTAGCGATCGCTTACCTACCTATCAAGGTTATAACGTCTCAAAATGAGCGAGTTGCAAGATGGCTTAATCAGTTAAACCTGAAAACATTTTTTGGTAGTTTTGAGTTGAATTATAATACTGGAGAAATTGCTTTTCGTACTGGTATATTCTACTTTAATACAGACTTGCAAATCCCTATGATTGTTAACTGTCTCGATGCTGCGGCTTATGCTGCTGATATGGATTACCCATCTATTCTAGAAACAGTGGAAAATAATTGAGCATCGCTATTTTTAATTGATCGCCAATGTTATCACAAACTGCAAAACATCAAATCGACAACGAAATCACCTTTTATGACTCCTCCCAATCTCCCTTAAATGTTCGCGCTGTTAATCTCACCTTCACTACAAAAGATAACAAACTCATCGCCTGTTGTCTCACCTTTGAGGTAACACCAGAACTCTATCAACGCATCGATAAAGAAGCATTATTTAATCTCCAACCAGATGCGCGGAATCCGCTATCATCTCAACAATTTCTCAACGAACCAAATATTACAATTGAAGTCAGTCTCAAACCCGATTTATTACCACTGTTAGCAGAATACAGTAGCAACATTGAAGCCGCAGTAAATTACATTTTAAAATTAAGCGAAGAACAACCAGATCATCAACTCCTATTTACCGAAAGTTGGTTAGGTTTATCTGTAAAACAGCAACAAGAATCAGGCGAAATCGGCTATAATACTTTATGGTCTTATATTAATCCAGAAAATCTGGCTCAACCTAGTAATTCTGGTGAAGAAATTGCTGCAGGTATAGTCAACTTTTTTAAAGATTGGACAGCAGCAACTTTGACAGATAAAACTCAACAATCTGCTGCCAAAATGCGGGAAGGAATAGAAAAGTTTTTAACAGAATTAGTTGATATTAATTTAGATGAAATTAGTCAGAAGTTAGAGGTAAATTTCCCATCATCTTCAGAAGATAATAATATTCTAGACACAATCATTAATTTCTTTAAAGCCGATGAATGGGCTTTTATGGAAATTCCCGGACAGCCGGCGTTACAATTACCATTTCAAGGTAATAATGGTAAATGGAATTGTTATGCTAGGGCGAGAAGCGAACAAAATCAATTTGTTTTTTACTCAATTTGTCCAGTTAACGCACCACAAAATAAACTATTGGCTATAGCTGAGTTTATTACTAGAGCAAATTCTGGCATGATTATTGGTAACTTTGAGCTAGATTTTAACGATGGCGAAATTAGCTATAAAACCAGCATTGATGTGGAAGGTGACAGACTGAGTTTTGCACTCATCAAACGAGTAGTTTACGCTAACGTGACGATGATGGATGAATATCTACCAGGGATTATGTCTGTGATTTATAGTAATGTTAAGCCAGTGGATGCGATCGCGCAAATTGAAGCATAAGTTAGTTAGTCATTTGTCATTTGAAGAATGATCGCTACAGATGTAGTATCGCAGTAAGCCTAATTTATTAGGTTGATAAACTGATACTGCGATCGCTAACCTCCCCCTCAAGACATATCTTACCTCACAAGAACCTCACATTTTTATTTGAGAATAAGTTGCAAGTAAAGCTCAACAATAAATTTCTATGGAATGCCATCAATGTAAATCACAAGGGAAATCTTGTGGAGGTAAATCGCGAGGAATACCATTTTTTGGCAAAAAACAGCAATTTTTCAATGCAGAAGTTTCCACAAGTCCACCAATTGCGTTGGTAGGTATGCCCAACGTGGGTAAAAGTGTACTGTTTAATGCTCTGACTGGGATATAAGTAGAACGGTGCAAAAAAACCGAACTATGTAACGGAAAGTAAAGTTGCCTAAAAAGCTCTTCCCTTCTGCCTCCTGCCATCTGCCTTCTGCCTTGTCATAACGACAATTTTCAACACCGACCTACTTATGTTACTGTTTCTAATTACCCTGGTACGACTGTAGAAGTGAGTCGGGGATTAGCACAGATAGGAGAGCAAACCATCACAGTTATTGATACACCGGGGATGTATTCACTCTTACCCATTAGTGAAGAAGAAAAGGTTACTAGAGATTTATTGTTAATTGAACCTGTATCAGTTGTGATTCATGTGGTAGATGGGAAGAACTTAGGCAGAATGCTACCACTAACTTTTCAACTCATCGAAGCAGGATTACCTGTTATCCTTGCTGTGAATATGATGGATGAAGCCCAGGGATGGGGGCTAAATTTGCGCCAAGACGCCCTGGAGATGGAGTTAGAAATTCCTGTAGTTTGCATGTCTGCGGCTTTGAACCAAGGTATAGATGAATTGCGCCAGAGGATTGCTCCATTCTTACCGATTCAAACTGAAATGATACCAGTGTAAAAGACAACAGTTATCAGTTATCAGTCATCAGTCAACCGTCATGATTAAGCAAATAATTTATCCAGAACCGATTGAAGCCGCGATCGCACAATTAGAATCTTGGTGGGAAACCTTAGGAAATCGCTATTTATTTGGGCATCAGTATTAATTTGGCTAGGAAGATTAACGGGATTATTTGACATAATTATCCGCTTAATTGAACCGATTGTCTCAGCCTTAGGAATGCCCGCACAAGCAGCACCAGTGTTCCTTAGTCAAGAGTTAGGTAGGAGCTTTGGGGGTACTGTCGTGCGCTGACAATTATCTGTACCTCACGAACCTGCACACTGCTGTATCTTTCTTTTCTTGCCGCTCCCCTGACTTCTGAACAAAATTAAAGATTTTTTCAAATCAGCATAATTTGTTGAGTAAACAAGGGATAACTAAAGATAGTTCCAACTATGGTAGATATTCTCGCCGTTACTCTATGACATATTGCCTCAGAATTGCTGACATGCCTGAGACTGAGCGTCCGCGTGAGCGGTTAATGGCTCATGGCCCGAAAATTTTAGCCACAGCTGAGTTAATTGCAATTTTGTTAGGTACTGGTCAAGGGCCGGGGAAACTATCTGCTGTAGGATTGGGGCAATATATTTTAAGTGAATTGAGCAAGCATCAGCGCGATCCTTTGACAGTATTGCGGGAGGTGACGCCTGCGGAATTAATGCAAATTCAAGGAATCGGCCCAGCAAAGGCTACAACAATCTTAGCTGCAATAGAATTGGGTAAACGGGCTTTTCAATCTCGTCCCGAAGGTGCAACTATTGATAGTCCCATAGCGGCGGCGGCGGCGCTGAGTCAAAATTTAATGTGGCAAACCCAAGAACATTTTGGGGTTTTGTTATTAGATACCAAGAATCGTTTGTTAGGCACAAAAGTAATTACAATTGGTACGGCGACGGAAACTTTAGCTTCTCCCCGGGAAATTTTTCGCGAAGTGATTCGTCAAGGTGCTACACGGGTGATTGTGGCACATAATCATCCTTCGGGAAATATTGAACCGAGCCAAGAAGATATTGAATTAACTCGTCAGTTATTAGCTGGAGCGCAGTTTTTAGGGATTCCATTACTAGACCATCTCATATTAGGCAATGGTAATCATCAGAGTTTACGAGAAATCACTACTTTATGGGATGAATATCCGCAAGGTGATTAAAAAAGGCTGTCATTAGTCATTAGTCATTGGTCATTAGTTATTAGTCATTGGTCATTAGTCATTAGTCATTAGTCATTGGTAAGGGTTTACGCCTATTTACACTGGCTTACTTATGCTAGGTAATTATAGTAACATCTCTAAATTTAGTATTGCTAGATTTAGAAATGTCTATAATTGATGGTTTAGACTTGTATCAGCTAGTTTAATCAAATTATTTTAATTATATTTACTTATATACAGAATAATTTTTAATACAAACTGTCAAAAGCTAGTCTTTGCAGGAGAAACAGATGATGCGATCGCCAAATTGTTGCTGAGTGGAAAAATTTTAATATGGGTAATCAACCCGATGACGCGAATCAACTAGCATTGGCAAGATAGTGAGAGCCAGGGAGAAGTAAAGCGTTATGAGGATTTATCAAAAAATATTACCCTACGGAATTGCTATTAGCTCAACAGCGATCGCTCTATTACTATCAATCTGGCTAGAATTTCTGCTGTCTCAACCAATTAGCGCTTTTTTTTATATAGCTGTGATTGTTAGCACTTGGTATGCTGGCTTGAAACCGGGATTAGTAACAGTTGTGCTTTCAACAATAGCAATAGATTATTTCCTGATTCTGCCGCGATATCAAATTGCCATCCCACAACCAGATAATTTATTGCGTATCGGTCTTTTTCTGATGGTAGCTTTGACTATCAACTTGCTGACTAGCAATTTTCGCCAAAGTACGCAAAAGCTGCAAAAACTCAGTCAGCAATTAGCTAGAGAAAATGCCAAACAACTGCGTATGGCTTTATCTTCCGCGCAAATGGGAATGTGGGATTGGGATATAGTCACAGGAGAAATAATTTGGTCACCAGAACAACAACAGTTATTTGGCTGGGGTGTTGGTAAATATGATGGTACATATGAAACTTTTACTGCTTACTTGCATCCTGAGGATCGCCAAGAATTTCACCAAGCCCTACAGCAAGCGCTACAAAGCCAAAGTATTTTACAACATGAGTATCGAATTATTCAAGCTGATGGTAGCATTCACTGGCTAGAAGTTCGCGGACAGGGGTTTTATGACAAATCCGGCGAACCTGTGCGCATGAGTGGAACTGTGATGGCGATTGACGAGCGCAAACAAGCACAAATTACATTGCAACAGCAATTTGAGCAACAACGCTTAGTCATGGATATCACTCAGCGCATTCGGCAATCGCTGAATTTACAAGATATTCTGCAAACTACTGTTGATGAAGTACGCCAGTTTCTCAAATGCGATCGCGCGATCGTCTTTCAGTTTGCTGCCCATAGCAATGGTATTGTAGTTGTCGAATCGGTTGCTGCCAATTGCCAAGCAATTTTATCTAGCCAAATCTACGATCCTTGTTTGAGTAGAGAATATATTGAACGCTTTCAACAAGGTTTAGTAACTGCTAAATCAGATATTTATGCTGGGGGAATTAACCCTTGTCATGTGGAAATGTTGGCAAGTTATCAGGTTAGGGCTAATGTAGCTGTTCCCGTGCTGTATAAAGATGAATTATGGGGCTTACTGATTGCTCATCACTGTCAAGCCCCCCGTGAATGGCAATCAAGTGAAATTGAGCTACTCCGACAGGTAGCAAGTCAAGTCAGCATTGCTATCCAGCAAGCAGATTTATTGGTAAATCTGCAAACAGAACTAGCACAACGCCAAGAAATCGAAGCAGCTTTACGGCAAAGCGAACATCGATATCGCGCCTTAGTTCATGCTTCGGCTCAAATTGTCTGGCGTAGTAATGCTCAAGGTATGGCAATCATTGCGCCCCAGGGTTGGAGAAAATTCACCGGACAAACTCTAGAAGAATGCTTAGGATGGGGTTGGCTCAATTGTATTCATCCTGACGATCGCGATCGCTGTGCCCAGCTTTGGCAAGAATGTTATACAAATGGTACTTTCTACGAAACCGAGTATCGCCTGCGCAGAAAAGATGGTAAATACTGTGATTTTGCGGTGCGCGGTGTACCCATTCTCGATGCTGCTGGCAAAATTAGCGAGTGGATTGGTACCTGTGCAGATATTACAGAACGCAAACAAGCGGAAATAGCTCTCCATCAAAGCCAAATTCAGCTACAGCAGCAATTGGCAGAAATTGAAAATATCTACCAATCCGCGCCCATTGGCTTAAATGTTTTAGATACAGACTTGCGCTTTGTGCGCATTAACCAGCGCCTAGCAGAGATGAATGGATTTTCGATGGCAGAGCATATTGGGCTGACTGTACGCGAGTTGTTACCAGAATTAGCTGATAGCGCCGAACAAGTGTTACGTTCGGTTTTAGCAACAGGCAAACCACTGTTAAATGTAGAAATTACTGGAGAAACTCCGGCGCAACCAGGCGTACAACGAACTTGGTTAGAAAGCTTTTTACCGTTAAAAGATGGCGATTGCATTATTGGTATTAGTACAGTATGCGAAGAAATCACCGAACGCAAACGCGCTGAAGCCGAACTCAAGCAAGCCAAGGAAGAATTAGAAGTTCGAGTTGCTGAACGCACAGCCGAGTTAATTACCAGCAATGCCAATTTACAACGCAGTGAGTCTACTTTGCGCAGCTTCTTTAACAGTGGCGCAATGCTTATGGGTATTGTGGAGTTATACGACAACGATATTTTACATATTTCCGATAACCAAACAGCAGCTAAATTTTTTGGCACTACTCCTGAAGCAATGGAGAATCAGTTTGCCAGTAATTTAGGTGTACCCCAACCGATTATCGACCAATGGATAGATTATTATCGACAAGCTCAAAAAATACAAGCTCCAGTCCGGTTTGAATATCCCCATGAGACTGTCAACGGGCAAAGGTGGCTAGCTGCAACAGTTTCCCCCATTACTTGTATCGACAAAGGCTATTCTAAATTTTCCTACATTGTGGAAGATATTACCGATGCCTATCGCCAAGCTAGGCAACGCAAACGGATGGAAGATGCTTTACGGGAAAGTGAAGAAAAGTTTCGCCAACTAGCAGAAAACATCCAAGCAGTATTTTGGATGCGAGATATGCAAACTCAGCAAATTATTTATGTGAGCAAGACTTACGAAACTATTTGGCAAAGGAGTTGTGAAAGTATCTACGAAGACATATCAACTTGGTTAGACAGCATTCACCCCGAAGATCGCGTTCGCGTACAAACCACATTTGTAGAACAGTTAATTCCCGAACTCTCAGATATTAAATATCGCATTATCCGCCCTGATGGTTCTATGCTGTGGATTCGCGATCGCGCTTTCCCCATTAAAAATGAACAAGGGGAAATTATTCGCGTGACTGGTATTGCTGAAGACATCACAGAACTGGAAAAAGTGGAGCAGATGAAAAGTGAGTTTATTGGTATAGTTAGTCACGAACTGCGCACGCCGTTAACAGCTATCCGCGCCTCATTAGGTTTATTAAACACTGGTATTTACGATAACAGACCAGAAAAATCCAAACGGATGATTGAGATAGCTGCAATTGATTGCGATCGCTTAGTCCGCCTAGTCAATGATATTCTTGACTTAGAACGCTTAGAATCAGGGCGGGCTGTGCTGCAAAAAAATACCTGCAATGCGGCTGATTTAATTGCCCAAGCTGTAGAGGGAGTCAAAGCGATCGCCAAACAACAGAATATTAGTTTTAATATTGATGCTCCCGATGTGCAAGTTTGGGCTGCGGCTGACGCAATTATTCAAACACTGACTAATCTGTTTAGTAATGCTTTGAAATTTTCCCCTGCCGATGCCAGTATTGATGTCAGCATTCAACAGCAAAGCGATCGCGTACTCTTTCAAATTAGCGATCGCGGGCGCGGAATTCCCCCAGAAAAATTAGAACTCATCTTTGGCAGATTTCAGCAAGTAGATGCTTCAGACTCTCGCGATAAAGGCGGTACAGGCTTAGGCTTGGCAATTTGTCGCAGTATTATCGAACAACATAGCGGACAAATCTGGGCACAAAGTACCTTGGGTATAGGTAGCACTTTTTTCTTTACTCTACCGTTACCATTAGAAAAAATATCCTGCTCCTAGTACCGCAAAGTCAAAAGTCAACAGTCAACAGTCAACAGTCAACAGTCAACAGTCAACAGTCAACAGTCAAAGTGTAAATAAACCCAACTATAAGATTCCTATTTGATTTTTGAAAAAACTCATACCAATTGGAAAAAAGAATGCGACAGATTGTAGGGGCACTGGCAATGCCATGCCCTCTAGAATATTTTGATGTGTCGCAAAGATTATTGAAATTGGTATCAGTACACTTTGATTACTTCTTCCCTGTTCGGGAGCATCCCAAATGTGCAAAAACGCCCTCACCCTATAAGGGTGGGGCTAGAAATACGAAGCCTGCCTACCCTTCGGGAACGTCTTCGACGAACGCAGGCTATCAAACTTTTAGCAAAAGAAGGCAGGCTTTGTTGGTATAGCAATACCCTAGAAGGGTATTGCTTCAAAATTGGGATGCTCCCCCCTGTTCCCTCTCTATGTAAATAATTTCACCGAATCAAAGCGGATTTCTATATCTGAATTTAATTTATCGATTTTGAATTAAGTTTTCCTAAAATTACGCCTAATTGTATAGCTATCATGCCTATTATCATACTGCCTAACCAATAGATTAAAGCTAATGTTGTATTGCCTTGTTCTATTTGGGTAAAAGTCTCTAATCCGTAAGTGGAAAACGTTGTATAAGCACCACAAAAACCAGTAGCAACAATTAAGCGAACTTCCGGTGAAATATTTTTCAACTTTTGCTCGTTTAAACTATAAAATAAAGCAATAATAAAACAACCTGTCACATTAATAAAAAATGTTCCATAATAAGAAAAATCTTTACCAAAAGTAGATTTAATAAATTCAGTTATTAAATATCGCCCTACAGCCCCTGGCATGGCACCTAAAGAGATTGCCATGACAGTACGCAGAAAAGTATTTTGCATGATTAAGTTTCTGGCTACTAATTAATTACTTATTTATCAATTATATAAACCGAGAATTATCTGTGCTAAATTAGTACCCAATATAATACCAACTACCGCTAAAGTAGCGCTACCTACCCAATAAAGAATTGTGGCTTTCTGTTGACGATTGTTCCACAAGATTAAGGTATCATATCCGTAAGTTGAGAAAGTTGTGTAAGCACCTAAAAAACCAGTTCTGACAAACAAATCTATCTCTGGTGGAAAGCCTTTAATTCCCTGAAATAAAGTGAAGAAAAACCCCATGAGTACACAGCCAGTAAAGTTGATAATAAAAGTGCCGTAAGGGAAGTTGGTACCTAAATATCTTTTACAAAATTCAGTCAGGTAATAGCGACTCACAGCACCAGGAATTGCACCAAGCGCGATCGCCAGCAAGCCCAATAAAGTAACATTTTGTAACAATTAACAAAACCCCTTAGGTAATTAATTAATAATTCGTAATTCGTAATTCGTAATTCGTAATTACGGGTATATAGTGCCAAGCTAGCCTCTCATGAGAAAATCTCACAACCAAACATTACAGTAGTTTTCATGTATTTATACCACACGCTAATATCTGTATTTCTTTGTTCCTTTGCGTCTTTGCGCCTTTGCGTGAGATATAAAGATGTGGTTCATTTAGCTGAAAATCGCTGTAAAATATCTCTTTCCTAGTCCCATGCCCAATGCCCCATGCCCAATGCCCCATGCCCCTATTTAGCAATCTTGAATTAGTTGGGGTTTAAATCCGCAACTAATTCAACTACAAATTATTTCAACAGGACAATTTACGCCAACAAAACTGCACCTGTCATTGCTTCTTCGCGTTTTTGCATTTCCAGATCTCCGTTACCGTTTAATTCGGATTCTGTAGCTGATAAATTGCCAAAAAAGTCGTAACGATCGAGTGCTTCTAAAATGCCCCAAGCATAATGCCCTTGAGCAAAATAAACTTGGGGATAGCTACGCAACTTTTCTAATTCTGGGCTGTAATTGCCGACAACTACACCCAAAGTATTACCAGCTAGCATAGTTTCATCGTTACCGGATGCACCTGCAACTAAAAAGCGTTTGATTGGTAATCCCCACTTTAAAGCACAATAACGAATCGCATCGCCTTTAGAAGCGCGAATTGGTACCAAGTCAAGATACATATTGTGACTATAAATACCTTTAACATGGAGCTTATGCCGTCGCAAATGACGCATAATTTCTCGGTAACTGACAGATTTTTCTTCATCAATAAAGTAGCTAATTTTGAACTTACCTTGACCTTCTGGAGGTTGTAACTTCACTCCTGGTAGTTCTGTCATTGCTTGGCGGATGGCGTCTGGTTGCCAATGATAGCTAATATGTCTTTGCCAGTTGATATCTGCAATTACCTGAGCGCCATAATAGATTTCGCTACCTGTAGAAACAATTAAGACATCGGGCATGGGAAACCGATATTCTTCTAACATTTCTAGAGAACTTTGTAAGTTGCGTCCGGTAGCAATGCCTACACCAGTGGTTTCGCCTTCGTTATTGATGCGATCGATTAATTGTTGTAGTGCCTCTGGGTCACCTAATAAGGTATTATCAATTTCGCAAACCAAAAAGCGATCGGCTGTTGGTAGGCGGTTTTTCTCAGGAACGTTCCAATCATTCAGACTGCTAGCTGGGCCTAATCGCAACGGACTCAGCAGAGATTGGACTCGGCGTTGGGGTAGTTGACGCACATATTCTAAATAGCGCTCAACGTGGGTTTCCCAAGAGAAATTTTCTCGGACTCGACTCAAACCATTACTAGACCAACCTTCCCATTTTTGCGTATCGGTGAGGGCGGTACGCAATGCAGCTTGAATTTCGGAAATATTGAGCGGATCGATTAACAAACCATTCTCGCAAGCGGCGATAATATCTCGCGGCCCGCCATCTGATGTAGCAATAATCGGCACACCACAGGCTGTAGCTTCGATTAAGGTTAAACCAAATGGTTCTGTTAAGGCGGGATTGATAAATACTCCGCGCGTTTTGGCTAGCAATCGATAGAGTTCAGGGACTTCATCAGATCCGTGATGTTTGGGATAAGCAATGTGACCGTAAAGGTCATAACGGTCAATTAATTGGAAAATTTCTGTCAGTACTTGACGCGGCCCCGATTCCATTGTTGTAATATCATCGCGGTTGCCTAAGATTAAGACTAGATTCGCTAGATGACGCAATTCTGGATCTTCACCATAGGCTTTGACTAAAGTACCGACATTTTTGCGAATCGCTGGCCGGGAAAGCGCCATAATTATGGGCTTTTGTGGGTCTTTGAGAAATCGCTGCAAGTCTTGATATATCGGTGGTTCTTGCCAATTTTGCGGTACGGGGTAGAAGCGTTCGAGTACTACACCTGGGGGTATGACCACCATTCGTTGTGGTTGATAATGGTCGTAAATGTCATACTGCTGCGATACTTCTTGATAAGTACTGGCAATAATTAAAGCTGCGCTAGCTAATGTAGTTTCTTCGGCTTCAATTCTGGTATTGATATGATAATAATTTTCAATGACTTCAGGTTTTGTTCCTTGTTCTAATAATCGTTGTTGCTTGACACGCCCTAAAGAGTGACCGGTATGCACTAGGGGAATACCTAACCAACCAGCTACGCGACAACCTACATATCCTGCATCTGCATAATGGGTATGTATGACATGGGGTAATTTCCCAATTTGTCGCAGGTGTTTAAGTAACTCATCTGCAAAGTTATCTAAATGCGGCCAGAGAACTTCTTTACGCAGATAGCGCCGGGGTCCACAGTTTAAGCGGATAATTTGCGCTTTATCAGAAAGTACTTCTACAGGTTTGGCGTAGTCAGAACTAACTTTTGGATCGTTAACTAAACGGGTAACTAAGTCTACACGTTCTACTTGCGGGTTTTCCGCTAGGGCTTGCGCAAGTTCGAGGACATATTTTATTTGTCCACCTGTGTCAGCATCTCGTCCTAATTCTAAATTATGACCTCGGATTAATCCATGAACGCTGACTAGTAGAATATACAACCCTGAGCTATTTGACATAGTGAATTCCTCAATATGATTGCATTCCAGCCTACGTAAAGCCTTGAATAGAGATGCCTGTTAACTGCTACAGGTAAATTACACATTATCCCAATATGAGCAGATTATAAAACAGATTTTCTGTCAGCAAAAATTGATATTACAACCAAGTTTTGCTATTGCCGTAGTAAAAAATCTAACATTTAATATGTAAAAGATACAACGGTTTTGAATAAAGTAGATTTGGAGTATAAGCACATAATTTACTAAAATGCTGGCAAATATCCAGCATTAAGATCAAACACTTCACAGATTGATGGCGTTATATACCGGGATTTATTTGTTATTTAATATACTAAATATTATTTTTAGCTGAAACTTTCTTTTGTAATAGATTCAAGACTTAAGTATTTAAGTACAATAGAACATATTATTAAACAATGCGATCGCTAAATTTTACCCACAGTTAATACACAATTAAACAACAAAAAAGCGCTGCTATATTTCTAACAGCGCTTTTTTGTAGATATACATAACCCTATAATTAACGGCGGAATCTATCGGGGTTGAGGCGAATGCCATTATTGGGTTGGCGAACGCTGGTTTGGCTGGTGGAACGGTTACGCAAAGCCACACCATTCTTTAATCCGCTACCAGTACCGCCATCTTTGCGATCGAGGAATGGTTTAAGATTGATACCACTTCTGGCGTTAGAAACTCGGTTACCACCTAAGGTTGTCCGAGTGAGGTTGTATAAATCGCCCCAACCGCTTTGTTGGTTGCGGTAGGTGTTGACGGCGATGGTTTGCTGGCCACTGTCGGCTGTGGTGAGGTTTTGGAAGATGCTATTGCGGACATTATAGGGGTCTTTGTCACGGGGTACGGTGAGAACAATACGACAGCTAGGGTTAGCTTCTGTGGTGACGCAGACAACGTTTTCGTTATTTAATCTCGTGACTTGCAGTTCTTGCAAACCATCGGGACGATAGGATTCTAAGCGACGAGCGATTGTTTCACAGCGTTTTGCCATATCCCAACCGCCACCCATATTTGCAGGTGCAGCCCAAGCAAAATATTGGCCTGGCTGACTTTGGGGTTGATACATGACTGTATATTGACCGTTATCAACTTGACAGCTAAAGCGCGTGTTACTATCAACTGGGGGTGTACCTGTGGCAGTATCTATGGGTACTGGTGTGCCTGTTGACGGGCCTGTAGAATCTGTGGGGACGACAACACCACCAGATGTATCAACTTGTGCAAGTGCTACGGAATTACCGAGAAAACAAGATAATCCTAAGCTACTCAAAAGTACAAATTTCAAAGCGTGTGATGACATAAATCATCCTTTAGGGAAATAGGTATAGATTATTGATAGCTTCAGAGACGCAAAATTTTATTTTTAGTTCATCGTGAAGGCTGTTTTTTTTCTGCTTGTTCTTTCTTTTCTTTAAGTAGCTGCTTGACCTTGGCTTGAATTTGGCTGTGTCGTTCCACTCCTTCATAGGAGTAGCGGTTATAGTTGCTATTGGTAATCATATCTTCTAAATATCTGACGCGCTCACTACCTCCAGGATGAGAAGATAACCAACTGGGAGGAACATTTTTTTGTTGTTTTTCTAGGGTGACCATTAAGTTACGTAAGCCGTCAGCTGCATAACCTGTGGCGACAATTAAGCGCGTACCCAGGGTATCTGCTTGACGTTCCATATCGCGGCTGTAACTTAAGGCTGAGAGTTGACCGATAATGCCGCCTAATGGAAGATACTGAGTAATGTTGCCAACGAGATTTCCTTGGGTAACTAGTTGAAAGCCGTGGGATAAGACTACATGGGATAATTCATGGGCGATTAATCCAGCTAATTCGGCTTCAGAATTGGTTTTGGCGATCGCACCTGCATTAATAAATATTTTCCCACCAGGGAGCGCAAAGGCGTTGAGTTGTTCATCAGGAACGACAAAAAATTCATATTTAAATTCATTGCGTCCAGCGACTTTGGCGAGTTTCTGTCCGATTTCATTCGTATAGGCGACGACTGTCTCATCGGTAATTAGTTTGAGTTCTTCTTTAGCTTGTTTAGCTACTGATTCCCCAATGGATTCTTCACCACGTAAAAGTAAGATGGTAGAATCAAGGGCAGAAAATGGCCCGACTAAACTGCCTGTAACAGCGTAGCCTAAGGCACCAGTAATAATATTTGCGATCGCATTCCCGCGAATTTCTGCTTGAATATGGCTTTTATAACGTTTGAGATGAACTTCGGCTAAGTTGTTAAACTCCGCAGCTTGGGGATTTTTGGGGTTAAGAATTGCAAATTGACGGGCTGCTAAAGAAGCTTCCATCCATTTTTTCGCATCTGCAAGGGCTGTAACTCTAGCTTTGACTAATTCTGGTTGGTCTGGATAAAGAGAAGCTCCCCGTTCTAAGATATCTAAAGCTTGCTCAGTGCGATCGTATTGCTTGAGAACTTCCGCATATCTGATATGTCCGGGAATAAACTCCGGATACTGTTCCACCAATAATTGCAGAGGTACTAAAGTTCTCGATTGTAAATTCTTGGCTATCCCCGCTTCTGATTCCCGCCAGTAGACTTTTCCTGCTGGGGATAGTTGCGTTGGATCAATGATTGCTGGTTTGCGTTCCTGGGGTTGTGTCGTTTTGGCAAAAGGTTCTTTTAACTGACGATAAATTTTTTCTGCTTCGCCAATTTGTCCCGCCAAATACAGCTTATCTGCGGCGATAAATTGTTCCCGACGGGCGATTTCTTCCGGTGTCGGTGCTGGTTCTGTGGCTTCATCAGGCTTGGGTATAGGTGTTGGTGATGGTGTAGCCTCAGGAGAAGGGGTAGTTTGGGGGATGACAACAGGCTTAGGTGATTGGCGTTGTAAGACTTCGCGCAGATGTTCTTCGCGACCTTGTTGTGAATTGGTTGAATTAGGCGCTTGGGCGGGAACGGGTGCTGTAGGTTGTGCGAGAATAATTAAAATCGAGGTTGCAAATGAGAGTAACACCCAGTTCAATGCTAATAGCAGAGACTTCTTAGTTCGTTTCATGCTGGGGGTTGGGTTGTGAAAAATTTTTTCAGTCTAAATTTAGCTTTAAACCTTTGAGACTCATGTAATTATACAGTTAGCCGCGACCTGCATTTTTGCGATCGCGGCTATTGATAAGCTATTGATTTAACGAAGGCGTAAGTCTGAGGTTAGTTCCTGCTATCTTCTGGCTTTTGCCTTTTTCTTGTTTACCAAGGGCCTCTAATTGCAAAGGTAATTCCTGGTGATTGCAAATTTACAAACATAATTTTGCCATCAGGAGAGAAGCAAATTCCCGCAAATTCTTCGGAATTTAAGGCATTACGGGCAAATTTATACAGTGTACCACTGGGGGTAATCCCGACAATAAAGATTTCGCCGTCGCCATCTTCACAAATGAACAAATCGCCATTAGGTGCAACGACAATATTATCTGGATAGTCGAGAATACTGCGATTATTTGGTTCCGCAAATAGCCGTATTGTTTCCGTAGCTGGATTGTAGCGCCATACTTGACCGTAGCCAGCACTACCGCCATTGGTACAGCAAAAATAGATATCTCCTTTACCATAAAAGATACCTTCGCCACGGCTAAACCTGGCTGCACCAAGGTTATAACCCTCAGATCTAACGGTATCAGAAGAAGGATCGGGGTTAGTAATGCGAACCCAATCTACTGAGTAGGCTTGACCAACTGTAAACCCTGTTTTAGTATTAGCTTTCAGTTTGATTTGAATTCTCAAAGCATACAGTGTACCGCCATCACTCAATTTACCTTTGGTATTAGGGACAAAACGGTATAATAAACCATCTCCCCGGTCTTCAGTCATATAGACATAACCTGTATTCGGGTCTATGGCTGCGGCTTCATGATTGAATCGACCCATCGCTGTTAATGGTACAGGAGTGACGAAACTCGTTGCACTGCTAGGAACTTCAAATACATAGCCGTGCTTCTTATTACCTGTTTCAAAACTTTCTTCGCAACTTAGCCAAGAACCCCAAGGAGTTGGGCCTCCTGCACAGTTGCGATCCGTACCAGCCAAAGAACCGTGATGTCTGAGTAATACTCTAGTGGAACTAACTTCTAAAGTCGTAGTACCACCTTTGGCTTGGCTATCATATTTTTTACCACTGGGTGCGCCTACACTGCTACCTGATGAAAAGTTAAGTTCGTGGTTACGCACTAAAATAGTACTGCCATTTGTGCCGGGAAATGCTGCCATTCCGTCATGTCCACCCGGAACTTTGTAACCATCACTCATAGTTTGCCCAGCTTCAGACATTCTCACATAAGAAAATCCACTCGGCAAATCTAAAACACGTTTCGGATCGGATACCAAAGAACCATAAGGCCCGGCTGCAAAAGCGCGGTTAGCATAAAAAGCTTGCAATGGAGATAATATCAGAGCACCAGCAGTTCCTGTTCCTGCTAAAGTAAAAAATTTCCGCCTTGATAAGGTCACAATATGCTCCTTAGTTTTTACTCTCATGGAGACAAAATTATTTATTTCTATTAAGAGAAAACTAAGAAATATTTATGAAAGGCAAAATTAATAATCTGCAAAATATTTAAGTTTAAACCTATCAAATCCCTGCTTTTCAAGATATGATGATAAATTCTTTTATAACGTTAATTGCCGTCGCCATAAATAGAAAATATAGCTTATTTTAACCAAAGGATAAATTAGTTTAAAAATTAGTTGATGAAATTAAGAAAAATTCTAGTTTAGGTTAAGTAAAGTTTGGCGATCGCATCCCCGACCTCTTAGATAAATCAGGTATCTTATACCAATTTTTTATGAGGCTGTATAGAATTCGATCCCCCCTAGCCTGCCTTCAAAAAGGGGGGAATTAGAATCGAAGTCCCCCTTAAAAAGGAAGATTTAGGGTGATATAGATATATGCAACTTCATATTTAATTGGTATTTACAACTCAGCAATGACTCGATTTGAGAAAATTCAACCCTAAGAATAGCGCCGCCACCGTACCGGCTACTGCAATTTCTCCTTGAGCAATTTTTGTCAAAACTGCATCTACAGGAATTAATAAAACCTCAATTTCTTCTGTAATATCTAACTGTTGTTCTTTAACTTTAACGACATTTTCAGCTAAAAATAAATGTATTTGATTGGTAT
Organism: Calothrix brevissima NIES-22; assembly: GCF_002367995.1. Classification (GTDB taxonomy): domain Bacteria; phylum Cyanobacteriota; class Cyanobacteriia; order Cyanobacteriales; family Nostocaceae; genus Aulosira; species Aulosira brevissima. The sequence goes on from NZ_AP018207.1 coordinate 6,086,405, forward strand.
CTTTACTTGGTTTATCGTATAGGGTGGCGATTTTCCTAAATTGTTGAGTAATATAACCAGTTTCTTCTGCTAATTCCCTCACTGCTGCTACTTCTGCACTTTCTTGTTGAGGGTTGAAACTGCCCGCAGGTAATTCGATAAAAAAATCACCGACAGCGTGCCGATATTGGCGGACAAAGACAATTTCTTGATTAGTAGTTATCGGTAAAATTAAAGCTACTTCCGGTTTAATATTGACAAAATAATCATCGATAATTTTGCCATTAGGTAATTCGATTTCATCTTGTCTAACTTGACACCAAGGATGATCCAATACCATTTTGGATTGAAGGATTGTCCATTTTTTTAAATTAGTCATTGGGCATTGGGCATTGGGCATGGGATAAAAAAACACTCTTGGAACAGTCAACAGTCAACAGTCAACAGTCATCAAAATCTTTTTCGGTAAAAAAGTATAACAGATTGGTACAAATAACTAAACTTTAGCGCTAAAGTGTGATATTTGTGTAATTCACCTGGCTTGAAATCAAGATATTTATGGAAGTTCAAGTAAAAATATTTACTGTCAATAAGCGGTTTCCCTTGACGATTAGTCGGGGGACGACGGCACAGACAACAAATATCTGGGTGATTGTTTCTCAAGATGGGATTGAGGGCTGGGGGGAAGCGTCGCCTTTTGGTGTGGGCAATCATTCGCAATCAACTGATAAAATTAAGGATGCTTTGCAGCAAGTAACGCCGATTTTGCAAGGATTTAGCCCGTTACAACGGCAGCAAGTTGAGGCTGAGTTAATTAAGTTGCAGGTTCCTTCGGCTGTGAGGGCGGCGCTGGATATGGCGATGCATGATTGGTTGGGTAAGCTGGTGGGGTTACCATTATGGCAACTTTGGGGACTGGAACGCGATCGCATTGTCCCCACTTCAGTTACTATCGGCATTAATACCCCAGAAGGGGCGCGAACTAGGGCGCGGGATTGGTTAAAATTTACAGATATCCGTGTTTTTAAGGTGAAGCTAGGTAATCCGGATGGCATAGATGCAGACAGGAAAATGTTATTAGCAGTCAAAGAAGAAGCACCAAATTTGGAATTCTTTGTTGATGCTAATGGCGGTTGGAGTTTAAGCGATGCAGTAGAAATGTGTAATTGGCTAGCCGATTTAGGTATAAAGTATGTAGAACAGCCATTGCCCAGGGGACAGGAAACTAGTTTAGTCGAACTTAAGCAGCATACATCCCTGCCGATTTTTGTGGATGAAAGTTGCTTTAACAGTGCGGATATTCCTCAGTTAGCTAACTATGTTGATGGTATTAATATCAAACTAATGAAATCAGGCGGCTTAACCGAAGCCATGCGCATGGTACACACAGCCAAAGCCTATGGTTTGCAAGTTATGTTTGGTTGCTATTCTGATAGTTCGCTAGCGAATACAGCCGCAGCACAACTAGCACCGCTAGCTGATTATCTCGATTTAGACAGTCATTTAAACTTAATCGACGATCCTTTTGTGGGTGCATCAATTCACCAAGGGAAAGTCTTGCCCAACGATTTACCAGGTTTGGGGGTACAATATATTGCGTCTGCCACTTAATCAACGAATAGCTATTTTGTTACATGAGGGAACTGCTGGCCCTCAAGGAAAAACCGGGTTATCATTGTTACGTTACAGTGAAGCCCCAATCGTCGCTATCATCGATCGCGAATGTGTTGGTAGATCCTTAACAGACATCACAGGTATTAAGCGTGATGTTCCCATAGTCGAATCTGTAACCGCATCCTTACAATATCAGCCGCAAGTTTTGGTAATTGGGATTGCTCCCAAAGGCGGTACTGTACCAGATGATTATTGGATAGAAATCAAAAATGCCTTACAAGCTGGGATGTCATTGGTAAATGGTTTACACACACCATTAGCAACCATACCAGAATTAAATGCACTGCTAAAACCAGGGCAATTAATTTGGGATGTGCGCAAAGAACCACCGAATTTAGGCATTGCTAGCGGTTTAGCGCGTACCCTTCCCTGTCGGCGGGTGTTGACTGTGGGTACTGATATGGCGATTGGTAAAATGTCAACTAGCCTAGAAATGCATTGGGCATCAAAGCTGCGGGGTTGGCGTTCTAAATTTTTAGCTACCGGTCAAACTGGTGTCATGCTAGAAGGGGATGGTGTAGCCTTAGATGCTGTGCGGGTAGATTATGCGGCTGGCGCTGTCGAACAAATGCTGATGCGCTATGGTAAAAACTACGACATTGTGCATATTGAAGGGCAAGGTTCTTTATTACACCCCGGTTCAACGGCGACTTTACCCTTAATTCGTGGTTCTCAACCTACCCAACTAGTGTTAGTTCATCGCGCTGGACAAACTCATAACCGCAATAATCCCCATGTACCGATTCCGCCTTTACCAGAGGTGATTAAGCTGTATGAAACAGTAGCGAGTGCTGGCGGTGCTTTTGGCCCGGTGCCTGTTGTGGCTGTAGCCTTAAATACTGTAGGCTTAGATGAAAATGCGGCGAAAGATGCGATCGCACAAACTACAAAATTAACTGGTTTACCTTGTACCGATGCTGTCCGTTTTGATGCTAATGTCCTGTTAGATGCAGTAATGAAAAGTTAATTTTTATTTGGTTTGCAAATATATGAACTCGTTGTCATCAGCGAGTTTATATTTGGGAAATTAAGGTATACCAAGTTAAATAATGTTTGCGATACATCAACATATTCTAGAGGGCATGGCAATGCCATGCCCCTACAATCTATCGTATTCTTTTTTCAAATTGGTACAACATAGTCATGATTTTGGGGTTGTGGAGGAGTGGAGACGCGATTTATCGCGTCTCTACAAAATTTAATAATGACAAATGACAAATGACCAATGACCAATGACAAATCTACACTAATCGCAAATAAGGACACTTTTCTAAAAAACTAGCTGCTTTGTTATGCGCATCAAGATTATCAGTATGGACGGGTGTAGGACGGATAATTCCATTAAATAAATCATCTAAGCCGTAGGGGGTAAAAAACTCCCATTGTCCTTGCAAATCTACCCGCACCCCTACAGCCGTAGCAGTATGCAACCATTGGGAAATACCATCTTCTGTACTTTGGTAGGTTGTTTCACCTTTGCGCCAACGAGCAAAACTAGCTTGATTTTTAACATCAAATTGCTGGTCGGGGAATTGGGCGATGAGTGTATTTTTGGCTGCTAGTTCTTGAGCGCGATCGCCTTGGATATCGTAAAATGCAATATCAAAATCCTTAATTATTAACTCGCAGTCATCGCCAAAAATTGCGCGCCAGACTGTATTACGTACCGCACCGCCAGCTAACCACCAGTCAGGTAGATGAAGTTGCGCGATCGCGGGTAAAATCATCCCTACAGGTGTATCAGCTAAGATCGTCTGTAAGCGAGTGTTACTGTTCATATCAAATTTGTAAGAATTGCCACCAGCAAGCGAAAATATTAGCATTCATCATTTGCTTAATTTTGTCTAGTTCTTCATACATAGGATTAAATTAAATTTAATTAAAGTTTAAATTGTGAATTTAATTGTTAATTATGGAAGACTTATTTGCCAACATAGAACTGATACTGAATCAGGAACTACCTTCTCTCCCAGATGCACAGCAAAAACTACTCAAAGAAACCAGCATTGATGAAAATCAACCGGGTACAATTCTGCGTGATTTCCAAACTTTAATCGACTTTCTTCAACCCATAGGTGTGGAAGTCAGTAGTGTAAATAATCTGCTTCCTTTAAAAGTACTCTCGGAACTTAATTTACGTTTAAGTCACCCAATAGATACAAAACTCAAACGTCCTGTACAAAAATCCTATCCTTACATCAATGGACTTTATTTGTTATTACGCAGTTCGGGAATTGGACAAATTACATCTCAAGGTAAAAAACAATTTTTAGTATTAGATGAAGCTGTCTTAGAATGTTGGTCTAAGCTCAATGTTACAGAACGTTATTTCACCTTACTGGAAGCTTGGCTAATTTGGGGAAATAATGAAGTTTTAGGCGAACGTCACGATTCATGGAATAATTTATTTAAATGTATTCAGTTTTGGGGAAAGATACCCGATAAAGGCTTAAAATTTACTAAATATGATGACCAACAAGGTCTTGGCTATTATCCTGGACTGCATAATGTCGCTTTATTAGAGTTATTTGGATTTTTAACTCTTAACCCCGGAAAAGCTCAAGAGGGTAAGGGATGGCGCATTGCTAGTGTAGAAAGGTTACCCCTTGGTGATGCTATATTTATGTTGCTATTTCCTATTGGTATTACTGGAAACTTTGATGAAGATATTAATGTAAATTTTGGACAATTGCAGCCAACTTTACAGCAATTTTTTCCGGAATGGCACAATAATTTAATTCTTCCTCAGCAAGGGTTTACTGATGGAATTTATATTTTTAAAGTATCGGTTTCTAAATCTTGGCGAAGAATTGCTATCCCCGCAAAAAGAGAATTAAGCTGGTTAGCTGGGACAATTCTTGATGCTTTTAATTTTGATGATGACCACCTATATGAATTTATTTATAAAGACCGTTTTGGTCGCACTTGTACAATCGGTCATCCTTACATGGAATCACCCCCATTTGCAGATCAAGTCCGCATTGGCGATTTACCTTTAGAACCGGGTGCAAGTATGATTTATCATTATGATTTTGGCGACAATTGGAAATTTAATGTCCAATTAGAAGCCATTGAACCGCCAGATAACAAAATTAAAAAAGCCAAGATTTTAGAAATTCACGGAGATGCACCCCAACAATATTGGAGTGAAGATGATGATTGGATTGAAGAGGAGTAAATTATTTAACGTTGAAGTTAAGAAATGCAATAAAAGTGGGTAAACCCCACCAGAAAAATACATCGCCTACATTATTTTTGATATTGGTATTAGGTTTTTGGCTGTGCGGCTAGCTGAATAGTTTCTACATCAACATTAAGCTGAGTTCAAAGAATAACCAAGGAAATCTCTTAAAAATTTGATAATAAATAGAGTCGCGTTTTACGAAATCTGCCTGATATTAACTTTTGATTTTCTATAACAATTCTAAATAATGCGTCTTCAACAAGATCCCCGACTTCTTTAAGAAGTCGGGGATCTGAAGCACACTTATTTTCACAAATTAAATAGGATGGCTATAACAAGTCTGTAATTGAAAATAATCTTTGGCGGTCTAGTTCCTGAAGCCGCAATTTTTCGCTATAAAAAGCTTGATAATATGATTGCCATTTTTCTGGCTCCGCTTTAAAATCGGTTTCTTGCCACAATTCTAAAAAGTAACGATAGCGCTTTTTTCGCATCACTCTTTCCATACTAGCGCTCGCAGCCTGAACAAGTTGAGGAATACGCAGTATATCATCTGTTTTACTTTTTTCATTTAGATAAAACACATGAGATACTAAACTAAAATCCTCAGAGAATTCAAGGTATCTATCTTGCAGATTTGATATTAAATCAACTTGTTCTACTGGTAACTCTAAAATCTTTTGCCACAAAGAGCGGTGATGAGAAAGACTAAATTCTAAATTTCGCGCTTCTAGTTCGTTAATAATAGATTGACGCTGTTCAGAACAATGTAGATAAATCCGTAGCAATAGCGCCTCTGCTTGTTCTAAAAGACTACGATCAGATTGAGGTGCAGGAGATTGAGTAGAAATGTAATTTTTTTCTTGAACGGTAATCGGTTTTTTTTCTGTTTTAATTGAGGTACTGCTTAGTTGGGTTTCTAAATTTTCTTCTCGCAAACGTACAAGTCCAGCTTCACCCAAGCTAAGTATTTCAGCACAGTAGGCAACATAGAATTTACGTAGCTCAGGATATTGAATTCGCTTCAGGAACTTTAGCATCTGCTGCATAACTTGCTGAAAATCTGTAGCCTGTTTTAAATCCCGGTCTTTGAGGATTTGATCAATTTGCCAATTCAGCCATAAAGGCGCATTAATTAACAGTTGACGATAATCTTCTGGGCTATGACTATGCAAGTACTCATCAGCATCTTTACCATCGGGAATATTGAGAATTTTTAGCTGCACTTCCCCCATATAAGCGAGTTCGGCAATTTCGCCGATCGCTCTATTTGCAGCATTATTTCCCGCTTTATCAGCGTCAAAGTTAAGCACCAACTGTTTTGAGTCGGTATAGCGTAATACTAGCTTTACTTGCTCTAAACTTAAAGCCGTACCCAAAGAAGCGACAGCATTATTAATTCCCGCAGCATGAAGAGCGATCGCATCAAAATATCCCTCTACCACCACAGCTTGATCGAATTGGGAAATCCCCGATTTAGCTTGATCGAGGGCGAATAAAGTTTTACCCTTACTAAAAAGCTCCGTTTCTGGGGAATTGAGATACTTTGGTTGCTCATCGGTGAGAGTTCGTCCACCAAAGGCAATTACGCGCCCTTGGATGTCACGGATGGGAATCATCAAGCGATCCCGAAATACATCATAATAACCGTTCCCTTCCTTGCGTGGTTTAATTAATCCGGCTTTTTCCACCAATTGCACCGGATAATGTTTACTATCCACCAAATAACGGTATAGTGTTTCCCAACCTGCGGGCGCATAACCCAAGCCAAACTGCTGTATGGTTTCTTCTTTCAGCAGGCGATCGCTTTTTAAATACTGTAATGCTTTTTGATCGGCAGATTGTCTCAGGGCATGTTGATAAAACTGCGCTGTGGAAGCTAGAACTTCAAATAACTGTTCACGCAAAGAAATCTGTCGTTGCAGTTCCTGTCTTTGCTCAGGTTCTAGCGTTTGTACAGGTACTTGATAGCGCCTAGCTAAATCTAAAGTCACCTCCGCAAACGAACGCTTCCCCACATCCATCAAAAACTTAATCGCATTCCCACCCGCTTGACAGCCAAAACAGAAATACATCTGCTTCGCCGGACTTACCGTAAAACTAGGACTTTTCTCATCGTGGAATGGACATAAACCCACAAAATCTTTACCGCGCTTGCGTAAAACCACATACTCTGAGACGACATCTACAATATCAGCGCGTTGTTTAACTTCTTCAATTGTATTGGGGTGCAAGCGGGGAATGTACATAGTTGGTTATTGGGCATGGGGCATTGGGCATGGGGCATTGGGCATTGGGCATTGGGCACAGACGCGATGAATCGCGTCTAATATTTCGTAGTGCGAGCATCTTGCTCGCTTTTGAACACCAGCGAGCAAGATGCTCGCACTACAAATTTCTTGGGTATTTAAAAAATTGGATGTCCCTGAACCCTTGTCTGTACAATTGTCATTAATCTTCCTTGTCCTCCTTATCCTCCTCATCCTCTCAGACTGCTGTTTTCTTTAAGAAACAAATGATCAATCGCTCCTGATGGCTATTATATTGTTGATGCTAAACCAAGAAATGATATATAGGATTGCTGAGGCTGATTCTTATAAGAGGAAATACTGAACATGGGGCGTATTTTTATTTCTGCTGCTCACGGAGGCAAAGAAGCCGGAGGAGTCGATCCGGGGACGATCGCAGGTGGGACAACAGAAGCTAGAGAAATGATTCTGCTGCGCGATTTGATTGTAACCGAATTGCGGGCGCGGAGTTTTGAAGTTTTAGCAGTTCCTGACGATTTGAGTGCAGCCGATACTATCGCCTGGATCAATTCTCGCGGGCGTTCCACTGATGTGGCGTTAGAAATTCACGCTGATGCAGCGAGTAGCCCCACTGTCCGGGGGGCTAGCGTGTTCTATATTGCCAGTAATAATCAGCGTAAAAGTAATGCGGAACTGTTATTGTTAGGATTGTTACGCCGTGTTCCCCAGTTACCCAATCGGGGAGTCAAGCCGGATAGCGATAGCGGATTGGGGAAGTTAATATTTTGTAGACAAACTGCGATCGCTTCTTTGTTAATGCAAGTTGGTTTCCTCAGCAGCCCAGAAGACCGTGCTTTACTCCAAAATCGTCGTCGCGATTTTGCTTTAGGAATTTCGGATGGCTTGGCTTCTTGGAGTCGTGCAGTTGACCCAAATCAAGGAACTCCCCCAGAACCAAATTATCCGGCAATTAATATTACAGTTAATGGGCAAAAATATTCAGAACAAGGAATACTAATTAATGGCAATGCTTACATCCCCATTGATTTAGCAGACCGCTTACGAGTGGATTTAAGCAAAATACCAGAAGTTCGCCGAATTACTTATCATAAAGTAGTCTATATTAAAGCAATTGAACTACGAGATTTTAACGTATCTGTGGGTTGGGATGCAGCAACTCGCACTGTCAGTTTACGTTCAATTTTACTAGTTTGTCCTGGTCAATTTGACCGCATTATCTCCAATGGTAATAGCTCCGAAGTCCAATTACAATTATTTCTCAGAAACAATAATGAAAATGCTTTAGTGCAATTTCCAGATATCCCCAAACTCTACCGCGAAGAAGCAAGTACAGAAGGAATCAACTATGATATTGCTTTCTGCCAAATGTGTGTAGAAACCGGATTTTTACGCTTTGGTAATGATATTAGACCAGAGCAAAATAACTTTGCCGGGTTAGGTACAATTGGTGGTAGTGCCGAAGCCGCATCTTTTACCAGTGCGAGAATTGGAGTTAGGGCACATATCCAACATTTAAAAGCTTACGCCAGCTTAGAACCTTTAGTGAACGAAGTTGTAGACCCCAGATTTCGTTTTGTTACCCGTGGTGTTGCGCCCTTAGTCGATCAATTATCAGGGCGCTGGTCAGCAGATTTAGACTACGGTACAAAAATTACCGCTATGCTCAAACGGCTGTATGAGTCAGCAGGGTTTTTATGATAATTTGGTCAGTTGTCAGTTGTTATGCTTTTGCTAAATTCTTCCTTGTCTTCCTTGTCGTCCTTGTCCCTTACTGCGGCGGTCTTACACAAGGTGAAGCAGTCGTAGAGCCAGTATCAGGGAATACAGCCAAAGTATGATACTCCGGACTGCCATCGCCGTACAGAATCCGGAATGTATACAATTTTGTGTTTCCACTTCCTTCGGTAATTACGGTTAATAGTGTATTACTAGTATTTGGTAGACCGGGAATTGCCAGTTTTTTAATGCGTCTGAGTTGAATAACATTAGCTGAAGAGTTTTGGCAATCTCCTGTACCAGCACCTTGACCAAATTGCATACACATCGGCCCGTCAAAATCTATGGTTACCTGGGATGGATCATTTAACCAAACTTTTCTAATTTTTTCTCCGGCGGGAATAAAACTGAGGTTTGTCCCCTGTTGATACCAAATTTTAATGGTAGGTACTACACCACTTAAACCTTGAGCTTGACAAGAGAAAATCGAGCGTAAAACAGCATTTTCAGCTACAGCACGGCCTCCTACCAATACAATTGCAGCGATAAACCCAAAAGCAGCCCAAGGCAGAAATTTAGAATTATTCAATATATCCAGGCGAAAAAGGCGATTTGTTCTCATATATGAACTCAGGCGCGTGAGGAGGAGTAGGGAGAGAGGACAAGGGAGACAAGGAGGACAAGGGAGACAAGGAGGACAATTGTAGAGACGCGATTCATCGCGTCTGTGCCCAATGCCCAATGCCCAATGCCCCATGCCCCATGCCCAATATTTAAAACTCCATTGTTTGATTGATATAGATTTCTACTTCTGTACCGGCGGGTAGGAACCAGACGTTAGTGCGTTGCATCATCTCAGAGATAGCTTGTTGATTGCGTTGGGCAATTTGCGGAACTACCGTGTTCATCCCACCTTCTAAGGCGGCTGCTATCATGTTGCGTTGGGGGTTATTGGTAGTAACTACAGTACTTCCGGCGCTGGTACTCACCACTTGAGAGTCTGTACGATTCATTAACTCAGCAGCTTTACCCAAACCACCCAAAACAAACAATCCTATATCCATACCGGCAATAGATGAGCCGCGATTAGGATATTGTTTGGCTACTAGCGGTCTACCTTGAGTACCGCGAATCATCATGGCATTTGGCGGTAAACTATTTTCAGTGATGCCATTGCTATCTTTAGCGATCGCTTTTACAACTTTCAGCTGTACTAATCCCTGTTCAGAAAGGGAGCTTATTTCTGTTAATAACTCAGTTCCCGCCGGAATAGCCACGTTTCCATCTACGCCTTTTAAAGGCTCTTGTACCCGCACGACAAATGTATTTTTCCCACTCTCGCCTTCATTATCGCCATTATTAGCGGATGCATTAGCAGTTTCGCCAAATACAGCCGTCGCTAACACAGCTTTAGCGCTAGTTCCTACAGCTAAGGATTTGGAACTCTTTACCTCTTTATTAGCTATCAGAGTAGGCTTGTCTGTTTCGCTGGCTGTTGTTTGTGATTCTGGTGTAGATGCAGCAGCAGGGTTATTTGCTTGTTGTTCTGGATTGGAATTGCTGGTAGTTGCAGTATTGACAGTAGGTGCTATGTCTTTCACAGGTACTTGACCGTAACTACCTAACTTAGCCAAATTATTCCACATCTGAAAAGGATCTAATTTAGGTTGAGGTGTGGCTTTAACTGCTGGGGAAATATCTGGCTTAACAGCTACTATTTGTGGTGCTTGGGGTACTGGTAACGGTTGAGAGGCGATGGGAGTTTGTGATGGAGTGGGTAAATCAACCATGCGCTCAACAGTCATGATTTTGGGTACGTTGCTTGCTGTTGCGGTAGATTGTGCAACTGTTGATGGCGGTTGATTTTGGGTATTTCTCAGTTGTTTTTGTGCTGACTGTACCGCCTCTACTTGTTCAGTGAGCGCTAATTTAGTTTTAAGAGTTTCAATTTCTAACTCTTTAGGCTGCGATTCATTAAGTAGCGGCGTTTTTACCGGGGAAGCTATATTCTTCTTTTTTGCCTTTTGATTGTTGCTAGACATAAGTTGAGTTAAAAACCCACCAGCACACAAAGCCACAGCAAAAGTCGCCGTACCTACCAAACCTAATTTGGCAAAGGGATTGGAAGCAAAAGATTGTTCTGTTTTAACTTCCGATGGTTGAGAAAAAGATCGTTCTAAGTTAACTGGTTCTTCTATTGTGTCATCCCGATCGAATGAAAACTCTCCATTTTCTAACCCTACTAACTTTGCCATCCTTAATTCCCAATCTTGAGAATCAATTTCTAGTTGAGAATCATCATTTAGGGAAATTTTGGTTGAACGTGAGTAGCGAGTCATAGTACGTCCTAGGGTAACTTTTCGGAACAGGTTTTATCTTTTAAGTCACAAACTTTGTAAATTTGCAATCTAGCTGCACCAAGGCGATAAGCAGCCAAATGTAAAGGAGTGGGAGATTGAGGTAAAGAAGCAACAGGTTCATCGCTAGTCTGGATAAAAATTTGCTGATTTACGGGAATTGATTCACCAAGCCGATCCGAGTTATGAAAAACTAAGAGATTAGCAATCATCTCGACTTTCCATTTACCTTCAGCGATTTGTTCGGGTTGAGAAATTCTTTGAATTGCCAATATCTGCTCAGTAGCTTGATAAGAACTAGATATTCTTTTTTCAGAATTTAAATTATTGATTTGTGTTTGTAATTTTGGCTGAAAATCTTCAGTCACCAATTGAGAGCTAATGTCCCAAACTGTATTTGGTGGTAGTTGCTGTGACCAAGTTAACATTAAAGTCATACTTTCGCCAACAAAATGACGAATAGTTTGTTGATATCTTTCTTGATTCTCTTGTGGATTGACTGTAATCGACCGACCATCAATTAGCTGTACCAAGCTTGGTAAAGCAATTTGCTGGTTTAATCGCTGCAACATCGACCCGTGAAACATCAAAACAAATAAAGTTAATATATTAACTCCCAATGTGCCAACGGCAAACATTGGTAAAATATTAGTCTTTTTATTTTCTGATTTAAGTAGCTGCATTATGGCGCTTCGCGTGTCAGTTGTCAGTTGTCAGTTGTTTTTAGATATAGCAATCCTAAATCATTTTTGAAATTCACCAATTCTCAGTTTTTTCTTATCCTTGGCGTACTTGGCGTCTTGGCGGTTCATTTAAAAAAATATTTTCACAACTCATATCGGATTGCTATAGAGATTTTATCGAGTAAAACTACCTGTTTTACGTTCAATTTCACATTGATTGGAGTTTGTGCCTTGTAAATTATCATAGGCATCGATTAAACATAAATTTCGCATCTCGTAAATTTCTAACTGTTCAGCACGTACAGCATAAATGGCTCTTTGCAAAACTGTTAATTGCTCAATTAGAGGGTAATCAAAATAATCTACTGTCCTCACCAATATATCTTTATTAAAAGGCACTATGAGTTTTTTACCATCAGATTTTTTGGTTTGAATTAAATCGGCTACCATCCCCACTTGCCATTTACCTGGTTCAATTTCTTTAGGGGGATACACCCTTTTAATCACTAATTTACCGGAAATAACTTGTCCTTGATTATTAGCAAAAACCTCCGGTGGAGTCATGACTGCAATTTGACTTAAAAAGCCTTTGCGAAAATCTTCAGATAAAGCAAAGCTACCAATCCAACTACTAGTAGTAACTTTTTGACTCCCACCAGATGGCGTTTTAATTAATATTCCTAAATCTGGTTTAGGGTTACCTACTTCTTCAATGGTTTGTGGCGGTAAAGTTCCTGACCAATTAAAAATTGAGGTCATAGTTTTACTCACAAATTGGCGAATTCCTTCCGGGTCTCTTGCTAAATTATCAGTATTATCAACAGGTTTACCATCAACTATTTGCACAAAATTCGGCTGTTTTCGTAAACTAAGCTGGCGAATATTCAAGCCTTGCATTATTAAAAATAACAGCAATAATACCTGCAATCCAAAAGTAGCGATCGCAAAAATTGTTAAAATATTAACCGTCTGTTTTTTCTTCTCTAATAACCTTACCATCTAGACCCTCGCTTTCACCCAATTAGCTGTATTCGCAATTCCATTAAAAACCGCAAATCCTCCCGCCGCCGCAGTTAATAAAGATAAAATCGGCGCTAAAATTCCTAAGAAAATTATGAACCACATCAAATCAGGGTCAGCATTTGGATCTTGCGCCGGGCCATTCACAATTACAGATGCAGTTAACACCGCAATAATATTAAAGGAAATCTTGGCAATTCCCAAAGAAATAAACCCAGTCAGCCAGGCGAAAATCGGTTTACCTGCGACAGGTAATAATGAACTACCAACTGCTAGCGGCCCTAAAGCTGCTATCAGTAACATCGTTGCTTCAATTAAATTTTGAAAAGCGTATTGTAAGGAAACCAAAAAGTTTTTAATACTAGTTTGGACTGTCGAACCTAACAAAGCATTAAAAGCAGTTTCCGAAACATCACCTGTACCGTAGCTAATCTGATTTACCTTATTTTCTAATCTTTCAATCCAAGTTTTATTACCATAAGAATTTCTATATTCTTGCCAAAGATTATTAATTTTCTCTGTAGCTTTAGTAAAGCATTGTGATTGTTGTTCCCCATTCAAAGATTGACAAGGACGCAGCAAAGAACCAGCCACCTCTTCCGCCACACTCATATTCAGTGCTTGCTGATAAACTTTATCGGTATCTGCTGTAGTAACTACCTGCTGATTCACAGAATTCATGTAGTTGCGTACCCCTAAAGTCAAACTTGAAAGAATACTTCCATTCCCAGTATTATTTAATAAAATCACCACCACAAACGGCCAAATCATCGATGAAATCGGACGAGAATATTCACCCTCAAGCACATCTTTCAACCATTGGATGAGGAAAACTAATAAAGTTCCCACCGCGAAAAATATGCCTAAATTTGTCAGTGAACCATATATATTTTCACTGGGATTTTTTTGTAATAAATCTAGCCATTGATTCTCCCAGCTTTCAGCAATACTTTGGGCAGTTGTTACCCCATTACCGAGAACATCATTAATACCTGTATTCGCTGGAATTTGTAGAATATACTGCATTTTTCAGGTTAAATTAAGGCATAAGTCAGATTATGGTTGACTGTTAACTGTTATTTGTCTTTTCTGCCAAATAAATCCATTTGCGAAGTTGTGCGTAAAAGCCTAGCAGCTTCTGCGGAGGAATCAACACGCCGCGCCCGGTTATTTTCCTCGATTTGTTGGGAAATATTCGCTAAATTTAAATTAGAATATTGCAAGAAATGATTTACCTGCATCGTCTGCGCGAGTGTTTCTCCGACAATTTTAGATTGTTGAGTTTGAATTTGAATATTTTTAAGTTGTAAATCAGATGCATTACTATTTAATAAAGCACCTAAACCAGGAATACCCGCATTAGTTAATTGACCGATTTGTGATTGAAAGCTACCCAGAAAATTTTGGTAGCTTTGATCTGCCTCTTGAGCTATTTGGGAAATATTTTCTAGGGTATTTTCCGTATCTTTTAACTTAATTTTTGTTCTGAGTTGACCAGCTTTACCCAAAACGCTAGCTACAGAACTGCGGGTAATTAGACGATTTATTTCATTAGTAGCTGTTTTCGACTTCAACGCCGGATTGTTATCAAATCTATCAGAGATAGAATTGACAATCATCACATTCTCTAATCTATCTCCTGCTGTAATGGGATTAGGTAGATTCATCTGTCCTGTAGATTCATTCAGCGCACTTTGAGACTGCATTTCGACAGGCTTTAATGTGGAACTCAAATTATTTTTGAGATAGTTTTGTAATTCGCTGGAATAAGATTGAAAATCTGTGAGAACATTGCCTAATTCTGCCATTGCTGGGAGTGTGGCTAGCAATCCTAAACTCAGGGTGAAAATAACGGTTTTTTTCATAAATTAGTCATTAGTCATTAGTCATTAGTCATTAGTCATTAGTCAGTTGTCTCCCTCATCCCCCTCATCCCCCTTGTCTTCCTTGTCCTCCTTGTCTTCCTTGTCCTCCTTCTAACTTCCGCGCAAAGAAGCGACTAATTGACGCGCAAAGACGGAAATTGCTTCATATTTATCGCGATGGCGTTGCATTGATTGTTGACGTGCAGATTGTTCGTGGGGGTTGTTTGCAACTACGGCTAGTTGTTCGTAACCGGGATAGTAGCGACAGAATGTATAAATTCCGTTGTCATCTAGCAACCATTGGCTATAAATTCCCTCTTTGCGGGGGAAGAAGCTTTCGGAGGCGTTGCGGGCGATAATTTCTTTGGGATATTTCAAGATATTGACGAAACTATCTACAGCTACCGGCTGAATTCGACCGATTAATCTGGTAGTGAGGTTTTGTAAAATTTTGGCAGAAGCGGTGGATTTGGCGATGGTATCGGGGTCTTGAGCCGATAAAATAACTCTAATGCCGGCTTTAGCACCGTTAGCGCAAATTCTCCCCACTAAATTGGCAATTTGGTCAAATTCAAACAAAATCGGTGCTTCATCGATAAAGAATATCGAGGCGGGACTGCTGAGTGCGCGACGTAAAGCAGCAGAGTAAGCACTCAAGGAAAGTACAGCCGCATCTTCACTATCGGAGAGGTTGCGGAGTGCAAATACTAAGAGTTTGGCGTCTGTACGGAAGCTGGAAGGGGAAGAAATCGCTTGTCCAACGCGGCTAGAAAGCCAAAACCGCAAGCGTAATTGAATTTGACTCAATGCATCTTCCACTCTGCTGCTGAGAGAATCGAGTTGCAGATGTTCTGGGGAACAGAAATATAAGAAATCTTTCAAGGTAGGGGTTTTTTGCCAAGCTAGGGAACCGAAACCGCCAGCCATTGCTTCTTGATAACGCTGTTTGATGCCGCGATCGCTAAAAAAGGCTGACAATGCTAAGTTAATGATGGAACGCACTGTCTGTGCTAATAGAGGGTTTTCTATCGATGAACCCAATACCATTGTCATCAGCGCTGATTCTAAGAAGGCTGTATAATCGAGCATCCTATCTTTTTGTTCTTCGGCAGTTAAAGCACGCAAATCGGGCTGCTCAAATAAGTTATTTGATTGTTTAGAAATATCAAAATAGGCTCCATTCCTCTCCATGAATTCTGTATAGTCAGTGAAGGTAGATGTGCCATCGGGTTTGGGGAAATCTAGCGCCACAACGGGAATATCATGGGCTAAAGCTTGAGTTAAAATTCCCGAAACTAACACCGATTTCCCGGCTCTAGTTGTCGCAAACAGAGCTAAATTTTTATGTTGGGTAAATAAATCTAAATGTACAGGTGTCCCACCTTCCGAAGCAATTAATTCAAACCCTTGACTATCACCTTGTCTTGTTAAAACTAAAGGCATTAATCCGGGAACTTCACTAGTTAAATATAACTGTCTTCTGTTAAAAGGTTTAACCAATAAACCTTCCCAAACTATCGGCAGAGATTGTAACCAAATTTTCCAAGTATATTCGGTTTCTCTAATTACCCTAGCTGGACGTTGAAAACAGTTTTCAATATATCTTGTAGCTTCATCCAATTGTTCCACAGTTGGACGATGGACAAAAATCGCTATACCTGTATATATAGGTATGGCTCCCTCATAAAGTTGTTCTTGAGCAGCGACAGATTTCTTTAACTTTAATTGGGCATTAACGTCAATCGTCCGACTTTTTTCTTGAGCCATCAGCGCTGTCATATTTGACTGCTTCAAAACTCGTTGTAAGGTAGTTTTGACTAAAGCTGGATTGGCGGCTGTTAACTGACAAAATATTTCCGTATCAACTACGGTTTCTCTTGATAGTAGTTCCCATAAATACCGCAGTTGAGAAGATTTATTTGACCAGCCACCAGGTTTTTCTAAAAATGTCAAAGCGCCAATATAGCTATTATTGACATTTACCCACCGCCTGTCTGCACAAGGGACTCCAGATTCCATCAGTAGGGTGGTGCTGTGAATATTTTCTACTAAAAGTTTTGTACTCGGCAATTCTGAATAAGCTTGTTCGTGGAGTCCTGTTTCGTCTAAGGTGAGCAATTGAGGAATTTCTATCGGGGGTGTATCGTTAAATCTCCGCCAAATTTCTCCCCATAGTTGTTTAGCTGTTAATGGCTTGATATCTAAGCCCATTTTGTTAGATAACAACTGTTCCCAGCGACTAAAACCTTGTTTATAGGCGTTAGTAATTACAGTTTCTAGACGCTGGTTTTCAACTTCCGCAATATCACCTTTAAATTTCAACCACCAAGCTTCACCTCTAGCTAAGAATTTTTCAATTAAATCATCGGCATTGCTGGCATTAGGTTCGACGGTATATGTAACGTAAATCCGCAGAAATTTCGGTTTACGAATACCAGAATTTGTCAGTTCCTTGGTTCTGGCGCGTTCTGCCATTAACAAGTATTTAATATCTCGCGAACTGGTATTTCTGGCTAATTCTGCTAATTCTTTTTGGCGTTCTTTATCGTCAATAAACGAACCCAAATGTAACGTCATTTTTTCGCCGCTAGGGATATCTTTTAATCCAGCTTCGATATTGTCAAAAATAGTATTAATTTGTTCGCTTCTCAGGGTACTATGAATTCCTCGGCATTCAAACCCAAATACAAAGCAAAATCTATCTTTTTGGTTACCTTTGGTTAATATATAAGCGCCAACATCGCGTCTATTAAACGAGACACGCAACATTGTCGCTAAATGTAAAGCGTCTTCAAAGGGTGTTAACCTGGCGTTGTCGGCGATACCGATGCTTTGTTTTCCGATTTTTTGCTTCATGATTTACTTCTAACAAGCTTTGATAACGTGCAAAGCCTCTTGTCCATGAGGGAACACCGATAAATTTACTTAAAAAGCTCCAACTTCTACCACCAGTTAATATCCACCAAGTAGCCATTCCCCAACCGGCGATGAGGACTGTCCACAACCATTTTTGAAAGTCATCTTGAAATAGTCCGCCAAAAATGCCGTTAACTATAAAGTAGGCGGCTAAAGCAATGACTGTCCAAGGTAGGATTTGATCTGCTGGTAGCGGCCCTAATGATGGTTGGCTACCTAAGATTTGATTGACTGGACGAAAGTCTTTGTCTGGCTCTTGAGACATGATAAGTAGGTCATTGCAATTAATTTGTCATTTGTCATTAGTGGGAATTTACAGCCTATTTATGTTGTGTGACATATTTGGTTACAATTAGCCACTTACTTAAATATGCGCCTTTATTTATTGGTATTACCAATGACAAAGCCTGTGAGTACATCTGCAATTGTGACGGCAACTACTACTAATAAAGGAGTTCTGGCGATGTTTTGCCAATCTTCGTCTTTGCGCACGGCATTGACTACGCCAATTAAGGCGACAGCTATATATAGTAGATACAATGCGCGTAAGACGTTGAAGACTAATCCCACAGCTAGTTGAGTGTTACCGCCACTACTACCTTGAGTTAGGGTATTTTGAAAGAAGTCTTCAGCTTTTTTGAAAAATTGCGCTTGTGCGGGGGCGGCGAAGTAGTCCAGCCAGAATATACTCAATAGAGCGACCACTGCTAATATTTGCAGTGAAATTAACTGGCGTTTTGGTAGTTTGATTTGTTGTCCTATTTGCTGTATGACTATGGCGATTAAACTGCCCATTAATATACAGAATAGTAATACAGGACTTTTCAGACTAATAACACTGATTAATACTGTACAGGCTAACAAAAAAGGAATTGATTCAATTAGCCGCAGCCGCCAATAATTAAGGGTTTTGGCTAATTGAGTGTTAGCTAAGTTTGCGAAGAATTGACTCTGATAAGAGCGTTGCTTAAACATTTGAGCAAATTTCCTATTGATGGTTAATCTCAGATAGCTCTGCCATACAAAACTTATTATTTCATTTATGCGCTATTCTGTGCGATCGCCTAATTTTTATTCTCTGTAGGCATTTTTTTATGCTCGGTATTCTTTTTCGCTTAACATCTTCATAATCTTGTTAACCTCCATCTTACTGATTATGTGCACATCAAAGTTGTTTGTCTTCACTCTCGGCGACAAACTTAATTTACTGAGATTTAGCCATATTTTTTATGACTAACCTCTTGCGTAAATTTACGGTGGTAAATGCAAAATCTCAGAGGAAGAACTTCATCAAAATTAAACAGAACTATCTTCCTATACCCTGGAGCTTAATATTCAGGACTAGTTTAATACCTGATTCAGGTAATTCAAATGAGTAATAATACTCATTGACACAGATAGGCAGATTGTAAATTGCTACTAAATTCATCTTGTAAAAATCCGCAAATCCCCTCAGTGACCATATGTCAACCCATCGACAGAAGTAAACTAAATCTAAGAAAAAACTTTATCAAATCCTTAAAATTGCAATTTGTTAAGTTTTTCTATACCTTTGTTAAAAAGAGAAAAATCAGCATGAACATAGATTCGCCAACCCCATCGGATGCAGAAGCAACAATGTTTTCCCATATTCCCGTTTTGAGTCGGGAGTTAATTGAAGGTTTAGCGGTGCATCCAGGGGGACATTATCTAGATGCAACAGTTGGTGGTGGCGGTCACACTCGTCTCTTGCTAGAAGCGGCTTTAAATGTCCAGGTTACAGCCATCGATCAAGATGCAGATGCTTTAGCCGCAGCACAAAAGTATTTAGCCGGATATGAAGAACAAGTAAATTTCGTTTATAGTAACTTTGCAGCTTATGAATTTACACACGGTACTTTTGATGGTATAATAGCTGACTTGGGCGTGAGTTCTTACCATTTAGATACACCGGAGCGTGGCTTTAGCTTTCGCCTTGCGGCTAACTTAGATATGCGCATGGATCGAGGACAATCGTTAACTGCTGCTGATGTAATTAATGATTGGGATGAAGGAGAATTAGCAGAAATCTTTTTTAAATACGGTGAGGAAAGATTATCGCGACGCATCGCCAGACGCATTGTAGAACGGCGTCCTTTACAGACTACTGTAGAATTAGCCGAGGCGATCGCATCTTGCGTACCACCAAAATATCGCTATGGACGCATTCACCCAGCTACCAGAGTGTTTCAAGCATTGCGCATTGTTGTCAACGACGAGTTAAAAGTTCTAGAAACCTTTTTAGAGAAAGCACCCAATTCTCTAGTTCCTGGGGGAAGAATAGCCATTATCAGCTTTCATAGCTTAGAAGACAGAATAGTCAAGCACGGCTTACGAAATTCCCCATTATTGCGAGTTTTAACCAAAAAACCTATTACAGCTCAAGAATCAGAACTCGCCCAAAATCCGCGATCGCGCTCTGCTAAGTTGAGAATAGCCGAGAGAATAGATTGAGGCAGACAAGGCAGACAAGGAGGACAAATGACAATTGTACAGACAAGGGTTCATCGCGTCTCTAACAAATGACCATTGACCATTGACCATTGACCATTGACTATTGACTAATTTTTCTCGGTAATTCAATTTGAAATGTAGAACCTTCTCCAACTTGGCTGAAGACGCTGATTTTACCTTGCATCATCTGCAATAAGGATCTGGTAATGGCTAAACCTAAACCCATACCTTCATATTGACGACTATTACTTTGATCGACTTGGCGGAATTGCTCAAAAATACACTCTAGGTGATGGGGTGCAATTCCTATACCTGTATCTTGCACCGCGATCGCAATTTTATCACTGGATATGTCCCAGGCTTTAACTGTAACTTTACCTCTGGGTGTAAATTTGATGGCGTTTAATAATAGCTTAACTAAAACTTGTCTGAGGCGATCGCTGTCATTAACGATGGAGTTATCAGCCAGATTAATCTCTACCTGCAAATCTAATAGCTTTTCTTCGGCTAAAAAACGATGTTCGGCTACGGTTGTTAATACTAAATCTGCTAAATTAAATTCTTCTGGGTAAAAGCAGACGTTACCTGCTTCCACATTGGCAAAGTCCAGCATATCTTCAATAATTGACAGCAGATGGTTTCCATTATTGAGAATGCGTTGCACCATTTCTATTTGTAGTTGAGACAAGCAGGAAGTGCGCTGACGCAACAGCACTTGTGATAACCCTAAAATCACGTTCAGGGGTGTGCGCAGTTCATGGGATGTGGTAGCTAAAAATTGTGACTTTAACTCTGCTGCTTCTAGTAGTTGTTGGTTTTGTAGTTGCATTTGCTGGCGAATTTGTTCGAGTTCGCGATTTTGAGCTAACAAAATTTCGTTTTGTTTGGCTAGTCGTTCTTCTCGCTCCTGCAAAACTTGCAGCATGATGGTATTGTTGATCGCGATCGCTACTACTTCACCCAATGAATCTAAAAGATTTTGTGATGCTGTATTAAAGGCATGGGGATTTTCCCAATTACCAAGAGCCAATACTCCCAATCTTCCTGCTTGCGCTGATTTAATGGCTACAGCATACATAGAAGCTGGGGTAAACGTCGAGTATGTTGGCGCATAGGACAATAAAGGACATGACACTAAGTCATCCACAACACAGTCTGGTTTTTCTCTACTTCCTTTAAATAGCTGGGATACACCAGTAACAAATACCTGATTTAGTAAACTGGAATTGCGATAAAAAGTCTCATCATCGCCGATTGAGTTTTCCCATCCACCCCAGCAGCTATGTTTGGTTTTGAGACTTCTATTGAGCTGGAGAAAACGTAATTTTTCCGCACTTATTCCCACAGCGCTACTTAACTCTAACTCTTGAGTTTGAGCATTATATAACGCTATCAAACAAAACTGAGCGCTATCCACTGTATTACGCACTTCCCTGACTATTAATTCTAATAAGTCTGGTAAATGGATAAGTCGCTGATTTGTCAGGTTAGTTAGTAGCTGGAGTATCTCTAGTTGTTGAGGTAGTTGGGGGGAGATTGATTCTTTCCCCATATGGCTGTGCTTTCCAGTTAACATCATAAATTGACTAACGGCGATTTGCTGCTATATCCGTTGGTGTTGCTCTCCGTCAGTGATGTTAAATCGCCAACTGTTCCAAACCTGTGCTGATGTAGGTTGTATTAACTTTTGGCGCAGTTTGACGAATATTTATTCTGCAAACACACAACGGCTGATCCCGATAAATTTTTACTTTACATGCTCTGGCTACTGACAATTGCAGTTATCAAGTAGATTGTGGCTAAATTCAGTTGCTAACTATATTGATTACTTCATCTAAGGTTTACCAATGAGGTTTTGAACGTTCACTCTGTAGTGATTATTTTATCAGTTTATTTCCATAAATACACTAGTTTCTAGTCAGTGATTATACTGGTTTTTTACTTTATTTATCTTTATATTTTATCTAGAAAAAATTAAATTTTTAGTAAAGTGTTTTACTGCCAGTATCTCAAAAATTTTGATAAACTTGAATTGGCTTTTATCTAACATAAATAAGTATATTATAGAACCAAATCTATCAAGATTAATTTCTAATTCGTGGGGTATTTTATGTATTAATGACTTATATAAATAATGATATATTGCAGGAAACCTGAGAGAATCAGCGATAAAATCCTTACGAAACAGAAATTTATTAATTTAATTATTTAAAAAAATAAGTTAACTACTATTAATTGAGTAATTTTAATGATGCTATGGATATATATTTATTTAGAATTGAAATTATATTTGTATATTTATCCAGTATTTGCATATTATCAATATTTATATTTATGAAATAATTGTGTTTTTATAATTAAAAAAATATAAAATTTGCCAAATTTTCTCCTATTTATAAAATTTTTGTAAATTTCTTCTAAGAAAAATATTAATCTGACGGATTTAAATTTTATCTAGATGAATAATCAATGAAAAACTCCACCCACAAGGGGATAGAGTTTCCTACCGTTTTCAATAAACAATTAGTTGTTACCACAATCAAATAAATTCTGAAATTACGCATCACAAATTAGCTTTACTTATGAGAAAGCCAATAATGGCAGATTTGAGCAGATTGCTAGATTCCCACTCCTGGTGATGTTTCATACAGATGTATTTAATTGATCTATGTCAGCTAATACTGAGCTTTTTCTAACATAAATAGCCGGCAGGGGGTCAAGACCTCTTGGGGGTGTCACACCTTAGGGAATTTAACATCCAGCTAATCCTGTTTATACAAGGAATTAAGCTTGAAAGCGATCGCAAAATCAGGTAATACCCAAGTAAATTTATATAATTTCTTCATCATTAGGTAGAGTGATGCCAAGAATAGTCCTTAGTCATTGGTCATTTGTTATGCGAATCCGCGTTCCGATACATGATTAGGATTTTTGTAGGGGCGGGGAAACCCCGCCCTTGCATGGATTTACCCGCCCTGGGGTGGATTTCCCCGCAAAAAAGGGACAAAGCATTGCTTTGTCCCTCAATTAAATAAAATTCAGATGGGTGAAACTAAATTCTTTCTTCCGTTCGCTGAGAAACTAATACACCACGCTTTAAGTAAATATACTATTCCAAATGGTGCAAAGGCCAAGAATATAAGTCTTTTGACTTTTGACTTTTGACTTCTGACTTTTGACTTGCGCATAGCGGTACTAGTTATTCCCACTCGATGGTTCCAGGTGGCTTGGAGGTGATATCGTAAACCACCCGATTCACACCTTTAACTTCATTGACAATTCGGTTAGAAATTACTTCCAAAACATCGTAAGGAATACGCGCCCAATCGGCAGTCATCCCATCTTCGCTGGTAACAATCCGCAATACAATGGGGTAAGCGTAGGTACGTTTATCGCCCATGACGCCGACGCTACGAATGGGTAGTAATACGGCGAATGCTTGCCACACATCATGATACAAGCCGCGTTGGTTAATTTCTTGACGAACGATTAAATCCGCATCTCGGAGAATGTTCAACCTTTCCGCAGTTACTTCACCGAGAATGCGAATCGCTAAACCAGGGCCAGGGAAAGGTTGGCGTTGGACAATTTCTTCTGGTAAACCAATTGAACGCCCTACTTTGCGAACTTCATCTTTAAATAATTTCCGCAGTGGTTCTACTAGTTTAAATCTCAAGTCTTTGGGCAATCCGCCAACGTTGTGATGACTCTTAATTTTCACCGCTACCCGTTCCCCAGTTTGGGGATCGACGTTGGTATCTGCTGATTCAATCACATCTGGATACAGAGTACCTTGGGCTAAATAGTCAAAGTGTCCCAGGCGCTTGGATGTTTCTTCAAAAACGCCAATAAATTCGTGGCCGATGCGGCGACGCTTTTCTTCGGGATCTGTAACACCAGCAATTTTAGTTAAAAAGCGATCGCGAGCATTCACATACTCGACAGGAATATGAAATTGCTCTTGGAATAGCTTAACTAATCTTTCTGGCTCATATTTCCGCATAAAGCCTTGGTCAATAAACACGCAAGTTAGCTGATCGCCAATGGCTTTATGCAGCAAAAACGCCAAGGTAGAAGAATCAACTCCCCCAGATAAGGCTAATAACACGCGCTTATCGCCAACTCTGGCGCGAATTTCCCGTACAGATTCTTCCACAAAAGCTGCTGTTGTCCAGGTGGGTTCGCAGTCGCAGATATGGTAAACGAAATTGCGGATTAAAGCCAAACCGCCGACAGAATGCACTACTTCTGGATGGAATTGCACGCCATAGAGTTTTCTCTCGTGATCGGCGATCGCGGCACAAGGAGTATTTTCTGTATGTGCCAGCAGTTCAAATCCTTGTGGCATCTTCATTACAGAGTCTCCGTGACTCATCCACATCGTCGTGCCATCTTCGACATTCGTCAGCAAATCTGTGGGATCGTCTATATATAGTGAAGCTTTACCATACTCGCCCCGATCTGCCTTTGCGACTTCCCCACCTAGCTGATTTACCATCAGTTGCATTCCATAGCACACACCCAAAATAGGAATCCCCAAATTCCAAATTTCTGGGTCACAATGGGGAGCGTGCTCTGCATAAACTGAACTCGGGCCACCAGATAGGATAATTCCTTTGGGATTAAGTTGCCGTAAATGCTCAGCTGTCGTACGATAGGACAGGACTTCAGAGTATACTTGCGTCTCGCGGATGCGACGGGCAATTAGCTCAGAATACTGAGAACCGAAGTCCAGGATCACAATTATTTGGCGATTAAGCTGTCCCCAATGCTCATTTACTTGGGGTAATTGTTCAGTTAGTAGAGTCACCGCTGTATTCATGATGGCAAGAGAGTGTGTGTTAGACTAGATAGTTTATCTGTAGTTTAAGTTGATACCATTATTGGGCAGAGGGCTGAATAATGGTAAATAAATTCCCTAAACGCGCTGAATCAGTGCGTCAGTTTGGCCTAGCAATTTGACCTGGTATTAAAAAGACAAAATTACCCTAGAGTTGCTACCGAAAAACTTATTTATGGGGATTATTTATGATTATTCATATTAAGTTAACATAATTTTCCGGATAACATACAAGCAGTTTTACTCTTCACGATAATTTTGCGATCGCGGTCAAACATCATCGAACCACACACTAGGCTGGATATACCATTTTGGTTATGATTGCGGATATATTCTTGCACGCGGGAGTCAATTGCTTCGGCGATCGCAGTATAAACTTGATTCACCCAATTACTGCTTGTAGTTGCATCTAAGGATCTCAGGTATGTTAATGCAGCTTCAGCCGTGGGACTATCAAAGATAACTTGGATATGTGATTGTTTTAATCCCGCTAAACTACAGTAAGTAGCGAGAATTTCTCGCCTACCATCAGCTAGATGATGATGGGTATGAAAAATCCCCCCGGCTAATTTCATGAGTTTGCCATGATAGCCAAATAATAAGAGTTCTTTAACGCCAAGAATATCCGCTTCTACTAACATTGGCCCTAACCAATTAGCAGTTTTGACTAACTGTTGGGGATTAATACCAATTTTTTTGGCTAAATCTAAGCCATTCTCGCCAATACAAAATACCAAGCTATCAAATTGGCTAGCTTTTTGTTGTAAATCAGCGCGAAAAGTTGCGAGTTGTTCTGGCGTACTTAAAGGTTGAGAAATTCCTGAAGTTCCCAATAAAGAAAGCCCTTCCACAACACCAAAAGCCGCATTAGAAGTCCGCAGTGCGAGCGATCGCCCAGCCGGTAAAATAATTGTGACTGTAATTCTTTCTCCTGGTGCTAACAATCGGCTTAAGTTCTCTTGCAATAATCTTTGCGCATAACCGTAAATAGCTGCTTTTCCCGCACCATTTTCTTGCTTACCAATCCCCTCGCCACCTTTAATAATTACTGCTTCGCCTTCACCCTCAGCCCATTCCACCATCGCCCAAATCGGTGTATTTTTCGTCAAGTCAAGATTATCGCCTGGATCGCTGCGGGTAATTGCCAAAGCCATATTTTCCGATAAGCCGGCTACCTGTTCAATGGGGATCTCAGCAACTTCGGCTGGTGTAATTAAATCTACGGTAACTACTGTTAACGGTTGATGATAGCGTAACCAATGTAAAGCTGCGATCGCAGAAGCACAAGCAAAAACGGGAAGAGTGTATCCAGAACCGGAAATTGTCATTTGTCAGTAGTCATTGGTTAGAGACGCGATGAACCCTTGTCTGTACAATTGTCATTTGTCCCTTGTCCCTTATCCTCTTAAACACCTACTTTTAATAATAGAGCTTCCATCTCTTCCCATAATATTCCTTGTTGAATATAACGAGGTGCTTGTGGATTGTAAGGTGTGGCTACGCGATCGATACTGATAATTTTCGCTCCATCTGGCAAAACTGGGACATCTGGATCAAATGCTGTTGAGCGCATTAAGGAACTAGAAAAACCCTTAAAGATGGCAATTGTATCTTCCTCATTGTCAACTTCCACCTGTACAACTAAGACTTCTTGCGGGCGTTTATTAGTATATTGTTCTAGCCGCTTGCCAATGGAATTCATTTTCGATCGATAGAGAATGTTGTAGACTAAGTTGAAAATAGGGGCTAGGGACTAGGGGCTAGGGACTAGGAAAGAGAGATTTTCATGTTTGGTTGTGGGATTTTTCCGCGATCGCCTAGCTTGAAGTATTTTGAAGTTGATTGCAGTGACAATTACTGTTGGGTAGCGGAACGTCCCTGTTTACCTAGCTTAATTAAGACAAAGTAGCTCAGATAAAGCACGTAAATAATTAAGGATGTGATGCCCAGAAAACCGAGAAATGCAGGTTTACTATTAGCATGAAAATATTCTTTAAATAGTAATGGGGCTTCTAACCAAACTTGGCAATAGGAAGTTTTCAAAGTTCCAGCAGAAAAAGCGCAACCCACAAAAGGAATAAAGGCTATAGTTCCTAAAATTCCATAAATAGTCATCGCCCATCGCCAAGAAGTAAAAACTAATTTTAACGCCCCGCCAGGTTGATACTCAATCTCATCATTGAGATCCACCCAGAACCATAAAGAAATTGGGATCAATATACGACCTAGCAAACCAGAGAGAAAACTGACTCCAAACCCACCAATCATTAAGTAAATAGTAATTGCCAATAAACTAGATACTCGCCAATAAATCGTTAATAAACGTTGTATACCATCAGCTTGTTGCACAAAAGCCCAAATTAGCAGAATCAGGGGAATAATCACCATAAATATTACCGCCAGTCTGTAATCAATCCACACAAATTGGCGAAACCAAACATCATTTTCCATAGTTTTTCCTAAACTATAAATTAACTAATGAAACTAAAAACAACTACCCTCAAGGATATACCTAGCAAAAATACCCAATTTTTAGGGTGTCAGAAAATAATACAACTGCTTGGCACCCCTACTGACTTAAATATAGGATGATTTGGATTATGTATTTTTTTGTACTTCCTAATAGGGAGGAGTCACAGCTATTAGTCAGCTAATAGCTGTTACATGATAGCTAACAGTTTACATAAAACCAACTAT
This sequence comes from Calothrix brevissima NIES-22, assembly GCF_002367995.1. GTDB lineage: Bacteria > Cyanobacteriota > Cyanobacteriia > Cyanobacteriales > Nostocaceae > Aulosira > Aulosira brevissima. The sequence continues at coordinate 6,114,078 of NZ_AP018207.1, forward strand.
TTCAACTATTGAGCTATTTCAACAATAAGCCCCACATCTGACTCATAAGGACAATGTGGGATGAATTGTTGGGCTTAATCTTTATAACAAGTTGCAAAAAAACAAGCAACTCAAAGGTTCGTAACTTTTATTTTGCACCAAATCATCACAATCTCCTGGTGAGTTATAAAAACTGCTCTAGGGATAGATGTGAGATTAATTCCTACAAGCTCTAATGTTGACGAGGAGAGAGGTTTGGGGAAAATTTAAGCCTCGAAAATATTACCTCTGACAGTCTTAGAGCTATTGATGATTGTTCCCACTTAATTAGCAAATCTTAAGATAAGTTGAACAAACATCCGCATAGGAGTTAAATTAAGGTGGAAAATATTAGTAAAGCGAATCCTGGTTGCTTGTCTATTAGACCAAAATGACAAAAAGCCGATTTACCAACTTAATTTTCAGTCATCGTAAAGACGGCATTCTGCAGCTTCTGGATTGTCATCACAGTATTTTTCTAAGGAATTTTTCTGCTTATTTTGGCGCTGATGAGAGGCTTCAGCTTGCAGTTCTTCGACTGCATCCCAAGCCGCAGCACATTCAGCAGAGTTGCTACCTGAGATGTCACAGACAGCACGTGCTTGTTCAACTTCTACTTGGATTTGTTCTTGGATGTCGCTCATAGATTTAGTTTCGTTGTGTGGTGTTAATACCAGTATAGAAAAATCTAAAAATGGCGGTTTTTAGTTGTATCGTTCACCATTCTAACCACTTAGCTGTTAAGTTAGTGTTTGAGTCAGATGAACTATAACTAATACAATAAACGATCGCATAAGTACTAAATTTATATTTATCTTTGAAGATTTTGTAGAGTCGGTACTACAAAAGTATAATCATACAATATATTTAATGCATCTAGTAGGGAATCAAAACCCTAGCTCCTGAGGCGTGATAAGTCACTGACAAACGAGAGATTGAGCCAGCGTCACATCTGCTCACAGCAAATTCTACCCAGGAGCAAAAGTCACGCAAAACAGCCCCACCAGAGAAAGAAGCCTAAAACTCATGGCAGATCGAATGCAATGGACAAATGCCCTGTCAACCCGTCCTTCTTTAGAAGCAGCTATTACAGATGTGGTAGAACGGGCTGTGTCATCGTTAACAGCACCTCCAGATTTAGGGCTGGTATTCATTTCCTCTGCATTTGCTAGCGAGTATTCGCGCCTCTTACCTTTGCTGGCTGAGAAACTTTCTGTCCCAGTATTAATTGGTTGTAGTGGCGGCGGCGTGATTGGGACGACAACTAAGGGACAAACTCAAGAACTAGAAGCAGAAGCAGCTTTAAGTTTGACTTTGGCTCATCTACCAGGGGTGGATGTCAAAGTTTTTCACGTACTAGCAGATGAATTACCAGATTTAGATAGTTCGCCAGATGCTTGGATTGATTTGATTGGCGTACCACCATCACCAACGCCCCAGTTTATTTTGCTGTGCGGTTCCTTCGCTTCGGGAATTAACGATTTACTGCAGGGGCTAGATTTTGCTTATCCCGGCTCGGTAACAGTAGGCGGACAAGCCAGTGCCGGCGGTATGAGTGGGCGGATGGCGCTATTTTGTAACGATCGCCTCTATCGCGAAGGTACTGTAGGATTGGCTTTGAGTGGCAATATAGTTTTAGAAACCATTGTGGCTCAAGGATGCCGACCAATTGGCGAGCCAATGCAAGTTACTAAAGCCGAACGCAATATTATCTTAGAATTGGATGAGCAAGTACCGTTAGTGCTATTGCGGGAATTAATCGCCAATCTCAGCGAAAAAGAGCGAATTTTAGCTCAACATTCTTTGTTTGTTGGGGTAGCAATGGATGGATTTAAACCCTCTTTACAACAGGGAGACTTTTTAATTCGCGGGATTTTGGGTGTAGATCCTACAGCAGGTGCGATCGCAATTGGCGATCGCGTGCGTCCCGGACAACGTTTGCAATTTCACCTCCGCGATGCTGAAGCCTCCGCAGAAGATTTAGAAGTTCTCCTCCAACAATATCAAGACAGCCAAGCTGATGAAGTTGCAGCCGCAGCTGCTTTAATGTTTTCCTGTGTCGGGCGTGGTGAAGGACTCTACGGCAAACCTAATTTTGATTCTGAACTATTTAGGCGCTACATCAAAGATATCCCCGTCGGCGGTTTTTTCTGTAATGGCGAAATCGGCCCTGTAGGTGGTAGCACCTTTTTACACGGTTATACCTCAGTATTTGGCATTTGCCGCGCCTTAGATCTCGAAGGTGAGAAGATGGTATAGGGCATTGGGCATTGGGCATGGGGCATTGGGCAGAGACGCGATGAGCCCTTGTCTGTACAATTGTCCCCCTTCCCTTGTCTCACCCTTCAATCTTCTCGAGCAAAATTGTGCTGTTGTTATCGATAAAAGTGGGAGTACCGCCGGCGGAAATTGCGCCATATTTTTGCATATAGCGGCGTAGTTTTTGGGGAAATTGGGGAAAATCTAGCAATCCGTCACCATCGGCAATGGTTGCCCAAAAATCACGCAAACTTGGCGCTAGTTCTTCGGCTTGTTGGGTTGGTAGGTTTAATGGCGGTAGAGTTAATAATTTCATCAGGAAGGGAAAAGAGCGATCGCCCATCCATTGTTTAGACAGCTGTTGCAAGTCGGGAAAATCTGGTACTGACTCTACTCGATGTGACAAAATTTGCAACCATTGTCTGCCAAAGTTATCGCTGTGATACTCTAAAACTCTGTAAGGATGCGGATAACTCACTAAGGAGCCAGTAGTAATATCGTATACCCCTCCTCTATGGGCAACATCTTGTACATGTAAATGTCCTGTAAAAACTAAATTCACGCCATAGCGCTGTAGTAACTGCAATAATTCCTTTGCATTTTGCAACATGTAGCGATTTGCCATTGGATGGCAAGATTGATTAGGCAGATGTTCAACTACATTGTGATGTATCATCACTAGCACTAATTCATTCGTGCTGGCTGCTAGCACCTCTTCTAACCAGTTCAGCTGTTCGCTATCCAAACGTCCTATCTGTTGACCTTGCTCGTTAAAGTTATTGGAGTTTAACCCAATCAGCCGGACTCCGGATAGCAATTGAGTAGTGTAGTAAAGTTTATTAGGATTTTCATAACCAAATTTGCGGTAATAATGAGGAAAATCAGCAAAACCAATCGATTGTTTATCTGCTATCAGCACAGGAACATCATGATTACCAGGGATAACATAGGCCGGAAAAGGTAACTGTGCTAAACGCTGTTGTAACCAAGCATGGTTTTCTGGTTCGCCATGCTGGGTTAAGTCGCCTGGGAGGAGAACAAAATCTAAATCTAGTTGTGTTAAATGTTCTAAGACACTTTCAAAAGCCGGTATGCTGACCTCCACTAAATGAAATCGGCTAGGGTGATCCCAAATGGTGTGGGGAAGGGCGATGTGTAAATCGCTCACTATGGCAAAACGAAAATTCAGAGACATTGATTCGGGATATTTTTAAAAGTAGAGTTAAAACAAGTCTTTTCCCAAGAGTATAACGCTTGCTTTGTAACCCTGAGACGGATTGCTTTTACTTAATATTTATACACATTAAGGATTTATGATTTCCGTATGAAATTCTCGGCAAAGTATACCAACTATGCCTTGATGCAGATTATCTTGGTCATAGATGTTCATACATATCAGGGAGGTTAGCATCTACTATTAGTGAGTTCCTGACAATTTTTAGATGGTAAGTAATATGTATAAAAAACTAAAAAATCACTAAGTATTCAGCAATAATAAATATTTAATATTTATTTGTTTTTACCTTTAAGATATTTACTTTAGGCTCACGAAAGCTATTGAAATTAGTGTAAAATATTAGATTAAATATTGTTACGTTAAGGAGAGTCTATCTTGTCCCCTGTGCGAGTACGTCAACATGTTAATCCACTTGCCCAAAAGTATCAAACAGCAGTCAAATCCCTAGATTGGGAAAAAGTTTATGCTCAACCACACCAGCCACTACATTTAGATATTGGTTGTGCTAGGGGTAGATTTTTGTTGAATATGGCAAAGATAGAACCTAACTGGAATTTTCTTGGTTTGGAAATTAGAGAACCACTCGTAACAGAGGCTCATCAGTTATGTTCTGATTTAGGTTTAACAAACCTCCATTATTTATTTTGTAATGTTAATAAATCTTTAGAAACTCTTTTATCTTCTCTACCTGCTGGTACTTTACAGCGAGTGACAATTCAATTTCCCGATCCTTGGTTTAAAACTCGTCATGCTAAACGGCGAATAGTGCAACCAGATTTAGTCTCAGAACTAGCAAATTATCTTGCTGTTGGTGGTGTGGTATTTTTGCAATCGGATATAGAATCTTTAGCAATTGAAATGCGTAATAACTTTTGCCAACATCCAGCTTTTCAAAAGCTTAGTTCCCAAGATTGGATGGCAGAAAATCCGTTACCAGTTGCCACAGAAAGAGAAATTGCGACTCAAAATAAAGGTGAACCAATTTACCGCACTTTATTTATCAAGCGGTAAAGTACATAGTAATTCGTAATTACATTTTTTTAGTTATGTGACGTACAAATTTAATAATGTTGACTGTTGACTGTTGACTGTTGACAACTAACAACTGACAACTGACAACTGACAACTGACATTTAACTAATTTCTTGCCATCCATGCATAGCAGCTATAGTTTTGATCGCCCATTCAATTGTGATGGGGGGTGCTTCGGAGATGATAGTACTCGGATAGACGGCTGTACCCCAGTTTGGATGTACTAGCATTCGACATTTATTTTTAATAATCGGGTAATGAAGTAAAGCTTTGACGACTGCTGTGTCGTCATGGGGAACTGTTCCGGGATGGGAAAGTAAAGGATAACCGGTGCGAGGATCTATGAGATCGGTTAAGTAGTGGCGATCGCGCAGATTGAAGGCTAAATCAAAACCAAACCGCATAAATCTTTCGCGTAAGCGTTCTTTTTCTGCTTCAATGATGGGGGTGCATTTATCTAATTGATACTGTGATTGCTGCAAAACAATCACTACCCATAAAACAGATTTCTGTTTCCAATCTGGTAATATCCGTTCGCAGTTGGCACAGATATACTGGCTAGGTGAATGAATGGAAATCTGAATAGCTTGTCCCGTTTTGCCAACTAAATTAATGGGGTAGCTTTGCTCAGAAGAGTAAACTGGCGAATAGTTCACTACATTTGTTCTGTTGTTGCAAGTTTTTAAATTTAATCCTTGGAATTAATAATAACTCTTAAAACTTTATAAAAATCAGCAAATTTCTATAATGTTTGAGTTAATTTACAGATTTGTGGGTGAAGTGTTAAGTTTTAATCTGATTTTTATCTTTTATTAACTTAATTCCCAGTAACCTGATTTGTTTACTTGCATTGAGTGTTAGTTGACAGTAGCGAGTTGGAAATTGCAGATTTTCCCAACTGAAAGTCGATGGTAGGTCAATGTTTTATCCATTGCGTTGATTTAACCTGCATCCCAAACTATCAGATATATCATTGGGAAATAGTACGCACAGCACAAATTATGCGATTTTCAGCCTATCAAGACAAAAACGTTATCCCAATTTAAATAGTGTTGGCGGCACATCAATATATTCTAAAGGGCATGGCATTGCCAAGCCCCTACAATTTGTTGCATTCTTGATTTTCGATAAAATTAATCTAGCTTTAAAGCATTTACGGGAACATCATCCCAAGAATCAACCTTCCGTAATTGGGCTACCCAACCGGATGCTTTTTGTTTCTCGTTTAAATTATTCTCAAAGGATTCATGACAATCTTTGGCTTGGGACTCGTTACAAGAAGCAATACAAGCATGGATCATCCCTGAAGGATCGATTTGTTCGTTTACCCAAATAGTCATAGGTTTGCCCTCAAAACTGTAGCGAAAAAATCTATTTGTATTTCTAGAATAATATTAAATCTGAAATTTGCTGTTGAGCTAAAATTTAATTATTCTGATGAGTTAAGAATCATAACTAGCAGTAAGACTTTTTTTACACAGTCACCCTCAAACAAGACAAATCAAGAGTTGAGGTAGGGTTCTGTTAATAGTTAATTAGCAGAAATTGATATTTATTGATAATAATACAATAATCGTAATATTAGGGAAAAGATGAAACTTGTACTTTTCCCCAACAATAGAGAGTTGTTGATAGCTGACTAGGGTTTTTGAGTGGCGATCGCTAATTTAGCACCTTTTACCTGACGTAATCGATCCATGACAGCGACTACCTTACCGTGAGTAACTCGTTCATCGGCGTTAATTACCACTAAGGCTTCGGGATTATTACCCATGAATGTACGGACTTGTTCTCCTAATACCTCGATATCCACCGCTTTGCGGTTGACACTGATTTTGCCCTCTGCATCCACTGTAACAGTAATCGGAGCGCTGGATTTTTGTTGTTGTGCCGATCCGGCTTTGGGTAAATTAACTGGTAACCCTTCTGAACGAGTTAAAAACAAAGTTGACATGATAAAAAATGTCAAAATTGCAAAAATCACATCAATCATGGGGACGATGTTAATCTGGGCGGGAATATCTGGTTCATCTGGTAGGCGCATATGATCTATCTCCTCTTTCATAGCGACGGCGGTAAAGTAATTCTAACTGTCCGCCATATTCTTGAATCCAAGCTATCTGACGCATGTACAATCCGCGAAAGGAATTGGCAAAGAAAAGTGTAAAGATAGCGACAATTAATCCTGAGGCTGTAGATACTAAAGCTTGACTAATCCCCCCAGTTACATTTGATGTTTTTGTACTACCAACATCACCAATATCTAAGGATTCAAAAGAGATAATTAATCCTAAAACTGTACCGAGAAGTCCTAACAGGGGTGCCAGACCAATGATAGTATCAAAAATGTTTTGAAAGCGCTTGAGTAAGGGAATTTCGGCTTGGGCTTCGCTTTCTAAGGCTAAACGGAATTCTTCTGGTGTCGGTTCTTCTAATTCTAAAGCGGCGAGAAAAATCCGCGACATGGGTAAATCAGCATTTTGCTGCAATTTATCTAAAGCACCAACTACATTATCTAGACGATACAGTTGTAATACTTCTCGAACTACGCGATTTTGCCGATTATTTATTTTCACCCAAAAGACAATTCTTTCGATAATTAGCGCTACTGCTAAGATAGAAAATCCTAACAGAGGCCACATCACCACGCCGCCTGCTGTAAATAAATTACCAATATTATTCATCGAGAATTTTGCCACTCCTCAACAATCTTAAAATTACAAACCACTGGATTAACTAAGCTGGTATCATAGCTTAAAATCTCCAGTCAATCTTTGACAATGTGTCATAGTAAGAATCTTAATTTTTAATGCGCTTTGCGTGTCAGTTGTCAATTGTCAGTTGTCAGTTGTTTTTTTGAATCTGCTCTAATATCCATTATCTGCAAAGCTAAACATTAAAACTGCAAGGCTAGAAACCTGGGAATAAACAAACAAAGCTTGCCTCAGCAAGCTAAATTATATGCATCTTCATATTTAATTGGTATAATAACCCATCCTTTTATAGGTGAAGTTTATGAGTAGAGTTTTTTATTTTTTAGTAAATACTTAATTGACTTTAGCGACAACATCTATATCATCACTTCTTAATTGCCCATCTTCCATATAAATAATGCGATCGGCAATATCGAGAATCCGATTGTCATGGGTTACTAATAATATTGTACAGCCTTGTTCTTTGGCTAATTTTTGCATTAATTCGACAACATCACGCCCCGATTTTTTATCGAGTGCAGCTGTAGGTTCGTCTGCTAAGACAATTTTGGGATGGCTGACTAAGGCGCGGGCGATCGCAACTCGCTGCTTTTGTCCTCCAGAAAGGTTTTCGGCGTAGTAATTGACACGTTCTCCTAGTCCCACAGTTTCTAGCATGGCGATCGCTTTACTATCCAAATCTTGATGTAGATATTGATCGTGTAACTCTAAAGACATGCGCACGTTTTCTTTAGCTGTTAAAAATGTCATTAAGTTATGGGCTTGAAAAATGTAACCAATCTGGCGACGTAGTTTAGTTAATTGCTGTTTACTAGCACCACAAATTTCTTGTCCTAAGATTTTTAAACTACCATCTTGAGCCGATCGCAATCCCCCCATGAGGGTTAAAAGCGTAGTTTTACCAGACCCAGAGGGGCCAGTCATAATGACGATTTCACCAGCTTTAATATCTAAATTAATATCAAATAATACTTGTTTTTTTAGCGCACCCGAACCAAAATAATGATTCAGGTTACTAATACTAATTGCTGGTTCTAAAGCGGTTGATGGAGATTCGATAAACATAGGATTTTGAGAGATGTAATAACAATCTTGAGAGGTTGCTAGATCCCCGACTTCTTGGAGAAGTCGGGGATCTGACCACCACCAACTTTTCACAACTAATGAGACGAAGCACTAGAAAATATCGGCGGGATCGGCAGCGCGGAGTTTGCGCATAGCGATCGCCCCTGAAAAAGTACACATAACAATAGTTAAAATAAATACCCTAATGGCTCGTTCTACTGTCATGGAAATAGGCAATAATGTTGCGGTGTAGGTTAGCTGATATAGCCCTAAAGACAGGAAAAATGAGGGGAGAAAACCTAAGATAGCTAAGAATAATGCTTCTTGTAACAAAACACCGAGTAAATAGCGATCGCTATAACCCATTGCTTTGAGGGTGGCGTATTCTGGTAAATGGTCGGAAACATCGGAATAGAGGATTTGATAAACAATTACAATCCCGACGATAAATCCTACACCGACACCTAAGCCAAAAATAAAGCCAATACCAGTACCAGTAGCCCAATAATTTTTTTCAATTTGGGCAAAGCCTTCGGGAGTGAGAACCAGGACATCTTTAGGTAAAATCGCTTCTAGTTGCGATCGCACTTTTTCTGGTTCAGCACCTGATTTAAGTGTCAGTAAGCCGACTTCGATGCGATCGGCTTGGCGATCGGGGAAGAGTTGTAAAAAGGTAGAATCACTAGTAATTACATTCCCATCAGCAGCAAAGGAAGCACCATTACTAAATACACCTTTGACATTAATAGCTTTGCTATTTAATTCAGTTTGAAAGTTACCTGTTTGCTTTAAAGTAGTAGCAATATCGCCATATTCAGGACGACCGGCTTGGTCAAACATGACTTGATATAATTGCTTCAAATCATTTTGATGTTGCTTGATTTCTGGAAATGAAAAAGCGGGTTGTGCTGGATCGATTCCCCAAACTAAAATGGCGCGATCGAGACGAGTTTGGGGATTTCGCCATTGTCCGGTGCTGATGTAAACCGAGTTTACCGATTTCACGCTGTCATGACTTAATGTTTGATATAACCGTTCACGAGAAAAGCTTTTAACTGAAAATAAAGTCTGAAATTGGGGATTAATTAAAACTAAATCTGCTTGTAAATTCCGATGAGGTTTAATGGCTGCATCAAACAGCGCACTCTCAAAACCCAACTGAATAAACATCAGCATATCAGCAAAGGTAATACCTGCCACTGCTACAGCAAGGCGGGTTTTTTCTTTCATTAACTGTCGCCAAGCTAGCGGTGTTTTACGGAATTTAGGAAACATCTAGAAATCACCCCTGATTAACAATTCAAAATTCAAAATTCAAAATTCAAAATTGAATAATTAATAATTTGTCATTTGCGCAATCTAAATATGCTTTAAACTCTTACCAATGACAAATGACAAATGACAAATGACCAATGACAAATGACAAACCTTACTAGTTATTTTTAATTGCGCCGCCCTATTTACAATTCAATTGCTGTTTGTACTTGCAAGTTTGTCAAACCTGCAACTCGCTTGCTATCTTCAGGGTTAAGGCGAATTTTCACTTCTACTACTCGGCTATCAAGGTTTTCTCCGGGTTGGTTGCTAAAAACGTTTTGTCTATTAACTTGTAAGCCGACTTGAGAAACTTTACCGCCTATTTCTCCTGTAAATGCTTGACCGGTAATTACGGCTTTTTGTCCTAGTTTTACCTTACTAATATCACTTTGATAAACTTCGGCAACTGCTATCATTTGGTCAGTTTGAGCAAAATCTGCAATTCCTGAGTCGCCTATTTTCTCGCCAGCACGGTAATGAATTTTGAGAATTTGTCCGGCGGTGGGTGCTTTGATATAAGCTGCTGCTAAGTCTGTTTGGGCACGTTTGAGAGATGCGATCGCATTGTCTACTTCTGTTTGGGCTGCGGCTATATCTACGGGGCGGACTTCGGCAATACTATTTAATGTGGCTTTGGCTTCGCTGATTTGTTTATTACCTGTGGCGTTAATCCGGTTAAGTGCTACTTTCTCTTCTGCTAATTGTCTCTTAGCAGTAGTATTGATCCGGTTGAGAACGGCTTTCGCTTCATCTAGCTGTTGTTTGGTGGTTTCTACGCTCAAACGCTTACTATCAAACGCTGAATTAGAAATTGCCCCATCTTTATATAATTGTTGATAACGCAGATATTCTGCTTCGGCATTATTCAGTTCGGCTGCGAGTTTTTTAATTGTCGCTTCTTGGGCGATTCTATCTCCTTGCCATTGTGCCTCTAAACGAGCGATCGCTTCTTGTTGACTTTGGCGATCGCCTTGGGATTGGGCTTGTAAACGTTCCACTGTGGCTTGCTGTGCTTGAATATCGCCGGTTTTCGCCCCAGCTTTAACTTGCGCGAGTTTCGCCTGCGCCACTTGCACTTGTTTTTGCGCTTGGAGTACCGCAGTTTGCAAGCGATCGCGCGAATCTAAAACGGCGATAACTTGTCCACCTTTAACGCGATCGCCTTCTTCTACCAAAATTTTCGCAATGCGATCGCCATCTAGCGCTAAAGGCGCAGACAACTTAATTACCTCAGCTTCTGGTTCCAGTCTTCCTAAAGCCGTGACTTTTTGCATCACTGGTGCATCTGGTACTTCCGATGAAGCAGTACGACCAAATTGACCAAATTGAGAAATAGTATAAACAGCAATTCCACTAGTAATTGCTGTAGCTGCAATTACTAATACAATTATTCCGCGATTTTGTGGTTTAAAAAACACCCTGTGTAGCATATTTTTTCCTCTTAATTAGTCATTAGAGACGCGATTAATCGCGTCTGTACAATTGTCATTGGTCATTTGTCTCCCTTGTCCCCCCTCTAGCCCCTAGCCCCTATTTATCTGCAAATACGCCGCAAGCATTTTACCTAATAAAGCGCATTGCTCTGTAAAACAAATCGTTTCATCTCCCCATAGTTTTTCCAAAATCAAACCATTGACGAAACTCAATACAAAGGAAGCTAAAACCGGATCTTCAATTCCTAAAAAATCACATGCTGCTTGTTGATATCGCTGATTAGCCCGCTTCAAAGCACCGCTAATTTTTATTTGTTCCGAGTCTTGATGTTGACAAAAATCAACCCAAATGTATGTCCACTTAATAAAGTAATCTTCGTTTTTGATTAAGTATCTGGCTAATGCTGCCATTGCTTCTGGTAGTGTTTTTTTACCTCCTAATTCTGCTAAGGCTAATGCCACATCTTGCTGGCTAATTTCTTCTAATAATTGTTCAAATAACGCTTGTTTACTGGGAAAATAATGATACAGCGTTCCCGTAGATACATTTAAGCCTTGGGCTATTTCCCTCATGGTGATGGCGCTATAGCCTTTTTGCGCAAATAAATCAAAGCACTTACCGAGCAGTTCTTTGCGGTATTGTTCGCGGTCAACAATCTTCGGCATAATTAAACTTATTTATATCGAACGCTCGTTATATATTAACGATATAATCCTTAACACTGAGTTGTCAAGATACAGTTGATAAATTAAATATTTTTCTTTTTCTAAATCAATTGAAAACCTCAAACAACAGATTGATTGCCATGCATTTCTTTGCTGAGACTACATGCATAATTAGTAAAAGGTGGCAACCTCCATTGATGGAAAAGCGTCTCATCTTTAGTTGTAGATGCGATTACTCCACAGCGTCAAACAGATACTAACGTGATTAAACGATCGGCATGAAATTTCCCATTTTATTTGGCTCTATACTTTCCCAGATTAAAGGACGACATTGGTGGTTTGGTATTCTCTTGTGGATAGCTTTGGTTGCACCGGCGCAAGCATCTGTAATCTTACGCATCGCCATTGAGAGGAATGTTAATCAAGTAAAAGTTGGGAGTTCAACAGCAGCAGTCATCAAGGATGGAACAGGACGAACTCTCGGACAATTACCTGCGATGAGTGCGTTTTATGCGCAAGCTGTTTCTGGTGGTGTCGCTTTAGATAAATGGCAATCTGGTTTATTTTGGATTGAGCCAACAGGTAAAGGATTTGTTTATATTGGCGATCGCTGGTATCGCGGTAGAACTCTGGTTGTACCCACAGATAAAGGTTTAACAGCCGTTAACTGGGTAGATACGGAGGAGTATCTTTACAGCGTTATCGGTGGGGAAATGGACTCCCAGTGGCCGCAAGAAGCCTTAAAAGCCCAAGCGATCGCCGCACGTACTTATGCTTTATACGAACGCGAAAAACAGCGCAGTAACCCCATTTTTGATTTAGGCGATACCCCCGATCGCTGGCAAATTTATAAAGGTGTCAGTAGTGAGTCTCCTGGGACTTATGCTGCTGTTGATGCTACTGCTGGGCAAGTATTAACCTACAACAACAAAATTATTCTCTCAGTTTTCCACGCTTGCTCAGGCGGACATACAGAAAACGTGGAAGATGTCTGGCAAAGCAAAGAACCTTACCTACGTGCAGTTCAAGATTACGATCAAAATATTAAAGAGTGTAATTGGGTGAAAACCTTCTCACCAGGGGAAATCGGTTCGATGATTTCTGGTGTCGGTAATGTCAAAGATATGATTCCTGAAGAACGTTCGCCATTTCAAAGCGTGAAAGTCCTGCGAATTATTGGCGATCGCGGTACGAAAGTACTCAAAGGCGAAGAAGTACGTACTGCACTGAGGCTAAAAAGCACTCGCTTTAACGTTAGTAAAGGTGCTGATGGTAGCTTTATCCTCCAAGGGCTAGGCTACGGTCACGCCATCGGTATGAGTCAGTGGGGAGCGTATAATTTAGCGCGACAAGGTGCAAATCACCTACAGATTTTGGGACATTATTACCAAGGTGTAGCTTTAACACCAATTAAAGCTAAGTAATATTTTCCTCATCACTCATGCTGAAAAACTTCATCCCCTTGTGGATGGAGTTTTTGATTTTCTGGAAGTCCCTGAAGCATATTTTTGCACTCAACTGCCAAAAAACTGCATAAGCTGCAAATCTCTAGAGATATAGTATCTCGTAATTATAAATCCGCCGAGTCAAACAAATTGATGATTTGTGCTTGACATACAACAAAGCATAAAACATCCGATCCATTCTGACTTGTAATTAGGGAACAAGTAATAGGTAATAACTACCTAAATACATAGTGGTGAAAAATTTTTCATCTCATCCCTAACCCCTAACCCCTAGCCCCTAACCCCTACTTCTATCCTGGAGAAATCATTCAATGAGTACAAAACCAATATACAAGCAATATTTAGCTTTGTTTGCCGTCGGAGTTTTGAGTGCTTTTGCTGTCGGTGGTTCGGTATCCGTACAAGCACAGACAGAATCACAACCTACTTCTGCACCTAAATTTACTGAATTCAAACCAGGTCAAACACAAATCTCAGGTAATGGTAACCCCTTTAAACCTGAGGGACTCAGACAAAGTGAAAAACCCACTGGTGGTAGAAGAGGAATTCCTGATGGTATAGACGATCGCGTCCCCATGCTGAGTCGAGATTATCCTTGGTCAACAATTGGCCGAGTAGAAGGAACAACAACTGATGCTAAACAATATCACTGTACTGGCACCTTAATTGCTGATGATATAGTTTTAACCAATGCTCACTGTGTAATCGATCCAGAAACTCATCAACTCAGTCAAAAAATTCTGTTTCGACCAAATGTGATCAATGGTGCTGTCAGCAATAGAAGAGATGTAGCCCAAGTAGTGCAAGTAATTTATGGCACAAACTTTACTGGTAATGACTACAGCAATCAAGTTAACGATTGGGCTGTGATGAAAATTGATAAGCCCCTTGGGCGGAAATATGGTTATTTAGGCTGGAAATCTCTATCACCTCAGACACTACTTAATTATAAAGGAAAATTATTTTTCGTCGGCTACTCTGGTGACTTTCCTAATCCTACGAAAAAAGGTTATGAGTATTTGACAGCTGGCCCTGGATACACAGCAGGATTTCAGGCGGGATGTAGTATTGTGAAAGAGGAGGATAATGTTCTATTTCATGATTGCGACACAGCCGGCGGTTCTTCTGGCGGCCCCTTAATTGGCGTCATTGATGGACAACCATATATTGTGGCCTTGAATAACGCGGAAATTAAAAATCGCAGGACTAATCAAGATATCATCAACTTGGCAGTCAAAATCTCCTTTTTAGATGAATTGGCTGGCAATAGGTAAAATTTACACTATTTGATTTTATTATGTAGAGGCTTTGGCTAGAAAGTCTCTACATAAATTAGCAGCTAATATCACTGATACATAATTTTTGCGGTCTGGATACTACTATTGTTCTGGCATAACATTCTCTGAAGCATATTGCCCTATAATTATGATGAATTTCTGCTTTTAAAAATTCACTTTTCAAAAGTAAAGTAAGTATTAATCAACAAAACTATATTACAAAACTTAAATAGACGGGAATCCCTTAGCCATGACAAATAACAAATGACAAATAACAAATGACCAATGACAACCCTTGCCAGCTATATTTAATTATGCAAACCTACAGAAGTATGAAAATAAAAATACTTTAGGATATTTGCGATATGCTTTTATATAGCTATCCTATCTGAGTTGTGAAATTAATTCATTGTTGAGATAAGCTTTTCTAGGCGTTCTTCTTGTGAATTTTTTAACTATAATTCAGGCGAGCAAATTTTAGTTATCAAACAATAAGATTATTAATATATCTTGACTAAAGATAGATTGATTTAAAAATAAGATAAATTAATTGCAGACAGATGAACAATCTTTAAGCTGAATCGACTAAACTTTCTCTATTGAATAACTATTGGTAACAATAGGTTCAGAGTTATCAGTGTTGCTGTGCGGTGAATTGCGAAAACCAAATGTTGGGTATGAATTGCTAAGTTCTCAGTAGAGGAATGGGGATATATGGCGATCGCGATCTAATCCTGCTCTCATCTTCATCCCTATAATTGCTGCTGAGTTTTCATTCAGTCATCGCTTGAATGGTTATTCCCTCACCAATATGAAATACCAGGTATTAGAGCGGATTTTCAATAAACCTTCTTTCCAACGGAAATTTGAACGCTTGGAATTAGATGGTAATTTACATATTTTAGATATGTCAGAGGCTGTAACCAGGTTTGCTGCTCAACCGGAAGAGGTAAGTTTAGGAAAAGATGTGCGCCTGAGTTTTCCAGAATTTATCGGCTTAGAAGAAATTTTAGCATCGATCATCGCCGGAGAACAGGAGTTATTTGAACTAGAAGGAATTAGACGAGACAGTCAAGAAATATCCGACAATCAGGAAATATCGGAAATCTACATAGATATATATATTATTGGCGAACAACTTGAACCTCAATCTGAAAGTAAGTTAATTGTGCTGATTGAAGAGGTGACAGCTAGGTTAGCTTTAGAACATAAATTAGTGCAGCGATATCATGAAGCTAGCCTGCTATCAAGTACTTTAACAGCTTACAAAAATTACATGGAACAAGTTATCAATTCAATGGCGGATGCATTGTTGGTAACAAGTCCGGCGGGAATTATCAAAAAAATTAATTCAGCAACTAAAAAATTATTTGGTTACAGTGAAGCGGAACTTTTAGGTAAGTCAATATCTGTAATTATTGATAATTATGAATTATTTCAAAATGTTCTGCAAAAATATTCCCTATCTCAGCAAAATTCTTCAAATATCGAAGTAGCTTGTCGGAGCAAAAAAAGAGAAAAATTATTAATTGCTTTTTCTTGTTCGGTTATTAAACATTTAGATAATTTAGAAGATATTATCTATATCGGTAGGGATATTACCGATCGCCAGCGTCGAGAACAACGTATATGTGCCCAGTATGCTATTACCCACATTTTATCAGAAGCCCAATCTGTCAAAGAGGCAATGCCGCGAATTTTGCAGGCAATTTGTCAAACTTTAGGTTGGGATTTAGGGGAATTATGGACGCCTGGTCAATATATCACGACATCGGTGCATACAGATAGTAACAATGCCGTTCTCAGATGTGTAGAACTGAAATCTACTCGCTTAGTGTCGGCGAGAGAATTTAAAGCAATTACTTGGCAGACAACTTATAATTCTGGTGTCGGCTTACCTGGGAGAATTTGGGCGAGACGTTCGCCATTATGGATTAAAGAAATTGCCAATGATGATGATGCACAACGAGCACAACCAGCCGCAGCTGCGGGATTGCACTCTGCATTTGGCTTCCCGATTTTAGACGATAACAAAATTATTGGGGTGATGGTATTTTTGAGTCAAGAAGTGCAACCAAAGGATACAGAATTATTGCAATTAGTTGTAGCTATTGGCAGTCAAATTGCCAATTTTATCAAATGTAAATATACAGAAGCAGCATTAATAGAAAGTGAAGAAAGATATCGCGATTTATTAGAAAATGCTAACGATTTAATTCAGTCTGTTAATGTTTACGGCAGATTTTTATATGTGAATAAAGCATGGCAAAAAGCTTTAGGATATAGTCAAGCAGAAATTGCCGAGATGAATATTTTTGATATTATTCACCCCGATTATCAACAACGCAGCCGACAAAAGTTTTATAACGTGATGATGGCGGGAGCAACTTTAGAACAGGTGCAAACTGCATTTGTCGGTAAAAACGGGCAAACAATCTTTTTAGAAGGGAATATTAATTGTAAATTTGTCGCAGGTAAACCAGCAGCGATTCGGGGGATTTTTCGCAACATTACTCAGCGAATTTTAGCTGAACAAGCACTACGTCATCAACAGGAAGAAACTAAACGGCTATTACAAAATATTTCCGCAGAGGTAATTGTTCAACCTCCCCAACCAGTAGATGTGGTGGCGAAAGACTTTGCAGAGGTAACAGTTTTATTTGCAGATATTGTGGGCTTAAGTGAAATTGCTAGTTCTATGAGTGCAATTCAATTGGTGAGTTTACTCAATCCGATTTTTGCTGCTTTCGATCGCCTCAGCGAACGATATAGCCTGCAAAAAATCCAGCCGATGAATGAAGTATATATGGTGATGGGCGGCTTTCCATTGCGCCGAGGGGATCACGCACAAGCGATCGCGCACATGGCTTTAGATATGCAAACTGCGATCGCCTTATTTAACAGCGAACATCACCAAAATTTTCACATCCGCATCGGCATTCACAGCGGCCCTGTTATTCTGGGGATTATGGAAGTAGAAAAATTTAACTATCAGCGCTGGGGAGAAACTGTAAACCTAGCTAGCTACATGGAATCTCAAGGGATTCCGGGACAAATTCAAGTTACACAAAATACCTATAAACGTTTGCGTCATGATTTTTTGCTAGAAAAGCGGGGTTACATTTCACTTCCAGAAGCTGGAAAAATCACAACTTATCTCTTAATGGGGCGCAAATAATAGGTTGGCGTAACGACAATACTGGCTAGAGCTGTCTTTATCATTTGTCAATGGTAAGGGTTTACAGGCTATTTACAGCAGTTTTCACCTATTTGAACCACATCTATCGTAGGGGCACGGCACCGACAATCTTTTGGTACATACAATAATTTTACTGATGCCGTGCCCCTACAGCGTGGTCTATTTACAGGAAGATGCTGTAAGTTTGGTAATATAGTTTGGTTTATTTACGCTGACTTGCTTAATTTAGATAATTTTATTCAAATTATTGAAAATCAACAATTAGCAAATCAATTCCATTCATTATCGTTGCTTTTTTTTCTTCAGGTACATTTAGCTGCTGAAAACATTTATTTCGATATTCTTCTTTCTCAAGAAAATTATTGATAGCTTTCAGTAGCGGCTTTCTAACTTCATAGGTTTCTTCAGCTTTAGCAATTGCTCCTAAAGATATTTGATTATTTACTCGTAACATTGCTAAATCAATCAAATCTCTAGATTGTGTACTAGAGTCGTTCCATCTATCAGCATTAGCCATAAGTTTTGATGTAAACCTATCACTGATACTCAAACAAGGAATATTTGCCCATTTTGGATAAATCGGAGGATCTAGAGTAAAAGCTCCATTGGCTACAATTTCTACTTTAATAGTTGTTTCATTAACCGTAACAGGGAAGCGAATACCATATTGATTTATTGTGCTTTCACCTAATTGAATATCTCTAGTGTTTTGAAATAAAATCTCAATTCCTGCATCGTAAACTAAATTTCTTAAATATCGATAATTTTCCGTTGCGTAGGGAAAGAGAAAATCAATATCTTTACTCAACCTATATTCATCATATTCTAAAGCTAAAAGCGTACCACCAGCAAAGTGCGCAGAAGCATTTTTTAAAACTTCAAAATTAAGATTATTCAGAATATTGAGTATTGTATTGTGATGACTTAAATTAAACATTTCCAAATCTGGCAATATCCAAGATTTATATTTTTTGGCTAAATAATGTACAAAGTCTTTTTCTTCTTTAGGAAAATTTATAAAAGTACTTTTGTGATGCCAATTGCGCTGGTACAATTGGAGCATTTCTTTTTCAGTTAATTGATTTATATTGTTTATTTGCCAACCAATAGATTTGAGAAATGGTAAATTCGGTGGGTTGAGCATAATATTAATCAGATAACTTAGGGTTTATTTTGACAATAACTGTAAAAAGTAATTTACCATTTTCATTAGCGCGTGTTTTCCGAATTTAATCCACAAATACAATCAAAAACAAACTCTATATTTTTTATATTTTGTCGATAATTGTCAATTTACAGCGCTATTCTCATCTTTAATTTTTTCTCTTGTATGAGTTCTACCTAGCATTGGCTTGCTAGACATAGCTTTAAGTTTTGATGTAAAAGATTCAGTGCGATCGCTTGTTTCAGGTGTAAATTGTCCAATCGGATGGTGGCTCGCACTCGATGGTAATAATCGCTGTTCTCGATAATTATTCTCTGGCTGGATGCTGGGTTGTACAGCCGCTACGGGCGGTACAGCACGAGAAGCTACTTCTACCCTATCTTCCCTAACAACGGGCTGCTGGGCTTCTTGTAGGGCTTTTACGGATGTAAGTTTTCTTTGGCTATATTCTCGATCTAACTGGCTTGGTAATCCAGAAACATCGGCAGATGCTAAATGATAGTGATTATTTTCCGGAGAGAGGCTTTTCTTTGCTGGAGATAAAATAGGGGTAGGGATGGAAGTTAAGCTTTCTGGGAATTTGCTACAAATCAGACGTTGAAATTCCATATTGAAATGATAAGTCGCCTGACCGCGCCGTTGCCAAAAGTTTAAAATTTGCTGTACTGAAACTGCTTTATAGCGACCTTGATACAATGCTTCAATCACGGCAATATGCAGCCAATCAATGGGGTAATTGGTTTGCCAACGTTTAATTAGCTCACTGGCACTGTAACCACTGAGGTCAAAGCTATAGTGAGTTAATAATGCCGTTGCTAAGTCGGCATAGTTGTCTGTAACTGGTGTTAACATGGAGCTATGAGCTTCAGACATAAGTTATATTTTTTACCCATTGCTTGTCAGCACAAGAGCTTTTAGCTACAGGGTGCTTACCCAAGAGTTTTTAAATTAATAGGAAATGTTTCTTATTCTACTTGGTCAATTGCTTGCGTGGGAGACGATGTAGGGGGAATTAATAGCTTTTGTGCGCTGAATTGCCACCAAAGCTTGATAAACCATTGCAGCAACTTCAGCACGTGTCGCTTCCCGAACTGGCACAAGCTGCTGAGAATCGGGGTAATTAACTACTATCTGCTGTTGGGTGGCGGTAGCTACGGCTTGACGGGCGTATTCGGGAATTGTATTGCGATCGCTATAAGCTAGTAAGTTATCAATATCGGCTGCGGGTAAACCTAAGCCGTTAACTAGAGAAACAATGACTTGTAAGCGCTGCACATTTTGATCCGGGCGGAAAGTGCGATCGCTAAATCCGCCCACAAATCCACCCATCGCCGCAGTTTGAATTGCCTTAGCTGCCCAAAAATCCTGAGCTATATCGGTAAATTCAATAGCTGGGCGTTTCGCCGTTGGGTTAAACGCCGTCGCCACTAAGGTTGCATATTGGGCGCGAGTCATGGGTTTATCGGGCTGGTAGCTACCATCAGCAAAACCGTTGGTTAAGCCCATACTCACCAATCCGCGAATAAATTCTTCCGCCCAATGGCCTTTTAGGTCACTAAAAGAAGGAATATTGATCTCAGGATTGACAATATAAGGCGAAGCGATCGCTTTTTCTTGTCCAATGGCGACTAATGCCTGATAAATTAAGGCTGCGACTTCAGCACGAGAAATATCTTTTAATGGTTCTAATTGTTCAGTTGTTGGATAATTGACTACTAACAGTTTTTGCGTAGCCACTGCTACAGCATTAGTAGCATAACTGGGAATTTGGGCGCGATCGCGATAGACACTCAACACATTCGAGTTCCCCCCACTCCATTGCAAACCATTCACAATTGATACAATCGCCTGAATTTTAGTTAAGTTTTGTTCGGGACGAAAAGTACCATCAGGAAATCCACTGACAAAGCCCATATTGGCAGCCCTTAAGATAGCTGATGCTGCCCAATAATCTGATTTAATATCTGTAAAATTACTAACCTTACTCCCATTCGGTGGTGGAAAAGTTTTGGCAATTATAGCAGCATACTGAGCGCGGGTGATTGGCGCATTAGGTTTAAAGGAACTATCAGGAAAGCCACTAATTAAGCCTTTACCAACTAAAGCTTCCACAAAAGCCACCGCCCAATGTCCGCCGAGATCGTAAAAACTAGTACCAACTGATACCTGGCTGGGAACTTCTACTGTAGCCGAGAGAAAATCTACAGATCCTTTTACCTGGATGGGGTTTAATTGATTCCCAACAGAAACGAGCTGTAATGCAGTGACATTCTGTAAATCGAATCCTTGATTATCGCTGAAAATATTCCCAGCTGCGTCTTGGGTACTACCTAAATCGGGAATGGCGTTACCATTCACCAATAAACCGCCTTGGGTATTATTTGTAATTGTATTTTGCCGCAATACAGGTTTAGCATCTCGCGAAAGAGCGATCGCGGTTTGATTTTCAGTTAATTTATTATTGGCAATTAATGGAGCAGCAAAATCACTAATAGCGATCCCCAAAGTATTTTTCTGGAAAATATTCCTTAATACTTCGCCTTTGCTATTGCGTGCCATTGTTAACCCGCTAGCAGCATTTTGCAAAAATACATTATCTAAAATCGCCGATTTTGCTGAACCTGTAGTAAATATACCTTCCCGCGCACAGTTAATAAAAGTATTATTTGAGACATTGGGCGCGGTTGATTCAATCCAAACACCAGTTCCTTTAGAAGTAGTATTTGTGACCGTTACGCCCCGGAGACTAGAATCTTCTTGTAATAGCAGCGTAATATTTTGTGTACCAAAGCTCGGACTTTGATAAGTGCCACTGCCAATAATCACAATACCAGCGCCTTTGTTAGCTTCATTACCCACAACAATTACCCCCACCGGAATAATTAGGGGAAACGCCTCACCAGTAGCAGTGCTATAAGTTCCCGGACTTAACTGAATAATTGTAAATTTAGTTGATGCTTTTAAAGCACGGGTGAGACTTTTAAAGGGACTCAACCGCGAACCAGCGTTAGCATCATTCCCTTGTACAGAATTGACATAGATTGTGGACACGAGGGTAGAGTTCACCATTATTTGTTTAATTTAAGACAGCGATAAATAATAACCTAGTTATAATCACTCTTATAGAATAAATACATCTGTTTTGGAAATAGGTAACAGACAATCAGGGGCTAGGGAATAGGGGCTAGGGCGTGTTTTCAAAGTCGCCGTCACCTCCGAGTGCTGCACCCCCCTGTAATTGCGCCTGCACAGACTACAAAAAGTGAGGCTTTTGAGCTTACATGAGTGGGCTTTGTTAAATATAGCCTCATGCTTTAGCTTGAAGGCTTGAGGGGTTTGCAAACACCCCTTAACCCCCAATACCCAATCCCTAATCCCTAGCCTCTAGACCCTGGAGAAGCGGTAAGATTTTCGATATCCAGGGTTGTGGATGCGTTTGTCCTTCGCCTTTCCACCTCTGACTGATTGACCACTCCTTGTATTATCACAATGTCCCATGTCTAAAGAATTTATCATTGGTAGTAAAGTCCGGGTGGTAGCGCTACCACCTTACGTGAAAACAGCTGAACCTATGCCTATGCTGCGTCCACCAGATGTGATTCACTTAGGTGAAGAAGGTACAGTAATTGACCGTCGTCCTGGTGGATATTGGGGTATTCGTTTTACTAAGGGAGCTTTTCTACTCGATAGCCAATATATTGAAAGTACAGATAACCCGCCTGAATCGCAGTCAGAGTCAAATAGTACCCAAGAATTATAAACTTATGTAAAGTTATAATTCCGATCTGTACATGATATCTCGTCGTAATTTTTTCAGCATATTATTTGCCAGCTGTGTTGCGCTTCTGAGTTGGCTCAACTTTACTCCGGTGGCTGATGCGTTAGGTGGAACACTACCAAAAATTAATCAACCCGCACCAGAGTTTACTTTACCAACGAACACAGGTAACGGGACAATTTCTCTTTCCCAATTGCATGGTAAATGGGTAGTACTTTATTTTTACCCAAAAGACTTTACTTCTGGTTGCACCATAGAAGCGCGGCGGTTTCAGCAAGACTTACCCAAATATATACAAAAGAATACGCAAATTATTGGCGTGAGTGCAGATGATGTTGATTCTCACGCTGAGTTTTGTGATTCGGAAGGGCTAAAATTCCCATTATTGGCTGATACTAACGGTGCAGTGAGTAAAGCTTACGGTTCTTGGATTGGTTTTGTCTCTATGCGCCATAGTTTTATCATCGATCCAGAGGGGATTGTGCGGGAAACCTTTGTCAAGGTGAATCCGAATATTCACAGTCAAGAAGTACTGGCGCGGTTGGAGGAGTTACAACGCGTATAACCCCACCCCACAAGGGAGGAGGGGAAGATATGTGTAAGTGCGTTATGGACTAAAATCCATAACGCACCATAACTTATTGATCGGTAAGTAAGTTAACTTTAGAAGACTTAATTATTAATTATCCCAAGTCATTTGATTCCACCCACTAGAAAGATCGCTACTTGTTACTATGTCCGCACCCCCTCCTGTTACTATTTCAGCTTCTCGATCGCTGACTTCAGTCAAGATTAAGATTTGGGGATTTTTTTTCTTGGGTTGAGTCTTGTGATGATTTTTATCTTGATTATTGTTCTGCATTTGTTTATCCTTTAAATTCAAAAACGTTAATTGTTACTCTAGCCAAGCATTTTAAAAATTAGAACTTATTTATCTGATATTGAACTGGGAGAAAAACTACCAAATACTAGAATCCTCCACCAGAGCTACCAGTACTTCCTCCACCAGGATTAGGCCAACACAATTGAATTATTCCAGATTTAGTTGTGTCTAAACTATTATCTACAGTTATACTAATAGCCGAAGTATCTGTACCTCCTACAACTAATTCCAGTTCTTCCTCGGTGAGGTTGTCTAATAAATCTGTAATTTTGTTATTTTGGTTAGCTGTTGTCAGATTATTTTTTCGCATTTCCATGTTCATTTTGGGACGCCTTTATGTGTCTACATTAATTTCCCTATTTTCTCTGCCAACAAAATAGGGTATTGTTATCAAATAACCATCGCTAATTTTCTAGACTCAACATCAATAGATGACCAAGTGGTTTACTGCTGTTAAAGCTGATATTTTTGTTATTTGCTAGTTATTACGCACCAGATACCACCACCACTACCATTACCACCACCGCTATCGCCACCACCACTACCAGGTATATCCAACAGCCAACCACCTGTAACCATTTCAGCTTCTTGGTTAGTTAATTCATTCAAGTCTGATAAGTGGATAACTTTGCTATTGTTTTGCTGTATTAATGTCTGATTTTTTGAGAGTTTGCTTTTCATTTGTGATGCGATGAACTCAATATATAGATTTGAACAATGCTAAGTTAACCACATTTTGAGTAGTTGGCAATATTTCTGATAGTTTCTTGCTGCAAATTTAATATTAATCAGAAATTTAATAAAAAATATATTAGGAAACAGTATATTTACTTAAGATACATATTTCTGAATATCTATAATTTTTAACCCAAGCCAAATAAATGATGATAAATTTAGGTATTTAGCAGAATTAACAGTATTTTTCTAGTAAGCTTTTTCAGTGAATTTATCATCAATAGCATGTTAGGTAATATTTTTTAAAAAAATATATTGATTTCTTTAATTAATTTTTATAAATAAAATCCGGTTAATTAATAGCTACTATTATTAAATACTATTCATTAATTCGGTTGCGAGGTATTTGTGAAAAATTTTTCACAGCCCATTCATGCATTGCAGTAAGAATTGGCTGTAGGCTTTTACCTAAAGGCGTGAGGGAATATTCTACTTTGGGAGGGATTTGGGGATACACTTCACGATGAATTATCCCATCATCTTCCATTTCCCTGAGTTGCTGAGTGAGCATCTTTTGCGTAATTCCTGGTAAAGCGCGTTGCAATTCGCCAAAGCGTTTTACCCCTGCCATTAATTCTCGAATAATTAAGACTTTCCAGCGTCCACCAATTATTTCTAATGTAATTTCTACTTCGCAGGTTAATCTGGTATCGTTGTCTGCTTTCGGTTCCATAGTTTTGTCATTAGTCATTAGTCATTAGTCATTTGTCATTTGTCATTTGTCATTTGTCCTTAGTTGATAAATTATTGGTGTAAATGGTTAATTATGACCTACCTGTGATTGTGAATGCAGCCCAGTAATAAGGATGAGAATATAGCTTTTGTTCTGGGGGAAGTTTACTGCTTCTATACATTTGTGTAGCTACATGCGTTCTAATTCTTAAATCTTCAGGATGTAAATTATTTAGTAAATCTTCGTACCATTGAGTTAACTCTCTAGCTGTTAGTTCTCGTAACCAAGCTGTGACTTCAGCTAAGGTAGTAGCGGCTGATTTATTGGGTTGTAGTCGGCGATAAAATTCGACAATGGCTAAGTCATTGGCGATTGATTCTACAGTCCAAAGCGTGCTAATAACTTGGGAGGCTCCACCGCTTAGAAAACCATTGACTAAACTTACATATTCACTATTAATTGAATAATGGTGATGATTGATAGTTTCACAAGTTGATAAGTTAACTAGGTTGTAACTGACTAAAGATTGTTGATAGATTTCTTCTAAAGTAAGTTTATCTGCATCTGTTAACACCAATTCTGATTTTTTCGGTTCGCTAGCATTGTGAATTATTGAACCAGTAAAATGAAAGATATTATATTCATCTTCTAAGGCATTCTGAACAGTATTTTTATTAGCTTGTCCTCCCTGAATCCGGTGAGAGTTGGGGAACATTTGGCTAACAATTTCGGCTTGTAGTTTGGCAAATTTGAGGGGCGGATAATCGGCGCTGTGGGGATTTTCGACGCTGAGGAATAGTTGTGTATGTTTATCGCCAATATTTGCCGATTTGCCGATTAATCCCGTGTAGACGCTAGGCAAATAGCTAATAGTAAAATTCGCCTGTATATTCAATAATTCTGGTGAGAGAGCCGGATTTTCAAACAGTACATGGAGAGGCAATTTTTGTAAATCGCGGTGGGGAATCAAAATCAGATGGCTAATACCTTCAAGTTCCTGAATAATATTAGGGATATTCAGGATATCTTGTAATGCTAATAGCCTTTGTCCCATATCCATCCGCCAGGAATGGTTGCTTTGATTTTGTTTATCGGCAGTATGGCTACAATATTCCTGATATTGTTGATTCCAGTCTTCTAACCAAGATTCAAAGGCGAGGAAACGTCTCACGGCTTCGGGAAGAGGAACTTCGTGCAGCCGCATTGGGGTTTTACCTAAGCTAAATACCCCTGCATCTTGCATGGGGGTAAATATGAGGATAGGTGAAGGAGCCTGATCTTTGAGGACGAATGTATGTAAGGCGGCTGGGCTAATATGCCAGTAAATAATTGCTGTTTGGGGATTGAGTAGTTGCTGAACTTGAGGATAGCTGAGGACATCAATTTGGTTTTGCCAACCTGCAAGCTGCCAATTTAAACAAGCGTTTTTGCCTTGTTCGGCAATTTCCCAGGCTTCGATTAAGTCGCCGTAATCTACAGCTAAATCAACGATTAATTGTCTCAAGCCGGCGAATTTTAAAGCTAGCTGTTTTTTACTGTCATCGGGACGGGTGGGATCGCTAACTAACTGTTGTAATAAATCGCTACCATATTGCAGAAATTCTTGGGCTTGTGCTGTTTGTCCTAAACCAACTAGAGTTTTGGTAAGGTATTGTAAAACTTCTAAATGTAATTGGGGAAAGTCTTCGCTGGTGAGGGTTAATAGGGCTTGATTATATTCAGCTACAGCTTTTTGCCAATGACTGCGGGTAGGAGGATGTTTCTTACCCTGATCGTAATGACTATTAGCCATTGCTAAATGCAATCTTCCCCAACCTTCGGGATGAGTA
Organism: Calothrix brevissima NIES-22; assembly: GCF_002367995.1. Taxonomy (GTDB): domain Bacteria; phylum Cyanobacteriota; class Cyanobacteriia; order Cyanobacteriales; family Nostocaceae; genus Aulosira; species Aulosira brevissima. The sequence continues at coordinate 6,140,824 of NZ_AP018207.1, forward strand.
TCGGGACGAACATATTTCAACCCGGCTTCGTAGCTAGCTAATTTACCTTCATAACCACTTTGTTTTAAAGCAGAATTTTTGGCGGTGATGTTAGTAAATAAACCAGATAACGCATCAGGATTACTAATATGACCGGCGGCTGTTCCGCGTCCAATCCAAGCTTCCCAATAGTCAGCTTTAATTTGTAAAGCGCTGTCATAGGAAGCGATCGCTTCGGCATATTTTTCTAAATAAAATAAGGCGACGGCCTGGTTATACCAAGCTACATGGAAGTCTGGTTTAATGGCGATCGCTTTACGATAGGAATCGATGGCTTCTTCACGGCGGCCTAAATTATCTAAAGCTACGCCTCGGTTATACCAAGCTAGATAAAAATCAGCATGAATTGACAGTGCTTTATCCCAAGAAGCGATCGCTTCTGACCATTGTCCTAAATTAAACAGGACTACGCCCCGGTCAATCCAGACTTCATAATAATTCGGTTCAATTTCTAAGGCTTTATCATAGGAGGCGATCGCTTCTTGATATTGTTCGCTCACACCCAAGGCGATACCCCGGTAATACCAGTTTTCTGGATCTAGTGGTTGTAATACTAGGGCTTGGTCGTAACTCGCGATCGCTTCCCATAATTGCCCTAATTTCATTAGTGCTAAACCCCGGCTAGACCAAGCTTCGGGGAAATCTGGCTTCAGGGCGATGACTTGCTCAAAGGAAGTGACAGCTGCTGCAAAGTCTCCTAATTCACCGAGAATCCCCCCGCGATTATACCAAGCTTTGTGAAAATCGGGCTTGAGTTCAATGGCGCAGTCGTAGGAGGCGATCGCTTCGGTAAAGTTTTCTAAATGAAACAATGTCAAAGCCCGATTAAACCAATACTCGTAAGCATCGGGTTTAATTTCAATAGCGGCGTTGTAAGAAGCGATCGCTCCGGCTAAATCTCCCGTTCTGGCTTGCTGAAGACCTTGGTAAAACCAAGCTTGGGCGCGGTCTATTTTCGGCTGGGGAATGATTTGGGAATTTTGCCGTTGAATTGCTAGTTCTGAAGCTAGTTCTTGGACTAAAGAAGTACTTTGATCCAATCTGACTAACAATTCATCAAAGGCTTGGGCGACGCTAGGTTCTAATTTAGTTAAGGATGTATCCCATGTCCCGGTTTCCGGTGGTTGGCTGGGGGTTTCTGGCGGTGGCGTTAAGCTGTTGTCCCTAGCTTGGGTATGGCTGGGTTCTGGTGTAGGTGGATTTTGTTTGGCTACTTCTGGAGGCGGAGTCTGTCTTGATTCTTGTCTTGGCTGATTTTGGTTGGCTACTTCTGGAGGTGGAGTCTGTCTTGCTTCTTGTCTTGGCTGATTGTGTCTTTTTGCTTCTGGAGGCGGAGTCTGTCTTGATTCTTGTCTTGGGGGATTAAGGTTAGTAATTGGGGTGCTAGGTTCATTCTCTGGTGCGTCTGGCTCAGAAAACAAATCGAATAAGTTAGCGATTTCATCATCATCACCCGGATCGAGCAGAGTTGGGTGTCTGGGGATTTCTACATCTTCTGCTTGATATTCCCAGACAACTTCTCCTATGTTACCTGTCCAGGTTTCCTCAACGGTGTTCATTTCCGGTATGGGGAGGATTTCCGTCTCATCGTCGTCATAATCCCACAAGCGATCGCCCAAATTCCGGATTAATTCTTGACCTGGAGAGTTTAAGTGGTTATTTTCTGGTCTACTGCTATCCATTGCTCTATGCTGATGTCGATCTGGCTCTTCAATCTCTTCATACTCTGTAGCTGAGTTGCGCTTTAAGAGGCTCAAACCAATGTCATAAGCAAGGTCACCGATTCTCCCAATTCCCAATTCACCCAGCTGAATCAGTCGTGCTGCTAACTGATGGTTAGGTGCAGGTGAGTTTAATAATCTTTCACCAAAGCTCAATAGCCAATCTATCCAGCGCTCATCAGGAATGCGATGTTCCATGCGTTCCAAGTACTTCAGCGCCCATTGTCTACCTCTTGCTTGTTGCACGCCTTCTAGCAACTGTGTAAATAACAGTTCTAAATCCGCATTAGTCAGTTCGGGTGGTGCATTATTTGCCAACCCGTAACCTCTGACAGCATTTATAGAGCCAGCTTTCTGACTGCTAAAAGGATGCTGCTGAAATAACTTTTTAAGCCACTGAAATAGACGCCTGAGCATCTGTCACACTCTTGGATTTTGTTTAACCTAGATTGTAGCCATCGTTGTGTTAAAAAGATCGTCAATTACGTAAAAAGCTACTATTAACTTGAAAAAAAGTTGGGCAATGCGTAATCTACGGATCGGGTATTGGACATAAATTAGGGAATTTGTTACCTCAACTGAGGTGAGCATATCAGTGAATTCTTGGCAGTGGCAATATTGTTTTGCTTTTGATTTACAAAGTCAAGATTCGCTGTATTCTGTTGCCTCTTGATTAGCAGCATGATACTGATTAATCAATGCCTGAATAATCACTTGTGGATCTTTGGTTTCCAGTCCTAGCTGTTCGGCTATTTGCTCGGCTAAGGTTTCATCCTGCTGCATCATCATAAATAATTGTTCTAAGGTGACTGTTTGGTAGTCTCCCTCAGTAGGATTATCGCCTGGATCTGGGATATTGGATACCGGATCACTTTCGGGAACTGATGCAGTACTGACAGTATCTACCCCGGCGTATTCCCAAATTGGCTCGCCTTGATTGCGGGTTAACAGTTCCATCCCAATTTCGTAGGCGACATCACCCACTTCACCCACGCCTAAATCGCCCAGTTGTACTAACCGCGAAGCTAATTCATTATTGGGTGTAGGAGCAGCGAGTAATTTTTGTTGTAATTGCCGCAACCACTCAACCCAGCGTTGAGTAGAAATGCGATGTTCTATATTATGTAACCACTTGATAGCCCATGCTTGACCCTTTGCTTGATGTACTCCTTCTAAAAGTTCGTTGAATAGAAATTCGAGATCTGTATCGCTTAGTTGTGGTGGTGGTTCCTTGGGGACATCTCTCCTAACTGAAGAGCGGCTGGATTTCCCACCAAACAAGCTCTGAAAAAAATTTTTCAGCCACTGAATTAGCCGCTTAAGCATCTGCTGCACCATTGAGTATGATTTACCCTAAGATTGTAGCGATCGCAATTTACTATAGCTTTAATTTTCCGGAAAAACTTCCTCTTGCTTAGGCTACAACCCCAAACTTGAGGAATGCTCTCTAGTAGATTTGGGATCTGGGTAGTTTACCAGATATGTCGCCACATATACAGCATTAGAAAAAAACTCAGGCTGATTCATCTACTTAAATAAAATAGTGTATAATATACAACCCTGGAACTTTTAAAGCTTGCCCTTGTCTGATATAATTGATTTATGACCACAGTTAAAGCCCCCCGGGGTTATGTACAAATGTGGCAGAAATAGTGCTATAAGAAAGCAGCAAATTGAAAATCGGACAACTGAGTCACAATTACCAATATAAAAATACTGTACTAACTGTTAAACAGTAGTTCACCGATTTGGAAACAATTATTTGGGTTCCCAAAGTAATCTCTCATGGGAAGAAGCAAGAATATTCCTGGAGAGTAGGATTTGGTTAACCCTAGTTTTGTGCTGTCCTCACCACCCTAGCTCACGTTTAAACCGCAAAATATCCTGATTTTAGAAGCCCAAACTCGACTGGGTGCTGCAATTTTATGTCTTACGAACCCCTGCACCACAAGTATCGCCCAAAGAGTTTTGCTGAACTAGTGGGACAAGAGGCGATCGCTACTACCCTCACTAACGCGATTCGCGCAGCGAAAATCGCTCCAGCTTATTTATTTACTGGCCCTAGAGGCACAGGAAAAACCTCTAGCGCCCGGATTCTCGCCAAATCGCTCAATTGTCTTCAAAGTCCGCAACCAACAGCAGAACCCTGTGGTTTGTGCGATGTTTGTCAGGGAATTACTAAAGGCTATTCCTTAGATGTGATTGAAATCGACGCCGCCAGCAATACTGGCGTTGATAATATCCGGGAAATTATTGAAAAAGCCCAGTTTGCCCCTGTACAGTGTCGTTACAAAGTTTACGCCATCGACGAATGCCATATGCTCAGTACCCAGGCATTCAATGCGTTACTTAAGACACTAGAAGAACCACCTAAACACGTAGTCTTTGTCTTGGCGACAACCGATCCCCAGCGAGTATTGCCAACTATTATTTCTCGCTGTCAAAGGTTTGATTTTAGACGCATAGATTTAGAGGCGATGATTAAGCACTTAAGTGCGATCGCCAGCAAAGAAAACATTAACATTAACCTAGAAGCTGTCACCTTAGTGGCGCAACTTGCCCAGGGAGGATTACGGGACGCCGAAAGCCTACTCGATCAATTAGGACTATTAGCGGGTGAAATCACGCCAGAAAAAGTTTGGGATTTAGTCGGTTCTGTAAGCGAACGAGACTTATTAGTGTTGCTAGATGCGATCGCTCAAGATCATGCAGAAGCAGTTCTCGACTGTACCCGCAATATCCTTAATCGTGGGCGAGAACCCCTGACGATTTTGCAAAATCTCGCCGCTTCTTATCGCGATTTACTAATTGCGAAAACTGCGCCTAACCGTCAAGATTTAATTGCTTGTACTCAGCAAACTTGGCAAGGATTGATTGCATTAGCCCAGAAGCTAGATATCAGCACAATTTTGGCAGGACAGAAACATTTACGGGAAGCCGAATTTCAAATTAAAAACACTACCCAGCCGCGTTTGTGGTTAGAGGTGACATTACTAGGCTTATTACCCAGCGCTCATATTCCCGTACAAGCCACTTACCAAGCACCAAGAATCAATACACCAGCAGTTTTACCCTCATCTCCCCCAGTTGTTCCCGTCTCCCTACCAGCAAATAATATCTCTGCTATCAAGACAACTGTATCACCCACTACAGACAGAATTGCTCATTCTCAACCAGCAGCAGAACCACAGCCAGCAAACCCGCCTGTAGAATCTGTCACGCCAGTATCATCCGTACAAGAGATTGTAGACGCTACATCTGCGGATTTTACGCAAATGTGGCAGCATGTACTTAATAATATTGCTCAGATACCGAGAAGAGAATTGCTGAGGCAAATGTGCCATCTGATTGAATTTGATGGCGTTTACGCCCGTGTAGGCGTGAAAGAAAAATGGCATAAAAAAGTACAGTCAGACTTGCAAATAATTACAGCAGCTTTCCAGCAAACCTACCAAAAGGAAGTAACAGTCAGTATCGAAGTGGGGACGCCGGGAACTGCTACGTCAGTCAAGCGAGAAGTTGCAAGTAACAATGGCGCAACGATTGTCAAGCAGCCAGCGCCATCGAGTTACGAGAGACAAACGCCACCGCCGACACCAGCACCAGTACAGCCACCACCGACACCAGCACCAGCAAAAACTGAGCCAGTAGCTAAAAATAACAATGGCTTCAAAACTGTGCCACCACAACCAGCGCCAACAGTAGCGCCAACAGTTGTTAATGATTGGGAAACAGATGAAGTTGCGATCGCTGCCCAAAGATTAGCAGAATTTTTTCAAGGACAAGTCATCCGCTTATCCGATGATGGTATGGGTTTTGCGGATACTGTAGCTGAATCTGATGTGATTGAGGAATCAGATTTAGATGATGAATAGAAGGGAAGGAGGATAAGGGAAGGGAGACAAGGAGGACAAGGAGGACAAGGGAAGGGGGATATCAATTATCAATGCCCCATGCCCCATGCCCTATTACGCTTTATGTGCTCCTGTATGCACAGTTTTCACCCATTTTAGGCGTTTTTGCCGGAAGGACATCCGCGCTGTAGTACTGCTCATCACTACCAACCAGTGCAACATATATAAAGTGCCGCGTATGGTTTGCAGCAGTAACACTAAATATGTGGAAAACTGGAATTTTTGCCCTTGATGAATCCGTCTTAAACCAGTCAACATCCCCAACATAGAGAGGCTAACAGACAAAGTTGTGATGGGGCCTAACATGGGTAGACGATGACGAGCGATCGCCATTAATAAATCTGGGATTGTGGCAGTAGGTAAAATGTACATAATCAGCATAAAGCTGAATAAATCCCAGGTTTTACGCACTCCTAAGCGGTTTCTTAAGAGTAAATCCCAGTAATCTAAATAGCGCTGATATCCACCTTCTGCCCACCGATTGCGTTGATGCCAAAGAGCGATCGCAGTGGTGACACCTTCTTCTTGTACGGCTGGAGAAAAGACACATTCAATATCCCAGTCGTCTAGATGTAAGCGCAAGGTTAAGTCTAAATCATCAGTAATGGTTTCTTCGTTCCAGCCACCGCAACTAGTTAAAGCTGTACGCCGGACAAATTGGCCATTTCCTCGCAGTTCGCCAATCCCACCTAAGGCAGTTCGCTGTTGCTGAAAATAGGTATCCAGGGCCATCTCCGCCATTTGCCCTTTCGTCCAAAAATTTTCCTTGGCGTTGGCGATCGCTTTCCGCACCTGCACCGCCCCTACCTTTTCTCTTTGGAATAAAGGCACTACCTCCTGCAACAAGTCCGGTGCAACTTGGGCATCAGCATCAAACACGGCGATAATATCACCCCTAGTCAGTGGCAAAACTTGATTTAATGCTCCTGACTTACCGCCAGTAGCTTGAGCAGAACGGCGGAGAATCTTTAATTGTTTGTATTCCTTAGCTAATTCTGCAAGTAACTGCGGCGTGCTGTCACTGCTGTTATCGTCAATTATCCAGAGTTCGTACTTGTTATCTGGATAATCCAGACTACAAAGATTTTTGACTAATCTGCCAATTACTGCTTCTTCATTCTTCGCTGACACTAAAACAGATACAGAAGGTAATTCTCCCTCTATTCGTTGAGGATGACGGCGGGGTCTGGCAAATACCACCTCCAAAGCGTGAATACCCAGAATAGTGGTTAATCCCAGTACGAATGAAAAACCCCAGGAAACTAAATGCAGAGCGATGGTGATGCTCCAGACTAGAGTTAAAACTAGAGCAGCTTTGCGTCTGCGTCCTTGAAACCGGAATGGTAGAAACAAAGGTTCTGTCTCTACTACTAGCTCCTCAGTGGCTGAAAGGTCAGACAACAGAGAATTGAGCGGAGCAAGCTCATTACTAGAATCTTCTTCGGGCCAGAAATTCGCTGGCATAGGTTACTTGATTCAAAAACCACTATTGTTCTACGCCTGTAAAGAAGCTGAGAATCAGGTAACACTAAACTGTACAACCTTGAGCTAGTCCTAAGATTGGCAGTAATTTCTTACCTTGTCTGACTCAATTACGAGTCAGCAGAATTGCTCTTTAGTAGCAACTCTAGTTTAGGTAGAGCGATCGCCAAGTAGCAACAGCTAGTTGTTGAGAGAATTCACAATAACAGCCTCTACCCCTAGATAGAAGAGATTTTTGATTGTTATTGCTCTCAGCTTCCCTACAAGCTAATGCAGCCCCATTGTACCCGACATTCACATATTTCTTAACAGTAACTTTATTGGTCAGTTGTCAGTTGTCAGTTGTCATTTGTCATTTGTCCCCCTTGTCTCCCTTGTCCTCCTTGTCTTCCTTGTCCCGCTTCCCTAACTTCAAGACAGCCAATCACGATGTCTTTCCATGCCCAATGCCCCATGCCCCATGCCCATTTTCTAGTTAGCGAAAAGAAAATGTGTAAACTAAAATTTTTTGGGAATACTTAGTATTGGAACCTACTTAATCCCTTGATAAAAGTAGTGGTGAGGAGTTCCCTACCCCTACAATCCCAGACCTTTATATAACTTGAGGCATATTTAACAATGTCTATTGAGCAACTCCAACCAGCCAGCGCCCAACAAGCGAGTGTTTATTTACCCTATATTCAAGGTACTAAGCGTAACTTCTTACCCTATGCCATCAGTCTGTACCAAAAAGGCGTTTTAGAAGGACATCGCAAAATTGAGGCCAGTGACAATATTCCCTTTGTCGCCACATGGAATGTTGCTAGTCTACCTTCAGACCTGACTCGCTGCCGAATGCAGTTTGATGGCGACGCCGATCTCAGCTACGAGATCATTCTCGCCAGTTCTGAGTTCGTCAGTTTTTTAATTGAATTGATGGACAACTATAAACGCAATCGCCTGACAGATTTTTCTCAAGCTTTCTATCGCAAATTGCTGCGTGTAGATGAGTAAATCTACCTCAGGCTGACAATTGCCCAATTGTAGATATTAATGGTCATTTAGCTAACAGTAGGCTCGATTCTAAGCCACTGTTTGTACTGGAAATTTGGACAATCACTCCTAATAAATGAAGTTGCTGACAACAGCGATCGCCCTTGTTCGACCTAAAATTAGAAAACACCAAGCTGGGTTCTACTTCCTTTTGAATTTAGGAGTGCATGTGTGCCAAAATCCGCGAAATATTTGCTGATCGGATCGACTGAGACTTATAGCGGTAAATCGGCTACAGTTTTGGGTTTGTCTCATCAGTTAAAGCAAACAGGACTGGATATCTCCTACGGCAAACCTTTAGGTACAACTTTTAATGTATCTGTGGGTAAGGTTTTTGAGGAAGATGTCCAGTTCATTGCCCATAGCCTTAACTTGAGCGAAAATCGGGTGACACCGACAATGTTGGCTTTGGATGAAGTAACTGTGCAAAAACGCTTGCTTGGCGAAGATAAAATTGATTATCAACAGTCCTTAATCCAGCAATATTTGCCCGTATCTAGGGGGGATTTGGTGTTGCTAGAAGGGCCTGGAGATTTAGAAGAAGGTAAGTTATTTAACTTATCTTTGCCACAAGTAGCTGAAGTACTAGACGCAAGTGTATTGTTAGTAGCACGCTACAAATCTTTGCTTTCAGTTGAACCTCTATTATCTGCCAAGCAACGTATAGGCGATCGCTTAATCGGCGTTGTGATGAATGATATTCCTAACGAAAAATTAGAATCTGCCAGAAATATATTGCGGCCGTTCTTAGAGCAGCAAGGCATTCCTGTGTTAGCCATGCTACCAAAAAGCGACTTACTCCGCAGCGTCAGCGTTGGCGAACTAGTGAAGCAGCTAAAAGCCGAAGTTCTCTGTCGTAGCGATCGCTTAGATTTAATGGTGGAAAGTTTAGCCATTGGGGCGATGAATGTAAATTCTGCTGTTAAGTACTTCCGCAAACGCCGAAATATGGCAGTAGTCACCGGAGGCGATCGCGTCGAAATTCAGCAAGCAGCCCTAGAAACTTCTACCCAATGCCTGATTTTAACAGGACAACTACCACCGCCTGCGTTTATCCTCAATCGTGCTGAGGAACTAGAAATTCCCATTTTATCCGTTGATTTAGATACCCTCACCACAGTAGAAATTGTCGATCGCACCTTCGGACAAGTGCGCGTCCACGAACCAATCAAGGTAGAGTACATTCGTCAGTTAATGAGCGAGCATTTTGACCTAGAACGCCTGTTATCTAAACTCGGCTTAAGTCCAGCCGCCGCCTTACCTTAGCCAGCCTGAGGGCAGCAGGGGGACAAGGAGGACAAGGAGGACAAGGGAGACAAGGGGGACAAGGGGGACAAGGGGGACAAGGGGGACAAGGGGGACAAGGGGGACTAAGGGACTTCCAAGTAAAAAAATATTCCATTACTATTGTTTACTGTTGACGGTTGACTGTTCACAGTTAACCGTCAACCGTCAACCGTCAACCGTCAACGTTTAACGGAATAATTTATTTTTTGGAGTTCCCTAAGACAACTGACAACTGACAACTGACAACTGACAACTGACAACTGACAACTGACAATTAACAATATCTAACTGAAGTAAGCTTCGCACTTACACGCTGTTTGGTAAAATATCTTGGTCGTTTCATCTCATGATGTCCATCTTTGAGTCAGTCAATAGACCTTATTAACCTCGATACATTAGCGCAAGAACTGGCGACAATCCAGCAAACAGGTTCTAAACGAATTGCCTTGCTGGGTTCCCGTCACGTTCCCATTACGCACCAAAATCTTATTGAAATGATGACCTATGCCTTGGTTTTATCAGGCAACCGGGTGATCACTTCTGGAGCTACAGGTACCAATTCTGCCGCGATTAAAGGCGCAATGCGGGCTGATCCTAATTTGTTGACGGTGATTCTACCCCAAAGCTTAGAACGCCAGCCCAATGAATCGCGTCAGCAGCTAGAACTGGTAATGCACCTGGTAGAAAATCCAAGTAACGATAATCTGTCCCTTGCTGAAGCGAGTTACATTTGCAACAAAGAGATTGTTTCTCGTTGTCAGCAACTTATTTGCTTTGCGTTTCACGACAGTCGCACTCTGCTGCAAACTTGTAAAGATGCAGAAGAACAAAGAAAAGTGGTGACGCTTTTCTACTTTGACTAGCGTGAGGCTGGGTCGGCATGAGTTTAGTTACTAAAGCAAAACTACAGATGGTTTATGGGTGATAGGTTTCGCTAATTGCCCATAAACGACAATTAATGGTATTTTATGGATTTGGTTGATGACGTAATGACATCCGCCTATTTTGCTGCGCTTTTTTAGGCGATCGCAAAGGAGGAATAGAGGATAGGCTAGTAATTACCGATTTACCCATCCCCCATCCCTATTTCAAATCCAACAATAAAAATTCAACGCTGCGCTATGGCTTCTAATTATTCCTTTGACATTGTGAGTGACTTTGACCGACAAGAAATGGTCAATGCTGTCGATCAAGTTGTACGAGAAATCAAAGGCCGTTACGATCTCAAAGATACTGCGACTACTGTTGAGTTAGGCGAGGAAAGTATTGACGTTAATACTGACAGTGAGTTTACTTTAGATTCTGTACACGGTATTCTGCGAGAAAAAGCTGCTAAACGAAATCTTTCTCAGAAAATTTTTGATTTTGGCAAAGTTGAATCCGCTAGTGGTAACCGCGTGCGCCAAGAAATCAAACTTAAAAAAGGTATCAGTCAAGATACCGCCAAACAAATTTCTAAATTGATTCGAGATGAATTTAAAAAAGTTCAAGCTTCGATTCAAGGTGATGCTGTGCGGGTAACTGCTAAATCTAAAGATGAATTGCAAGCTGTAATTCAACGCTTGAAACAAGAAGATTTACCTGTAGCTTTGCAATTTACAAATTATCGTTGAATCATCTTGATTTTATGCTTTAACTTTTTACACATCCCCTACAGATCCCCGACTTCTTAAAGAAGTCGGGGATCTATAGTATAGTAAATTAGGATTTTTTAAAACTAAAGCTGTTGCGTAAAAATTCCATACTTTTTACTGCTAATCTCACGACAAATATTTTCGAGAATTTCTCAAATTTGTAGTTAAACAGTAAATCCATGATTTCATGAATATTCAAAAATTTTAAATAGCTAATTGACTTATCTACTATCGTGTCGCTATCTAATAAATATTTCTTGAGTCCTAGCTTTTCAGAAATTAGCCATTTTTTATAAAATATTTTGTACATTTCTTTTTGATAATCTTGAAAATCTGAGGATTGATTATCTAAATATTTATTAATATATTTAACAGCTACTTCAGCGCTTAACATACCATGTCTAATGCCTTCTCCGCCTAGAAAGTTAACTGTAGAAACGGCATCACCTATGGCAATAATATTATTGTTGTAATACTTATCTTGCAATCCCTGGCTATATTTGAGGGTTGCGCCATGAATTTCCAGAATTTGATAGCTTTTGGGTTGAATATAATCTTTAATAATTAGTTCAATATAATATTTTATTGGTTCTAACTTTTGAATATATTGATGTTTAGAATTTAATAATCCTGCACCTACTTTTAACTTATAATTCTCCATAGGAAATATCCAAGAATAACCTTTAGGCATCCATTTATGTCCCAGGAAAAAAGTTAAGCGATCGCGGTGTTTTTCATAATCTTCTGGTTCCACTTCTAAAAGGTACTCAATTCCCGTACCGCTATGGAATATAGGTTGAGTTTCGCCTTTATTATAAATAACTGCTCTTGCTGGGCCAGTTGCATCAACTACAACGTTTGCTGCAACTTTAACTTCTCCTTCTTTTTTAGATTTAAAAACGAGAATAGTTTGCTCTTCTAACTCTTCTTTTCTGAGGTAAAGATAACCCAGCCAAACCTCTCCACCGTTGGCTTTGACTTCATTGGCTAAGAATTCTCGCAATTTAGTAAAGTCCAAAACTGCACCGAGAGATTTTGCTGCATCCCAAGTTTCATTTAAATTAGTGGTAACAATTTTAATTCCTCGCCAATAACTCCCGATAACCTCATCAGGTAAATCAAATTTCGCTAATGTTTCTATAGGAGTTCCAGCGCTAGAAAAGCTATTCACCGAAAAGTTGGTATATCGTTCTACTAGTAACACTTTACGCCCAGCTTTTGCTAATAATCGCGCACAGTGTCCCCCAGCCGGGCCTGCACCAACAACTACTACATCAAAATTTTTCATAAATTTGCAATAATAAATTTCAACAATAAATTTGACTCTGCAAGATCCCCGATTTCTTGAAGAAGTCGGGGATATAATAAAATTGATTAAATGTTACAGAACTTTATGAGTGTGGGAATGTTGTTTAACGTTATCATCCTTAGTCACGACCCTAGCAGCATTTAACACGCGCTTGCGTTCAATAGAGTAATTTAACTCTGTGTAGGTTGTACCCAAGGGAATGAGAGATTTTGTCACTTCACGGCGCTTATAGGTACGTGCTGCTGCAAATAGTCGGGTGACAAACTCATCTGCAAATTGAGCCGATTCGGGAAAGTTTGTTGGTGTTGAGAGTTGATCCCCATTCAGGATAGAGCCTAAATTTGTGGCTAAAGCAAATTTATACGAAGTGGGAATTCCTTTCATAATTGCTTCTAAAGCTGCTGAGGGTATGGGTTCAATGACTTCGACTTGATGAATTTCGCCATCTTCCTTCACAAAGCATGTCGCCAAGCCTAGCACAATGTAATCGTCAGCAGTTAAATCGGGAGACTCAGGGTAAGAAATTGCAACTGTCATAAGAAAATTTTCTCAAAACTTAAAAGTCAGATTAAGGAACTAGCAGATGGAACCGTTAGATGCGAATCTATAAAGAGACAAGGCAACGGGGATCAACCTCATATCTCAAGCTAAGATATTCGCACCTGAATTGTTGTTTTTATTGACGTTTTTCATCATTTGCTTGAGAATAATTGCTCCAACAGGAAAACAGGGTTACCCATTCTGAGCATTGCCTTGTTCCTGGGTGCGCTGCGTTATATCTCATCAACGGCTTGTTCGCATTCTACCAAGTTGTCGCTCTTACTACTTGACTACTCTGGGAGATTGATATTTGCTTTTTCTGGAATTTAACCTGGGGATGAGGTATCTATGATGAGATTGGATCGTTAATTGTTTGTATGAGATAAAGTTTTTCTATGGCTGTGGTTGTAATTATTAAGTAATTATAGACACCCTAAGAACTGACATATCCGACCAACTAGCAGCACAATAATAACTATATTTTGATTTCAAAAACCAAGTATATACGGCAGGACAGTATGAGTAATAACTCCTATCTAGCTTTTGGAGATAAGCAAAACAACTTATGCGATTTAGTATCAAATAACACAAAAAATTTTAGAGATGATTTAGATCTAGAAGATAGCGATTTACGCTCATGTGCTTTGAGATTGGCGCAGAAAGGTGATTATAGTCAAGCGATCGCGCTTTTAAGCCAACTGATCCGCCGTCACCCGCAAAACGCTATTGATTATAACAACCGGGGGCTAATTTACTTTCAAAGCGGCGAAACCCAAAAGGCTTTTTGTGACTACAATACAGCACTACAAATTAATCCGAGTCTGGCTAGTGCTTATAATAACCGCGCCAACTACTACGCTGCTTGTGGCAAATTAGCCGCAGCGATCGCTGATTACGATCGGGCGATTGATTTAAATCCTAGCCATGTCCGGGCACGCATAAATAGAGGCATCACCTGGCGCGAATTAGGGCAATATGAGGAAGCAATTGAGAATTTTGATGTCGCCCTGCTTTTTGGGCAGCTAGAAGGTCATATCTGGGCTGAGAGAGGTAGAACTTATCATCTTTGGGGCGATTGGAATTGTGCGATCGCTGATTATCGTCGTGCTTTAACTCAACTCCCCCAACGAAAAGATGCTCCTGGTTGGCGCTTGCGCAGACAATTAGAAAATTGGTTAAACGAACTGCTATCTCCTGAACATCCTGATTCTTTAAGTTAGTCCTGCTTGGGACTGGTAAATCTAAATTATGAGTAGAGTATAGCGACCCTGTATAACTAATTGCGAATAAATGTTAATTAGTGTAGCTTGGCGACAATAACTATAACCGAAATATCATCCTGTTGACTGTTGACTGTTGACTGTTGACTGTTGACTGGTAGTTTATGGTGATGACTCAGATTGACTAGTAGCTTCTGTTTCATCTGGATTCATAATGACGATTTGACGCTGAGACGGGTCAACTCGGTAGCTTTGTTGTTGCATAATAGATTTCGCCTGGGAGGGATCGAAGTTGCGATTAAATTTTGCTTGTAAAGCATTGACACGCCCTTCCATCTGCTTAAGTTCAGTCCGCATTTCTCGCAATTTATCTTGCTGTAACCAGTGATAGGGCAAAAGTTGCATCAGGGCGGAAACTGCTGCTGCGGATATTGCCAAATTCACTGCTATTTTAGCGGTTGCTTCTATAGCCATGACTTGATGCGATCGCTGACGCAAATGACGCTTGGGGCGAGGTGTAACCCGGCGTTTCTGGATCGGTTGTATCGGCAGACTTGATGGTTGAATAGCGTTCATGATGGTAAAAAAGACCTCACAACTTCAAGCAGAACAGCGTGATACCAATTCAAAATTCAAAATTCAAAATTCAAAATTTAGAATTCAAGCTTATGAAAGCTAGAGAACGCAAGGGTTTACCACTGCGTATCTGTTGCATTCTTGGTGCAAATTGGTAATAAAAGCCTACTTATTATAATTACGGCTTGATTTAGCTGCCATATTACTTCATTTTTTGCAAATTGCTACAGGTGTATTTTTGCAAAAAAAGAAACCTGGCATACGTAAGTATCCGGAGATCAACACTTACTCGCCTGAAGCAAAAAGTGTCGATTTTGGTTACTCACTCATGCCAGGCTTCTTAGCCCAACAACTGTGTCACACTCTGGCTTATTTGTAAAGTTCTGTAGCTAAACGCCAAGCCAAAACGCCTGGAATCAAGGCTACGACCAAAGCGATGTACACTTGAGTATCTGAGAGAGATGTCACAGCAAACAAGAGACTGTTGGATATAGGCATGGTTGGAAACCTCCTAAACTCAATGCATTTTAAATTAGTTCGTTTACTACTTTTCACTGTTTTGCGAGGTTAGGGGAACATCTTGTTACAAGATGCAACAAAAGCCGCGATCGCTCAGTAGTGATTCGTTATTCTTTTTAAAGAAAATATATCAATCTATGGATTTTTTTCTGGGGATCGATTTTGGGACATCTGGCGCTAGGGCGATTATCATTGACGCTGCGGCTAGTATCCAGGCAGAAATGCGGTTTCCTTGGGAAAATTCCCCTGATTGGCTAGATGTATGGCAAAAAGCTTTATGGGGGCTTTTAGAGGCGATTCCCGAACCACTGCGGCGAGAAATTAAAGCGATCGCTATTAATGGAACTTCCTCCACTGTTTTGTTAACAGACGCGACTGGTAAGCCTGTAGACGCGCCCTTGCTGTATAACGATCCACGGGGATCGGTGATGTTAGAACAGTTGAAAAGCTTCGCGCCGGAAAATCATACGGTAGTCAGCGCTACTTCTAGCCTCGCCAAACTTCTGTGGATGTCACAGTTATCAACATTCAGCCAAGCTAGATATTTCCTGCATCAAGCGGATTGGCTCGCATTTCTGCTGCATGGAAGCTTAGGTATTAGCGATTACCATAACGCCCTAAAACTGGGTTACGACGTAGAAGAGTTAAAATACCCACAATGGCTAGAAAATTTGCAAATCCCGATTGAGTTACCGCAAGTTTTACCCCCAGGTACACCTATTGCTGAATTACGCCCAGAAATCACCGCTAAATTTGGTTTACGCCAAGATTGTTTAGTTTGTGCGGGAACGACAGATAGTATTGCGGCTTTTCTCGCCAGTGGCGCAAAATCGCCGGGGGAAGCGGTAACTTCCTTGGGTTCAACATTGGTATTAAAACTCTTGAGTCGCACTCGCGTTGAAGATGCGCGATATGGAATTTACAGCCATCGTCTAGGCGATTTGTGGCTAACTGGCGGCGCTTCTAATACTGGCGGTGCAGTTTTGCGGGAATTTTTTACAAATGCTGAGTTAGAAAGCTTGAGTCGGGAGATTGATGCCAATACAGCCAGCGAGTTAGATTATTATCCCTTGTTAAAACCAGGCGATCGCTTTCCGATTAACGATCCCCATTTACCCCCACGTTTAGAACCACGCCCAGATGATCCCAGAGAATTTTTACATGGGTTATTAGAAAGTATTGCCCGCATAGAAACAAGAGGGTATGAATTGTTACAGCAAATGGGCGCAGATAAGTTACAGCGCGTTTATACGGCTGGTGGTGGTGCAGCGAATAATACTTGGACTGCGATTCGCGGAAGATATTTGCAAGTTCCTGTAGTTTCATCAGCACAGACAGAAGCAGCCTATGGGACAGCGCTTTTGGCGATGGGACAAGGGAGACAAGGGAGACAAGGGGGACAAGGAAGATAGATGTTTGTAACTCCTAAACAGATTGCTATGTATCTGTTTTCTTTTCTCTAAGACTTACGCACATTCTAAAAATTCTTGGCGTTCTTGGCGTCTTCTCTGCGAGACGCTACGCGAAGGCGGTTTAAAAAATGAAGCTTTTTGCTAACTTTGTGCGTATTCTCTTCTCTCTGTGTTCTCTGCGCCTCTGTGGTTAGATCATTTTATTAACCGCAGAGGACACAGAGAGCGCAGAGGAAAAAACAGAGACGACTAATAAATTAATCGCCTTGATGAATTCATTGATAAACCAAATCTCGAAGATTATTTGCAGTTTGGTTAGTAATAGATGCGTAAAGACTCCTCAGTGTCATTCGCACAAGCAAATTTTTTTGATGAGGTTGGATACCTAAACGTTTTCTTGCTGTTTGTGGAAGTTGCTGGTAACAAGTTTCGCTTAATATTTCCACAGATTCTAATATTTCTGCTTCATTTCCTAACACTTGTAGTATCTGTTCACAAATATCTTCTAAATCAGTATCTATCCCGGTGACAATAGACATATCTCGGCTGATACTTGGTTTATTAGATACCTGAATATAGGTTTCCAGGTTCGTCATCTGGGCAGCTATTGGGGGATGGGTGCTTCGTAGCAAGCGAATGTCATCTATCCCTTTTACTAACATCACTAAACGATCTAATCCCCAGCCAGATGCTAAACCTGTATACCCTGTTTTGAGTAAATTCGGGTGAATTTCTCCGCATTCTCCTATTTCAATCCAGTTACCATTAACTAATACTTCAATTTCTAAACCATTGCAGGTATATGGGTGTGATGTTTCGTTTAAGCGATAGGAAACACCGGGAATAATCGCGTTGATAATAACAGTAATTAACTGAATTAAAGCTTCTCTAGCTAATTTTTGCTGTTGGCTAATTAACCATACATCCATTTGATGAGGTTCGCCAACATGACGTTTATCTACCACATCCCGACGGTAACAAATACCGGGATGGAGAATGAGTTGTTCCCCCTGTAAGTGAGGAAGTAACTCTGGCATGATAACAGTGGTGTGAGTTCTCAGTAGTCTACCGTCGCTGAGGTAACGGGTGTATTTGGGGGAACGGGATAAACTTTCTTGAGGAATATACAGTTTATCGTAGTTATTGGCGATCGTGGTGATGGGAGAGGAACGCCAGATTGTTGGTTCGGGATAACCGGATGCTTGCAGAACTTCGGCTATTTGGTAGACGATAAGATTAATGGCGTGAGTTCCATTAGCCGGGTTCGTCAAATCCGGCTTGAGAAGTCCAGGTGGTTCATTTTTTGCCTCTCGTGAATTCTTTTGTAATACGAGTGTAGCATAAAATGCTATCTAGGAAATTATTGTCAGAAAAAATAATAGGGAACAGAAAAAATAGAGATTATTTTTGCACTTGTTGGTGAATGGGAATTTGAATGATAAACTCTGTTCCTTCTCCCAGGGTAGAAAAACAAGTGAGCTTACCACGATGTTTTTCTGTAATAATTTGATAACTAATAGACATACCCATACCTGTACCTTTTCCTACAGGCTTGGTTGTAAAGAAAGGATCGAAGATGCGTTGCTGAATATTTTCGGGAATACCAACGCCGTTATCAGCGATCGCAATTTCTACCCACTGACTCTCAATAACTGATGTGCGAATGGTAATCTGGCTGGGTTTGGCTTTAATCTCTGCAACTGTGCGCTGACTATTTTGTTCTTCCATTGCATCGATGGCATTGGATAAAATATTCATAAACACTTGATTGAGTTGTCCAGCATAGCACTCAACTTGGGGTAACTTACCATAGTCCTTAATGATTTCAATTGCTGGATAAGGCGATCGCGCTTTCAGGCGATGTTGTAAAATTAGCAGCGTGCTATCGATACCTTCATGAATATCCACTGTTTTAAAATCGGCTTCATCCATGCGTGAGAAATTACGTAGCGATAACACAATCTCACGAATGCGATCGGTTCCTATTTTCATCGAATTTAGGATTTTTACTAAATCTTGCTGCAAAAACTCCAAATCCATTTCTTCCGCTTCCGCTTCGATTTCTACTGGAGCCTTGGGATAAAACTTCTGGTAAAGTCGGATAAAAGCTAAAAGACTATTTGCATAATCTTGTAAATAAGTCAAGTTTCCGTAAATAAAATTAACTGGATTATTAATTTCGTGAGCAACGCCAGCTACCAATTCTCCCAAACTGGACATTTTTTCACTTTGCACCAATTGTAACTGAGCTTTTTGGAGGTTATCTAAGGTAAGTTGCAACTCTTGGGTTTGTTCGCGCAAACGAACTTCTGCTTGCTGTAATTCTGTAATAGACTTTTCTTTCTCTTGCGCATCAGATTTCATCTTTTGCGCTAGCTGATGTCCATAAAACGTCACGCTAGCAACCATCAGTAGCATTGCACCTGCGATCGCAAACTCATAATATCGAAATACATTAGCTGCTACCTTTTCTTCTTGCAAAAGCTGCTGTTGAATCTGGCTCACATTACGCCGAAAAGTTGCCAGTGCTTTATTGACTTTATGATATTTACGATCCATCGTCGCCATGCGTTTACCAGCTATTTCCGGCTGATTCTGGCGAAAATAGGAAAAGATGAGTTTGGCTTCAGCTATCATTTCTGTGCTAGCTACTTGTACTGCATCCAAATCTTTAAGCAAGTTTTCTATCTGTGCTGGATCTACTTGGGTTTGTAGCTCTTGCTTAACAGTGGTAAATTTTTTCTCAAACTTATCTTGAGCAATTGCTAATCTCTTAGACTCCATCTCCACGTTTTGAGAATCAAAAACATCATTTCCAGGTGCATTAAGATCTGCTAAAAATTGACCTAATTCAGAATATGTTTCCAGTCGCACAGCCCACTCATGATTGATAGCAATAGAGTGAGTATAAATTTTCATAATTTTGTGGTTAAGGTACAGGCTGGTGGAAACAGTGAGTAAATTAAAAGCTGCAAGAGCGTAGTAAATATACTGCCACTTAGCTATTGAGAACCATTTTACAAAAGTGGGAAACTTTTTTTTCAGAAATATTACTGATGCCGTCATGGGGGTTCTAAATTTACTGCTCAAGATTAGTCATAAGTAGTCCCAAAGCATTATTCACACAAAAGTTTTTAGGCTAAACCAAAGTTGTCAGCCTTTATATTTGTATAAATTGTGCGCTCAATTTTGGTACAATACATATAATTAATTCTTCCCCAAATACCCTTAAGACGAACATATATGCTCTCTGTGCTCTCTGCGCCTCTGCGGTTCGTTAAAAATAAATAGGGACTAGGGGCTAGAGGAGAGAAATTTTCATGCTTGGTTGTGGGATTTTCCGATGATTGGCTAACTTGAAAAAGCTAGAAAACAGATAGAAACTGTGGTTTTGTGCTTAAGAGTTAGAAAAACTCACCTGAAAAGCTTAGATAATAGTTGATTTAAGAAGGTTTGACCTGCGCTATCGAGGTTATCATCTAGAGAAAATGTAAGACTACTAACTTGAATATCGTTACTTTTAATATTGAGTGGCTGTTTTAAATCTATAGGATATACCAAAAAAGCTTGTTGAGAATTTGTGGTATTGGCGTAGCTAATCATTTGATGAATATCACTATTTGCAGCTTTTTCAGGTGCTTTATATTTTGTATCTAAAACTGCTAATGGTTTACCAGCACTATCGCAAAATAGTATATCTAAAATAAATTGCCGATTTTGACCAACTTCTATTTGATACTGTTGTTTAATAACATAGTCTTTTGGTACATTTTTATGCAGCCATTCTGCTACAAAAATTTCATATAAACGTGCCATATCAATGAGAAAAGGTAAGGTTTTATGATTTCCTGTCTCATGGCTTGGGCTACTGTTATCTAAAAAGAATCGGCAGAGAATATGTAATATTTGATAGTCTTCATTGAGGCGATTGTATTGTCTGCCGATACAATCTTCTGCACGATAAGGTTTTAGCGTTACTAATCCTTGGAGAGCGTGATAAGCTTTTCTTACTGTTGTTGATACTGTATCTGAACACAAGGTACTATGACCAATAATATAAAGTGTCCAAGCAAGAATTTGGTTTTCTGCAATATCAGCAGTATGTTCTTCGTAGTGACATTTAAGTTTAGCATCCCAAGGCTTTTTAATTACCTGTTGTATATCCAGCCTTCCTCTTACATAGGCAAGCTGCGCTGTTTTAGGTAAGTAAGTACGATATAATCCTTTACGACATCTTTCTAGAGTTTTCTGGGCTAATAGATGAGCTAGATAATTATAAAATTCTTGCAGAGATTCGCAAGCCATCAACCCATCAAGAAAGCGAAAATCTTTTAAATTATAGGCATATTCCAGCATTCCGAAAAGGTTTTTGATAGGAACTTTGGGATTTATTCTTAAAGCAAACTCAGAATTTACAGGAATATAACCAACCCATCCTTTAGATTTAAGCCGCCACTGATTTCTTGTTTTGTAGCTAGGAAATTCTATCTCTATTTGCGTTTTATATTGATCGTATAATTTCTGTCCTACCGAGTCTGGTATATCTTGATATTTAAATAGCTTATCTTGATATTCTGTTATTTCAATAATTCTGTGTTTGACTGGGTTTATATCCATAAATTTTGCTTAATTTTATCCCAGTGAAAATTTTCTACCTTCTCTGACTGGTTAAAAAAGTATTCTTCTAAATAAGGTTCTATTTCCATACGCCAAATATCTTCAATATCTTCGCGTAGGTTATCTGTTAAAAAGAATGAAATACCAATTTCATAGTTTTTATCGGCAATAACTTGATTTAATTGCTGTAAAATATTAATTAATCCCTCTACTGCAAAACCTGTTTTTTGGTGATAACGTCGCAATACATCATAATTGGGGCGCAGTTCAATGAATGCAAAACGACGACGTAATGCATGATCTATGAGGGCGATAGACCTATCTGCTGTATTCATTGTGCCAATAATGCGGACATTTTTTGGTATGCGTAAAGTGTTCCCACCAGCTAAGGGAATTTCTTGATCGCGATACTCTAGCAAATACATTAATTCACCAAAAACTTGAGCTAAATTTGCACGGTTTATCTCGTCTATGATCAGGACACAAGTGTCTTGATAAGATTCTGCTTTTTTGCAAAATTCTAAAAAGCGTCCTGGAACAAGCGGGTATGTTAATTTTCCGTTTTTACTTTGGGGACGGATACCTTGAATAAAGTCTTCATAAGTATATGCTGGGTGAAATTGTACTAATTCTAAGAAACCATAACCACCGTTGAGTAAGTGTTGAGCAAGCCTTTCAGCTATAAATGTTTTTCCTACACCGGGAGAGCCACATATAATTGCTTGACCTTTGCGATTAATTGCACTGACCCAATGTTTTATTTCTGTTGTAGAAAACCCTGTTTCTTCAACATATTGATTTAATGTATAGACTTTCGTCTGACGGGTATTAGTATTTGTCAACATTAAAAACAATGGTCTTATTTCTTGAAACCAATCATTAAATGTATTAATTAATTTTGATAAAGATATATCTACAATATTTTGATTAAAGCTTAAAGCAAAGCCACCTTCATAAAATATTTTGTAAAGTATAGTTGACGGAATTTGAGCAAATTTTTTTTGAATAGCTAGCTTATCTAAGGTAATATTTATTTTCAGTAATAATTCAGATGCATCAAAAGTAATTTCTAACCCTTTTTCATTCATCGATACATATAATAATGAAAAATTATCTATATACTTTTTCATACTAAATGTATTAGGAGATACTAATAAAGCAATATTTGTTTCTTTTAAACCTTCTTTGTTTATGTAATAAAAATTATTATTGGCTAAATCTTTATTTATATTTTCATAGAGACATTCACATAAGAATATAAATGGCTTTTGTACATAATCTATAAAATTTTTATATTCTTCTGAAGTTTTGAGTTCATTAGAATTGTTACGATGTATTTTCTTATATCTTTCAATTACGTGAAAAGTATTACTAGGAAAAATAGTTTTTATATTTTTAGTAAATTCCATATTTTTAGGTATTTAAAGCAATAGTTTTACGAGTATGAATAAAACCAACACTTTTAGCGTAACTGGCTCAAATGGTCAGTCACTATAGTAAAAACTCGTAAATATATAGATGCTTATTGTTTTAGCTCAAATCTCTATTACCTACTTAACTTCTGCAACGCCAATAAACCCGCACCATAAGCAGGTTCATGCTTGGGAAATATCACTTTTACTTCCGGAAAATTCTGATTGAGAGAAGCTGTAAACCTCTGATGCATTTTCGCTTTACCAGTCCACACACTTCCCGTAGTCACTACTTCTAAAACAGGGCGATCGCTAAAAAGTTTGTCGATAACTGTGGAGGTAGCGACAACTAAATATTGTACGGCATCATCAATGATTTGATTAGCGACGCGATCGCCTAAAGCAGCAGCTAAATCAACAATTTCTGCTAAAGCGGCGATTTCCGTCACACCCCAACCCCGACGATAGATTAACTCTACTAAATTTTCTAAATGAGATAATTCGAGATACACTTTAAAAATATCTATCAAACTAGTGGGCATTCCGCTACCATCGTAAGCTTTTAATGCAGCTTGCACGCCCGCGATCGCAATTCTATAAGCGCTACCTTCATCACCTAAAATATATCCCCAACCGCCAACGCGCTTAGTTATTCCCTGATGATTGCGTCCAAAAATTATCGAACCGGTACCTGCGGCTGTGACAATTCCCACGCTATTACCAGTACCGCCAACTAACGCAATTAAAGCATCGTGACAAATCAAAATATTAGTTGTAGGTAATGCCCAGTTTATTGGCAGTAATTGACTATTTTGTAAGTCTTTAACTACACTTTTGATAACTTCAATATCTTCTTTACGTCCTACACCAGCTAAACCTAAACAAATTGCACTAATTTTTATCGGCTTAGTAATATTTACGGCTTTATCTGTTGCCGCCATGATAGCAAATTCAATTGATTGTTTAGCTGTATCAATACCGATACTTTGATAATTAGATGCGCCAGCTTCACCCCGACTCACAACTTGGCGATTTTCATCCATCAAAACACAAACGGTTTTGCTACCGCCGCCATCAATTCCTAAAACGTAATTCATGGATAAATTCAAAATTCGCTATTTTATTGGTTGAAGAAAGGCAGAGGGCAGAGGGCAGAAGTTATCATAACAGAACTTACGCAAGAATTATCAAAAACATTAATGTATTGAACCGCCAAGACGCCAAGAACGCCAAGAAGTTATAGAGTGTGCGTAAGTCTTATCTGCCTTGCTTTTTTTCTTTTAATTGGTGGGAGGTTTGACTGATTCTTGTAAGGGAATGAAAAAGATAGTAATCATTCCGGGAATCGTCAGCAAACAGACCAAAATAAAAAATAATGGATATCCCACTGCTTGTTGAATTGTACCGCTAATTGCCCCCGGTAACATCAAACCTAAAGCCATCAGTCCCGTAGATATGGCGTAATGAGAGGTTTTATATTCGCCTTGGCAGATATACATTAAATATACGCTAAAGGCTGTAAAACCTAGTCCATAACCAAATTGTTCTAAGGAAACTAGGGGATAAACTAAGGTGAGCGATGGTTTAGCATAGGCGAGATATACATAAAATATGTCCGGTAAATTTAATGCTAACGCCATTGGAAACAGACATTTTTTTAAGCCATAGCGGGAAATTAAAAGTCCACCTAAAATGCCACCAATAATTAGAGAGAGTACGCCAAATGTTCCGTAAATTAGTCCAACTTGTTCTGTAGAAATAGCCAACCCACCTTTCTCTAATTTGTCTAAGAGAAATAACGAGGCTACTTTGACAAGCATGGCTTCACCGAATCGGTAAAGTAAAATAAATGCTAAAATTGCTAATATTTTTTCTTGACGAAAATAGGTTTGGATAATATCTAAAAAAGGGATTTTTTCAGCTTGGGCTTGTGTTTGTCTGGGAATATCTGATTCCGGCCAAGGTAAAACGAAGCGGTGAAAAATAAACAGAATTGCAAAAATGACGGCGGAAAATCCGATCGCGATCGCCCAACTTAAAGGAATATTATTGAGTGTGGTTTCTAAGCGTCCAGCTAAAACGACTAACAAGCCGCTACCAAATAATACAGCAATGCGATAAAACAGCGAGCGAATACCTACAAAAAAAGCTTGTTGTTCGGGACTTAATGCCAACATGTAATAGCCATCGGTAGCTATATCATAGGTGGCAGAAATAAATGCGCCGACTGTTAAGGCTGCTAAGGAGATGAAAAAAAAATTTGGCAGTTGTAAGGATAAGGCGACTAAAGTTAAGCAGCAAAACATGGCAAATTGGGTGACAAGTATCCATGTTCTTTTGGTGGCGTAAATATCGACAAATGGCCCCCAAAACATTTTTAGTACCCAGGGGAGGTAGAGAAAGCTTGTCCAAGCGGTGATTTGGTCGTTGTCGATGCCGAGTTTTTTGTAGAAGATGACGGAAACGCTGCTGATGAGAACGTTGGGGACGCCTTCAGCGAAGTAGAGGGTGGGGATGTATGTCCAGGGGGAGGGGGTTTTCATGGAATTATTGAACCGCCAAGACGCCAAGAGCGCCAAGAGAAGATTAAGAAGATAGGATAATACGTTTGATGCCGTCTTTGAGGAGATGGACGTTAAAGTTTATGAGGAGGGCGAGGGGAGAGTTAGTAATTTTGAGGTATGAGAGTACTTTTGCTTCATGGATTGGGGCTAAATTCTGGACAGATTTCAATTCCACAATTAGGCAATTAGCAACGAAAAAATCTAATCTACTTGTACCTACTTCCTGTCCTTTGTAAGTAACTGTTACCGACTTCTCGCATTCATAAGGTATTCCACGGGCTAAAAATTCTATAA
This sequence comes from Calothrix brevissima NIES-22, assembly GCF_002367995.1. Classification (GTDB taxonomy): domain Bacteria; phylum Cyanobacteriota; class Cyanobacteriia; order Cyanobacteriales; family Nostocaceae; genus Aulosira; species Aulosira brevissima. The sequence continues at coordinate 6,166,396 of NZ_AP018207.1, forward strand.
TCAACGCTTGCTTATATACCTCCTCCAAAAACCCTGGCCCTAATACCCGATGTACCTCAATCGCCGCCCCAATCACAGCATAAACTAGCCTGTCCAATTCCTGACTTGGCTCTCTTCTCTTGGCGTCCTTGGCGTCTTGGCGGTTTATATCCATAAATCCCTCTCCAACCCTGTGGCAAAATTTATTAGAGTCCTTCCAAACCTATTTTTCCCCGCATGACCGCAACTATACCTAATCTCCCAAGTCTCTACGAACCCTTCTCCACAGAAGCCAAATGGCAAAAATTCTGGGAAGAAAACCAAATTTACAAAGCTGACCCCAATCACGGCGGCGAACCTTACTGTGTTGTCATCCCCCCACCAAACGTCACCGGTAGTTTGCACATGGGACACGCCTTTGAAAGCGCGTTAATTGATGTGCTGGTGCGTTACCACCGGATGCAGGGACGCAACACTTTATGGCTACCCGGAACCGACCACGCCAGCATCGCTGTACATACCATGCTGGAAAAGCAACTCAAAACTGAGGGTAAAACTCGCTACGAGTTGGGGCGCGAACAATTTTTAGAACGCGCTAAACAGTGGAAGGCGGAATCCGGCGGATTTATTGTCAATCAGCTGCGCCGCTTGGGTGTGTCGGTGGATTGGTCGCGGGAAAGGTTTACCCTGGATGAGGGTTTATCACAAGCTGTGGTGGAAGCGTTTACTCGCCTGTATGAGGAAGGCTTAATTTATCGCGGTGAATATTTAGTTAACTGGTGTCCTGCTTCTCAGTCGGCGGTGTCGGATGTGGAAGTAGAAAACCAAGAAGTTAATGGTAATCTCTGGCACTTCCGCTATCCCCTCAGCGATGGGTCTGGTTATGTGGAAGTAGCGACAACTCGCCCAGAAACGATGCTTGGCGATACTGGGGTAGCTGTTAACCCCAGTGATGAGAGATACAAGCATTTAATTGGTAAGACAGTAACTCTGCCAATTACACAACGGGAAATCCCGATTATTGGCGATGAATTTGTCGATCCAACTTTTGGTACTGGTTGCGTCAAGGTGACTCCCGCCCATGACCCCAATGATTTTGAAATGGGTAAGCGTCACAATTTGCCGTTTATTAATATCCTGAATAAAGATGGTACTCTCAACGCAAATGCGGGTGAGTTTCAAGGACAAGACCGCTTTGTGGCGCGAAAGAATGTGATTGCCCGCCTAGAGGCAGATGGCTTTTTAGTCAAAGTAGAAGATTATAAGCATACTGTTCCTTATAGCGATCGCGGAAAAGTCCCCATCGAACCGTTACTATCTACTCAGTGGTTTGTGAAAATTCGCCCCTTAGCTGACCGGGCGCTGGAATTCCTCGACCAGAAAAATTCTCCCGATTTTGTCCCCCAACGCTGGACTAAGGTTTATCGCGATTGGCTAGTCAAGCTCAAAGATTGGTGTATTTCTCGTCAATTGTGGTGGGGTCATCAAATCCCGGCTTGGTACGCTGTCAGCGAGACAGGGGGACAAATTGCTGATAATACACCGTTTGTCGTCGCCAAAAATGCTGATGAAGCATGGGAGAAAGCCAAAGCACAATTTGGTGAAAATGTCCAGCTTGAGCAAGACCCAGATGTATTAGATACTTGGTTTTCTTCCGGATTGTGGCCGTTTTCTACATTAGGCTGGCCGCAACAAACCCAGGATTTAGCAACTTATTACCCTACGACTACCTTAGTCACAGGTTTTGACATTATCTTTTTCTGGGTAGCGAGAATGACGATGATGGCGGGTCATTTTACCGGACAAATGCCATTTAAAGACGTTTACATCCACGGGTTAGTTTTGGATGAAAAAGGTCAAAAAATGTCGAAGACCAAAGGTAATGGCATTGACCCCCTATTATTAATAGATAAATATGGCACTGATGCCCTACGTTATACCTTAGTTAAGGAAGTCGTCGGTGCAGGTCAAGATATCCGCTTGGAATATGACCGCAAAAAGGATGAATCGCCATCGGTGGAAGCTTCCCGCAACTTTGCCAATAAGTTGTGGAATGCGGCGCGGTTTGTAATGATGAATCTGGACGGACAAACACCGCAGCAATTAGGTGAACCCATCGCCACCGAATTATGCGATCGCTGGATTCTTTCGCGCTACCATCAAGTAATTAAACAAACCAGTAATTACATCGATAATTATGGTTTAGGTGAAGCAGCAAAAGGATTGTATGAATTTATTTGGGGTGACTTTTGCGACTGGTATATTGAACTAGTGAAATCTCGCCTGCAAAAAGATGCAGATCCCGCATCGCGACGAGTAGCACAACAAATCCTCGCTCATGTTTTAGAAGGAATTTTAAAACTGCTTCATCCTTTTATGCCTCATATTACCGAGGAAATTTGGCAAACTCTCACCCAACAACCAGCAGATTCCCCCCAAACTATATCCTTACAAACCTATCCCCAACTGAATACGCAGCAGATAGCGCCAGAAATTGAGACTCAGTTTGAGCTTTTGATTGATACCATCCGCACTATTCGCAATTTACGCGCCGAAGCCGAAATTAAGCCAGGGGCGAAAGTCACGGTAAACTTTCAAAGTGAAAACCCAACAGAACGTCAAATCTTGACTTTGGGACAAGCTTATATTAAAGATTTGGCTAAGGTGGAGACTTTAACCATTGCGGATAAGTCTAATCAGGCTACAGTTACTCCTAAAGAATCTGTTAGGGGTTTAAAAACCATAGGCTTAATTATTGTGGCGATTGTGTTTACTCGGTTGGCTTACACTGTTGGTTATGCAATTGATGAAGTTCCTATCTTTGGAACCTTCTTTGAAATTGTCGGTTTAGGTTACACAGCTTGGTTTGCTAGTCGCTATTTACTCTCAGCGTCAGCGAGAAAACAGTTGTGGACAAAGTTATTCCCACCCACAACAAAACAAGCGCCACAAGCAACACCACAGCCTGAATCAGCCGAAAATTCCATTGCTGGTGTTGTGGGTACAATCCAAGTTGTCATTCCCCTCAAGGGTGTAGTGGATATTGAAGCAGTGCGCGCCAAGCTAGAAAAAAGCCTCAGCAAAGCCGAAGCCGAAGCTCAATCTCTCACTAGCAGATTAAGCAACCCTAACTTTGTTGATAAAGCACCAAAAGATGTAGTTCAAACTGCGCGAGATGCTTTAGCAGAGGCGCAAAAACAAGCGGAAATTTTACGCGACCGCCTACGTGGTTTAGTATAACTGCAAGCAGTAATGGGTAAATTAGACATAGTTACCCATTACTTCTTGAAAATCCTGAAGATTGGAAGACATTGAAGCTTTCTGCAAAGCAGTTCCAGAAAAATAGCGACAGCCATGCGATATTTAGCCCAAGTACACAAAAACGAATTTTTAGAACAGTACCAATTGCGCTTATTAGCACGAGAGGAAGCCGAGCATATTTGGTCAATTATCCCAGAAGAGGCGGTCATTCTTTTAGGTAAAGGCAACACCATGAGCGAAAGATTGCTGGTGTTAGTAGAACTTTCCGCTACCGGAGACATCGAAAGATTAGAAGATGCTACCAACTGGGTACTACATTTAGTCCAAGCCTACCTATCTACAGGTGTTAGCCCAGATTTTTTACAACAAGAAGCAGAAAGAGCAGAACATTGGCGACAAACCTTGACTTTACAAAATCAAGATTTAGCCCGACGTTCTTTAGAATTAGAAGCTCGTCGCGAACAAATTCAAGCTTTAGAAGAAAGTTTGAAACGAGATAAAAAGGAGCCATGCGATTTTGTGGAATGTCCCTACAAAGATAGCGATCGCTAATTTTTAAACATGACAAAAAATTATTAAATTATTGCAGTCGTTCCCAGATAATTTAAACTTAAAACCAGTTTGACTAATTGTCAGCTTTTATTTTTTCTTGCTATTTTGACTGCTGTATATTCACCAAATCAAACAACCTACATTTTATTTTGTCTTCTCTTCAAAATCTGCTAACGCACAAGCAAATTCTCGAAAAGAGGTTTTGATTAATACTTCTTTCATTCCCCTTTCTAAAGCCGAATCGCGGATTGTATCTGCTAATTCCACAAATAATAGAGAAATCATAAATCGGTCTTGACGATCGATTTGTTTTAAACAAGACGAGATAAATTCATATAACTCTGTTTTTCTGGGTTTAGTTTCTTCTTCCCACAATTGAAAGGCTAACCTCAAAGTTTTCAAGCGGATTTCACTAGTATTATAAGACGCATCTTTGTAGCGAATTGATACGCGCTGGGGCATTTCCATAAATTTTCACAGATAAACTCAATATAAAATCTTCTTCGGTTTTTATATTGACTCATCCGGAGAAATCATCTTTTTAAGAATGAGAGACTAGACCAAGCTTTTATATTATTAAGTAGTAGAAAAACTATACATTTACGCAAAAATTCTTACTAAACTTTATCTCATAAATCGCTACAATCAGAATGTTTACTTAGTTGACGCTGAAGTTGTGGCTACTGTATCTTGTCCTCGCTGTCATCAACTCGTAGATAATCAGGCTATTACTTGTCCTTATTGTCGCGTAACTCTCAAAGCTTATGGTCATCCGGGTATTCCCTTGCACCGTGCTGTTGGTAATGAGTATCTTTGTGATAGTTGTACTTATCATGCTGATGATACTTGCAATTTTCCCCAACGTCCCCACGCAAAAGATTGCACTCTTTACCAAAATATTGCGGAGAGTAAATTACAGTCACAACCGCAACTTCCTAATCAAAGTTTCGGTGTAACTGTGAAAAGTTGGATTCAACGCAATCAGGCGTTACTGTTATTAATCGGGTTACTGTTTATTTGTTTATTGATTGCGCTTTCTACATCTTAAGGATTTAGTCATTAATCAATAGTTATTTTCCTCTTTGTCTTCCTTGTCCCCCTTGTCCCCTCTTCCCTTCCCTTCCCTTCCCCCATTCCCCGGTTTTAACTAGACAGGATATCAACTAACTAATTTAATTTTACTGGCGGCGCTGGTGGCTTTTTCTCTTGCTTGTTGAACATCCGCACCTTTCGCTAAAGCTACTCCCATACGGCGATAGGGATGGGATGTAGGTTTACCAAATAAGCGGATATCTACATCTGTTTCTGATAAAGCATCTGCAACACCTGTATAGGCGACTAAATCTGATTTTTCAGAAGCTAAAATCACCGCACTAGCTGAAGGGCCAAATTGCTCTATATTGGGAATTGGTAAGCCTAAAACTGCTCTTAAATGTAGTTCAAATTCATTGAGATTTTGAGAAATTAAAGTTACCATTCCGGTATCATGAGGTCTGGGAGAAAGTTCGGAAAAAATTACTTCATCTTTAGTAATGAAAAACTCTACGCCAAAAATTCCCGCGCCACCCAAAGCATCGGTAACTTTTTTGGCAATTTCTTGAGCTTTTAATATTTTCTCTTCAGATATACCTGCTGGTTGCCAAGATTCTTGATAATCGCCTCTTTCTTGACGATGACCAATAGGAGAACAGAAAATTGTGGGTGCATTCCATTGTTTAATTGTCAGTAAGGTAATCTCAATTTCAAAGTCAATAAATTCTTCAACAATTACCTTTTGAGTATCGCCACGAGAATTGGTGATCGCATAATTCCAAGCCTGTTCTACTTCATCCTTATTCTGTATTACTGACTGACCTTTTCCTGAAGATGACATTACTGGTTTGAGCACATTGGGAAAGCCAATTAAATCAGCAGCAATGCTCAATTCTTCTAGGGAGTTAGCATAACCATATCTAGCTGTTCTAATGGCTAATTGTTGATTGGCTAAATCGCGTATTCTGTCCCGATTCATGGTGTAATTTGTAGCCGCCGCCGTGGGAATAACTGTAATTCCTCGCTGCTCAAATTCTAAAAGTTTTTCTGTTCTAATTGCTTCAATTTCTGGTATAATTAAATCTGGTTCATGCTTAGTGACTATCGCTTCTAAATCATCACCACTGAGCATAGAAATCACTTCCGAGCAGTCAGCAACTTGCATTGCCGGTGCATTGGGATAGCGGTCAACAGCAATTACATAATTACCCAAGCGTTGAGCAGCAATGACAAACTCCTTGCCTAATTCTCCCGCACCCAATAGCATTATTTTTTTAGGTAATTTAATCGAATTATTCATCAATCTGCTTTTCTTATTTTACGTTTAATTATCATCGGCCGAAGTTATAAACCTAGCGCCACGTATTTGTAAATCTTTACGTTGCTGAGGGGTTAAACCCATACCATTACCAAACTGACATTCATCTACAAGCGCACTCAACCAAATCGTCTCATTTAAGGTTGCGCCGCTTAAATTTGCATTTCGTAAATCGGCTCTGGTAAAATTGGCAAATAACAGGTCTGCATTGACTAAACTGCAACCTTGGAGGTTCGCCCCTGATAAATTACCACGAATAAAATTAACTGATTCTAAGTTTAAACCAGATAAATCTGCGCCGCTTAAATTAGGAAATTTTAGCTGGTTGGGATTATTTAAAAATCGGCTAATACAGGTGATATTTGCTGCATTGAGCTTGATTTGAGTTAAAAAGTTATACCGAGATATACCTAATTGCTGGAGAATTTCCAGTCTTTGTTGTGGAGTTTGTTCTAAAAAATAAATAGCGCGATCGCGTAACTCTTGAGTTGGGATATTAAGCATTTTTAAATAAAAATTAATGATATAAATTTTTTTATAGATAGATTTTCACCAAGCTTCTTCTCCCACAGGTTCTCCCCAATCTACTTCATTATGCTGTTTGTCTGGGGTAGCATTTTTCAGCAATTCATTGAGTGTATACTTAGGTTTTGCCGGCGAGAGAATAATTTTATTTCCCTGTGTGGAAATTGCCACTAAGTCTCCTTGTTTTAATCCCATCTGCTGAATAATGGTTTGCGGGAGCCTGATTCCCAGAGAGTTATTCCAGATGCTAAGTTTTTGGGTAATCATTGTTGAGCATTATGATCTAATGTTTATACATTGAGTATATTGCCGATTGCTTGTGTTTGGATGCTAGTCTCGTGAAATAGAAAACAAAAGAGCGATCGCAAAATTCGCCAACAAAGAAAGTAGTTTTTAAATTTCTCGATCTGCAGGATAATCGAGATCCCTGTAAACATGCCGATCTATGTAAAATTAAAACTATCCTACCTGTGCAATAACTTTGCCAATTTCTTGAGGGGTTGCACCTGTCGCTAACATTGCGCGAATCAAAAGTTCAATGGAAACAGAAGCGTCACAATTTTCAGCTTTAGCAATGCGAGGCTGGCTTGAGTGCAATTTCTGGGCTAATTCTGTTTGAGTCATTAATTTTTGTCGTCGCTCTTTCAAATTACGGCTAAGTGCAAGTTTAATCTCAATAAGTGCAGCTTCTTCTTGTGTTAGTTCCAAAAATTCGGAAACATTTCCAACTTTCCAGCCTTTTTCTTCTAAACGTTTTCTTTTAGCTTCATCCATAATATTAATCCTGTATGTCCTGCTCGTACTGGCTCAGTCTTTTTTTGCTGTTATCGATTACGCTATTGGGTGTAGTTCTAGTTGTTTTATTAAAGACCTCAATAATTAAAATTGCATCGTCATCAACGCGATAAATAATTCGCCAATTTTTACCTGTATCCCGAATCCGCAGTTCGTGACAATGAGTTCCAATACTAGGCATTGGTTTTGAATGTGGCAATCCCAGGTTTTCACCTTGCTGTAAGCGCCTGAGTAATACTCCTGCTTCTATGCGTGCTTCCTGGCTAAAGGGAGGAGTTTTAATCTCGCCATGTAACCAGACTAAAGGTTTGTCGCTTGCGTCCATTCATAACTTATATCATATTTGATATATTTATGAGTATTTGTAGCAGCCCATATTCTCACGAATCGCAAATTGCATAATCTCTATAGGCTACAAGTGCGATTGATCGCTCTGCTAGTTTTCTCAAATTGCGATCGCACTCTACAAATTAGGCGATCGCAGAGTTGAATAGAGCAGGGTCTATGGTGCCAAAATGACACCGCTAATTTATAATGAAAACAACATGAGGTTTAATTCTCCATGTCTGACACACAAGAAAATACAGTTAGGATCACAGCCAGGATTCCTGTGAGTATTCAAGAAACTCTACAAAAAGCGGCTGAATTATCGGGTGCTACCTTGAACCAGTTTATGATTCAGGCTGCATTAAAAGAAGCAAAAAAATTAATAGAACATGAACGAATAATTATTTTGTCACAAAATGATGCTGACAAGGTATTTAGCCTAATTGAAAATCCTCCTGTAGCAAATGCAAAGTTAAAAGCAGCCTGGAAAAAACACAAGGAATTTTTTAGTGAGAATCATTGAATTGCTGGGTAAACAGCATAATAGAGATAGCTTTGATTGTGGTAATGAAGCACTCAATAAATTCCTTAAACAAACAGCAAGACAGCATATCCAAAAAGGTGTATCTCGGACTTTCGTTTTAATTGATACAGAACAATCAGAGATAATAATTGGTTTCTTCACCTTGACATTGTGTGAGGTGCGAATAGATAAATTTCCGGCGAAATTCTTCAAAAAATATCCTTCTCAAGTTCCTGGTGTTAAGCTGGCAAGATTAGCCGTAGACAAAGCCTATCAGCGACAAGGAATTGGAGAAGTTTTAATGATTGAAGCGATGCAACGTGCTTTAATTGTTGCAGATAATGCAGGAGGTATTGGCTTATTTGTTGATGCAAAGGATGATAATGCAAAAGCTTACTATTCTCGCTATGGTTTTGTAAGTTTGGCAGATGCGTCCTTGGAATTATTTTTACCATTGTCAGTAATTCAAGGAATGCTTTAATAGCCATAACTTAAGAATCCATCTCAGCTAATTCTAACCACCGCTCAGTTGCCTTATCAATTGCTTGCTTGAGTGCTTCCACCTGCTCGTATAATTTTTGTACTTGGCTATAATTCCCCGGTGAAACATTCAATAACGCTTTCTCGGCTTCGGATTTCTCATCCTCTAACTGAGCAATTTTACCTTCTAACTGCGCAAATTCTTTTCTTTCCCAATTTGACATCCTGCGCCGCTTTTTCGGTTCGGAATCTTGCGATTTAGATGCAGGTTTTTCCGCCTCTACCTTGTTAGACTTTTCCTTATTCGCAGCTTCTTGCTGTGCGGCTTCTTCAGCTTTTTTATAATCAAGGTAAACTGAGTAATTACCAGGATATTGACGCAGAATTCCACCTTCTTCAAAGGCGAAAATCGTGTCTACAGTTCTGTCTAAAAAATAGCGATCGTGGGAAACTACAATTACAGAACCGGAAAAGTCTTCTAAATAATCTTCGAGTACGGCTAATGTCTGCACATCTAAATCGTTAGTCGGTTCGTCTAAAATTAAGACATTGGGTACGCTCATGAGGACGCGCAACAAAAATAATCGCCGTTTTTCTCCACCAGATAGTTTATGAATTGGCGCATATTGTTGGTTACCAGGAAATAAAAATCGCTCCAACATTTGCGAAGCTGTAATTTTCGTGCCATCGGCTATTTGCACAAATTCGCCTTCTTCTTTGATGTAGTCAATCACGCGCTGATTTTCGTTTAAAGCTGTGAGCAATTCTTCGGAATGTTGGTCAAAATAACCGATATGAATTGTCGAGCCAATATCTACATTACCGGAATCTGGCTGCACTCTGCCAGTTATCATATCCATTAATGTAGATTTACCTGCACCGTTACCACCGATAATACCAATGCGGTCTTCAGGGCTAAATTCGTAGGTAAAATCTTTAATTAAGGTGCGTCCATTATAGGCTTTGGAAATGTTATTTATCTCAATAACTTTTTTGCCAATGCGCCTACTTGCTGTGGAAATATCTACTTTACCCTGAGCTTGTTTAAACTCCATTTGGCGCATGGCGTGAACGCGCTCAATTCTCGCTTTTTGTTTGGTACTCCGCGCTTTAGGGCCGCGTTTAAGCCATTCTAATTCTCGCCTTAATACGCCTTGGTGTTTGCGTTGACTGCTAACAGCAGATTCTTCAGCTAAAGCTTTCTTTTCGAGGTAATATGAATAGTTACCTGAGTAGGTGTAAATATCACCTCGGTCAATTTCAATAATTCGATTAGTGACACGATCTAAAAAATAGCGATCGTGAGTAATTAAAAATAAAGCACCACGATAACGATTTAAATAACTTTGCAACCATTCCACAGAAAGTGCATCCAGATGGTTTGTTGGCTCATCCATAAGTAAAACATCAGGTTCGGATAGCAAAGCTGTAGCTAAAGCAATTCGCTTTCTATAGCCTCCTGATAATGTACCAATCACCGTATCAAAGTCAGAAATTCCTAACTTGGTGAGGATGATTTTGGCGTTAGTTTCTAATTCCCATGAGCCAGTTGCATCCATTTTTTGCATTACCACCGAAAGCCGAGACATTAACTGACTATCTTCGGGATAATGAGCTAATTTATCAGAAAGTTCTTCATATTCCCGCACTAAAGCCATGTGTTCGCCACTATCAGCAAAAATCTGCTCTAATACTGTGCGATTTTCATCTAAATCTGGCTGCTGGGGGAGATAGATAACTTTAGAACCAGAGTTAACTAAAATTTGTCCGCTATCAACTGGTTCTAGTCCCGCAATCATTTTTAATAAAGTTGATTTACCAGAACCATTAGTACCAATTAAACCAACTTTATCAGTTGTATCTAAACTAAAGTTGGCATCTTTGAGAATTTCTTTGATGCCAAAATCTTTTTTAACTGATTGTAGGGTAATAACGCTCATAAAAGTTAGTAATTGGTCTTGAAAATTGATGTTCTAGGTAAGGTATCTACCCTACCTAGAAGCGCAAATTTTAGAGAAACAAATCCAGAGGTAAATGTCCATACATTTCGTTAATTCCTCCGGGATTGTGAGATTGGCAAGAAACTAAAACTCCGCGATGATGTCCGGAATAGGAATCGATATAACATAAGCCATTCTTACCATTTAATTTAATATAAACTGGCCCTTCAATGTCGGGTAAGTTGCTGGGGACTTCATAACCTAAAGCGTGGGTATAGGTTTTCATTGCTAGTTTACCTGCTTCGGCGTTATCAGCACAAATACCTAAAATTTGGTAATCGGAAAGTTTGGCAATCAAAATTAAAGCTCGCCTCACGGAAGCTTTTTCTGATGGCTTAAGGATGGGAGCAATATCGAGACAGGTAAATTTATTGAGAACCTTTCTAGCGTCTTCAACTGTGAGATTGGGATGATTAGGAGTTGACATGAATGTAGTTGGTTGGAGGTTTGGATGACGATTGAGAATTTGCGGTTGAGATTGTTTACTATCCTAAGAGGATGTACTGCTTTTGGCTTGTCATTTTTGTTTTAGTTTCATGCTCTATGCGATTTGTGAATACAGACTCGATGAATCGCGTCTCTACTGACAAACTTAAGGCTGATTTTGATTATTACCCAGGTTAAAAATAAAAGGTACGCTACTTTTGGCGTCGTTCCCCATAACTAAAACATTTGGCATTTGCGAACCACCAGCTTTCCAAGCTTCTATCGCTTCTTTTTGTAGCACTAATTGCCCACCTTGGGCTTTAAGGGTTTCTGCCAACAGCCTTTGCGCCTCTGCTTTACCTTTAGCGCGATTAATTTCTGCTTGTGCTTCTTGTTCTGCTTCTCGCGCTATGTACACTGCTCGTTGTGCCCTTTGTTCAGCTATTTGTTTTTCTTCCACTGCTCTGGCAAATTCTGGGGAAAAAGTCAAGTCAACTACACTAGTATCCAGCACGATTATCCCATATTTATCTAAGCGATCGCCTAAAGCATTGTCAAAGTCTTCCTTCAATTCGCTACGCTTGGTAATTGCCTCTTCTACGGTTCTTTTTGCAGCTGCAATTTTAAATGCTTCTTGGGTTTGGGGTGCAATAATTTTGGAGACAATATTTTCTAGGGTACCTTGTTTTCTTCTCACATCTACTACCTGAATAGGATCTAGACGAAAGTTGATAGCAAATCGTGCCGATAAATTTTGCAAATCCTTGGTAGAACTCTCGGCGGGGACTTCAAATTTTTGGACTGTTAAATCGTATACATCAATCGCCGAGATAAACGGCGGTTTTAGGTGGATACCCTCCAGTAAGGCTCCATCTTTAGCTTTACCCAAGATACTAATTACTCCTGCTTGCCCTGGGTTAATAATGATAAAGGAATTTAGACTGATACTCACCAGTATGGCTAACACCACTCCTAAAATTGTAGTTTGCCAATTCGCAAATTGCTGATTTTTCAAATTGTTATCTCCTTATGATATTGGGCATGGGGCATGGGGCATTGGGCATTGAGCAAGAAGAGACGCGATAACCCTTGTCTGTACAATTATCTCCCTTGTCTCCCTTGTCTCCCTTGTCTCCCTTGTCTCCCTTGTCTCCCTTTCCTTGCCTAATCTCCCTTATCACCTTGTATAAATCGTGGTAATATCAGTTGCACGCGACTGAGACTAATTGTGGCTACAGCATCTAAATCTCATCAGGTATCAAGAAGGCGTAGACATTCTGTGCATCCCCTCCAGCGTCTATTAGACTATGGGCATCAGTATCGTAAACAAATTTGGCTAGCTATTGCTTGTTCCATCCTCAATAAGTTTTTTGATTTAGCACCACCGGCTTTAATTGGGGTGGCGGTGGATGTAGTAGTTAAGCAACAGGATTCTATTATTGCTCAATGGGGAGTAAAAGATGTTTTTGGGCAATTTTTAATTATCTCCCTGCTGACAGTCATCATTTGGATACTAGAATCGGTTTTTGAATACGCATACGCTCGACTTTGGCGCAATTTAGCACAAAATATTCAGCATAACCTACGTCTGGATGCATATAAACATTTACAAGATTTGGAATTAGCTTATTTTGAAGAACGCAGTACTGGCGGTTTGATGTCGATTCTCAGTGATGATATCAACCAACTAGAGCGATTTCTCGATGTGGGAGCTAATGACATTATCCAAGTAGCCACAACAGTTGTAATTATTGGTGGTGCTTTTTTTGTTTTGGCTCCTAGTGTAGCTTGGATGGCGATGTCACCGATGCCATTTATTCTCTGGGGTTCCTTTGCGTTTCAAAAGTTGCTAGCACCACGCTACGCTAATATACGGGAAAAGGTGGGTTACCTGAATGGGCGATTGGTGAATAATTTAAGCGGAATTACGACGATTAAAAGTTTCACAGCCGAAGATTATGAAAGTTCTAGGGTAGCACAAGACAGTAATGCTTACAGGCAAAGTAACGCCAAAGCTATTCAACTATCTGCGGCGTTTGTACCTTTAATTCGGATGCTGATTTTGGTAGGGTTTACAGCCTTACTATTGTACGGCGGCATGGCGGCGGCGGCAGGTACTATGTCTGTAGGTACTTACAGCGTGTTGGTGTTTTTAATTCAGCGCTTGCTATGGCCTTTAACTAGATTAGGGGAAACCTTTGACCAATATCAACGGGCGATGGCTTCTACTAATCGCGTTATGGATTTACTAGATACACCAATCGCCATTCATCCGGGGAATATGGCTTTACCTGTGGAGACGGTGCGCGGTGAGGTGGAATTTAAAAATGTGACTTTTGCTTACAAAGATAGATTAGCAGTGATTAAACATCTATCTTTGCAGATTCCCGCCGGACAAACGATCGCAATTGTTGGTTCTACAGGTTCGGGTAAAAGTACTTTAGTTAAACTTTTGTTGCGCCTGTATGAAATCAAAACTGGCAATATTACCCTAGATGGCATTGACTTACAAGATTTAAACTTGCGAGATTTACGCCGTTGTATTGGTTTAGTTAGTCAAGATGTATTTTTATTTCATGGCACGGTAGCTGAGAATATTGCTTACGGTACATTTGAGGCGTCAGAAGAAGAAATTATTATGGCGGCGAAGGTAGCGGAAGCTCACGACTTTATTATGCACCTACCCCAAGGTTATGAGACAATTGTTGGGGAAAGAGGACAAAAGTTATCTGGTGGACAACGTCAAAGAATTGCGATCGCGCGTGCAGTGTTAAAAAATCCTCCTATTTTGATTTTAGATGAAGCGACCTCGGCAGTAGATAATGAAACAGAAGCTGCTATTCAGCGATCGCTCGAACGAATTACAGTGAATCGGACAACAATTGCGATCGCTCATCGTCTTTCTACTATCCGCAATGCCAATTGCATTTATGTTATGGAACATGGAAAACTAGTAGAATCTGGAACCCATGACGAACTGCTACAGCAAGATAGTGTTTACGCTAGTCTCTGGCGCGTGCAAAGTGGGTTGCGGTAAGTCAATAGTCAATAGTCAAGAGTCCAAAGTCAACAGTCAAATGACAAATGACAAATGACAAATGACGAATTACAAACTACGAATTATATATGTTTTTTGGTAGTAGCCAAACGGAATCAGGCGATAGTAAATGGCGTAAAGAATTGGATAGATTTGTGAAAGCAAATCAACCAGAATTGGCGGCGCTATTTTGGGGATTGTGGTTAGAAAATGCAAATAGTCAAGGTGCAATCGGGATTGATTTACAACCTACGCCACATTTTGTATATTGTCCTCAAGATGAGGTGGAAAAATTAAATAGTCGGGTTGAGAATCGACTGCAAGAAATTATCGGAATTATCGAGAATCATAAACCAGAAATAGAAGTGGTGATGATTGGTATTGGTAAGGGTGAAATTAAGTTAATTCAGTTTGCACCAGAACCCGCACCACCTGTTTGTTTTGAGCAAGTTGGTAAGGATGTTGATGGGTTATTGGAATTATTGGAACAAAGGATGAGGGAAGAGATTGTAATTTAACGCAAAGGTACGCAAAGGTATGCGCAGAGGAAATAAGGTGGATTTTTTCTGCGCTAGTTTTTAGTTCATTGATTATACCTATCTTGCTGTCAAGTCTCAGTAAATATCCTGCTGTTAACTGCGATAAAATCGCCTTGTTTGGGAAACCTAACATATATGACTCGTACCTTAATACCTGTTTAGGTTCCTAAATCCTGTAAAGTTTTATGCAGCAGTTCAAAAATAGAGTTACAAATAAATTAGAGCGAATATTAGAACAATATTTAATACCCCGTTTAGTCAAGTGGGGAGAATATTTAGAAAATAAAATTAGGCGTTATAAACATCAACAATTGAAACCACAATTAAAATTTTGTGGTGCAGATGTACGATTTAAGCGAGATATTACAATAAACCACCCGCAAAATGTTTCTTTAGGTCATAAAGTCTACATTGGCTCAGATGTATTATTAGATGGGCGTGGTGGTATCACTATTGGCGACAATAGCACAATCGGATTTAACGTTGTCATCCTCTCTGCAAATCATGATTATCAAAGTAATGACTTGCCCTATGAATATAATGTTTATATCCATAAACCAGTGGTAATTGGGCACAATGTTTGGATTGGTGGTAACGTGCTAATTATTCCCGGAATTACTATAGGAGATGGAGCCATCATCGCCGCCGGTACAGTTGTTACTAGCAATGTTGAACCCTTAGCAATTGTGGGTAATCAACCGATGCGAACTATTAAATATCGCGATCAAGAACATTATGAACGCCTAGAAAATGAGCAGAAAAATACAAATTTGTTAGTTCATAGTGTTGATAACCAAAAGTAAAGTATTAAAAACATTAAAGGTGCGTTATTAGTGATTAACGCACCCTAATTTTTCATTACGAATTACGAATTAAACCCCTACTGGCTTACTTGCAAGCTTAACTTGAAGTTTGGCAATCATCCGCATTCCTGATGGTGGAGCAATAGTAAAACCACGCCGTACAGGTTCTATAGGGCGTTTATTCACCAGCGAAAGTTGAAATTTTGACAGAATTGTTGCTAAGACAATTTTCATTTCATATTGGGCAAATGCTAACCCAATACAGCGACGATTACCACCACCAAAAGGTAAGTATTCATATTGAGAAAATTGTCTTTCTAAAAAGCGTTCTGGTTGGAATTTTTTGGGATTGGGGTAAACTTCTGGGCGATGATGCGCTAAGTAAATACTAGGCATAATTACATGTTTTTCAGGAATTGTATAACCTTTAATTTCAATTGGGGATTTAACAATTCTGGGTGAAGCATTGATCACAATAGGATAAAGCCGCAAAGTTTCCTGACAAAATGCTGTCAAATAGGGTAACTTAGCAATGCTACTCGGATCTGCATTAACATCAATAGTATCTAGTTCTCGTAGTAACTTTTCTTGAACTTCTGGTAATCGGTCAATCCAGTAAAAAGCCCATGTTAATACAGAAGCTGTAGTTTCATGTCCAGTAACTAACAATGTCATTAATTCATCACGTAATTCTTTATCAGACATTGGTTGCCCATCTGCATCACAAGCAGCCATCATTAAACTGAGGATATCTTGGCGATTTTCTTGAGTATCATTGCGTCTTTCAGTAATGAGAGCATAAATAAATTCATCGATTTGCGCTAATAAACGCAATACTTTACCCCAAGGACTCCAAGCACCTAAATCTTTGCGTAAGAAGCTGAAAAATAAAGCGCCAGATAATAAAGGAGAACCGAGAAAATCTAAAACAGCAGAGAGTAAATGCTGAAGTTCTTGAAATTGTTTTCCTTCTTCTAAGCCAAATACTACTCGTAAAATCACGTTTAAGGTGATTTCTTGCATTGAATTGCGGATATTGAAAGGTTTATTAATCAGCCATTGGCTACTTACCTGCTCAGTAATTATACGAATATTTTGACCGTAAGCCCGCATTCGATCGCCATGAAAAGGCGGGGTTAATAATTGACGTTGGCGCTGATGGCGATCGCCATCTAGTAAAATTAACGAGTTCTCGCCTAGTAAAAACCTTAAAGCTCCGTTACCTTCCCCAGAGTTAAAATACTTGGGATCGGCAGTAAAAATCTGTTCCAAGGCTTCCGGATCGCTGAAGTAGATAATATGCACATCTTTCCTACCCCAAATAGTAAAGCGATCGCCATAAACTTTGGCAAAGTCTTCTATATATTTTACTGGTTGAGTAATAAATTTAACCAATCGCAGAAAGCGTAATACTCTAGGCCCATCAGGTAAGCTGTTAGTGATTGTCATATCAACACAGAATATGAGTGTTGGATTTTATTGTGACAATTTTTTGGGCATTGGGCATTTATCCCCCTTCCCTTCCTCATTTCCCAACCGATTGTAAGTAAGTGTGAGCAAAGTAAGCCTTTGAGGCACAAAGCATTATATTCTGGTATGACAGCAGCGTCGGAAATGTGAAGTGCCAAAAATTATCGTTATACTTAATGGCAAGGGAGGTGTCGGTAAAACGACAACCGCAGTCAATCTAGCTGCAAACTTTGCCCGCAAACAAAACGTGATTCTGGTTGACGCAGATATTCAAGGATCTGCTAGCTGGTGGTTTGGGCGCAATCAGGATGGTATGGGATTCGATCTAGCTCAAGAAACTAATCCAAAACTTTTAAGTAATTTAACAAAGCTAACAGGTTACGATTTAGTAGTAGTGGATACGCCTCCGGCGCTGCGCTCTGAAGCATTGGCGACGGTAGTAGCGATCGCAGATTATCTGGTTTTACCTACACCCCCAGCAGCAATGGATCTCGCTGTCTTGATTGAGACTGTTAGAAAAGCCGTCATCCCTGTGGGAGTTCCCCATAAGGTGTTGCTAACCAAAGTTGATACGCGGAGTTTGGGGGAAGCCATTGAGGCGCAAAAAACTCTCATGGGATTAGGAATTCCTGTATGTAAAAACTTAATCCGTACTTATAAAGCTCACGAAAGAGCAGCACTTGAGGGTGTACCAATTACTCAATGGCGCGGAAACAACGCACGGGAAGCAGAATCTGATTATCGCCGTGTGGCTAATGAATTACAGCTCGATTGGAGGGAATAATGGTTAAGAAACGTGTCTCTGTCTCGGATTTATTACAAGAAGAAGCACAAAAATTTACACCACCTGAAGGTGAATCAGTGATTGAAGTGACTGCACAAGCAGTAACAGAAGAAAATGTTACAGATGAAGAAACACCTGCACCAACACCAGAAACAGGAATAGCAGCTAGGCGCACAACTCCTACTAAGGCTGATTTAGAAACAACTATCCAAGAGTTAAAAGAATCGCTAGAAAAATCTCAGCAGCAAGAATCTACCTTGCAAAAACAAGTTGCAGATTTACAATCATCTGTATCGGAACAAAAAACAGCAGCAAAACGCCTCACTAAAGAGCTTGATGAAGCGAAAAAAGCTGCGTTACATCTAGCTGATTCTAATTCTAAGCTCATAGAAGAAATTAATACTTTAAAGCAAGAAAAGGAAACTCTTAGCGCCTCTAATTCTCAGCTTACAGAAGAACTTAATGCCTTAAAACAACCAAAGGAAAGTTATAAACCAGTCAAACAAACCCATAGTCAAGACTATTACAGAAAATCTTACCGGACTTCTGAACATCTAGCTATTACACAACCAGCCGAACCAGAAGATAATTCTTCTCAAATGTGGTTGCTTGATTAATTCGTAATTCGTAATTCGTAATTACGTTGTTGTTAGGTGAGCTAATTTGTATTAGAATAGTGCGTTGTAGCACAAGACAATGCACTATACTGCAATAAGGTTAAGTTAGCGTCAAAAAACTGATTTGGCGTAGGTTGGGGAGCCACTGCGTTGGACGGGTTTCCCGGCTTGAAGCAAGTGGCGTTTGAGGGACGAAACCCAACATTTTCGGCGCTTTGTTGGGTTTCACTTCGTTCAACCCAACCTACATTTATCTTGATTAATTCGTAATTCGTAATTACGTTGTTGTTAGGTAATATAATCTGATTTGTCGATGGTGCGTTGTGGGATGGGGCAACGCATCAGACAGGGAAATTTTTGCATTTTAATTATCTATATATTGCAAAATACTAAAATATATTCAGCAGTGAGTTCTGGCTGTTCTAAGTGGGGAATATGACCGCAATCTTTAATCCATGAAAGTTTACTATTGGGAATAGCGTTTTGAAATCTTTGTGCGTCTTTAGTACCTAGAATTTTATCGGAGTCACCCCATAAAATTAATGTAGGTTGGGTAATTTCCGCTAATTTTTGCCTTTTAAAAGCTCGATAACCACCGCTTTTAGTAAAAGTAATTAAAGCTTGGCTCCAACTTGGCATTTGTAGGTGTAATGCGGCACAAGCGACACTATCATTTGATGCTAGATGTGTAGCTTTATAAGCAGCGCGAGAAATGCGATCGCGGACTTTGGGACTGCGTAAAAACTCTGTGGCATAATAATCCAAAGGGGGAAACATTAATTTACTCAGTGGCGAACCTCCCTGTAAACCTGCACTATCCATTAACACGAGTTTTTGTACCGCTTCTGGATAAGTTAGAGTAAAATCAATCGCCGCCGCACCCCCCATTGATGCGCCAAGCAAAATTACAGGTTGATTAATTAGGGTTTTCCAAAAATAATAAAGATGGGTTTTAATGGCAGTAGGGCTATATTCAATATCAGCCAATCTTTCTGTAAAACCAAAGCCTAATAAATCCACCGCCCAAGTTTCATTTTTGGCGGCTAATAGCGGTAGTAGTCGGCGGAATTCTAAAACAGAACTATCAAAGCCGTGAATTAAGAGAATGGGTACACCACCGCTACCTTGATGAACATAGGTAGTATTGATTGGTTGATTAGCTAGAGGAGTAGCGATCGCTTGAGATTGGATACTCTGCGCTAGTGCGATCGCAGCTGGTTCTTGGAGTTGCCCAACGGCTGTAGGTAAGAAACTTGGAAACATAAGCCTTAGTTTACCATGTTGTGTCCCCAACAGTGCGATCGCTCTGTGTTGCCTTTGACTCCAGAATAATCACTGTCCCATCGATTCATTAATAGCATCGCCTCAAATCAAAGCCTAATTTATGGGAAATGCATAACATATTACATACATTCCGCGCCAATAAATTAACTATGCATCCTAAGATTATTTAAATCTCACACTTTAAATTAATACAGTTGCCCATATAAAACTCATGCTCATATTAATACTTACGAAGGAATACTGTTAATCAATATAAATCTATTTTTGTTATAATTAAATATAATGCTCATCAATATATAGAAAAATCAGTAATTTTACGGTTAAATCATATACTCTTATCAAATTGACCGCTCCTGTTAAAATTACCACAAATAATCTCAGCAACTCTTGCCATCACAGAAATTGTGTTAAAAAATAGCTATTAACGTTGAATAATTTTACAAGATATGCAGATAAAATTTCCAAAAAACAATCACAAAAAATCTCAACAAAATATTAAAAATAACCCCCTATTAGAATTGACTGAATTAACCGATAGAGAAACTGAATTAGTAGTAGGTGCTTGGGGTGATGGAAGTCGTGGTGGCGGTGGCTCTGGAGTTGCTGGTTGGAAGGTTTATAAGGGTAGCACTGGCACTGGTGCTAGGGTGACTAGTACTGTTAATGTGGAAATTTATGGTAACCCATAATATTCCCAAATTTTATAAACCAAATACTATTTACCTGATTAGGTGCTACTCAAATTAGTGAGCTAAGGGAGAATCAAAATTAGAGATAAAATCCCCAGACATCATAGTTAAAAGCATCAAAATAACAGCACAAAGATTAGCTGTCCGATTTGATTGAATTAAGCATTCGGGAATCTAAATTAGTAGTCATTGCTTGAGATTATAGTAATAGTACTACTAGTAGAAATTGGGAATGTAGTTACACAAAGAGCTAGTAAATGCCTTGTTCGACATCAGTTGAGCATATTTTATTGCACTCCAATTTCGTGAAGAAATTGGAGTGCTTCTTTCACTAAGCTGATGGCAAGATAGTAGCAATTAAACTTTTGATAAATCAACGATTCATATTTGCGATCGGGGAAGACATTTCAGTTACTCAGTAGCTAAGATAGTAGCTTCTAGCAAGATAATGGCAAAAACTATGTCAGTGACGAAAAGAAAGAGCAAAATTTTCTACATCAAAATATTGCTGGGCTTACCGCTTATTTTTTGGTCGCTGGCAAATACAAGACTGAGTGCTTCTGCACAAATTATTCCCGATAGTACGCTACAAAATAATACAATTGTCAGTCCTAATGCTGGGACTTTTACTATTGATGGTGGTACTAGATCTGGTAATAACTTATTCCATAGTTTTCAAAATTTTTCCCTGCTTAAAGACCAAATAGCTGCTTTTAATAATCCTACAGATATTCAAAACATTATCAGCCGTGTTACTGGTAGTTCTATTTCTGAAATTGATGGTTTAATTCGTGCCCAAGGCGCAGCTAATTTGTTTCTCATCAATCCTAATGGGATTGTTTTTGGTGCTAATGCTGCTTTAGATATTGGTGGTTCTTTTATTGGTTCCACAGCCAATAGTATCCGATTTGCTGATGGTAGCGAATTCAGTGCTAGCAATCCACAAACCACATCTTTATTGACAGTGAGCGTTCCTTTAGGATTGCAATACGGGCCCAATAATACAGCTATTATCAAGGTCAACGGTACGGGAAACAATCTCAGTTTCAATAAAAATAACTTTTTCGTCATTAAAGACTCTCGTCCTACCGGTCTTATGGTACAGCCACAGAAAACTTTGGCTTTGGTAGGTGGGAATATTGACGTTACAGGAGGTAATCTCACCGCCAATAGCGGACGAATTGAGTTAGGAAGTGTGGGTACAGACAGTTTTGTCACCCTGAATCCCATTACCTCTGGTTGGGAATTGAGTTATGGAAATGTCAATAGCTTTGGCGATATTAACCTATCTCAAGCAACTTCTTTAGAAGTTAGTGGTAATGGCGGTACTATCGAACTACAGGGACGTAACATTCAAGTCAAAGATGGTTCTGCTATGTTGGCAGATACCGTAGGTAATGGTTTACCAGGAAGTCTAATAATTAAGGCAAGAGAAGCGGTAGCAGTCAGTGGTACTTCTGGATTAGGTCTTCCCTTTGTAACTTATTTATCAACCGATGTTGCACCTGGCGCAACGGGTAATGGTGGCAATTTATTAATTGATACAACAAGCTTGCGTGTCGCTAGTGGCGCTCAAATTTCTAGTGGTACCTTTGGTGCTGGTAACGCTGGTAGTCTGACAGTTAACGCCCAGCAAATTGAATTGACTGGTGGTTCAGGTGTATCTGGTTCTAGCGGTTTATTTACACCAGTAGCTCCAGGAGCCACAGGTAATGGTGGTAAGTTAGTAATTCAAACAGATAACTTGTTAGTTACTAACGGTGCACAGGTATTTGCTAACACCTTTGGTATTGGCAATGCTGGCAGCATAGAATTAAACGCCACAAATATACAATTAACAGGTGCTTCACGAGGCGGCGTTTCTAGTGGCATATTTGCCAATGCCGAATCTATTGCCCAAGGTAGAGGCGGAAATATCGCTATTAATACGGAAAATTTACAGGTTGCTAATGGTGCCAGGATAGCAGTTAGTACCTTTAATGCCAAAGATGGAGGAATTTTAACAGTCAAGGCAAAAGATATAGAGCTATTGAGGGGTGCAGCTGGTGTTGGTTCCAGTGGACTGTATGCAAATGTGGAATCCAAAGCCGCAGGTAATGGTGGCAAATTATTGATTGAAACAGAGAATTTACGCATTGCTGATGGCGCACAAATAGCAGCATTAACTTTTGGTTCAGGAAATGCGGGAATTGTCAATTTGCAAGCCAATCAGATAGAAATGAGCGGTACTTCACCTGGAGGTTTCCCAAGCGGGATACTTGCGAATGTGGAATCAGGTGCAACGGGTAATGGTGGTAGTTTAAACATTGATACTCAAAGTTTACGCTTAATTAATGGTGCGCAAATTGGTACGGGTACTTTTAGCTCTGGAAATGCTGGAGATTTAAATATTCAGGCAAATAATATAGAACTCATTGGTGGTTCTACTAGCGGTCAGAGTTTATTATTTACCACAGTTCTCTCTAATGCCACGGGTAAGGGAGGGAATTTAACAATAGATACCGATACATTGCGGCTGATAGATGGTGGTCAAATTGCTACTAGTACTGCTGGCTCTGGCAAGGCAGGTAATTTAATAGTAACAGCCAATAATATAGAAGTTATTGGTATGAATGCTGTAGGACGCAGTGGTTTATTTGCTAGTGCAATCCAAGGCAACGGTGATGGGGGAAACTTAAATATTACTACTGATAATTTAACTATTCAAGATGGAGGGATTATCAGTGCTAGTAATTTCCATAGCCGCAACACGAATATACCAGCAGGGCAAGGAAAAGCAGGTAATATTCAGATTGATGCGGGAGCGATTTTACTTGATAATACTTCCTCAGAAAATCTGTCCAGCATCAGTGCCTCTACAGTTTCTGGTGGTGGTGGTAATATCTTTTTGAATGTGCAAACATCATTAACTGCTCGCAATGGTAGCCAAATATCTGCTGATACTAAAGGTGGTGGTGATGGCGGTAGCATTAATATCAATGCTGATTCTCTGACATTTACTACTGGGGCTTCTTTGAATACCAGTACAGTAAGTACAGGCAATGCGGGATTAATTAAAATTGCTGCTAATTCTGTTTTGTTTGATGGTTATCTTGATACTTTATTTACTGGTGCTTTCAGCGAAGCTAAAGCTGGATCGCAAGGTAATGGCGGCAATATTCAAGTGACAAGCAATTTGTTAAAGGTAATAAATCAAGCTCATATTTCTACTAATAGTTTGGGATTAGGTCAAGCTGGTAATATCATTATCAATGCGCAGCAAATCCAAAGCGATCGCGGTAATATAGTAGCCACTTCCACACAAACAGGTGGTGGTAATCTCAATTTGACTACTGATTTACTCTTCCTCAATAACCAGAGTTTAGTTAGTACTAGCGTTTTGGATAGTACTGGTGGCGGTGGTAATATTAACATTAATGCCAATTTTGTTGTGGCTCATAATAGAAGTGATATTAGAGCTAATGCTGTCTTTGGCCCTGGTGGTAATATTCAAATCCAAACTCAAGGTATTTTTATCTCTCCAGATAGCCAGATTGATGCAAGTTCAACATTTGGAGTTGATGGGGTTGTGACAATTAATAACCTAGAAACGAGTAAGAATCTGGCTAATACTGAATTACCCACAAATATCATAGATCCTAGTCAACAAATTGCTGCTAGTTGTCGAGGCGATCGCGCTAACAATTTTGTTGTGACTGGACGAGGTGGATTACCACAAAATCCTACTGATATAATTATGGGTCATACAATTTGGCATGATTTCCGTGATTTGTCTCCTCAAGTAGGATTACAGCCAAATGGTGTGGAAGCAAGAGTCACAAACGCTTCTCAAGCAAAACCGAAAAATAATGAGCCATCTGTAATTATTGAGGCTCAAGGTTTGGTAATTAATAGCAAAGGGGAAGCTGAATTATTAGCTAATTCTCCGAAGATTATTCCTGAATCGGCTAAAAATGCTCCTGCTTATTGTGGAGCAATTTAAATGAGAGACGCGATGAATCGCGTCTGTACAATTGTAATTTATAAGAGGGTTTTATTATTAGTCAAGTAAACAATGGGTCAGTAGTTGTTTTGTAAATATTCAATAGCAGCTTCTAATTTGGAAGAATATCCTTCGGCAAATCTTTCAAACCAAAGTCCTTCAGGCGAAAATGGATCTAATTTAGCTAACCATTCTTTCGCCTGAGTTTTTAATGCTTCTCTTTGTTTTACTTTAAGTTGTTCTTGGCGAATCCTTTCTTGTTCTAATTCTTCCTGTCGTCTCAAATCTTCGGCTTTGTCTCGTTCGACAAAATCAGCCTTCACTTCCTCCAAAAGATTATCGATGAGAGAAGCTGCTTTTGGTGATACGGGAATCAATGGTTGGGTAATGTTTAGCTGAGGTTTTGACTGAGGTTGTGGTTGGGGTGGAGGAGTTTTCCCTTCTTTGTATTCAGTTTGGAGTTCAGCTAATAGCTTATCAATATTATCCATTGCAGGAATCAGGGAAGGGGGAAAAGGAGGACAAGGGAGACAAGGAGGACAAGGGAGACAAGGAGGACAAGGAAGACAAGGAGGACTAATGACTAATGACTAATGACTAATGACTATTGACTATTGACTAATGACAAATGACCAATGACAAATGACAATTAGTCCTTAATCGCATTCAGCAACACTTCTGATAAACTCATATCCTCCATATCTTCCATTGTAATGGTGTCGCAGATATCAAACTTGGCTCCTGCGCCTTGGAGATCGTCATCTAGGACTTTGAGAAAGCGGGTAGCTTGTGCATCTGTACCGACTTGAATAAAGGAAATGGCTAGTTCTTCATCGCGATCCATTTGTCGGGAAGCTTCGATAATGACTTTCATCACGGCTTTGCGATCGTCTGGTTCGCCATCGGTAACTACTAAAATTGTCTCACCATTAGGCTTAGTTTGTTTAGCTGCTTTGCGTTTAAAGTAATCATCTGTGGCGTGTTTCAGGACTCCGGCTAAGTCTGTGGTTCCTGAGGGATCGTTTTCTTGAAAGATTTGCGCTACTTTAGCGGAGGTGACGTTTTCATAGCGTTTGAATTTGCCGGAAAATACGTAAATAGTGATACCATCTGGATCTAATTGTTCGCACTTACTCGCTAAAGCAAAGGTTGATTCTTGCGCGGTTACCCATCTGTTTCTACCACCTTTTTGATCTGGGGTAGCCATGCTGCCGCTTTTGTCGATAATTAAGGTATAGTCACGATTATCTAGCATTTCTAATGTCTCCAAGTATTATTTAAAACATTTGCACCGATGATTAACCCGCGATCGCTTTTAATACGTCGGTGAGGGTCATTTCTTCTAATTGGTCTAAAGTGATGGTGTCACAAATATCAAATTTAGCGCCAACGCTTTGCAATTCATCATCTATGGCATGGAGAAATTTGGTAGCCTTGGTATCAGCACCTACTTGAATGACAGCAATTCTTAACTCTTGGGGATTGTCCAAGCGCTGAGTTGCATTGATAATTATTTCATAGACGGCTTGGCGATCGCCTGGTGTCCCATCAGTTACAACTAAAATTACTTCTCCTGCTGGCTTGGTTTTGCCATCAGCTTTGCGTTTAAAGTAGCTATTAATGGCGTCTTGTAGCACCCCTACTAAGTTGGTGCTATCGCCAGGAATATTTTCTGTAAAAATTTGCTTGATTTTAGCGGCAGTAACATAATCGTAACGCTTAAATTCTTTAGAAAATAGATAAATGGTTAAGCCATCAAGGTCAAATTCTTCGCATCTAGCAGCTAAAGCATATGTTGATTCTTGTAGTGCTGTCCAGCGACTTTTACCATTTTTTTGATCTGTAGTAGCCATGCTGGCACTCTGGTCAATAATTAAGGTGTAGTCACGGTTTTCTAGCATGGCTGATGTCCCCCAAAAGTTGTTGATAATTAATCTAGATTAAGCTTCCAGACTGGGTTAGTTAAACTTAGTCTGTAATTGCATTCATTAACACATCTGCAAGACTCATTTCTTCTAAGTCATCTAGAGTCACGGTATCACAAATGTCAAATTTAGCACCTACACTTTGTAATTGATCGTCTAAGGCTTTCAGAAACTTTGTAGCTTGGGGATCTGTACCAACTTGCACAATGGAAATTCCTAATTCTTCATCTCGATCCATTTGGCGGGTAGCACTAATAATGACTTCAAAGACGGCTTTGCGATCGTCTGGTTCGCCATCAGTAATTACTAAGATTGTCTCGCCATTGGGTTTAGTTTGACCTGATGCTTTCCGCTTAAAGTAATTATTGAGTGCGTCTTGAAGTACACCTGCTAAATTGGTTGTCCCAGCTGGATCGTTTTCTTGGAAAATTTGTGCAACTTTGGCGGAGGTAACATCATCGTAGCGTTTAAATCTCCCAGAAAATACGTAGACTGTAATTCCATCTGGGTCATACTGCTCACATTTCCTGGCTAAGGCTAGGGTGGATTCTTGAGCTATATCCCATCTACTTCTCCCTCCTGCTTGGTCAGGAGTAGACATACTGCCGCTTTTATCAATAATTAATGTATAGTCACGGTCACTCATCATAGTATTCCTTGATTGTTATCCTTTGGTTACTAGTTTAACCACTAGAATCGGGGTTGATATAGGTGTTGCTACCTCTATCGTTACATTTGTTACTGAAAATTTTTTTGAAAATGGGCATAGGGCATGGGAAAGATAGATTTTCATGTTTAGTTGTGGGATTTTTTGGTGAATAGCTGATTTATCTCAGGATTGAAGCGAGGCTGCACATTAACGCCCTCACCCTAGAAGGGTGGGGCTAAACACACAAAGCCTGCAAAGGCAGGCTAATTTGCATCTTCATAGAAAGTTAGTATAAAGTCCTAATTACAGGTGATGAATTGCAGATATATGTAGTCTATGGAGATTTTGTGATTGAGGCTAAATCTCTGTGAGGTTGCAGATTAACGTCCTCAGCGCTATTTCCTTATACCAATTTAAATAATGTTGGCGGCACGTAAATATATTCTAGAGGTCATGGCAATGCCATGCCCCTACCATTTGTCGCATTCTTTTTTTAATTTTTTATCAGTAGTAGCACGTGCTTGTTTAGTAGCAAATTAAGATTAACGCTATGAGTAGGCAATAGGCAACAGAGTTAGAAAAACTGTTGCCTAGAGGTTGCCTGTTTTTTTATTAGTTAGTGTATTTACTGATGACCTTAGCTAATTCTGGTACTGCTTCTTCTACATGCTGTTTAGCTGAACCCCGAAATCTTTCGTATGTTCCGCGAACAATTTGACGCTTGGTTTTTTTGACTCGTTCATCGGTGACACTTAGTAGTGCATCAGCAGTGCGATCGCTACTTGTAATTAGATATTCTACTGGATCGCCTTTCTGTAAACCTTCGCTCCAGATCGGATCGATGGCTGTAAAACACTGTGGTAGAAGCTGCTCGACAACGTAAGGGATATATCCTGGTTTTACTCCCTTCAATGCAGCGAAGGCTGTTTTTAAAGCCATACCACTGAGTCCGGACTTGGATTCAACCTGCTTTTCCAGCATTGTGCAACAGTCAACGACAATCTTGTCTTTTTTATCGGAATTCAATAGTTCGTCGCTTAATCCCATTTCAATCCTCCTGATTTTCAAAGTCTTAATTTTTATTCAACCAATTTGTCAACGAACAGGATATTACAAAATAGGGTAGTATAGCTAGCAGCAGTAGACTCTACAATAAACTTCACCGGATTCTCGGTAGATTCCGAACCTCAACAGCAATGGGAAGAATTTAGACAGCGACAAGATGAACAAATGCTCAGACAACAGCAGCGTCTCGAACAATTTAGGCTGCAAAATGAGCTAAGACAACAACAGCCACCCTGACGATTGAGACAGCAACCGTTTGGACAATTTAGACAAAATCAATTGCTAATCCAGCAAAGACAGCAAATGGATACATTGAAGCTACAGCAGAAACTCAGACAGCAGCCGTAAGGGTTGTTTTTTCAAAATTAAGTAGTGGGTTGAGAAATGCGATCGCAATAATACTCGATTATCCAGCAAACTTAAGCCCACTGGCGTAGTTTTTTATGTACCTGGGCTAAATACCACATATAATCATCAATCTTGTAATCATCAGCAGCTTTAACTATATATTCCTGCGCTAATTCCAGATTATTCTCAGCTTCGTAATATAATCCTAAATAAAGGTGACTGTAAAAATTACCTTTTTTTCCTTCAGATTGACCAACATTCAAAACATCATCAACTGTACAATTCCCTGCGTATAAATCGTACACGCTGCGCATAATTCGCCTGGGGTCATTTTTTACAGGTAATAGCGAATTCTTTGCTGATTCCACCCCCGAAAGTCTAGCTATACAGAGATATAGCCATACTGTTTCCTCTACATCTTGGGCGTTAACAGTCAAATCAATCTCAAATTGTGCCGCACCTTCAGCAAATCTTTCTGCATAATAATAAGATAGTCCCCGTTGCCATAGATATGGTTTAAGACGCTCATCTAATTTTTCTGCTGTATCAAAATCTTGAATAGATTCATCAACTTTGGCTAATTGAAAGTAAACCATTCCACGCCGAATATAAGCATGAGGATTGTTTGGCTGATTGCGGATAGTTTCATACCAACGCTGGAGTTGATTTTCTAATGAATTGTTAAAAAACATAATTTTGAGCTTTGCATTTTTAGTGGTGAGGATTGAAGTCTTAACTAATAAATAGACTACTAAGTACACAATTTCATTAATTCATAGCAAATTAGATTAGGAAATACTCTGCGAAACTTTGTCTTGAAAAGTTCTGATCGCCGGCTTCCGGCGCTCAGACTTTTCGCTGCGCTAACCTCCGCGTTCCTTTGCGTTTAAAAGTTATGAACTTATGCAAAGCCTTACTAAGTAATACACCAATTTTGCACATGAGATAATAATTGCGGAAAGAATTCTTGAAAGTCAGACTCTAAAGCATCATAGTGGGTGATGAGTTCATTGATAGCTGGAGTTAAACTAAGGTGTCTGTTACATCGTCTTGATAATCTTTTTGATATGCGCAAAAGAGTGATTTCTACACCAGATACATAACGATAAGATCCTAACCAATCTTCAGCAGCTACGCGAGAAATTACTTCTTTTACCATCATTGGTATTTCACCGGGATAAGCTCTAAATGAACTATATATTTCTGCTGTAAAATCATCTAAAGATACATTGCAATATTCTGACCAATTTTTTGCTAAGAAATGGTCATAAAAAATATCTACTAGTACGCCAGAAAATCGCCGATAGCTAGAATCAATACGTTGTTTACTTCTTTGTACAACTATGTGACTGTCTGTAAATCTATCAATTACTAGATGACAAGCAATTCCCCGTTGGATATGAGAGTTTAATTCCTGGCGCGCCGCACCTTTGACAATATCGGCTAGGAGATTACCTAAGCGACTTTCAACATTTGGTTCAGACAATAATAAGTGGGCTAACCAGTTCATTTTTGGTTGACGGTTGACGGTTGACTGATAAGAGAGATTTTTAAACTCTCTTTGTGATATTTACAGCACTGCACAGAAAATTGTGAATCATGGGGATATTCAGTTTAGATTTATCTATGCTGATATAAAATCTATATTTTAAATCTTCATTCATAGCGACCTCAAGAAATTTACCAATAAATTGATTTATCTGCGAGATATAGATGCAAATGATGAAACTACTGAAACGTTAGCTGAATAAAAGAGGCTATATTCAGCAAGGGCAGGGATATATCTATCATTAATTATGAATCAAATAGGTGCCACATCTTGGAATTTAGTTTTGGATACCTTCAAGAAAATTTGGGGCTACGATGATTTCCGTCCCCCGCAGGGAGAAATTGTCAGCAGTTTATTAGCTCAAAAAGATGCCTTAATTATTATGCCCACAGGCGGAGGTAAATCGATTTGTTTTCAACTTCCCGCACTGCTACAAACAGGATTAACTTTGGTAGTTTCCCCTTTAGTGGCGTTGATGGAAAATCAAGTACAGGAACTACGTCAGTTAAACCTCAGCGCTGCATTGTTGCATAGTGAATTACCAGCATCCCAACGCCGTTTAACAATGCAAGCATTAGCACAACAAAAACTGCGATTATTATATTTATCACCAGAAACTTTACTGAGTGCGCCAGTTTGGGAAATTTTATCTCAGCCCCAATTGCAGATTAATGGCATCATTCTTGATGAAGCCCATTGTTTAGTGCAATGGGGTGAAACCTTTCGTCCAGCTTATCGCAGATTAGGTGCAGTGCGCCCAGCTTTGCTGCAATCGAAACCACCAGGAACGAAAATTAGTGTAGCAGCTTTTACCGCCACTGCCGACCCTGTAGCGCAAAAAACCATCGCCACAGTTTTACAATTACAACAACCAGATATTTATCGTCTCAATCCTTACCGTCAGAATCTGCATCTTAACGTCTGCATAGCTTGGACTCCGAGAGGAAGAAAGCAGAAATTACGCAAATTTATCCAAAATCGCCCGCAACAAGCCGGATTAGTCTATGTGCGCACCCGCCGCGATAGCGAGGATTTAGCCGCATGGTTTACGGAAATGGGTTATGCTACAGCTGCGTACCATGCAGGTTTGAGTGCAACAGAACGGCGGGCGGTGGAAGCTAGCTGGTTAAGTGGTAAAATGCCATTTGTGGTATGTACC
Organism: Calothrix brevissima NIES-22; assembly: GCF_002367995.1. Taxonomy (GTDB): domain Bacteria; phylum Cyanobacteriota; class Cyanobacteriia; order Cyanobacteriales; family Nostocaceae; genus Aulosira; species Aulosira brevissima. The sequence continues at coordinate 6,197,514 of NZ_AP018207.1, forward strand.
TGTGCATTTGGTATGGGGATTAATAAACCAGATGTGCGTTGGGTTATACATTATCACGCACCCTTGCTGCTTTCAGAATATGTGCAAGAAATCGGACGCGCTGGAAGAGATGGGAAACCAGCCGAAGCTTTAACGTTAATCAGCGAACCTACAGGATGGTTAGATGGGGAAGATAAACAGAGACAGGAGTTTTTTGCACAACAAATGCGATCGCAACAGCAAACCGCACAGCAATTAAGCAAAAAACTACCCAAACAGGGAGAAGTAAACACTGTAGTACGACAATTTCCCCAAAGTGCGATCGCTCTTTCTCTACTCCATAGTAGCGGTCAATTAAACTGGCTTGACCCATTTCATTATCAAATTCAACCAGGAGTCAACAAACAGCCAGTAAACCAACTTGCAGCCGCCAAGCAAATGCATCAGTATTTACATAGTAAACATTGTCGCTGGCAATTTTTATTAACCGCCTTTGGTTTTGACAAAGAAGCAGCTAACTGGCGTTGCGGACATTGCGATCGCTGTATAAGGCAGAAGGCAGGAGGCAGAAGGCAGAAGGGAAGAGGGTTGTAAGCTGATTCATCTTTCTTTACATGGTTGGGTTTTTCCATGCCTACTTACGCCTTTTAAACTTTGAGCATAATCATTAGTACCTTAAAACCCTGTTGCCAGAGGGCAGAAATATTTACTCAAACCTTCTGCCTTCTGCCCTCTGCCCTCTGCCTTCTTTAAAACTGGCGTAAAAAGCGCAAATCGCTAGCGTACAACCGACGAATATCATCCATTTGATGTAAAACCATCGCAAACCGTTCTACACCAAAACCAGCAGCAAAGCCAGTATAAATTTCTGGGTCATAACCTACAGATTTTAAAACATTTGGATCGACCATCCCGCAACCCATTACTTCCAACCAGCGCCCATTCCATTGCAAATCCACTTCGGCAGAAGGTTCGGTAAAGGGGAAGTAACTCGCACGGAAGCGAATTGGTAAATCGCCAAACATAGCTTGCAAAAATACCTTAATTGTGCCTTTGAGGTCTGTAAATGTTAACCCCTCATCAATGGCTAAAAGTTCTATTTGATGGAAAACGGCTGAGTGTGTTGCATCGACGTTATCCCGGCGATAAACTCGTCCTGGCGCTACTACCCGAATTGGCGGTTCTTCAGTTTCCATGTAACGAATTTGCACGGAAGAAGTGTGAGTCCGCAGCAAATTACCATCAGGCAAGTAAAATGTATCTTGCATATCGCGGGCGGGATGGTCAGGCGGAGTATTCAACGCCTCAAAATTATAATAATCTGTTTCCATTTCCGGCCCTTGCGCCACAGTGTAGCCCATGCCCACAAAAATATCTAGCGCCCGGTCAATAATACCATTGAGGGGGTGAATTCGACCTTGGGGGCTGAAAATTCCCGGCATAGTTACATCCAGTGTTTCCGCTTCTAACTGGGCTTGAATTTGCGCAGTTTCTAAAGCGGTGCGCTGCTTATCTAAACTATCTTGTAAAGATTCTTTAACAGTATTGGCGATCGCTCCAATTTTCGGGCGTTCTTCTGCACTCATTTGCCCCATACTGCGCAACAGTGCCCCCAGTTGCCCTTTTTTACCCAGATAGCTGACTCTGAGTTCTTCTAGGCGTTCTAAGGTATCAGCAGCTGCGATCGCTTGTTCTCCTTCCTGCCGTAGTGCTAAAAGTTGAGCCTCTAAATTGCTAGTCATTAGTTAATACTCAAGAGTCAATGGTCAATAGTCATTGGTCATTGGTCATTAGTTCCCTAACTGAGAGCAAATCACCAATGAGCTTAGTAATATGAGCTTAACAGGCCAAAGGCAAGGAACTACTCAATAATCAAGTTTGAAGTATTTTGTCTGCTATTTGTGACCCTCGACATTGACAAATAGCCAATAACCAATAACTAATGACTAAGGGAACTCCAAAAAATAAATTATTCGGTTCAAGTCCTTGGCTGTTAACTGTGAACCGTCAACAGTCAACAGTCAACGGTCAACAGTGAACAATAGGAATGGAATACTTTTTGACTTGGAAGTCCCTAATGACCAATGACAAATGACTAATGACCAATCACCATGAAATTACTCATTAGCAATGATGACGGAGTTTCTGCTCTAGGTATTCGTACCTTAGCCAACAGTTTAGCAGAAGCCGGTCATGATGTGACTGTAGTTTGCCCAGACCGAGAGCGATCGGCCACCGGTCATGGATTAACCTTACACCAACCGATTCGCGCTGAAATTGTCGAGTCAATTTTTCACCCCAATGTCAAAGCTTGGGCTTGCGATGGTACGCCCTCAGACTGTGTGAAATTGGCGCTTTGGGCTTTATTAGAATCTCCCCCCGATTTAGTACTGTCTGGAATTAATCAAGGCGCTAATTTAGGCACGGAAATTCTCTATTCCGGAACCGTGTCTGCCGCGATGGAAGGTATAATAGAAGGTCTTCCCAGTATAGCTTTCAGCCTTGCCAGTCACACATATAAAGACTATCAAGCTGCTGCTCGCTTTGCCCAAAATCTCGTAGCCCAACTGGCTGCCAAACCTCTGCCTGAGTTAATGTTACTTAATGTAAATATTCCCCCAGTGAAGTGGGAAGAAATTGCTGGCGTAGCGATTACACGACAGGGAGTACGGCGCTATGTGGATGTATTTGATAAGCGCGTCGATCCTCGTGGTAAAACCTACTACTGGTTAACCGGTGAAGTGCTTGAGGATGTCGAACCCCCAGAAGGTTTAAATTTGCCTCAACACATCCCCATTGATGTGCATGTTATCCGTAAAAATTACATTAGTGTCACGCCATTACAATACAATCTTACCTACGCAACTGGCATTAACCAATTAGCGGATTGGGAATTTAAACTTACGTAATAACTTTGTCTTCTTTAGAAAAATTTGCAACTTTGGAGGTATTTAAATCCATTCTCCCGAAATTTAGGCTATAAAGTAGGAGCGCTCTCGATCCCATCGCTAAACTCAATCCTAATAACTTAGGATTTTGGCTTAGTAATGTCTCACTCAAGCTGACAAAAATAGCCTGAAAAAGGGTATGCTGTTTTACCAAGAAATTCTCCTCTATTAAAATGGTAAGACCGCATAAACTGAAGAATAATCAGTAACAATTTGTTTTATCGATCGCCCGTTCAGTCCAGAAAGCAACACCCATGTCTAGGTTAGAACACCAATTTACCGTGCAATTTTGGGGCGTTCGCGGCAGCATCCCCAGTCCAGGGACACATACCGTGCGTTATGGCGGTAACACCCCTTGCGTCGCCATGCAAGTAGGTGGTAACTGCTTAATTTTCGATGGTGGCACCGGGCTACATGTTTTGGGGCAATCTTTATTGTCACAAATGCCGTTAGAAGGTCATCTATTTTTCACCCATTCTCACTGGGATCACATGCAAGGATTTCCATTCTTTGCACCAGGGTTTGTCAAGGGAAACAGTTTTAAAATCTACGGCGCAATTGCTCCCGATGGTTCCACAATTGAACAGCGCCTGAATGACCAAATGCTGCACCCCAATTTTCCGGTGCCTTTGCAAATTATGCAGGCTAACTTGAATTTTTGTGACATTACACCGGGGCAACCAATACATATTAATGACATTACCGTAGAAACAGCACCACTTAATCACCCTGGTGAAGCGGTAGGATATCGCGTCAACTGGCTTGGCGGTGCTGCGGCTTACATTACTGATACAGAACATTTTCCCGATCGCCTGGATGAAAATGTCCTGTGGCTAGCCCGGAATGCCGATGTGCTGATTTATGATTCTACTTATACTGATGAAGAGTATCATTCGCCCACATCGCCGAGAATTGGTTGGGGACATTCCACTTGGCAAGAAGCGGTAAAAATTGCTAAAGCTGCTAAGGTGAAGACTCTGGTAATTTTCCACCACGATCCTGCTCATAACGATGATTTTTTAGATAAAATCGCCAAACAAGCGGTAGAGCAATTCCCTAATGCCATCATGGCCAAGGAAGGGTTAGTAGTCAATATTCCCGTTTCCCTGCCTTTATCAGAATCTTTATCAGTCAGCTAATTTTTTGTTTAAAGGTAGCAGTCGCATTGATTCGAGATTTTAGATTAGATTGTTGATCGGAAGCTCTCAGCAAGAGAGTGGCCTTTGAGGTAAACTGCGAAAACTGAAGAACAAGCTTTGCGAGTTCATCAGAGGAGCAAACAAGCCTGGAGAATAACTCTGTTGGGGCTTTTGCGAGTCAAACCTCGCCACAAGCCAAAATGGCTATGGTATCGGGTGCTATGGACTGAGTAACGAGCGGTTAACCGTTGGCGACTTTCCTGAGAGTATGCTGTGGCTAAACAGTCAGTTATGTCATTCCTTGGCTGATGGCAAAAAATGTCATCTCGCCTGCGATCGCATTTTCTCCTCTAGGCGGTTACCCATCAGGTAGCTTGTGGCTGATAGCTAAATAAACCTAAAATCCCAGAATCAAGTGCTAAATTTGTCTCAAAATGGGTGTTCTGTGTGGGTTGCTTCTGCAACCGAAGAACTGTTAACGCCAACGGCTGTGGCTCTTGGCAAATTTGATGGCGTGCATCTTGGTCATCAAAGAGTAATTCAACCAGTTTTGCAGCGAGTAAACAAACAAGTCCCACCAAGGACTTTGGATGCAGAAGAGAGCAATGTACTCGAACTCTCACCCACAGACGCTACAAACCATATATACTCAACTGTTGTCACCTTTCATCCCCATCCACAGGAGTTTTTTTCGGGACAACCCAGGGCGTTATTAACTCCCCTAGATGAAAAAGTTGCCCAATTGCGATCGCTCGGCATAGAACAGCTAGTACTATTACCCTTTGATAAAGAATTATCAGCTTTATCGCCCGAAGAATTTGTCGAAAAAATTCTCGTGCAAAAACTGCGATGTCAGCAGCTGAGTGTGGGACAAGATTTTTGTTTTGGCAAACAGCGTACCGGTACAGCCAGGGATTTACAACTACTCGCCGCAAAATATGATATCCCTGTCACCATAGTTACTCTAGAAAAATACGCAGGTAAGGCTGAATTACCACCAGAAAATCATTGTGTCGATTTTCTACCTACACCAGATTTACCAATTAGCACTTCTCTCATCCGCCAAACCTTAGAAAATGGCGATGTCAAAAATGCAAATCTTTTATTAGGCAGGCCTTACAGTCTATTTGGGCTGGTGATTCAAGGGCAACAACTAGGTAGAACCATTGGCTTTCCTACCGCAAATTTGCAACTTCCAAAAGATAAATTTTTACCCCGCTTTGGTGTTTATGCCGTGCGCGTTTTCCTCACAGAGCCAACATCACAGACATCTGTCCCCCTATTGGGAGTGATGAATATCGGTAATCGTCCCACCGTTGCAGGTATCAATACATCGGTAGAAGTCCATTTATTCGATTGGGCGGGAGACTTGTACGGTAAACAGTTAGCTGTGCAGCTGGTGGAATTTTTACGCCCCGAACAAAAATTTTCTTCCCTAGAAGCACTTAAAGCACAAATTCAACTCGATTGCAATATCGCGAAAGAAGTTTTGCTATTTCCATGATGAGTTGTGCCCCTTGATTGGGAACAATAAAGGGGCTAGGGGATGAGGCAAGGGGGCAGGGAGAGCAGGGAGCAGGGGGACAAGGAATTTTAGATTTTAGATTTGCGATTTTGGATTCCAATCTAAAATCTAAAATCCGTCTTGAAAAGTTTGCTCAACGGGGGGAACCCCCGCACGCAACTTTTCGCAAAATCCAAAATTGTTTCTATGCCCAATGCCCCATGCCCAATGCCCAATGCCCAATGCCCAATGCCCTATACCCAATCCTGGTGCATGAGAGAAAAAATTGACGCTTTAACACAAAACCTGTCTCGTACTATCGTTGGTAAAACTGAAGCAATACGTTTGGTGCTGGTTGCTCTTTTCGGCGGTGGTCATGCTTTATTAGAAGATGTTCCTGGTGTTGGTAAAACTCTGCTAGCTAAGTCTTTAGCGCGTTCTGTTGATGGTAAGTTTCAACGGCTACAATGTACCCCTGATTTACTGCCAACTGATGTGACAGGGACTAACATTTGGAACCCGAAAAGCGGCGAATTTAGCTTTCTTCCTGGGCCAATATTTGCTAATGTACTCTTAGCTGATGAAATCAACCGCGCTACACCTAGAACTCAGTCAGCGTTGTTAGAGGTAATGGAAGAACATCAGGTAACAGTTGATGGGGTTTCTCGTCCTGTACCTAAGCCGTTCTTTGTGATTGCCACCCAAAACCCCATTGAATATCAGGGAACTTTCCCGCTACCGGAAGCGCAGATGGATCGGTTTATGCTGTCCTTGAGTTTGGGCTATCCTTCCGAGGCAGAAGAACTGCAAATGCTGCAAAATTTGGCTGATAATATCAAGGCTGAAGATTTGCAACCTTGCATTACCTTAGACGAGGTAGCGCAATTGCGGCAACTCTGTGCGCAAGTGAGGGTAGAACCGACTTTACAGCAGTACATCTTAGATTTGGTAAGGGCAACAAGGCAAGATGAGGAAATTTCTCTAGGTGTGAGTCCTCGTGGTACGGTGGCGTTACAAAAAGCTACCCAAGCCCTGGCTTTTATTTTAGGGCGTGAATATGCCATTCCCGATGATGTAAAATTTCTCGTACCCCACGTACTAGGCCATCGTTTAATTACAAGGGGCGGGCGGAGTTCTCGCACTGTAGTTGAGCGATTATTGCGATCGCAACCCATTCCCTAACACCGAATTCTCTGAAAATAAAGTTAAACATGAAAAACTCCACCCACAAGGCTGACGCAGTGAGCGTTAGCCGAACGGGGATGGAGTTTTTGGGCATTGGGAATTGGGTATGGGAAAGAACATACCAATGACGCCACCGAGGGAGCCGGGGAACCCTTTCGGCAGTTGCTCATGGGGGAAACCCCCAAGACCGCACTGCCTCACCAATGTAGTGGCTCCCCTATACCCTATGCCCCAAGCGGCGGGGCGCGTGCACCCTACGCACCCACGGATCGGAGTTTCCCGCCGCTTTCAATGAACAGTAAGGGGGCGAGGGGGCAGAGGATGTTTCTTGTTAAATCAATTGCTCAAGACCCAAATAGAGTGCCATATATTGAATGACAGCCTCTTCATGACCTTGAAGTTCAGGGAGATAGATAGAGATTGCACTGCGTACAGCATCGGCAAAAGTCACATAATCCTGAGTTTTTGTCTGCACAAATGGTTCTAACTTCTTGATCAGCTCCCAATTACTCTCAATATTGGCAGCCCTCATTGCTTTTTCTAATGGAGGCGCATTTTGGGTAGCTATCTCTGGTAAAATGCGACTGACAAAAGTGACACGGTGAAAGACTCGCCAACAAGAGGGCTTTTTATCGCCTTGATTGGCTTGGCGGAGTGCGATCGCGTTGGAATCATTACTTTGTTCCAACCAAATCGGATCTACTATCTTGCCGAAAAAGTCTTCAAAGTTTTCTGTTGTTGGTTGCAAATAGAAAGTCATGAAGCGGTAAGCATCAACTTTGCCTGGCTGTTTAATCGGATTTCCCAGGGCATCATACACGCCCCCTTGCTCAAGGTTATAACTCCCTTGATACTTTGCTTTGAGGGCATCTGTCTTGGCATAGAGTTGGATATCTCGTTCCCCTTCAACTTCGACTTCCAACGTAAAAGATTTCTCAGTCTCTCGTCCCTTCGCTTTCGTGGTGGACAAATGACCACCAAACATGGCATCCAATTCAAAGCCCATCGACACAGGGCCAATGCTCAGTGAAAGATCGGCCGCACCGCCAGCCATGCCTTCAAAGGAATAGAAACCTGTTGTCGTTTCCGTAGTGGCTTCCAGCACATCCGTAGACTCGGAGAAAAACCCGCCATCCGCAGTCCAAACATAGGTATTTACCAAATTCCGAGTTGCTCTCTGTTTATCAGGTAGCTCGTTCAAAGAACCAGTTGCTTGATAGCTTACATTTTGGAAGGTCGAATACTGATCGTAATAGGTCGCCAACTCTTGCCGTTCTCGTTCAATGCGTTTTTTCATGCTATAAGCTTCAATGGGTTTAAAGTAACTCCACTGCCCATAGGTTGCCGCATTAGGATAGTGAGGATCGGGTTGAATACTCCCATCTTCTTTTAAGCCAACCTTTCCATCCAGAGTTCCCTGCTTACTATAAGTGGGATTAATGGGGAAGGTAATGATATTCCAATCTTTAGGAATATCTGGATTGGGTAAGAATCGATAAGACACTAAAGAATTATTATGAGCTAACCGCAGAGCAAACACATCCATAGTATCTGACTGAACTAAGGCTAACCCAACATTGGCAGGAATATAACGACGACCCACATAAGAGTTAATTTCTGAGCCAATTTTCTCCCACGCTCCCCAAGCTTGCAAACGACTCACTTTAGTTGTGTTATAGCCATAACTCACATTGGCTTCACTGATTGTGCCTTGTGCAGAACTAAAGGCATTTTTTAAATGCACGTTTCCTTCTAGTTCTAAAATTTGTTTCTCGACACCCAAACCCACACTGATTTCGTCAGACACACCCACCGATCTTTTCATCTCAATGGACATATCAAAGCCACTTTCTTTAGAAGACGAGTAGATATATTTGACTGTATCAGATTCAACTAACTGAATTGCACTAGCATTGTAGGGATCTACTCCTGCATCCGGTGTCATACTTTTTTCGGTGAGGTTTTCACTGGGTACAGGGGGCGCACCCTCAATATAGCCAATAATTTGGGGAGCAGCTTGTACCTGTCCAATCCATTCGGTAATTAAGTTGCCGACTTTATAGCCTGTCAACAAATGCCATTGACCATTTTTGATATAGCTATAACAGCGTTTTTGGATGCCGATTAAATTTCCTTTAATGTCGTACTGCAAGTCGGAATACTCTTGTACCCCAGGACTGCTATGAATTGTATCGTGAAACTGAGTTTTCACCCCTGCTAGAGCAGAACGAATAATGGCTGTATCTTCACTAATGGGAGCCGTGGACAAAACAGACATTGGTTTAGCATCGTTCAAACCCTGGGTTAAATGATTGCCAATCAAGGATTGATCGAACAGATCAGTCTGACTTTCTAAATCAAAAGTGTAGTTGGCGATCAGGTCTTGTTTTTCGCCTTTAATACGGCTAAACAAATTATCCTGAATTTGTTCTTGAGTGCGGGCGACTTTCCAAATGCGAACTTCTTCCATTGTTCCCGCAAAGGGTTCTAAACAACTGCTGCCGACATTTTGAGCAATTCCTCCTAAGGTGAACTGTTTTTCGCCCCAACTGCTTTGAGGTGTAAAAGTTTCCATTGGTACGGGAATGCCATTTTGATACAGGGTTAAACTGGAGCCTTGGGGGTCAGGATTTTTAATCCATTGGGCAGCAATAATCACCGCATGGCTTTCTCCTTTCGAGTCGGAGGCAATATTACCTTCATTCTCTTCTAAACGCCACCAAGCCACTAGCCCTTTTTCTTGAGCATTGATCTTGATTCCCAAATTGGCTATATCCACCACACTATTCCAGAGGCGAATTTCACTAATTACTCCTTGCAAGTAACTCGGTTGTGAGCTTTGATAGGTTTTACCGATTTCCAATTTTTGGGAATTGCGGTCTATGTCTGCGCCTTGATAAATTGAATAACCTGCGGCTTTTCGGTTGACATAAAAGCGAATATCAGCCCACTGATTGACGATGACATTGGGGAGATCGGCAGATCCTAGATTCTTGACTTCTGTTTGATATTGGCGGCTAACAGCAATTTTGTAAAACTGTCCCGTTCTTAGCACATCAGTGGATTTATAGATGTAGCTTTTTCCCTGTTTGTCTTCAAAGGCAAAGGCAATTTTGCCGTCGGTGTCAATATAAAGGGAATAAGGCACATTCCGATCGCTTCCATCTCCCAGTTTTCCCTTAGTCAACAGCCCTTGACGTTGACTCAATGTATTCACTTGCAAAAAGATTTCTATTGTCAAGTCTCGGTCTAAATCTAAGGTGGGATTGTGCTCACATTCTAAGAAGCTATTGCCCTGAAATTGCAAAGCGTAAGATTGGTTATATACCGCAGATAAATGATGCCATTGGGCCATAGGAGCAGCTGCTTGAGATTTTTGGCACAGGTCGCCAACGCTGGCAAAGCTGTAAATTTGGCTTTCTTGGATTACGGAAGCAACCAAGGAAGGTTGCCCATAGATCTTGCCATGATAACCATTAGGAGAGTAGTCTTTGGCGATGCCGCCTGTAAATTGCCAATAGGCGACTAAACCTGCTTCATTACCTGTGAGTCGGCGACTCATGTCGCTTTGAATTTCTGCTTCAGAGCGCACTTTATTCCAAATCCGCACTTCATCCAAACTGCCGCTATAATAACCTCCCGCATCAGTTCCTCCTAAACGAACGCTGGTAGTTGGCTGTATGGGTATGGTTTTACCAGTTTGGCTATGCCATAACTTGCCATTGAGATAAATTTTCATCTCTCCGGTAGCAGCATTTTTGGTGAATGCCCAATGAGACCAAACCCCTTTGAAATCAGTAGCTTGGGCCGCTTTGGAAATGCGATCGTAAGAGTTGCCACTGGTGCCACAGTCAAAGTAGATTGTGCTGTTGCCCCAGGGGAGGTGAATTTCTATCACCTTGCTGTTGTTAGCATCAAAGGCTCCAAGTAAAGAGGCATCTTTGGGCTGTTTTGAGCCACCAAAAGCCCAAAAACTGATAGTGATTTCGTTGCCGGTAGGGATGCTGGCGGTTGGGAGTTCGATATAGTCATCTACACCATCAAATTCGAGAGCAGACGAGCAATTGATACTCTGGGACTGAATCCCTAATGTGTATTGGGATTGTGCGGAATTGTGATAAATTACACGGCTATTTTCCGCTAACTGTGCGGGACGAACCCATGTTTCTAGGGTTAAATCTCCTTTGGCATCCAGATCAGAGAGTTTAGTGAGATCTCCAAGTCCTACATAGTCATCTTTGCCATCAAAGGCTAAGGCTCGACCGGGGGATTCTGCTACCCATTGACAGGAACGGGTAGTTTCACTGTAATTGAAGACACCATTCTGGACATTTTTGCTACTACTACCCGGCTGGAAGATGAATTGCAGAGAACCATTGCTGAGGGAGTTAGTGGTGCGGTTGTTGGTAGTCCATGCGTTGTAGTCGTAGGGGATGAGATAGATGGCTGTGTCTGCGGGGATGTTGAGATCGGCAGGGGTGATGGGAATAGTGTCTTTTGTGGCATTGGTCTGTGCGCTGACAACGACTTGCTGATTTTCGAGTGAGAGAATTGAACCTTGGGGGAGGGTTTGTTTGACTTTTTGCATCAACGTTAAACTGTTAATGCCTTGACCAACGACTGATTGGGCTAATTTACCAATAAAGATGGGTTGACTGGCATCGCCATTGAGGATGTGACAAAATTGTTCTACTTCTCGTGGAAGATTGCTCCAAGTTTCTTCGAGTCCGGTGACTTGATTGCTAATTGTCAGGGTGCAGGTTTCGGGGGTTGCACTGTCGGTAATGGTGAAGGTGGCGCGATCGCATTCTGGTTCAGCTGAGCGGGCTGTTGCAATCAGTTTACCGATTTCTGCTGCTAATAAATACCTTGCTTTAGTGGTATTGGTATCATAATAAGTAACAAAAAATTGATCGTCCAAGCCTCGGAAATATAAGGCTAGTTTTCCTGTCGCACTATTAACCAGCAAAGGGGTGTCTTTAGTATAAGCAAAGTTGAGTAATCCCCCAGCTACAGTCAGTCCGCAAGGATCTATATGCAACAAGGGCATAGGTATGGCAATTTCCCCTTGAATGCCAGAGCGCAATAGTTCTAACTCAGTTTCTTGATTTTCCAGTTGTACTTTTTGCAGCGCTAACTGACTTTCTTTGATTTTGAGTTGATCGCGATCGCTGTATAGTTTATTCAACTCATTAATAGTGTTTGTTAATTCGGTCTGTTTGTTGCGGATGGTGTTTTCTAGATCTGTAATGGCGGCAGTAGGACGATCGGTTTTGGTAAAGGTGAAGACCCCTTTTTGCATAGGACTGCTGAGATCGGCCTGAATCGAGAAATTATAGTCATTGCCATTACCTTTCGTCAGAGACAACGTCCCTGCTACTCTTTCCCACCAACTATCAACCTTGAAAGAACCATCATAAATTAAGCCACGCGAGCGATCGGAATTAAGCAGACCCCACCAAGAATTATTTACTGACTTTGTGGTTAAATGATTGAATGGGCAAAGTCTCTTAGAACCTTGATAGCCACCCAAAACAGTCCAATATTGACCATCATCACGATCGTTTCTCGGCTGGTGCGATAAATTTCCATTGCCGTCGGCTGTCCAGTAATTTTGATTACCGTTCACCTGAATCCGGAAAAAATAATTAAAGATGTCCAGCTTCCGATTATTTAAGTCGTTTGTTAAGGACTGAATTTCCGTTTCTAGCCTTGCTTTTTGTACCTCTAAGGTAGCAATTCTTGGTGTGGATGCTTTTAAGCTAGAAATCTCAATTTCCAACTGATGAATACTGGCTTTTAAAGTTGCAATTTCTTCTTGTAAGCGGCTGGCTGCATCTAAATCTTGGTTCACCGCATTACCAGTCTTTAGACTGGGTAGAACGAGATTATCAGGAATTTGGGCAATTTTACCTTCCCGGGAAACAGCAAAATCTAAGGCAGCAATGAAATTATTATCTGTTGATGGCGAATTTTCATTACTGGTGCCAACAGTCAACATCACCCTGGCATTACGTTTAACGGGTTTTTCCTGTTGATCGTAACCTGTGGCAACTTTTTCTTGTTGGTGATATAGCAGAGCCGATAAACCCGATGTAATATTGCGTTGTTCTGAACCAGATTTTAGCTGAAAACTGTTGCGCTGGATGCCGGGACGATCGCCAACGGGCGCATCTGATTTGACCCAAGTTGCACCTTTGATGCTAACATGAACGGCGTTTTCAGTTTGGTCATAGAGGCGATCGCCAAATCCTTCATCACAACGCCAATAAGACCATAATCCTGGTTCATCACCAACTAAACGATGGTTCAGATCTGCCTGAATTTCAGCTTGGCTACGGCAACGATTCCAAATCCTGACTTCATCAATTTTGCCATCGAAAAAAGCATCAGACCACCAATTACTCTTGCCTATGTAGTTCTGATTCCGAATTATGATTCGGGGGAGATGAAATTTTTGCTGTCCTATAATTAGACCATCTTTATATACAGTTGCATTGCCAGTTCGATCCATTGTGACGGTAAGATGAATCCACTGGTCAAGTTCTAGGGTATTAGGAATCTCGATAAAGTTTTGAACATCCCCTTGATAAACATGAAAACTCAGATTGTTTGTCTGTCCCAAGTTTGCTAAAAGAATATTGTCTAAACCACTGCCATTTCCAAAGTCAAAGATACGACTCCACAAGCCAAAGCTACGGTAATAAACCCAAGTTTCAATGGTGAAAGCTTGAAAGAGATTTTCGGGCAAGGAAGGCAGTTCTATATAATCATCTTGTCCATCAAAATTGAGAGCAGATTCCGCATATCCAGACTTACTGACTAGAGGAATTAGTGGCGATCCAGTAAAAGAATCTATTCCTGGTTGACGTTCTAAAACGGAGCTTTGATATTGGGGATCTGGACTGGTATAAAGCTGGGTGCCTTTAGTATTAAATAATCCATCGCTTGACCGTTCAACATTAAACGAATCAATTAGTCCGGTTTTACTGTTATGGGTGAACAGTTGCCAACGTTGAAGTTCAGCAATTTGAGTGGGCAACAATAAGACACTAAAGCGTCCTGCCTTTAAGTTGCGAATAAAATCTAATTCTTGAGTGGGTTCAAAAAACGGCTGTTGCTCTAAGTCTTTTGCTCCTAAGCCATCTTTATTGGTTTGAGGGTTGTATTTGTGGCGACTGCGTTGATAACGCACTTCCATTTTTAGCCTTAATTCTGTCCCTGTTAAAACATAGCGGTCTACGAGCAAAGTTTCATTGACTAAGGGGACTTTATTTTGTGCTTTATCTAAAACCAAGTTGCCAGCTTTGTCTTTTTTGTAAAGCATGTCCTGGTGGGTTTGATCGATAGCTTGGCGAAATAAATAAATGAATTTACCGTCTGATAAAACTTGGAATGAGGCTTCAGCAGTAAAGCGGGCAGTAGTTGATAAGAATGGGTCTATTTCTTCATAACGTAATGTTCCTGTTTTGGCTTCTTCTCTTGTGCCTTTTTTCACTAAAGGCATTTTAACATTCGGCAGAATAGAGTAACCTACTTGGACAATTTCGTTAGGAAAACTAATTTCTTGAGGATTATCGAGCCAATAGTTAACATCAAGAGAATTTTTGGTTTTTGATTGGGTATTTTCTAGGTCTAAAACGGAGTAGTAGATGCGCCTTGTTGCGTCGATAGCAAAGGCAATAATTGTACCTTTGTGATTAATTTGTGTAGTATATTTGTAGGTTTTGTCGGTGTATGTTTTGACGAAATTGTTCAGGATGCTCATAGGACATGAATTGATAATACGTAGTCAAGTTCAAGCGGAAATAACAAAATAGGAGAAATGGACAGCAGCTTTCTTCTCATTTCTCTACTTTGTCAAAAGTACCAAAAACTTCTCTGATAATTTCAGCGAGTTACTTTCGGAATATCAGATATTTGCCAATAATTTGCCAGCCTTTTTGCCGTTACCGATCGGCTCCCAAATAGATGCGAAGATGAAGGCTATAAACATTAATTTTATAGTCATATATAGCTCTATAAAAGCTGTACTGTTTGTATGAGCAACTATCTAAGAGTCTATTAATCTAATTAACGCTTATTAGCCTGCTAATGCTTGACTACAGGTTACGATATTCAGTTATTTTTGCCTATAATTATGAAATAAAAATACTATTTCTTAATAGATATTTATTTATTGCAAACATCCTCTAAATATTAAAGAAAACCTGGGTTCCATCACCAATGAGAACGCAGAACGATCTATGATGACTTTTAAGCAATTGCAATTTTGTCAATGAGCTAAAATACTCAAAAAAACCAGAAAAATGGCATCAAAATTTAGGAGTAGTCAATCAATTTTGGATTTTGGATTTTGGATTTTAGATTAACCCCATGCATAAATGCAGGGGCTTTAATTAAAAATTGTGGATTTTGGATTTTAGATTTATTCCACGAATTAATTCGGGGGCTTGGAACCCGTTTAGATTCTTTAAATTTTGAATCTTCAATCCAAAATTTAAAATCTAAAATCTAAAATTCGGTCAAAGCTTTGCAAAAGCCAGTCACCAAGATGGATATAGCCCTTTTTTTACACCCCTTGACAAATGTGCAATGCTCTTAATAAAGGATGATATGAGCTCGACTATATAATCTGGGAATCCTGAAACATAGTAACCATTCACCTGGAGGATATCTGCTGATGCGTCATCGCGCATCCAGTTATTAACTTATGTATAAACAAATGCCCCTACGAGTAATTTTTGTTGTCTCTACACTACTCCAGGTGATGACTGCGGTAGGACTTACCGGATATTTCTCTTTTCGCAATGGACAAAGGGCTGTGAATGAAGTCGCCACCCAATTGCGGGATGAGGTGACTGCAAGAGTTAAGGATCAATTGCTGGTTTATATAGAAACGCCTCATTTAATTAATCGCCTCAATGCTAATGCGATTGAGTTGGGGGATTTAGATACACAAACGCCTGAGTATAAACAGAAGTATTTTTGGCAACAAATCCGGACTTTTTCGGTAATTACCTATAACTTTTATGGTAACGCTGATGGGGAATATTTAGGTGCTAGAAGGTTAGCCACTGGTGAGTTGCAGGTAATGCAACGCGATCGCAATACAGGACATAATCAGTATTTTGCTACCAATAACCAAGGAGATCGCACAAAACTGATCCAATCTCTACCTAATTTTGATGCCCGTCAACGTCCTTGGTACAAGGAAGCTGTAGCGGCGGGTAAACCAACTTGGAGTAAAATCTACCGCGATTTTAGTACGGGGGGATTGGCAATTACCGCCGCCCAACCTGTCTATGACAAGCAGGGGAAACTCAAGGGGGTACTGGGTAGCGAATTTATTTTCTACGAGGTGAACAAATTTCTGCAAAATTTGAAGATTGGTAAATCTGGTCAAACTTTTATTATGGAGCGATCCGGGTTGTTGGTGGCGACATCTACCCCAGATGCAAGTAACCGCCAGAGTAAGAATCCGCCCACACAAAGAATTAAAGCTTCTGAAAGTCGAAATTATCTGATTCAGCAGAGTGCGAAACATTTAGAACAGAAATTTGGCGATTTTTCGCAAATTCACAATAGTCAACTCCTAGATTTTGAGATTCAGGGAGAACGTCAATTTCTCCAGGTGACACCATTAAAAGATAGTCGGGGATTGGATTGTTTAATTGCGGTGGTGATTCCCGAAGCGGATTTTATGGCGCGGATTCAGGAAAATACCAGACTCACGGTTATGTTGTGTCTGCTGTCGCTGATTATTGCAACGGTGGTGGGTTTGCAAACATCTTTGTGGATTGTTAAGCCAATTCAGCGCTTAAATCATGCAGCTAGAGATTTGGCTGATGGAAATTGGGAACAACAGTTAGTAATTGAAGGTTCTTATGAAATTGGTGAACTGGCGGAATCTTTCACCAGCATGGCGCAACAGTTAAAAGAATTGTTTGCTACTTTAGAAGAAAAAGTACGCGATCGCACTCAAGCATTAGCCAAGACAAATCAAGAACTGAAAAACCGCAATGCATTGATTCGTCAAATCTTTGGGCGCTACCTCAGTGATGAAATTGTCAACAATTTGCTAGAAACTCCCCAAGGGCTAGAGTTAGGCGGTACGCGCAAAAAAATTACCATCCTCATTTCCGATTTACGTGGTTTTACGGCGACAGCCGAACGACTATCGCCAGAGGAAGTAATTAAGATTCTCAACTTTTACCTAGAATATATGGCAGATGTGATTACCCATTATGAAGGAACCATTGATGAATTCATGGGTGATGGGATTCTCACATTATTTGGTGCGCCTACCATGAGAGAAAATGATACCGAAAGAGCGATCGCCTGTGCAATCGCCATGCAACAAGCCATGATTCCCGTCAATCAACAAATGCAACTATGGGGTTTCCCTCCCTTAGAAATGGGAATTGGGATTCATACAGGTGAGGTTGTCGTTGGTAATATTGGCTCAGTCAAACGGACAAAATATGGTGTGGTGGGAAATCATATTAACCTCGCCTACCGCATTGAAGCTTGTAGCGTCGGCGGACAAATTATAATTTCTGAGGATGTGTTAGGAGAAGTACGGGAGATTGTCAAAGTAGATGGTAAGCAACAGGTACAGATGAAAGGAGTCAAAGATCCCATTAATCTGTATGAAATTAGCGGGATTGGGGGAGAGCATAACTTATATCTCACCAAGTCTACAGAAGAATTCCACGAATTGCCTGAGCCGATTTTACTCCAGTACGTCACCTTAGAAAGCAAGCATGTAGGCGATCGCTTGTATGCGGGAGAAATTATTCAACTTTCCCATCGAGAAGCTTTGATTAAATACAACAGCGATGGGGGAGAATTACCGCCACCTTTGACAAATTTGAAGTTAATTTTGCTGGATAAGGATGTGTCGCCAGGGGTAGGGGAAGATTTTTATGCCAAGGTGTTAGAAAAACCTGCACCGGAGAATAGTTTTTATATTCACTTTACATCCTTGCCGCCATCTGTGCGGGCAATGTTGGATCGGTTTTATGATGTTCCTTGTTTGGATTAATTTTGTTGACAGTGGATGGTTGATTGTTGCCATTTCTGAGTTGCTAGATCCCCGACTTCTTCAAGAAGTCGGGGATCTGAACACCATCAAAACAAAGTAATCGCTGAATTTCTCACAGAAAAAGCGGGTAAACGAGTATCAAAGACTGATTAACGAGTATCAAAGACTGGTTAACGAGTATCAAAGACTGGTTAACGAGTATCAAAGACTGGTTAATGAGTATCAAAGACTGGTAAACGAGTATCAAAGACTGATTAACGAGTATCAAAGACTGGTTAACGAGTATCAAAGACTGATTAATGAGTATCAAAGACTGGTTAACGAGTATCAAAGACTGATTAACGAGCTTCCGAGCCTCATTAATCAGTATCAAAGACTGGTGGATAAGTTAGCTTAACGCAAAATTGGCGATCGCACCCAGCACAATTGAGAGATGTAGGTGTAATACCTTGTAGATGTTGGGTTTCACTACCTTTCGGGAAGCCGCTCCGCGTCTACGTTCTACCCAACCTACATTTATTCTTAACTTCGCTCCATGCGCAATGACAAATGACAAATGACAAATGACGAATTATCTACAGTCCATTACCAATTAAAATAAATGGTGCCCAATAATAAGGATGGGAATAATTCGTCAAATTTCTCCCTGGTTTTGTCGATGTACCTGGTAATGGTTCCACATTAATCGCACCCCTATCACCACTTGAAATTGCACTATTATTACCACGTAACAAACTCAATTGTGCTTCACGTAAAGCTTGGGCTTTTGTTGGTTGATTATCTTTAGCTAAATTTGCATAAAATTGCTGCATCAACAAACTAGTACTAGCATCATCTACCAACCATAAAGAAGCCATCACCGCCTTAGCGCGACGGTTGAGAAAATAAAAGCTAACTCCAGGAATTTCTAGCCCATCTTTTGCAGTTTCTCCCAGCGCAGTCTCACAAGCTGAAAGTACCACTAAATGTACATCGCTTAAATCTTCTAAATTATCAATTTTGGGAATTGGTAATTTTTCCCCTGTTCCTAATACCAAATAAGAATCATCTTGTCTTCCAGGAACAAATACGCCATGAGTTGCAATGTGCAAAATATTATATCCCTTGAGATTATCTCGCAAAGTCCGATAATCAAATTCCTTATTTAAGTATTCCTTCCCCGGATAAATTCCATTTTTATCACCGGGTTTTTGGCGAATAATGGCGTCTAATTCGGCGGGGACATTAGGTAAAGCATTAAACCCTGGTACGGCGTTAGATAAACCCAAACCTAAAACTTTAGTATTTGTAGTTCCTGAAGGTAGACGCGATTCTGTATCTGTTAACCCCGCAGATAACACTGTAGAAATATTATAATTTTCAATCAGGTATTGTTGACCGTCATATAAAGCACCTATAGGAATATAACGTGCAGCCCGATCTAAAGAAAATACCAGATTTTGAATTTTATTCGCTTTTAATTCTGGTTCTACTGGTTTAATTAACCAATCGTAAAGTTGTTTTCCTGTGGCTTTTACTTCCTGGATATTAGAACTGGGATTTTGTAACAATCTGCGGAATTTATTCACTGTTTCGCGAATTTTCGGTTCGCCTACAGGAACTTCTACACTTTTGACTACACCCCCTTTAGATACCCACAATACCCAGGTTTTATCCTCAACTACAAAAACATTAATTAAAACTGTCCCTGCTTGGGATTCGACTATTTTCTTACCCACACTGCGTAAGTCTTGGGTATCTAAATTACCTCTGTCTTTAGCAAGGCGATCGCGGACATTTTTCTCTAGGTTTTGAATCCTTTGATTAAATTCGGAAATCAAAGCATCTCGTTCATCAGCTAATTTCGTTTTCTCCGCACAATTGGTTTTTTGACATTCATCAAACTTTTGTCCAAAAGCAATCAAACTACCATAATTTTTAATAATTTTTGCTTCTGTAGGAGTTTGGGCAATTGGCTTAGTAGTAGCGCTAGGTTGACGATTAGTAAATTCGCTTAATTCTTGTACCTTTAATAATTCTAACACTTGGCTAGCTTCTAAACTCCGACCTTGAGACAGTAATAAATTGGCATATTCTCGATAGATATCCGCAATGCTAGTTCTATCAGCATCCTGAATTGCTTGCAGCAGCGATGATTGTAATTCTCGTGATAAACCGCGATTTTTTTCGCGTACCTTTTCGATATCGTTAATTGCTTTTTGATAATAAGTTATCGCCGTAGTTGGTTGATTTAATTCGCGATAAGTTCGTGCTAAACCTGCATATAACACAGCCCGACTACCAGAATAATTGAATTTATCGGCAATCGTCGCAGCTTGATTATAAACATCAATGGCTTGTGGATATTGTTTAGCTCGTCGATAAAATCCCCCTAAAAATACTAAAATCTGCGCTTCTGTTTTAGTCTCTTTTGTCTCCCTAGCTATTTTTAAGCTTTTTTGTGCGTAATCAATAGCTTTTTGATTATCATTTAAACCGCCATAGCCTATACCTAAAAATAGGTTATTAAACATCAAAAGCTGTTGTTGATAATAGGGTACATTAATTTTTGGGACTAAATTTAAACCTGCTTGAGCCGAATCAATAGTTTTTTGATAATCACCTTGAACAAAGTGATTAAAACTCAAAAATAACCAAGATATTGCTTCAAATACAGGCACGTTTTTGAGTTTTCTCGCTGTGGCTAATGCTTCTTGAGCTAATTGATTAGATTTTTGATAATCTCCTAAATTGATATAAGTACTAGCCAATGTCCATAAAGGTTGAGCTATTGCAGATGGTTCTTGACTTTTCTTAGCTACTTCTAAACTTGCAGAAGCAAATTCAATAGTTTTTTGATATTCTTCTAAATCGCTATAAATATCCGCAATTTTATCTAAAGCTTCAGCTTCAATTTCTAGCTTCTTAATTTGCTTGGCAATTTTTAAACCTTGTTGAGCTAAGGCTAAACTTTTTTGATGTTCCGCATCAGATACTGCTAAAGAGTTAGAAGCACTAGCAAGAGTTAATAAAACATTTGCTTCAGCTTCAAGATTCTTTACTTCCCTGGCAAGTAATAATGCTTCCTGACCAAAAGAGATAGCTTTATTATATTCTCCAGAAAGGTCGTATGCTTTACTAATTAAAAATGTACTAATTAATTGGAAATTCTTCTTCAGAATAGTAGGAGATTGACTTTGTTGATTTTCCTGAGATACATCAGCAAAAACTTGCCAATCATTATCTTTAAGTTGTTGGGAAATCTCTCTTAATTGCTGCCCTACTTCAATAATTTTGGGATAGTCAGTAATCGCATCATAGGATTTTAAAAGTTCTGACATGACTAAAATCTGAAAAACTGTCTGAATTAACTCTGGGGAAATACCATTTAATTTTTTGCTTGACAAACTCAACAACAGTTCCACATCTTCTGACTTTAGTTTGATTTTTTGAAAAACTGCTAGTGCTTGCTGTCCAGATTCAATAGCTTTCGGGTAATCTTTTTGCTGATTGTAGGTTGATAACTGATTAAATAAACTGAAGCCTAATAAATATTTAGATAATTCGGGAAAGGTAGTAAAAATCTGCTGTGTATAAACATCAACTGTTTTACTATCCCCTTTAGCCGTATAAGCTTCAACTAACTGAGCTAAAGTCTTAAATTGCACCTCACGGTTTTTAGTTTCTTGCGAAATTTGTAAACTCTGTTGTAAGAAACCCAATGCTTTATCGGGTTGCTTGATGGCGTTATAAACAATCCCTAAATTCAGCAGATTTTCAGCCTCTAAATTTCTATTTTTAATTTCCCGCGCAATTACCAAACTCTGCTGATATAATTCAATAGCTTTAGCATTATTTTTCTTATTAGAATAAACAGTTGCTAAATTTTGTAGGGTTTCTCCTTCTCCCTCACGGTTTTTAATTTGTTGATAAATGTTTAATGCTTGTTCTAAAGACTTGATTGCAGCATCGAACTGATTAGCCTTTAATTGAGTAATTCCTTGCTGTAATAATTTATCGGCTTGGGTTTGACGGTTTTGATTAGTTTGGGTACTTGGCTTTTGGGCTAAAGTATCCTGAGACACAAAGCGGTTACTTGCTGCTGATGCGATGGGACAAGTTAAAGAAAGTATTAAAGTAAACAGAGTGAGGGACTGAAAATGGTAAGACATAACATTCCTCAAATAATAGTTAGTAGCGATCGCATAATTCAATCATCTATATCTCCCATACCGGGAGAACATATGCAAAACTTTCCACGTCCCAGAATCTAGTGATGATTCAAAGACTGTGATATCAGTGCTATAGGGAAATATTTGGGGATGTGAGGAATGTCAAATTTTATCAAGCGGAGATTGGGTAGTAAAGGAAAACGCGATACCTACGGCGGGCTACGCCTAAGCCACAGCAAAAAATTAAACCGCCAGCCTTTAGGTTTACTATTGGTAGTATTGGCATGGAGTTTAGCAATGGGTTGGCTGTTATCCCTAGCTAGCAACGTCCAAGGTGCTACCCCTAATGCTACTGAAATTGGCACCGTTGACGTAGTACCCGCACAATATCAGCTGGGTCAACAATTATATATAGAAAACTGCTCAACTTGTCACATCGCCTTACCACCAGCCGTATTACCTAGCCAAACCTGGAAAAATCTTTTAGAAGACTCCCAACACTACGGCGCACAACTACAGCCTTTAATCGATCCGCCGCGCATTTTAATCTGGAGGTATTTGCAAACCTTCTCTCGTCCCCAACGCAAAGACGAAGAAACACCTTATCGCGTCAAAGATTCCCGTTACTTTAAAGCCTTACATCCCAAAGTCAAATTACCCCAACCAGTACAAATCAGTAGCTGTGTCAGCTGTCACCCCAGCGCCACCGACTATAATTTCCGTCGCCTGAGTCCGGAGATAGAGAATTCGCCGTAAGGGGACAAGGGGGACAAGGGGGACAAGGGGGACAAGGAGGATAATTGTAGAGACGTGATTAATCGCGTCTCTGCCCAATGCCCAATGCCCCATGCCCAATGAGTGTTAGGATCTGCAACAAAATCAGGTAGATGGCAGATGAAAGCGATTGAAGTAACTGGAAAAATTGACGCTCAGGGAAACCTCATTTTAGATCAGCCAATTCAAGGAACAACTTACCCCCATCAAGTCAGAGTGATTGTACTAGTTCCAGAACCAGCAGAAGCAGAAGAGTTAGATCCTGACGATACACCAGTTGAGGAAATTAAAGCCAGCCTGAGGAGAGCCTTACAACAAGCGAAAATGGGACAAACTCTGCCAATTAGCGAGCTATGGGAAGGTATTGATGCAGAGTGATGACAACTGACAACTGACAACTGACAACTGACAACTGACAACTGACAACTGACAACTGACCAATGGGTAAAATCGCTACCTGAGCATGGCGGGCGTTCTCTGCCCCAGCAGGGGGTGAAATGATACTATTAATAGAGTTCAAATATAAGATATGAAAATAAAACCAATCATTTAGTAAACTGGTTGGCCAGCCTTTTTGCTGTTTGTGAGTTAATTCTCATTTTATACCCATCAACAACCAACAGGGCTGGGTTGGGTTAAATTCTTATAATCTATGCCAAAACTTTAATTCCCATCCTCCTTTATTTAGTGCCATAACCTGCCATGCTAAAAAACTTGTTGGGCGATCCCAACGCTCGTAAACTTAAGAAATACCAACCTTCCATTACGGAAATCAACCTCTTAGAGGAAGACATTAAAGCACTTTCCGATGATGAGTTGAAAGGGAAAACAGGTGAGTTTAGACAACGGCTTGCCAAAGGTGAAACCTTAGATGATATTCTGCCAGAAGCTTTTGCGGTGGTTCGGGAAGCAGGAAGGCGAGTCTTAGGCCTGCGGCACTTTGATGTTCAGATGTTAGGCGGTATTATTCTCCACACTGGGCAAATCGCGGAAATGAAGACTGGGGAAGGTAAAACCCTGGTGGCGACTTTGCCTAGTTATCTAAACGCCCTAACTGGTAAAGGTGTACATGTTATTACCGTAAACGATTACCTGGCACGCCGGGACGCGGAATGGATGGGTCAGGTGCATCGCTTTCTGGGATTGAGTGTAGGCTTGATTCAGTCGAACATGATACCCAGCGAACGCCAGAAAAACTATGAGTGTGATATTACCTATGTCACCAATAGTGAAGTCGGTTTTGACTACCTGCGGGATAACATGGCTACATCAATGGCAGATGTGGTGCAACGCCCCTTTAATTACTGCGTGATCGACGAGGTAGATTCAATTTTAGTTGATGAAGCGCGGACACCCTTAATTATTTCTGGTCAGGTAGAAAGACCTACAGAAAAATATTTGCAAGCAGCCGAAATCGCCTTTAGCCTCAAAAAAGATGAGCATTATGAGGTTGACGAAAAAGCGCGGAACGTGCTGTTAACCGATGAAGGCTTTGCAGAAGCAGAAAATTTGTTAGGTGTTACAGATTTATTCGATCCGGAAGATCCTTGGGCGCACTTTGTCTTTAACGCGATTAAAGCTAAAGAACTGTTCCTCAAGGATGTAAACTATATTGTCCGTAACGGCGAGGTAGTCATCGTTGACGAATTTACCGGACGGGTGCTTCCTGGAAGACGCTGGAGTGATGGTTTGCACCAAGCCATTGAAGCCAAAGAACATGTAGAAATTCAGCCGGAAACCCAAACCCTAGCGACAATTACCTATCAAAACCTGTTCTTGCTTTATCCCAAACTGGGGGGAATGACGGGAACGGCGAAGACAGAAGAAGCTGAATTTGAAAAAATTTACAAGCTAGAAGTCACCATCATTCCCACCAACAGAATCAGAAAGCGCCAAGACTTGTCTGATATGGTATTTAAAACAGAACCCGGCAAATGGCAAGCGATCGCGCGGGAATGTGGCGAAATGCACCAACTCGGCAGACCTGTGTTAGTAGGTACTACCAGCGTCGAAAAATCTGAGTATCTCAGCCAACTGCTACGCCAAATGGAAGTTCCCCACGAATTACTGAATGCACGCCCGGAAAACGTGGAACGGGAAGCGGAAATTGTCGCCCAAGCCGGACGCAGAGGTGCAGTAACTATCGCCACAAACATGGCTGGTAGAGGTACTGATATCATCCTTGGTGGTAACTCCGAATACATGGCGCGGCTAAAACTGCGGGAATATTTTATGCCCCGGATTGTCCAGCCAGAAGATGAAGACACCTTTGGCGTGCAAAGGGCTTCAGGGCTACCTACAGGAAGCGGTAGCGGACAAGGCTTTGTACCAGGGAAAAAAGTTAAGACTTGGAAAGCTTCGCCAGAAATTTTCCCCACCCAGTTATCAAAAGAAGCAGAACAGCAATTAAAAGAAGCTGTAGATTTGGCAGTGCGGGAATATGGCGATCGCAGTTTACCAGAATTAGAAGCGGAAGAAAAAGTCGCTGTTGCCGCCGAGAAAGCCCCCATTGACGACCCAGTCATTCAAAAATTGCGGGCGGCTTACAACCGAATTAAGGAAGAATACGAACAATTCACCCACCGCGAACATGACGAAGTGGTAGAATTAGGCGGATTGCACGTAATTGGTACAGAACGCCACGAATCCCGCCGGATTGACAACCAATTGCGCGGACGGGCGGGAAGACAAGGTGACCCTGGTTCCACCAGATTCTTCCTCAGTTTAGAAGATAACTTACTGCGGATTTTTGGAGGCGATCGCGTTGCCGGTTTAATGAACGCCTTCAACGTTGAGGAAGATATGCCCATTGAATCGGGTATGTTAACCCGCAGTTTAGAAGGCGCACAGAAAAAAGTTGAAACCTACTACTACGACATCCGTAAACAGGTGTTTGAGTACGACGAGGTAATGAACAACCAACGTCGCGCCATCTACGCCGAACGTCGCCGGGTACTAGAAGGGCAAGATTTAAAAGAACAGGTAATTACCTACGCTGAAAAAACGATGGATGACATCGTTGACTACTACATCAACGCTGATTTACCCTCAGAAGAGTGGGAATTAGACAAATTGGTGGAAAAAGTCAAAGAATTTGTCTATTTGCTAGCTGACTTACAAGCAAGTCACTTAGAAGATATGGCAGTAACGGAAATTAAAGCTTTTCTCCATGAACAGGTAAGAATTGCCTACGACATGAAGGAAGCGCAAATTGACCAAATTCAGCCAGGATTAATGCGTCAAGCTGAACGTTTCTTTATCTTGCAACGCATTGATACCCTGTGGCGTGAACACCTGCAACAAATGGATGCACTACGCGAATCTGTAGGTTTGCGCGGTTACGGTCAAAAAGACCCGTTAATTGAATACAAGAGCGAAGGTTATGAACTCTTCTTGGATATGATGGTCAACATCCGCCGAGATGTAGTTTACTCCTTGTTCATGTTCCAGCCACAACCGCAGCCGATGGTGCAGACTTCCTCGGAGATGGTGTAATTAGGTTCATAACATATTTAAAACTAAAAAGCAAAGGTACTCAGTTATAGTACCTTTGCTTTTTTTTAGCAAAAAATTGCATATGTTTCGAGCCGCCAGAGATATATATTTTTTGATGACAGGGTTTTTGGCAAAAAAGCCAGCAAATCCATCAACAGGGAACTCTGCTCATCATAATTTGGCCTATCAGCAACAGAAGTTATGCGTTATTACCGAGTCATTTTGATTGCCTTTATCAGTTTTCTGGTCGTAATTTCACCAACTTTTCCCCAAAATTTATCAATCTTGTTTTCTCGAACCCAGGTATTAGCGCAAACACCAAACCAGAAAACAAGTACTGCTGAATCAGGAAGCTTTATTGATTACTTTGCGGAAGAAAGGCAATTTAAAGGACATGAGGGTAGTGTTAACAGCGCCAATTTTAGCTCAGATGGTCAACGCATAGTCACCGCAGGTAGTGACGCAACCGCCAGGATATGGGATTTTTCGGGTAAAGAATTGCTGGTATTACAAGGGCATCAAGGTACTGTGCGCAGTGCCAATTTTAGCCCAGATGGACAGTTGATTGTGACTGCATCTTTTGATGGTACTGCTCGGGTGTGGAATAATTCCGGGCAACAGTTAGCTGAACTTAAAGGACATCAAGGTAATGTTTACAGCGCCAATTTTAGCCCGGATGGGAAAAGGATTGTAACTGCCGGTGCTGATAAAACTGTGCGGCTTTGGGATGTTTCAGGAAAGCAGTTAGCGGAATTTAAAGGACATGAAGGGAGTATTTACAGTGCCAATTTTAGCCCCGATGGGCAGAGAATTGTCACGGCTGCGGCTGATAAAACGGCGCGTATTTGGGATTTGTCGGGTAAGATATTAGCGCAGTTGCCAGGGCATACGGATACGGTATGGAGTGCGAATTTTAGCCCGGATGGTAAGCGCATAGTTACCGCCTCCGATGATAAAACGGCGCGTGTTTGGGATTTATCAGGTAAAGTGTTGGCTGAGTTAAAAGGGCATAGTGATAGTGTATACAGCGCCAGCTTTAGTCCCGATGGGCAGAGGATAGTTACTGCATCGGTTGATTTTACTAGTTGTTTGTGGGATTCATCAGGAAAATTAGTAGGGAAGTTGCAACAGCATACTGCGGGAGTTAATAGTGCTAGATTTAGTGCGGATGGTAAGTGGATTCTAACAGCATCAAATGATGGTACAGCAAGGGTGTGGAATACCACTAGGAAGGTTTTTACAGAACTTCTAGGGCATAGAGATGAAGTCTACAGTGCCAGATTTAGCCCTGATGGTAAGCGGATTATCACCACATCAAAAGACGAAACATTACGTATTTGGGATACTGAGCGTCAACAAATTACCAAACTTCAAGAAAGTAGCAATAATACTGTATGGAGTGGCAATGCCAATTTTAGTCCTGATGGTAAGTTGATTGTCAGTGCATCTAGTGACAAAACTGCTCGAATTTGGGACACAAATGGCAAGTTACTAACTGAACTTAAAGGACATTCAAGTGCAATCAACAGTGTTAGCTTTAGTCCTGATAGCAAGCTAATTGTAACTGCATCTAGTGACAAAACTGCTCGAATTTGGGATACAAAGGGTAAGTTACTAACTGAACTTAAAGAACATCAGGGTGCTGTTGAAAGTGCGAATTTTAGTTCTGATGGTAAGCAGATTATCACTGGAGCAGACAACATCGCTCGCATATGGGATATTTCCGGCAAGTTGATCGCCAAGTTAGAATTAAAAGGAGCGGAGCATTCTATTGTCAGCGCGAATTTTAGCCGCGATCGCCAGCTGATTGCGATCGCATCTCACGATCCCAGCACTTGGATCTGGGATGCTTCGGGTAGAGTATTAACAAAAATCACGTTTCCAAATACGACAACTGAAAAGTATAGTGAAAATCGGATGTATGGGGCTGATTTTAGTCCCGATAGTAAGTTAATTGTCACTGCAACTTCTGATGCGGCAAGAGTATGGAATATATCAGGTAAGCTGATCGCTGAATTTAAAGGACATCAACATGAAGTTACCAGTGCCAGTTTTAGTCCTGACGGTAAGCTAATTGTTTCTTCCTCCAGAGATGGCACAGTTCGGTTGTGGAATCTCTCTCACAAATTAGCGGCTCAAGTAAGTTCATCAAAAACATCTTTTTCTCAAATAAAACTACCAATAACAGTCAGTATCGATCATCAACAACTCAAGCAAACAAATAAACCACAATATAGAGATGAAGATAAACAAATTACCACTGTTATTTTTAGCCCCGATGATAAATTAATTGTTACTGGTTCTAAAAATGGTACTGCCCAAATATGGAATACAACTGGGAAGCTGTTAACTGAACTTAAAGGGCATGAGTATCAAATACACACAATAAATTTTAGCTCTGATGGGCAGGTTATTCTCACCGCATCTTGGGATAGAGTTCTTGTTTGGAACACTTCTGGCAAGTTACTAGCAAACATAGAATTAAAAGTAGATTGGGATACTTCTGTTGCGAGTGCAAGTTTGAGTCCTAATGGCAAGTTAATTGTTACTGGCTATTCCTCTTTTAAAGGAAATGCTTTTTTATGGGATAGCTCTGGTAAGCAGCTTGTAGAACTTAAAGGACATCAAAACTTTGTCAACAGCGTCAGTTTTAGCCCCGATGGTAAACTGATTGTTACTGCATCTGATGACGACACCGCACGTATATGGAACACTTCTGGTCAGCAGCTTGCAGAACTTAAAGGTCATTCAAGTAAAGTTAAAAAGGCGAGTTTTAGTCCTGATGGTAAGCTGATTGCCACAATATCTGATGATAAAACCGCACGTATATGGGATATTTCCGGCAAACAAATAGCCAAAATTCCAGATGTATTTTGCTGTGGGTTTTCTGATAATTATGTCAGTTTTACTAATGATAGCAAGTACATTGTTATCCAATCTAATACATTGGCACAGTTGCGACATATTTCGGGAGAACTAGTCTTACCCAAAAAAGATTTTAATAAAATAGTCAACAATATCACTATGAGTCCTGATGGTAAGCTATTGATTGTGACTGTAGATTTTGGTAGCACTACAATTTTGGATTTGAATACCGAAAAAGTAACACCACTCGAAGCTAAAGGAAATATCACCAGTACGATATTTAGTCACAATGGCAAATTAATTGCGACTATCTCGGAAAATCCTACTTCTTCTAACAATAAAAGTATTCTTCAATTGTGGGAGGTTGATAAGCTGCTAACTCAACCAAAATAGCATTTGATTTACCAGCACTTGAAATTATGAAGTTTAAATTCTCACATCACTGCGTTGGTTTGTTAATCCTGACTTGTTTACTTATCGCCGATCGCAATCAGTTTGCGATCGCTGACCACAGTATTCAATCAGAAAAAATTTCCCAAAACCCCAATAATTCAGGTTATTCACCAATAGAACTTAAACCCTATCCAAATAGCGTTTATGACGCTAATTTTAGCGCCGATGGCAAGTTTATCATTACCGCATTTGATAATGGTACTGCACGAATTTGGGATATATCAGGTAAGCTGAAAACTGAATTAAAAGGGAACTTAAATGAACTAAAAACAGCCAGCTTTAGCCCCAATAACCAGTTAATTATCACCTCATCTGGTGGTGCTTCTTTATTATGGGATACTTCAGGTAATCTCTTAGCCAAAATTAAAGGTGGTAGTGGTAAGTTTAGCTTTGATAGCAAGCTAATTCTCACTACATTACTTAACGCTAAACTTTGGAATACATCCGGTAAGCTGATAGCAGAATTTAACGGCGATAAAGATGATCCAGTTATGAGTGCCAATTTTAGCCCTGATAGTCAACTTATTGTGACTGCATTTCGTAGCGGTGCTGTTCGGGTATGGAATACTTCCGGAAAACTCATAACTAAATTTATAGGCGATCGCAATCTTGTCAAAAGTGCAATTTTTAGCCCAGATGGTAAGCTAATTTTTACCACATCTTTCGGCGTTTCTAGATTGTGGGACACTTCAGGTAAGATGCTAACCGAACTTAAAGGTCGTCATCTTTCTATTCAAAGTGCCAATTTTAGTCCTGATAGTAAACTAATTGTTACTACATCTTTAAATAGTAGCGATATTTTTAATAGAACTGCTCAGGTATGGGATACAAATGGTAATCTTTTAACTGAACTTAAAGGACATCAGGGTGATGTCACAGGCGCAAATTTTAGCCCAGATGGACAGCGTATAGTTACTGTTTCTCATGATGGTACTGCTCGGTTATGGAACACTTCTGGTAAAGTTTTAGCTACTTTTATAGGGCATCAAGGCTATGTAACCAAAGCCAGTTTTAGTCCAGATGGAAAACTTATAGTTACTGCTGCTGATGATGGTACGTCGCGCTTGTGGAATATTGATGGTAAACAAATCGCCGCTTTGAATTTGGATACACAAATCGCCTCTTCCCCAAATGTAGAAGCAGACAGACTGCGCGATTTAGAATTTTATGCTCCCAACTGCGCCTTAGCATTTGAACCGTGGCAAAAAGCTCTAAAAATCTATCAAGAAATCGCCGATAACGAAAACCAAGCTATCATCCTGGAAAAACTGGGCAATGCTTACTATTGTCTCAGCGATTACACCAATGCTATTAATTTCTATACTCAAGCATCAAGCATTGCCCAACAACATAATTACCCAGAAATCCAAGCCAGAAATCTCTCCAATCTCGGTAGCGTTTACAATTCTTTAGCAGATTATGAACAAGCAATTAAGTCTTACGAAGATGCATTAAAACTTCTACAACAACAAGATACTCAACTCAAAGCTGAAATTCTCCGAGGGCTAGGTAATGTTTATAATTCCCAAGGTAAATATAGCGAAGCTATTAACGATTACTCGCAAGCATTAGCCATTGAGGAGAAGTGGAGAAATGCTGCTGGTATAGCAAAAAATAAAGTCAATCTGGCAAATGTTTATTATGTCTTGGGTGACTACTCAAAAGCTATTCAATATTACAAAGAAACTCTAGATTTAACACCTAGCGAATCTTTAGCCGGTTTAGGAAATACTTATCTTTCTCTTGGTGACACCGCCAAAGCAATTGAATTGCACAATCAAAGCTTGGCGAAAGCAAGACAAATTGAAGATAAACAAGCAGAAGGTAACGCACTAAATAATTTAGCTTATGCTTTGATTAAAGCAAATAATCTTCCAGAAGCAGAGAAAAATCTTTTTGCAGCTATAAAACTTTGGGAATCTCTGCGCGCCGGATTGAATGATGCCAATAAAGTTTCTATCTTTGAAAAACAATCGCGCACCTATCGTCTACTGCAAGAAGTTTTAATTGCTCAAAATAAAATTAATGAGGCGCTAGAAATTGCTGAACGGGGTCGTTCTCGTGCTTTTGTAGAATTGCTCTCAAGGCGCTTATCTCCAAATCAAACACAACAATCAAACATTACCCCACCCAACATTGAGCAGATTAAACAAATAGCTAAATCACAAAATGCGACTTTGGTACAATATTCAATTGTTAATCAAGAAGATAAACAACAAATAAAAGAATCAGAAATTTATATTTGGGTAGTGAAACCCACAGGTGAAGTTGCATTTCATCGCCAAGACATCAAGCTGTTATTGCAAAAAGAGAATAAAACTTTAGCCCAATTAGTTGATATCTCCCGTCAATCTATAGGCGTTCGCGGTATATTTGAACCTACTGATGATGGTGCAAATCAAACCAAACGCTTACAGCAACTCTATGATTTGTTAATTAAACCGATCGCAAACCAATTACCCAGTAACCCCAGCGATCGCATTATTTTCATTCCCCAAGGTTCCCTGTTCTTGGTTCCGTTCCCCGCATTGCAAGACGCACAAAATAAATACTTGGTAGAAAAACACACAATTCTCACTGCACCATCAATTCAACTACTAGATTTAACTCGCCAGCAAAAACAAGCACAGCAAAAGAAATCAGCTTCTTTACCAAATTTAGTGGTGGGTAATCCTACCATGCCTTTTGTATCACTTGTGCCAGGAGGAAAACCCCAACAGCTACCACCGTTAAAGGGTGCAGAAGAAGAAGCAAAAGCGATCGCACCTCTACTCAACACCAAAGCGATTACAGGTTCTCAAGCAACAGAAACAGCGATCGCCCAAAAAATGACCCAATCGCGGATCATTCATTTAGCAACACATGGATTCTTTGATGATTTACGCGGTTTGGGAAGTGCTATAGCCCTTGCACCCGCAGGTAAAGATGATGGTTTATTAACTGCGGAAGAAATTTTGGATTTGAAACTCCAAGCTGAACTCGTAGTTCTTAGCGCCTGTGATACTGGGCGAGGAAAAATTACCGGGGATGGAGTGATTGGTTTATCTCGTTCTTTTATCAGCGCAGGTGTACCTAGTATTGTAGTTTCTCTCTGGCAAGTACCAGATACACCAACAGCATCTTTAATGACAGATTTTTATCAAAATCTCAGTAAAAATCGTGATAAAGCTGCTGCCTTAAGACAAGCGATGCTAACCACAATGAAGACCCACCCTGACCCTGTAAATTGGGCGGCGTTTACTTTAATTGGCGAAGTCAATTGAATTTTTACCCTTGCTGTCAGCATACTTTGTGTACTACCCTTCGGGAACGACTTCGTCGAACGCATTTACCCTGCGGGTTCTCCTTTGGAGTATGCGGTTCGTTTTTTTAACCCTCATAAATTTTACGACAGACCACTAGGTAAACAAAATTACTGGAATTCACCCAATGAAAAAGGCACAACATTGTTGTGCCTTAACTATCCTCTGCAACTCCAAAAAATAAAATCTACCGTACAGCCCCCAGAATTAACCAGGACGCTGCTCAGTTAACACCTGATATGCATAATTAAAATCATCAGTAGTAATACGGATATCAGTAGGTGTTGTTTGTCCTTGAGAGCGGAAACGGCGAATCGCCTCAACAGCCGCTTGATTACACAGCAATGTTAAGTCTGCACCATTCCAACCTTTGGTCATCTCTGCCCAATATTCCAAATCCACATCTTGTAGAGGTCGTCCTTGGCTATGAACCTTTAAGATTGACAGACGGCTACCTAAATCTGGTAAATCGACTTTCATCTGTAAATCTAAGCGTCCAGCCCGTAATAAAGCCGGATCTAGAGCATCAGGTCGATTTGTTGCCCCAATCACTAAGATAGTGGTTCCTACTTGTAAGCCATCTAATTCTGTGAGTAATTGACCAACTACGCGATCGCTTACTCCTGAATCTCCATTATAACTGCCTCTAGCGGGAGCCAGGGTATCAATTTCATCAATAAATACTACACAGGGGTCGGCTTGTCTGGCTTTCGCAAACAATTCTCGCACAGCTTGTTCGCTAGCTCCCACCCAACGACTGAGTAATTCCGGCCCGTTGACACCAATAAAATTCGCCCTAGCTTGAGAAGCTACAGCTTTGGCTAACAAAGTTTTACCTGTTCCTGGAGGGCCCCACAATAATATCCCTTTCGGTGCTAAAGCTTTGGTTTGCAAATACAATTCCGGATACAGTAACGCCCCTTCTACCGATTCACGCAGCGTTTGCTTAATTGTTTCCAAACCACCAATATCTTCCCAAGCCACATGGGGAACTTCAACTTCCACACTCCGCAATACCGCCGGCTTGATTTCTTTCAGGGCTTGCAAAAAGTCAGACTGACACACCGTCATATTGTCTGGAATTTTTTCGTCAATCGAAGGTACGTGACGGCGCAACGCCGTATAAGCAGCCTTTTGACATACAGCCTTCAAATCAGCCCCGACAAAGCCCACAGCCCGTTCGGCAATGAAATCCAAGTCAACCGTATTATCCAAAGGCATAGCACGGCTGAGAATTTGCAGAATTTCCTTGCGTCCGTTGCAGTCAGGGATGCGAAACTGAACTTCTCTATCAAATCGACCCGGACGGCGCAAAGCCGGATCGAGATGGTCGGGGCGATTGGTCGCCGCTAAAACAATCACACCTTGGCTTTGAGAAAAACCATCCATCAAGCTTAATAACTGCGCTACTAGGCGTTTTTCTACTTCCCCTTCTACCGCACTCCGGTCGGGAGCCAAACTGTCAATTTCATCGATAAATATAATACAGGGAGCATTTTTCGCTGCCTTTTCAAAAATACCTCGCAGTCGTTGTTCCGCTTCACCGTAATATT
Source organism: Calothrix brevissima NIES-22 (assembly GCF_002367995.1). Classification (GTDB taxonomy): domain Bacteria; phylum Cyanobacteriota; class Cyanobacteriia; order Cyanobacteriales; family Nostocaceae; genus Aulosira; species Aulosira brevissima. The sequence continues at coordinate 6,231,909 of NZ_AP018207.1, forward strand.
TGCTGATGACTTCTGGCCCGACGAGGGCGATATAGTTCACCCCCAATTCTTCTGCCAAAGCGCGGGCGGTGAGGGTTTTACCAGTTCCCGGAGGCCCCACCAACAACACGCCCCGCGTGGGTTCTAGACCTAGTTTTGCCAAGAGGTCGGGACGTTTTAAGGGGATAGCAATCAATTCTTTGAGTTCCTTAAGAACTTCACCCAATCCACCCACATCTTTAAGACTATGATCGGAAGGTGCATTAGGCGGCACAATCGGGTCAGATGGGGCGCTGCTACCACCGCCACCGCCACCACCTCCAGAATTAGCCGACGGTTGAGTGCGGAAGCGGCTAGTACCCACATCATTAGCCATATTATTCGGACGGGGCACATTCCCATATCGGGGAATACTGCTCATCGGACGAGAATTTATTTGCACATCCGTTTTAATCTCGCCCTTTTCTACCTTTTCTTCCAGAGTTTTGACTAACTCTAATAACTGTTCAAAACCCTTAAACAACTCACTCATAAAATACCTCGATAGTTGACTCCCAAATCCCGCGATTTCTCTGGCGAAATTTAGCTGTTATGTGCAATTAATTCCTCGAATTCAAATAACAGATGGGCTGCGCATTGAATTCTCGCCAGTGGCTCTACAGAACGGGGTAAGCGTGGTAAGCGAATAATTGTTTGTTTGGGAAATAAGCTTCCCTCTACTTCCGCTTCTAGACTGTAGCGATTCTGTACCACATAACGTTGATTAACTCCCATCTTTGCCAAGGATTCTGTTAATCTTATGTGTTCGGCAATAATTGCTGCTTCTGCTTGAATTACACCAATAAATTGAGTTTCCTGGGGATTTTTTAATTTTTTTTGCGCCTGGACAACTTGTTGACGTAAACCCCGCAACCGCCCAATGACATCCACATGACCCAAAACATTTTGATATTTCATCCACAGCTTAAATATCCATGTTAACCAATCTCCTAAAGCCGATGGCATTTCCAAAAAGCGCAGTAGATGGCCTGTAGGTGCTGTATCTAAAATAATCAAGTCTTCTTGGTTGCTGCTTAATAAATCCATCACCGTAACTAGAGATAATATCTCATCAATTCCCGGTAAAGCTTGCGACATAATTTGTCGCCAAGCCTCTGGTAAATAAGCAACATTTACTGTCGAATCTGTTTGGGTTCCTTCTCCACTAATCATATCTGCTAATTCCCACAGATAATCAGCGCGAAATTGGTCTAAAACTTTAGTTTCATCAACTTCTTGGGCGCTCAAATTAGGAGTTAACATCACAGGCTCATGTCCTAAGCTTTGCCCAAAAGCATCACCTAAAGAATGAGCCGGATCTATGGAAATGACGCGAATATTTTTTTGGGGATAATGTTGCGCACAAGCCCAAGCAACTGCTGCTGCTACTGTTGTTTTACCTACACCTCCTTTACCACCAACAATAATTAGTTGACATCCTTCCGCCAAAAAATCGCTAAAACTTGGTAGGACTTTATTTGGCCATTGGATGATTGGTGGTGGTGCAAGTTCAACAGTATTGATAGTTTGAATTTGGTTAACCAAGCTATCTAACAACATCCCACCTAAGGGAAGTGCTTGCTGTTGGGGAAGAGTGAAAACAGGTTTGTCAGGTGCTATTTTTAAGTATTGAGCGAGTAAATTTTGCTGCTCGGCATAACGGTCTTTATCGAGAGTATCTGCTGCTAAAAGCCGATTGACAAACAATCCAGCATAGGGAATTTCTAATTCTTTTAAACTAACTAAAAAGCGTTCAGTTTCTAAAAATGACATCGGTTCAGAAACTGCTACCACTAAACAGCCAGTAAAATTTTCATCTTGCAGTAAGCGTCTACCTTCTGCTAGTTGAAATTTCATATCAACTAGAAAATCATCAACCTCATCTGCTTTATAATTGCCCTTAAAAGTTGTAGTAATTACACGATGTTTTTCTTGAAATAATTCAAAGGAATTTAAAATAACATCTAGAAAGTCTTTTAAGCGTAATAAATTTAATGTGTGCCCCGAAGGAGCCATATCTAGAACAATCCGATCTACTTTCTTTTCCGAAAGCAGTCGTTGAATTTCTAACAACCCCATGAGTTCATTTAATCCAGGCCAGTTTAAATCCCAAACTGGTGCTAAATCTTCGCCATCGGCTAAACTACCGCGTTCTACTAATAATTCTAAAAAGCGACTATATTGGGCTTTAAATTCTAACAGCAGTTTTTGCGCATCTAATGCTTGAACGCTCAAGTTAGGTAAATCATTTACAGGTAAAGCATTATCTGTAACTTCTGTGAGTAAAACATCGCCTAAAGAATGAGCCGGATCTGTAGAAATTAATAAAATTCTTTCGTCGGGAAATTTTCTCGCCCAATACCGGGCAAAACTGCAAGAAATGGTGGTTTTACCAACCCCACCTTTGCCGCTAAACATGACTAAATTTAGAGAATCGTAGTTTTTCATCATCCACCTATAAATTCCCAGTAAAACTTGTAAATCATCTTTAAACGAAATGGTAGGGAGGTAGACCTTCTCCTAAGCAGAAATCCCAAGATGGGCAAGCTGCTTGCCAAGTATAAAATTGCGCTAAAAATGCAGCTTTATCTTGGTCATCAACTAAAATATAAATCCGAATTTCTTCGCCTTTGTTCTGCACAATTGCCGAAGATTGATAAATTTCTGTAATTAAATTAATTAGACTGGATTTTTCATCAGTCTGGGAAATCCAGAAAGTTTTTTGCTGTTCAAAATGCTGTTTCTTGGCTAAAAAATAATCTCTACCTCCGCCTACAGTCGCTCTTACAGGTTCTTTAAAAGTTTGAGGTATGAGTCTTAAAGTATATTCAGTTTTACCTTGAATATTCTCTAATTTTTCTCGATATTCTCGATTATGAACTGCTATATGGTTAAGTAATATTGCTTGAGAACTAAAAGAAGTGCCAAAACGCAAAGGTAAAACTGTAGTTTGCTCAAATAGCTCGCAAATCACGCGATCGTGAGTTAAGACCATTTTGATAACTTCTTCATCATTATCTTGCACTGATTCTAAAGATATTCCTTGTTCCACAACGGCGGAAATACCTGCACCATGAATTAAAAATAATTGTCCTAAATTACCTATTGGTAAATTCAAAGATATATCAGGAGTTTTCAAAAAAGCATAAGTGTAAAGATTTAACGATTCCATTGTTATCGATGTATCTAAAAAAGTGAGATTTTCCTTAATATTTATAGCACCCATAATTACCTGAAAACAAAATAATAAATTATTCTTTTTTAGACTTTACAATCTGATTTTGTTAGTTATAATACAAACAATTGTTCAGGTAAAATCAATGAAAAATCTTCGTAATCGCGGCTCTATTAGACCTAAAGTAACTACTATGCCACGGAGTAAATCGGAAGCTTCTAATCAGTTAGAACTTTATAAACTGGTGACCGAACAGCAAAGAATTAAGCAAGAGCTACAGTTTATAGAGCAGAGAACTGTAATGTTAAAACAACGTTTGGGTACACTCAAGAACCAGATAGCAGACGCAGAACAAAATATTCAAAAGTTACGCCAATCCGATCCTCGCCATTCTCACTTACCCAAGCGTCCTAATATCTTTTTTGAAGCTAAAAATTACCAAGCATTTGAGATTGAATATTAATGTTGATAGCTTCATTACATAATTAAACTATTAACCCGCAGAAGCGGGTTTTTAATTTAATATCAACATTAAGTTATGTCAACAAATGATTAGGGTGATAAGACGAGATTTTCATTATCTTCATATTGGTTCTTTCCCCGAAGTGCTTCTGCGAAGACTTTAGTATCTTCAGGTACGGGTATAAAGTAAGTCTCTTCTAATTCATCTTCTTCATCTTCTTCATTTTCTTCAGCTTCTTCAGCTGCTAAAGCTGCTGCTTCTAATTGAGCTTGTTCTTCTAAAGCTTGAATTTTCAGCAGGAGTTCTTCCTCTCTTTCTTCAAATTCTTCTTCAGAAATTTCGCCAATATCAAAGGAAAGTTGCAAACTTAATAATTGTTTATTTAAATTTTCTTGAGCGTCAAATTCAGTATTAGTACGTTCTTGAATTTGTTCGCCAATCCACATCAGTCCATTGATTGGCCCCATGACGGGAAATAATAAAAGCTTGCCAAGCATAAGATTTTCTCCAATTATGATATTTGAGCAAATGTATAAGGTGCAGTAAAATTATTGTAACGAATACGCAGACGGTTACCAAATTGCCGATCGACAACTTCTACACGTTCGCTAAATTGAGATTCGTTATCCCAAGGAATCAAAAATGCAGCGTTGTAAATCATTTCTTCCGTCATCGGTTCGCTTTCAATCACATCATGGGCTAGAGGCTTGAGTTCGTTAAAGAAAGCTTGAATTACAGATTCTTTACGGAGTTTTAAATTGGCTTCGATTAATTGACCAATTTCAATGACTTCATCCATACTCAGGTTTTTACCTTCCATGCGATCGCGCTTTTGCTTCAATTCTAGATTGGCATCCATCATTGCTTGCAATTCAGCTTTCGTATCCCAAAGAATCTTAATACTTACTTCTCGCTTTCCTGCCAATTTTTGGAATAGTTCGCGCAATTGTCTTTCGCAGGGTTTAATAAGTTGTGTAACTACCGTTTCCCAATTTTTGACAACTAGTCCAAACCGTAAAGGTAGCAAGGTGCGGAAGCCTTCCTGCATTGCTTGTTCTAAAACTTTTTCGTGGCTAATTAAATTCTTGCGGGAAGCTAAATATTTTTCTTGTTTAGCATCTGAATATAAAAAGGTAAATCCTTCAATCACCTCACTCTGAACAGGCTGAGAATCTAAACCTTTGAGACTAATTGAAGCAGGGATAGGATCGGAAAAAATACCGTACAAATAAAGACCAGCATCCATAACAAAAAATTACTTTGTAATTACAAAGGTTTTGAGGTTAATACTACGCGCAATTTCGCGTGAATCAGATTGAGTTGGGCCACACCTAAATCTATTTCCCCGTCTACAACAATTCCCGTATTTAATAGACGGTCTAATAGTTCTAGGATAGAGGGAGAAGTTCCTGTTTCCCCCGGATAGTAAGAGCCAGCAGATGGTAACAGACTACCAAGTTCTCCTAAATGAATATTTAAGTCTGCTGGATCGATTTCAAAAATTTGACACAAATTTAAAACTTGTTCTTCTAACTTTTGCAAACTTTCAGCAGCTCGCTCTAAGTCAGATTCCGTCAGGCACTCCTGTTCCATTCGGCGAATTACTTGAGCTTCCATCAGCTGACGTATTAGTTCCACTACAGTTAATAGTAAGGGAACTAATCCGGCTTGATTATTAGCTTGAGAATTGGTAGCTACCAAGTCGTTGGAATTTTCAACTGGAGTGCAGGCCATTGCCATGATGCCACCTTTGGTTAATTGCTTTTTTGAGTAAACTCAGTCTATTCATCAAGTTGAGAATTTATTGGCAATGGCAAATTTTCTGCATCGCTGTGTTCGCGCTCTTCAGCTTTGACTGTGAATAATTCCGGCTTCTTGCTATTAGCCGCAGTCAGCGCTTTTAGTTGCGCTTCTAAACTCGCCAGCCGTTGCTGAAGTTCTTGATTTTCCTCAACTAAATGTTGATTCTTACTACTGAGATAAGGGTCATTTTCCCACCAATTAATACCAAGTTCCTTGGCTTTATCGACGGAGGAAATTAATAAGCGAATCCGAATATGCAGCAGTTCAGTGGAAGCGATAGATACAGAAATATCACCAGCAATCACAATGCCCTTATCTAACACTCGTTCTAGAATGTCTGCCAAGGTAGAACCTTGGGTAGATGTGGTAATTGCTCGACTAGAGTTAGATTGAGGGCGTTGTTGCAGGATGGGTGTAGTAGTCACGATGAATTAGACTCTTAAATGAGATAAAGGCTGTCTTGAGCGAGCAACCATTAATTGGGATTGTCGCTTAATAAGGTTTCGTCGAGGGTAACAGGTTCCGCGAGTGCTTCTTTTTGTGGCTCAATTTCACCACTGATTTCTTCTTCCGCAACATCATAAGGATCGCTATGATCAACCTGCTCTACCGATTGTGATTGCACGTGTAAGTGGTTGAGTAATTGCAGAAACAAAGTTGTAGATTCGCTAGCAGATAAATTTGTGCGGTTAAACAGCACATCTGCACAAATTTCGCGAAAATCGGAATTTTCGGGAGCCACTAAAATATCGTGTTCCGCACACACTTTAGCAACCATTAAGCAAGAACGCAAGCCGGAAGTTTTTTCACCACCAGTAGCGGCGCGGAATGCTTTGACTAAACGCACAACCAACAGCGCCGATTCGCGATTGATACCTGTTTTATGGGTTAAAATTTCGGTTTGAGTTTGCTCATCTGGTTCTGGCATATTAATTGTTACCAGCCGATCCATTAAAGCATCTTGAGTTGAGTGCACTCCACAGTATTCTTCAGGATTAGAAGTGAAGATAGCCCGGAATTTCGGATGAACGTGCAAATATTCTGGCTGATTGCTGCTAGGAGGTAGAGTGAGGATTTTTTCTTCTAAAGCTGAAAGTAAGACGTTATTAACTTCAGGCCGCGAACGGTTGAATTCGTCATAGACTAAGGTTAAACCTTCCCGACAAGCTAAAGTTAGGCGAGAATCGACCCAGTTTTGCTTGAGTTCGTCTTCAACTTTGAGAACGTTGTGAATGTAATTATCTAATAATTTTTTGTGAGTGTAGCCAGATTCACTACCAATTAAATCAGAACTCTTAAATTCGTCATCCCCGAAAATCAACATGATTGGTCGATCTAGACAGTTGGCTAGATGCATGGCTAGAGTCGTTTTTCCTGTTCCGGCTGGCCCCCGTAAGTGAATTGCAAATCCTGATGTGAGATAACGCAGCGCACGAATGGCTACTTGCTCAATTGCAGGTGTAACTACAAACTGGCCAGGACGGACACGAAGAACGGCTCTTTTTTTATGATTTTCGGTAGTATTCATAATGTTGTTGATGATGGGCAGAAAAATTTCCAAAAATAACAGAAATTAGATGCTATTTATGCATCTGTGTGCTACGATAGGAGAACAAACTATAAATAACCCTCTAGTCGATTGTTTGGATAATTGATACTCGATAGAGTTATATATTGTTCACTGATAGAAGAGAGGTAAAAATAGGTTGTCAGTACTAGTTACTGAAGCCTTGTCATCAGTGACAATATGTGTTATTTATATTTCGTGCTAAAACTCATTGTTGAATTTGACTACCCCCTGGTCTTACCAGTTTGTACCTGGAAGATTAGGGGGTTTTACTATTGGCCCCGTTCTTCAACAGATAAACTCCGTTTGTTCGGAGCTTTGATTAACCAATAGAGATGCCAAAAACGCTAGCGAACAAATCTTGACGGAATTGTTGTAGTTCTTGTCTTTGCTCTTTAGCTTGCGCCATTCTTTCTTTAGCTGTGTCAGTTAAGAAATCATGGGTTGTTTGCTCAAGATTTTGATGGAACTCGTACAATTGACGGGCTTGCTCTTTAGCTTGCGCCATTCTTTCTTTAGCAGTTTCTGACAAAAACTCTTCAGTGTTTTCTTCCAGTTCCTTATGGAATTGGTACAGATTTTCTGCTTGTGCTTTAGCTTGCGCCATTCTTTGTTTAGCAGTTTCTGTCAAAAACTCTTCGGTGTCTTGTTGCAAATCCTGATGGAATTGGTGCAGATTTTCTGCTTGCTCTTTAGCTTGCGCTTTTCTTTGAGCTGTGGTCACAGACAAGAATTCTTGAGTATCTTTAAATAGTTGAGCTACTTCCCCAGCTATTCCTTGATGCTCTTGCCGGATTCTTACCATTAAAGGAGTCATGAGGTTCTCCGCAATACAACTAAATCATGATTAATGAACTACATTCACTAAATATTGAGACTTAGTGAATGTAGTCGAAGGAATATCTGCTCTCTTCCTTTTATCTTGGGATTAGCTTGGTCGGAGCAAATCCAGATAATTAGAAAAAAGCAGAATAAACATCAGAATCTCAACCCAAAAATTCTGATTTTAAATGCTGCTTAATTACTTAAGCAGGTACTGCGGCTGACTGAGTTAGACCAACAGCTTCTGCATACTTCAAGTATGTTTCAACAGAAGCGATAACGATCCGAGCTTCAATAGCTAATAATTCAATACCTACCAAAGAAACACGTACCCAAGCATCTACAACGATACCTTTATCTAGGATACGATCGATAACTTCTGCCAAGCTGGAGGAAGAATTGGTTTTTTCGACTGCCATTTGATTGCACCTTTAATTGGTTATGGTTTACGTTTGATTTAGACAAGGGTTAGACAATAGAATTAGTTAATTACTAATTCTATTGTTGTGCGAACTACTTAATAATTAAGCAGGTACTGCAGCTGATTGAGTTAGACCAACAGCTTCTGCATATTTCAAGTAGGTTTCTACGGAAGCGATAACGATCCGAGCTTCAATAGCTAGTAATTCAATACCTACTAAAGAAACACGTACCCATGCGTCTACAACGATACCTTTATCTAAGATGCGATCGATAACTTCTGCCAAGCTGGAGGAAGAATTAGTTTTTTCAACTGCCATTTTCTTGTACCTTAACTCATTGTTGTTGTTTGTAAGATTGATTCGCTTGCGCTGCTCTCAATCTCTAAAACTATACTATTAACCTATTTGGCAAATGTAAAGAGGATTACATCGCAAATGCTGTAAACAAATATGACATAATCCGAAAAGTAGATACGCATGTTTGTTTAAAATGTATGCTTTAATTAGCTTTAAAACACTTGCTATGCAAGAATTTGTTGTTTTTTGAGCGATATTGTTTGTTTTGTATGTTTTATGTATAAATTAGACTTTTTTAGTCAAGTATTAGAGTAGATGTAAGTCATTGATATATAGTGTTATGCAGAACAATTTCAGTGATAATACGGATACAAAATAGTCGGCTGCATGAAATAGGATGATGGCAACAATTATCGTTGTCTAGCAAATATGTTTAAGGAAGCAAATCCAGATCCAGTCCGGCAAGAAGCGTTAGCTGGCTTAATAGCTCATTTGGTACAACAAGGGAATGAACCTAAATATGCTCAATTGATGGCAACTTCAATTATTTTTCAGACAGATCTAGATTTAAGGAATGCTCAGATGGCTAACCTTTTAACTTGGCTGCAACAGGAACATAATGATATCTATTCTTCTGCTGTGAGCGTAGTGGAAAAAACCCGGGCAGACTTTGAGAACCGAGTACAACGTGGTTAAGTAAAGTCTCTCTTTACTAGTGCGATCGCAAGAGATTAATTGCAAATGCCGAAGAATTATTGGAAATGAAACTTAGTCAAGCATAGCCATTTTCAATTGTGTAGAATATGCATCTTTTATGGGAGCGTAACGGTTGTTGCGCTCCTACTGTTTGTGGGGAGATGGCGATGAAATGGCTGATAAACTCAACTAAAGAATAAGTTGAGATGAGAACTAAGGTTGGTAGGATAGGAAAACACCAAAGATATTGGCCGTACTGGAAATTTGTTGTTTGCTATGACTAGTCTCGAAATTGCTTCTCCCCTGATTGCGATCGCGCAAAAAACTCGCGCTGCTGCAAGTAAGTTAGCTGTTCTCTCGACAGAGGCGAAAAATCAAGCCATAGAAGCGATCGCCCAAGCTTTAGAATCAGCAACGGATGACATCTTAAAAGCCAATCTTGCTGATTGTGAAGCTGCAACTGCTGATGGCATTGCCAAACCATTATATAAACGCTTGCAGTTAGATGCCCATAAATTAAGAGATGCGATCGCGGGAGTGAGAGATGTTGGGAAGCTAGCCGATCCAGTAGGGAAAGTCCAAATTCACCGCGAAATCGACACAGGCTTAATCCTCAAGCGGATTAGCTGTCCTTTGGGAGTTTTGGGAATTATTTTTGAAGCGCGTCCCGAAGCCGCAATTCAAATTGTCTCTTTGGCGATTAAATCAGGTAATGGCGTCATTCTCAAAGGTGGTAAAGAAGCAATACGTTCTTGCGAGGTGATTGTCAAAGCGATTAAGCAAGGTTTAGCAAACACGGCTGTCAATCCAGATGCAGTTCAGTTGCTAACAACTAGGGAAGAAACCCTAGAACTATTGAATTTAGATAAATATGTAGATTTAATTATTCCCAGAGGTTCTAACGCTTTTGTCCGCTTCGTCCAAGACAATACCCGGATTCCTGTACTCGGCCATGCGGATGGTATTTGTCATCTATATATAGATAGATCTGGGGAACTGGAAAAAGCCGTTAACATTACTGTGGATGCGAAAACTCAATACCCAGCAGCTTGTAATGCGATTGAAACCTTACTAGTTCATGCTGATATTGCTGGTGAATTCCTCCCAAAAATTGCAACTGCTTTGCAAGCACATCATGTAGAACTCAGGGGAGATGAACGCACCATCAAGATTTTGCATCAGATTACCAATGCTACAGAGCAAGATTGGGAGACAGAATACAGCGATTTGATTTTAGCAATTAAAATTGTCGATTCCTTAGAAGATGCGATCGCTCATATTAACGAATATGGTTCGCGCCATACAGAAGCAATTGTCACCGAAGATTTAGCGGCGGCGGAAACCTTCTTAGGATTGGTAAATGCAGCCGGAGTTTATCACAACTGTTCTACCCGCTTTGCTGATGGCTTCCGCTACGGCTTTGGCGCAGAAGTAGGTATTAGTACTCAACAAATGCCCCCTAGAGGCCCCGTTGGCTTAGAAGGCTTAGTTACCTATAAATATCAAATGACAGGAGACGGTCATATTGTCACTACCTACACTGGCGCGAATGCTAAATCATTTACCCATCGGGAATTAGATTAGGGTATGGGGCATGGGGCATTGGGCATTGGGCATTGGGCATTGGGCATTGGGCAACAGTCAACAGTCAATAGTCAATAGTAATTTTTCTCCCTTGTCTCCCTTGTCTCCCTTGTCTCCCTTGTCCTCCTTGTCCCCTTCTAGCCCCTAGCCCCTAGCCCCTAGCCACTAATCCCTACTTAATCTTCGTCTCATCCGCACCTGTATAACCAGTTGCCACCCAAAGGATGGCTCTTGCGCCATCGCGGAAGGTTTTTTCAAGAGGTTCTGATGTATTTTTTGAGGGAACGGGTACAGCCTTAAATTCAATTCCCCGGCTACCTAAAACAATTTCCGCGATGACACAAGCACGCCGCATGTGGAATTCGGAGGTGATTAAATAAACACTCTTGATGCCACGAGCTTGCAAATCATCTACTAACGTTGTAAAATTAGTAACTGTATCTACAGCTTCATAATCTAAGTTCAAACGCTCAGGATCAACTCCTGCTTTGGCAAATACCTTTTGCGTCGTTCTAGGTGGACTGCCACCGCTAATCCAAATTGGTAAATTCGGATGCTTATTGGCAAAATCGGCTGTAAACTTCTCTCGTTCTAAATTTTTTGTGGAACCACCTAATACTAATACTGCTTGGGGTTGAACAATTTGGTTTTTGACTTCCTTGTATCCTAACCACATGAGTAGCGGTAGGGCACAAGCCATCAAGCGGAAAGATTTACCTGTAAACAATAGCTTATTCAAGGCTCTATTACTTAGTCTACTGAATCCAAATTTCTCTAACTAGAAGAAAAAATAATTATGTCAAGCAGCAGAGTTTCCCAAAAATCTACCCAAAAAAGAATTTAGGGATTTTTTCTGGTAACTGCTCAATGAATTTGCGTTCGATACATGGGATTTTGTGGCCTCTGTTGATCAAAGTAGAAGCTCTTGACCCTGATATTTAGATTACTTCTTCCTTGACTCGCAGTCTAGAGAGTTGAGGTAGGAGAGGTTGATCGAACGTACATTCTATTTAAAGGCGTTTTAACACTTTTTGTGTAAATTGTCGATATCCTATCCTACCTTGGATCGGTACTTGGTTTCTAGTCTGCTGATACTTTGATACAGTTTTATTTTCTGCCAGCAATAGAACTTGCCAGGTTGTCATATAGAAAATTGGGCATTAAGAACAGGAAAGACAGACTTTCAGAAGATGTTGCTGTACGCAGTTAATGGCAACTGTTTTCCAGTCACAATTTTTGCATTATGCCCGATTTCTATTTTTCTTTTAATCTTAAATCGATGACAGTGGCATTAAAGTTATAGTTGAAGCCTTCTAGCTCAAATGGCATCCCAATTTTGACTTTGCTGTTGCCTAACACTGGGCCATTGGCTGTAATTTGGGCTTTTCCTTCTAAGGTCAGCAGCATATCTGTACTATAGTTGTTGCTTTTGGGATCTGGTAATTCTTTGAGGGTACCATCTGGTTGGGGAACATTAACTGTTCTGGGTAGTTGTTTGACAGATTTAATCGTAATTTCACCGTGGGGTTGATTGCGGATAATTACGTTGGTTTTACCATTGGCTTTCAATCCTTGATCGAATAATTGCTGCGGATCGCGCACATTCAAACCCCGAACTATTAGATCTACTTCCATCGGTACGGTTTTTGTACCCACTTGGGCGACAGAACCGGAAGTACCGGGGAAGACGAATATACCAAAGATAACTAGGACAATTACTAGTAAAGCGCCTAAATCCAAGAGATTGATTTTGCCGAACAAGCGACCTTTAGAATCTAAAATAGCCATAACGAGTTTTTCCCTATTTGCTAAGTCCCAAAATTAGCTGGGCGTTGCAGTCATGCGACAGTTTATCACGACTTATAAAATTCCGGGGCAAGGTAGCCTAGTTTAAGAAGATGGTTGACTGTTGACTGTTGACTGTTGACTGAAGAAAGGCAGGCAAGATGCCTACCCCACAAGAGACTGATAAAATTTAATCTGCAAATTAGATGTGTTTTAGCCGATCAATCACTTTATTTAAGTGCAAAAGCGGTTACGCATTTGGCTTTTTGGGTAGAGCATTAACTTAGTTGACGATTAAATTGATCGGGATTTAAACGCCGCAATTAATATATCGAGGTTGGCTAAACCTTGAAAGCTTACTGAGGGATAACTGCTCCCATGCTCCCAGTGAAGTAAGAAATAAATGTCTAGACTTGTCTAGGATTTATATAGCAGAATGCAACATAGAAAGACTTAAATTCGTCTCATAGGTTTGATGTTCTTCCACAATTATCCATAAAGACTGGATTTATGAATGCTGGGAATGCGTTTTTAAAAAAATACCGTTTTTGGCGGCGTCGCTGGTTTTACCCGTTAGTTTCTCTGGTAGTTACCCTGAGTGTTTGTGTAACTGCACCTCTTCCGGGAAAGGCGTTTGATTTGTTACCCCTGTTATTCCAGGGAGTGCAGATACTTCAGCTATCTAATATATCCGATCGCCAAGAGGTCGATTTGGGTAAGGATATTAATCAGCAAGTTAGCAATGAACTGCGGCTGTACCGCAATCCAGAAGTTAATCGCTATGTGGAACAGATTGGGCGACGGTTGGCTGCAAATAGCGATCGCCCTAATCTCCCTTATACATTCCAAGTAGTTGAAGATCCGGCGATTAATGCTTTTGCAACTGCGGGTGGTTATGTGTATGTGCACACTGGGTTACTCAAAGCTGCTGACAATGAAGCGGAACTAGCAAGTGTACTCGCCCATGAAATCGGTCACATTGGCGGTAAACATTTAGTCAAACAAATGCGACAACAAGCGATCGCTGGTGGTTTAGCAACCGCCGCAGGTTTAGATCGCAATCAAGCGGTGGGACTGGGTGTACAATTAGCACTCAACCTTCCCCGCAGTCGTCAAGATGAATTTGATGCGGATCAACGAGGGTTAAGAACTTTGACACGCAGTGGTTATGCGCAATCGGGAATGGTTGCTTTTATGCAAAAACTGCTAGGAAAGGGTTCTACGCCGACATTTTTAAGTACTCACCCGGCTACGAGCGATCGCATTAATTCTCTCAAACGCGCTATTAGTCAACAACCAAGCAAGGGGCGTGATGGATTAGATAATGCTGCTTATAAAGCCAATATCCGCGCCTTACTTTAATTCTCATCTCAATTTAAATCGTGTTTGCAGCAGATCAATATATTCTAGAGGGCATGGCAATGCTATGCCCCTACCATCTTTCGCATTCTTTTTTCAAATTGGTACAAATATATCAGTTTTACCTATGCGCGTTGCTTATTACGGCGATTACCTTTGATTTCATCTGGATCGATAGTGACGATCGCTTCTCTTAAAGGTAAGGTACGCACGCAGTTTTTAAACACGTTAACTTGATGTACCAGTTTATTGGTGACATCCAATGCTGTTAACCAGCCACTGCGGGGATGATATGCACCAGTATCTATACCTAACCAGCCTTTTCCTTGTGCTAGTTGACCTGGATTTACACCAGGAAAGGTAAAGGTAATAGTATGACCAATAATAATTAATTTATTAGGAAAGTATGGTTTTTCCATACTGTGAAATTCTTCTCTAATCCAGCAGAATTGTTCAGCTGTTTGTTGATCTAAAGGAATGAGTGGATCTATCCCAGCATGAGTTAACCAAATATCTCCTAAATCAATATATGTAGGTAGACTTGTTAACCATTCGACATGTTCTTGGGGAATTGTTGCTTCTTGGTAACTGGCTATAGTCGCTTGTCCACCACTGTATAACCATGCTTGCATCGCTGAATTAGAAGCGCTACCACCGGTTAATACATTTAATAACATCTGTTCGTGATTTCCCAACAGACAAGGATAGTTATTGTTTTTGACAAAATCAACTACTTGGGCACTTTGGGGGCCGCGATCGATTAAGTCGCCCAGAAAATAGAGCCGATCGTTAGATCCTGGTGCAATAGCTCCTAATAAGGTCATTAATCCTTCATATTGACCATGTACATCGCCAATTACAATTCGACGCTGGCTAGTTTCGCTCATTTGCTCTTAGCTGAAATGATAGTGCCCACTAATTTTGCTACAGTTTTACCCGTGCAGTTTTCCCAAAATAGATCATAATTTTTTGGGAAAGTTTGTTTTTATTCTATTCTATTTATACAGGTAGTTGAAATAGAGATTGCTACAGATTTGAACTAGTAAAACTACATATAACTAATCCAATCACTCCAGCTACCGGCATAGAGTTTACCTGTAGAAATACCTGCTAATTTTAATGAAAGTAAATTTACGCAAGCGGTGACACCAGAACCACAATAAACGATAATTTCTTCACTTGTGGCTAAGTTTTCCCACCTAAGACTTTGTTCTGTTGATGACAGTAAATATCCGGTAGAATCTGTAACTTCTTGCCAAGGATAGTTAACTGCACCGGGAATATGACCGGCTATTTTATCGATTGGTTCCCGTTCACCTCGGTAGCGATCGCTCTCTCGAGAATCTACTAAAGCTACTTCTGGTAAGTCTTTTTTACTTTTAACGCCATGAATATCTACTACCATATCTGTTTGAATTTGCGGTACAAAGGTAGCAGTTTGGGGTTGTGGAATCACATTTGTCAAGGGATAATTAGCTTTTTGCCATCCCGTAAATCCACCATCGAGGACAGCTACCTTATCATGCCCTAAATATTGCAGTAGCCACCATAACCGCGAGGCAAAGGCGAAACGGGAATCATCATAAGCTACTACTAAGGTTTCTTGAAAATTTACCCCAATTTCTGCTAATTTCTGCGCTAGATCATCAGGATTGGGTAAAGGATGTCTCCCGCCATGTTCTGTTACAGGACTAGAAAGATCATGATTTAAGTCGAGATAATAAGCGCCTGGTATATGGTTGGCTTCATATTGCTGGCGTCCTAGTTGTGGATCGGCCAGAGAAAAGCGACAATCAACGATCGCAACTTGCGGATCGTTTAAATGTTCAAATAACCAGGCTGGTGAAATAATTAAATTTGTCATTGGTCAGTTGTCAGTTGTCAGTTGTCAGTTGTCAGTTGTCAGTTGTTAGTTGTCAGTTGTCAGTTGTTAGTTGTCAGTTGTCAGTTGTCAGTTGTTAGTTGTCAGTTGTCAGTTGTTAGTTGTCAGTTGTTAGTTGTCAGTTGTTAGTTGTCAGTTGTCAGTTGTTAGAGACGCGATGAACCCTTGTCTGTACAATTGTCTCCCTTGTCCTCCTTGTCTCCCTTGTCCCCTTCATTCTCTCTCTTTGCGATTTTGAAAATGCCAGATTTTGCACAATTTATCCCCCAAACTACGGCAGATGGTTCTTTTACTTTCACTTCTCAAGAGTTTGGCGAAGACTTTCATAGTCGTTATGGAGCCAAGCAGGAGAGTTTTCAGAAGTTTGCTGTGCCGACGCAACTTGCTGAACGCGCGCAAAAACCAGGATTGCGGTTGTTGGATATTTGTTATGGTCTAGGATACAACACGGCAGCAGCTTTGCAGACGATTTGGGAAATAAATCCTGGTTGTCATATTGAAGTCATGGCTTTGGAACTTAATCCGACTGTTCCACAAGCAGCGATCGCTCATCGTTTATTTGATAACTGGGATTATAAATATACCGATATTCTGCATCAACTAGCTTTTAAGTATGAAGTACAACAACCGCACCTCAAAGCTAAGTTAATCATTGGCGATGCCAGAAATTCGATTGCTATACTCCAGCAGTCTGCTTTTGTTGCTGATGCAATTTTTCTCGATCCGTTTTCACCGCCTCAGTGTCCTCAGTTATGGACTGTGGAGTTCCTGGAGCTAGTTGCTCGGTGTTTGCACTCTGATGGTATCCTGGCTACTTATTCCTGCGCTGCTGCTGTGCGCGCGGCTTTGTTGGCGGCTGGTTTAATTATCGCTTCTACTCCACCTGTAGGGAGGCGATCGCCTGGTACAGTTGCAGTACATCCAGGATATTCTGGTATTTTAGCGCTTCCACCACTTTCTCAGGAAGAAACCGAGCATTTGCTCACCCGTGCGGCTATTCCCTACCGAGATCCTCAATTGCAAGATGTCGCTGATGTGATTTTGCAGCGACGACAACAAGAACAACAAGCTTCTCCACTGGAGTCTACCTCTAGCTGGCGGAAAAGGTGGTTGCTGGACGGTGCAGCCAGCAAATAAGCTGTTACACATTTAAATAAAAGTCCAGAGTCAAAGGCTAACTTAGACTTAATAGATTGCATTTTTAATTCTCTATTCGAGGAAAAATCTATTTTGAGATTAAGATTTTTTTGCTACATAGCTAATATGTTATTAGCACAAGAAGCCAAGCTTTTGGAAATATCAAAAATACATTCTCGTTTGGTATAAATCCAATGAGTAATTGTGCTAAATTACAATGTTTAGTAGGAGTTGAGATTGGTGTAACAGTTTGCAGATAACCCTTTTTCGCTCCATATCCCCAATCGCAATGCCAAGTTGATATTAATTGGTGAACTAGCGTGACACTTTGTAGTAATCAAGATCATGACTCTGTGTGTTTTAAATCACGCCAATATAGCCAGAATTTAGAAGATAATGGATTAGAGCTAATTAGCGAAATTACTTAGTAATCTCAACAAACTCAATAATTGCAATTCTCACACGTACTTAGAAATAAGGATAGCAAATTCCAAAAAGTTAAATCTACGAAGTGTTGCAACATTTCTTTGAAAAAATTCCTGGTGGGTAGGTATATAATCTCAAAATCTCCGCGATCACTGAGGTCAAAACAGTAGATTGTTGGTGAGATATAGACTCTAAATCGTGGACTACCACTTTAACAAGGAGAAACCCTAGGAGTTAAGTGATTATCTCTGGTTCCCAAAAAGATAGGTTTGACCCACTTATCTAAATTAGCAATTGGAGATTTTACGCAATCACCTGCGATGTCATCAAGGGAAATCTCCGTAGAAGAGCGGATTGCATATTTAAGTGAATTTATTTGCCAACAATCAATCATTGGACAGACTAGGTGACTTTATTGATTTTTTTCAATAAATATTAAAAAAAATAATGTGGCTCAGGTTGAAAGAGATGTATATGCAAAATAAAAAAAATTTGTATAATAATGGCTGACTGCAATTACATAAATACTAAACTTAAATATTTTATTTTGAAAACCTAACAACTGTTGACGTTTTTGGAAGAAAACTGGAGCAATTCTGTGATTGAATGGGAACCCAAGCATACAAACTCTACCGAAATTATCGTTAATGGGTCTAACCCCCTAAGCAAATTAACGAATATAAGCAGCAATCATTCCCTAGAATTCCAAAGTGTAGAGGATGATTCAATAAGCTTATCTCCGGGGGATTTGATGCTGGAAAACACCCCAGGGTTAGCTTCTTTAATGAAACAAACAAATTTCAAGACTAATGAAAAATCATTAGATTTAAAAGCATCACCAGTTCAAAGTTCTCAAGTTAATAACTGGGATACAGACTTACCAAAAATTTTAGTAGTTGATGACCATGCGGCAAGTCGGATGACTGCTGTGGCACTGTTAGGTATGGAAGGATACGAGGTGCTGGAAGCTGACAGTGGTTCTATGGCTGTGGATATGGTTGCACAGCAACAACCAGATTTGATATTACTGGATGTGATGATGCCGGGGATGGATGGATTTGAAGTCTGCCAAATCCTCAAACAAAACGATCATACCAGGCTGATTCCCGTCATTTTTATTACAGCATTAAACGATCGGCGATCGCGTATCCGGGGTATAGAAGTTGGCGCAGATGATTTTCTCACCAAACCCTTCGATCGGGTAGAACTAGTAGCGCGTGTTAAATCCTTAGTCCGTCAAAAGCGGTTGAATGAAGACTTAGATCATGCAGAAAAAGTACTGTTTTCCGTGGCGATGGCGATTGAAAGCCGAGATCCGAATACTGGCGATCACTGCGAACGGTTGGTAAAACTCGGACAAGCCTTTGGTGAATACCTCTGTCTTTCACGCAACCAAATTCGGGATTTGATGTGGGGTGGTTATTTGCATGATATTGGTAAAGTCGGTATCCCTGACGCAGTGCTGTTGAAAAAAGGTAAACTCACCCCCGAAGAGTGGGAGATTATGAGACAGCATGTTTCCATTGGAGAGAAAATCTGTCAACCATTACGCAGTATGCGCGGTGTAATTCCCATTATTCGCCATCACCACGAGCGCTGGGACGGAACTGGTTACCCTGATGGTTTGCAAGGTAATGATATTCCCTATCTAGCACAAGTGTTTCAGATCATTGATATTTATGATGCTCTCACCAGCGAACGACCTTACAAAAAGAGTTTTACGCTAGAGGAAGCACTTAAGATCATGCTAGAAGAAACTCAATCTGGTTGGCGCAATCCGGAACTAGTGCAGCAGTTTGTCGATTTCATCACCAAAAGAGCGGCTTAGGAGTCGTGTAAAAAATAAGTTGAACAATGTAATATTTGTAGTGCGGGCAGCGTTCGACTGAGCGCTCACGCCGAAGTCTTGCCCGCGCGAGCAAGATGCTCGCACTACTTATTTTTACGTCATAAACAGTTACAGCAAGTTGAAGTCAGGCTAGTTACAATCGATATCAAAGATATTTCAATTAAACTTGATGGATTCTCTGACTAGTTTAACTTCTGAGGCGATCGCAGCTGGGTTTCACGCGCTGTCTGAACCTTTGCGGATTCAGGTTTTGGAACTGCTGCGCGAGCAAGAACTTTGTGTATGTGATTTGTGTACTACTTTAGGCGTTCCCCAGTCTAAGCTGTCTTTTCACCTGAAAACTCTTAAAGAAGCTGGCTTAGTGCGATCGCGTCAAGAAGGACGTTGGATTTATTACAGCCTGAATTTGGCTCAATTTGTGGTTTTAGAGCAATATTTAGCCGATTATCGCCGTCTGGCTAAAATTTCACCTGCCCGCCCCTGCTAAACTGACCAAGTATACATCAATTTTTTTTGATATATTTTTGTATCTTCTTGTTGACAAGAGCCAAATACATCAATTTTTATTGAAATGAGAGTTCTACAAACTTGCTCAAATATTTGGTCAGTTTCAGCAGAATAAGTGATGACAACGAAAACCGTTTCTCAACAGCTTTCTTTTCTCGATCGCTTCCTGACTTTATGGATTTTTTTAGCAATGGCTGTCGGGGTGGGTGTAGGCTATTTTATTCCTGGAGTCGAAACATTTATTAATCGGTTTCAGGTAGGAGCAACTAATATACCAATTGCCATTGGTTTAATTTTAATGATGTACCCACCCCTAGCCAAGGTGCGGTATGAAGAGTTAGGTGATGTATTTCGTAATGGAAAAATTCTCGGTGTGTCACTAATTCAGAATTGGATTATCGGGCCAATTCTTATGTTTGCGTTAGCGGCTATCTTCTTACGTAATTATCCAGAATACATGACGGGATTGATTTTAATTGGATTAGCCCGTTGTATTGCAATGGTAGTTGTGTGGAGCGATCTAGCAAGAGGCAATACTGAGTATACAGCTGGATTGGTTGCTTTCAACAGCATATTTCAGGTCATTTTTTACAGTCCTTATGCCTGGTTCTTTATTACTGTGCTACCTCCCCTATTTGGATTACAAGGTAGTATCGTTAACGTTAGCATTGCCGAGATTGCCCAAAGTGTGTTTATCTATCTTGGTATTCCCTTTTTAGCCGGATTTTTCACTCGTTTCTTGTTAGTGAAAGCGAAAAGCAAGCGCTGGTATCATGAGGAATTTGTGCCAAAAATCAGCCCCATCACATTGATAGCTTTGTTATTTACCATCGTCGTTATGTTTAGCTTGAAAGGGAATTTAATTGTTCAAATTCCTCTAGATGTGGTTAAGATTGCAATTCCTCTGATTATCTACTTTATCTTCATGTTTTTGGTCAGCTTTTACATGGCTTGGCGAATTAAAACAGACTATTCCCGAGCCGCAAGTGTAGCATTTACAGCCGCAGGCAATAATTTTGAACTGGCGATCGCAGTTGCAATTGCTGTATTTGGTATTAATTCAGGCGCGGCTTTTGCTGCTGTCGTCGGCCCGTTAGTGGAAGTACCTGTATTAATTAGTCTGGTTAATGTTGCTTTCTGGTTTGAAAAACGTTATTTTTCACCATCTGAATCGAGAAGTTTCTAAGGGAATCTAACGATGAAACGTGTAATGTTTGTCTGCAAAAAAAATTCTGCGCGATCGCAAATGGCGGAAGGCTTTGCAAAAACACTTGGTAAGGGCAAGATTGATGTCACGAGTTCTGGATTAGAAGCCAGTGTTGTCAGAGCAGAAGCGATCGCTACTATGAAAGAAATTGGTATTGATATTAGCGATCAACAGTCGAAAGCTTTAAGCGACTTTCAAGCCGAAGACTTTGATGTGGTGATTTCTCTGTGTGGTTGTGGCGTGAATTTACCGCCAGAATGGGTTGTGCGAGAAGTTTTTGCAGATTGGCAATTAGATGATCCAGCCGAACAGCCAGAAATTTTCCCTAGAGTGCGCGATGAAATTAAAGAACGAGTGATTCAATTAATTGATTCACTCACACCAGAATCTACACCTATTGAATCCTAAGTCAAACAATCATCTCCCCTGTCCCCTGTGCAACTTCTTCTATTTCTTGCATCTCTATGACAACATTTGACCATCCTCCCCGAATTTTGTTTTTGTATGGTTCTCTGCGTGAGCGTTCCTATAGCCGCTTGTTAGCAGAGGAAGCAGCACGCATCATTGAAGAATTTGGCGCAGAGGTAAAGTTTTTCGATCCCAGGGAATTACCAATTTACGGTAGCGTTCCCGACACTCACCCCAAAGTGCAAGAGTTACGGGAATTGAGCCAGTGGTCAGAAGGACAAGTCTGGTCTAGCCCAGAGATGCACGGTCAGATTTCTGGCATTATGAAAAATCAAATTGACTGGATTCCCCTAAATATTGGAGCTGTTCGCCCGACTCAAGGGAGAACTTTGGCTGTGATGCAAGTCAGTGGTGGTTCGCAGTCTTTCAACGCTGTCAACACCTTGAGAATTCTAGGGCGCTGGATGCGGATGTTTACTATCCCCAATCAATCCTCGGTGGCTAAAGCCTATCAGGAGTTTAATGAAGACGGTACGATGAAGGATTCCTCCTATCGCGATCGCGTTGTGGATGTGATGGAAGAACTTTATAAGTTTACTCTGTTGCTGCGTGACAAAGTAGACTACCTCACCGATCGCTACAGCGAACGCAAGGAAAAAGCCGCAAAACAGATAATTGAAGTAGCAAACCAAGCTCTGCGGTAATAGCTTTGATATGGATATCATTAATTATGACCGAAGTGATTTTAGATTAAATGAAAATTTGAAATCTAAAATATTTGCTCTCAAGCCTCTGGGTTAACCCAGAAGAAAAAGGGACATCCAATTTTTTAAATACCCAATAAATTTGTAGTGCGAGCATCTTGCTCGCTAATGTTAAAAAGCGAGCAAGATGCTCGCACTACTGAATATGGGTAATTTATTTTTTGGAAGTCCCTAAGCCTCTTCTTTATCAGGAGAGGTAAATCCAAAATCGTCAATCCGTCTTGAAAAGTTCAGAGTGCCGGAAGCCGGCGCTCCGACGCCAGTCGTCTCAAGTCGGCAAAGCCGCCCAAAGCGCTGGCTCGACTTTTCGCAAAATCCAAAATTGAATGACTGAGTATTTCAGTCTATGATGATTAGCTGGTAATATTTGAGGCTCAATCTCAAAACACCAAGCGCGACAGCGCAATTCATTAATAGCTGAAAGCTAAGTTATGGTAGTTGTAGCAATTCTAGCGGCGGGACGCGGCACAAGGATGAAATCAAACCTGCCCAAAGTATTACATTCTTTGGGTGGGCGATCGCTAGTTGAAAGAGTGATTAACAGTGTAGAACCTCTTTCTCCTTCACGGCGGTTAGTAATTGTCGGATATCAGGCACAGGAAGTGAAAGCTGCTATGGAGCCAATTCCTGGTTTGGAGTTTGTCGAACAGACTGAACAAAAAGGAACTGGTCATGCAATCCAGCAATTACTGCCTCATTTAGAAGATTATACAGGGGATTTAATTGTTTTAAACGGTGATGTACCCTTATTAACTAGCCAAACCCTGGAAAATCTCTGGCAAACTCACCAAGAATATCAAAATGATGCCACTATTCTCACTGCATACTTGCCTGATGCTAAAGGTTACGGGCGAGTTTTTTGCGATAGTGAAAATATAGTGCAACAAATTGTGGAAGATAAAGATTGCACCAGCGCTCAAAGGCAAAATCGCCGGATTAATGCGGGGGTTTATTGCTTCCGGTGGCAAAATTTAGCCAAGGTGCTGCCCCATTTAGAAGCAAATAATAGTCAAAAAGAATACTATCTCACCGATGCAGTCACGCAAGTAGGCAAAGTGATGGCGGTGGATGTCCAAGATTATCAAGAAATTCTTGGCATTAACGATCGCTTACAACTAGCCAATGCCTACGATATTTTACAAACCAGAGTTAAAGAAAAATGGATGTTGGCGGGTGTGACGCTGATCGATCCTCATAGCATTACCATTGATGACACTGTTGAATTACAACCAGATGTAATTATTGAACCCCAAACTCACCTCCGTGGTAATACTGTAATTCAAGCAGGAAGCCGCATCGGCCCTGGCAGTTTAATTGAAAATAGTCAGTTGAGTGAAAATGTTACCGTCCAGTATTCCGTAATTAGGGATAGCTTTGTGCAAGCGGGAAGCCAGATAGGCCCCTATAGCCATTTACGCGGACAGGCTAAAGTTGGTGCAGGCTGCCGTATTGGTAATTTTGTAGAATTGAAAAATACTCAATTAGGCGATCGCACTAATGTGGCACATTTGTCTTATTTAGGCGATACCACGGCAGGTACTAAAGTTAACATTGGTGCAGGTACAATTACTGCTAACTATGATGGTGTGAAAAAACATCGAACCAAAATTGGCGATCGCACAAAAACTGGTTCTAATAGCGTGTTAGTAGCACCAGTCACTTTAGGTAATGATGTCTACGTCGCCGCAGGTTCAACAATTACAGAAGATGTTCCTGATGATGCGCTGGTAATCGCCCGTGCTCGTCAGGTAGTTAAACCAGGTTGGCGCAATAAAAGCGCTGAGAATAAGCCATAAAAAATGTAGAATTACTTTAGTGGTGAGCAATGCCCACCGCTAAAGCATCAAGATTAAGTCTAAATTGATGGCTGAAATGGTGTCCCTTGATGAAAGCGAAGTACCCAACCGCTAGTTGTGCGCGACCAAATGGAGCTTCTGCGGGCATAATCGACAATTCCATCATGGGTTACGGCACTATTGTAGGTGACTTGGGCGGTATTTTCGTCCAATAGGCGGGCTTGAAATTCTGGTAGGGGAAAAACAGCATCTATTTTTTGACGCGCTATTGCAAGTGTATGTTCTCTTTGGTAGACGCGCCCAGAGCGTCCAAACTCAAAGAAATCTGGGGCGATGAGTTCGTTCATGCGTTGGGTGTCAAAGCGACTGTCTTCGCGCCACAGTTCTTCCTCTAGGCGTTCGAGAGTGTCTCGGTCTTCCCTACTGATTTCCATAGAATTTCACTTCATCAATAATCTTTGAATCCAAAAATTTCTGTAACAGATGAATACTTTTATAATTTTTTCAATTGTTCTTAATAAACGGTAACTTTGATTTTCCTGTTGTTAGATGTTTGTAAAGAAAAGTTACAACTCCCTTAACACAAGGAAATAGTTCTTATGGTAGTTTCATTTGAAAAAAAAGCACCACATAAGGTTGTAATCATTGGTGGAGGATTTGGCGGACTCTATACAGCCAAGACTCTAGCTCATGCAAATGTAGAAATTACTCTCATCGATAAACGTAATTTTCACCTATTTCAACCGCTTTTATATCAAGTTGCTACGGGTACTCTCTCACCTGCGGATATTTCCTCTCCATTACGAGCTGTATTCAGCAAAAGTAAGAATACACGTGTGATGCTGGGAGAAGTAACAGATATCGATCCTCAAGCACAAAAAGTAATTTTGGACGGTCATGTCGTACCTTACGATACCTTAGTTGTCGCTACTGGTGCTAACCACTCCTACTTTGGTAAAGATAACTGGAAAGATTTAGCACCCGGCTTGAAAACTGTAGAAGATGCGATTGAAATGCGTCGCCGAATCTTCTCTGCATTTGAAGCTGCGGAAAAGGAAAGCGATCCCGAAAAACGCCGTGCTTTATTGACTTTCGTAATTGTTGGTGGTGGCCCTAC
Organism: Calothrix brevissima NIES-22; assembly: GCF_002367995.1. Taxonomy (GTDB): domain Bacteria; phylum Cyanobacteriota; class Cyanobacteriia; order Cyanobacteriales; family Nostocaceae; genus Aulosira; species Aulosira brevissima. The sequence goes on from NZ_AP018207.1 coordinate 6,256,993, forward strand.
AGGGGTAGAATTAGCAGGTGCGATCGCGGAATTAGCCTACAAAACCCTCACAGAAGACTTCCGCAATATCGACACTTCCGAAGCGAAAATTCTTTTATTACAAGGTGGCGATCGCATCCTCCCACACATTGCGCCCGATTTATCGAAAGTTGCAGCCAAATCTTTACGCAAGTTGGGTGTGGAAATCCAACTTAACACCAGAGTTACCAATATTGAAAATGATATCGTTACTTTCAAAAAAGGCAATGAATTAACTTCTATTACCTCAAAAACTATCTTGTGGGCTGCTGGTGTTCAAGGTTCTCCAATGGGGAGAGTCTTGACAGAACGTACAGGTGTAGAATGCGATCGCACCGGACGGGTAATTGTTGAACCAGATTTGACTATCAAGGGTTATAAAAACATTTTCGTTGTGGGAGATTTAGGTCACTTCTCCCATCAAGATGGTAACCCCTTACCTGGTGTTGCACCTGTAGCTAAACAACAAGGTGAATATGTAGCTCAACTTATTCAACTACGGATTCAAGGCTATACAATGCCACCATTCCACTACAACCACGTGGGTAGTTTGGCGATGATTGGGCAAAATTTAGCCGTTGTTGATTTAGGCCCGCTTAAACTCACAGGTTTCCTGGCTTGGGTATTTTGGCTAATCATTCACATCTATTTCTTAATTGAGTTTGACACTAAATTACTCGTAGTATTTCAATGGGCATGGAATTACATCACTCGAAATCGTCGCTCTAGATTAATTACCGGTCGAGAAAATTTTGTGACTGTCCAAAGTGCTAACAATGAGGCTGTTGACAATAACACCGCTAACAATGAAGCGGTGAATAATGAGCCTGTTAACAATGTTAATGATGTTAACAATAACGGTCATAAATTCTTGACAAAAGTGTAACTATGCTTGAAACAAGGGTGTAACAATATACCCTTGATTGCGCAAAAGACATAATTGTAGAGGCACAATATATTGTGCCTCTTAATTGATGTATGTAATAATTCAATTTTTCGTAACTTGTGCAATAAGTCCTAAGGCATCAAGTAAAAATAAGTAGTGCGAGCATCTTGCTCGCGCGGGCAAGACTTCGGCGTGAGCGCTCAGTCGAACGCTGCCCGCACTACAAAAATTAAATTGTTCAACTTATTTTTACACGACTCCTAAATGCGAAAAGCCCACAACCAAATATGAAAATCTCTCTCCCCTAGCCCCTAGCCCCTAGCCCCTAATTTCAAGCTAGCATTTAACTTAACTACTGTACTTGGGAATCATGCGTCCGATTATTAAACTATTTGGGCAACTTTTTGCAGGGGCTTACCGACGCTTTACGCAAGCGTTGGATTATCCGGAGTTAACGCAGATATCTGTGCAGAGGGAAATTTGCGATCGCCTAATTAAAAGCGAATATGGTAAAACTTTAGGAATTAATTCTTTAGCAGATTGGCAAGCTGTACCTATAGTTGATTACGATAGACTACAACCCTGGATTTTAGGACAGGAAAAACGTCAACAAATTCCCCTCACCCCAGAACCGATTTTATTTTATGAAAAAACCTCTGGTAGTACTGGGGCGATAAAATGGATTCCTTATACTCAATCTTTACGGCGCTCGTTTAATCAGATGTTTTGTGTTTGGGCGCATGATTTAATTGTACATGGCCCGAAATTTTCCACAGGTAAAATATACGCTTCTATCTCACCACAGCTAAATGTGGGTAATTCCCAATCTTTACAGGATGATTTAGATTATTTAGATGGATGGTTGCGTTGGTTGCTACGTCCTTGGTTGGTAATGCCAAAAGGACTAAATCGCCTCCATAACATGCAAGAATTTAAACATCAGTTGGCTTTGGCTTTATTACAGGCAGAAAATTTAGAAATTATTTCGGTGTGGAGTCCGAGTTTTTTACAAGTACATTTAAATTATATTCAAGAAAATCGGGAGTTATTGCACAGAGAATTACAAGGAATCATATCAGGCGATCGCTTGCAAATTCTCTTATCAGAAAATATTCCCTGGATGCAACTATGGGCAAATTTAAAGCTGATTTCCTGCTGGGATAGCGCTAACGCCGCCGATCTAGCCAAGGGATTGCGATTGCAGTTTCCTGATGTATTGGTTCAGGGTAAGGGTTTACTCGCCACGGAAGCACCGATGACAATTCCCTTAATTGCTGCGGGAGGTTATGTTCCGGTGTTGGATGAAGTGTTTTTTGAGTTTGAGGATGATACTGGCTGTTTGCAGAGGTTACACGAACTGAGTATTGGTAAGGAATACGCGATTATATTATCTCAGAAAGGCGGTCTTTATCGTTATCGTCTAGGCGATCGCATCCGCGTGACTCACTATTATCGTCAAACACCTTGTTTAGAATTTATCGGACGAAGTCAAGATATCAGCGATTTAGTAGGGGAAAAGTTACAAGCCAGCTTTGTACAGGATGCTTTAAATCGGCTGAACTTGCAAGGAACTCATTTTCAAAGTTTGGTTCCCGTTACCAACCCACCCCACTATATTCTGTTACTGGATTCAGCACAACAAACCCCGGAAAACATTGCCCAACAACTAGATCTGGCTTTAGCAGAGTCCTATCATTACAATTTAGCGCGATCGCTCGGTCAACTTGCACCACCAGAAGTATTAATTTCCGCGCAAATTCCTGAATTATTAACCTCAATTCGCTTACAAAAAGGTAGTGTTTGGGGAGGTATTAAGCACCCAATTTTAGCAACAACGGCTATGAGTCAGGAAATTTTATTAGCATTAAAATCTCTCAATTAAAATATTTATCAATAGCATTTATTTATCTATTGATTGGATATTTCCATAAAGATTATTAGTATTTAAAATACTCTGAAAAAATCAAAATTTAACATAAACTTAGGGGCACAAAATTATGGTGTCTGGATGAATAGACTTCTTGCATAAATATTTTGGCGTTGTTGATTAATTATTTAAAAAGCTCACGCATAGACGCCTTTGCGGCTACCCGCAGGGTAGCCGCAAAGGCGCAAAGGCACTTTCAGAGGGTTTTTCGGTTGCTGAGAGAATGGCTAATAAACTATTCACACATTTATTGGTTATATCTCGATTAGCGTCAGCCTTTTATAAAATCTAGATGAATTATCTATGAATTTTACATTTAACTACTTTATACATATATAAAATCGCGGTAAATTTTTACTTGTTCTCTCTGATATTCAGAGTTTTTGCGCAAAAAATCAGTAAAAATACTTCTAGCTAAGTTTTAAGTGTAAATAATAATGGCAACCTCACAATATTTTCGCATTGAAGAATTTCCCAATTCGATTAACACAGTGTTTGATAGTAAGTTTAATCGTTGGCTCGCTTTAGAAAATTCCTCTGTGCTGGTTGAGGTGAAAACTAAAAATGGCTCACTAGACCTGACCACCCTCAAGCGAACTAATATTTCTCAACTGGGGTTAAAAAATCCCTATGGAATGGCTATCCATCCAATTACAGGGAGCCTAGTAATTTTGGATCGGACTACTCAACCGCAGATTTATCAGATTCAACCAGACTCTCAAGGTAATTTCTCCAATACCTCAACTACTCCTATCACTCTCCCAGCAAATTTACCAGATTTGAGTGGAATTAAGGTAAATTCTGCCAATGGTAACTTTGTGGTAGATAGCGCTACCCGTCAAATCCAATATGAATTTACCCGTGCAGGTAAAATTGCGGTTGAGCGGGATTTATCTGGATCGGGACTAAACAATCAACAAACACTGCTTACTAATAACACCGCTATTAGCACCTTTAGCGCCAACACTACAGATGCATCTTTGATGACAGCGCAGACAGTGCAGACAACATCTATTCCCAACCCAATATTAGTACAAACTATCTACACCTCTGTATTTGCCCCTCCTAGCCCCGATCCATCAGGGATTGTTTATATCAGTCATTTAAATTCCCTATTGGTTTCTGATGGTGAAGTAGATGAAATGCCGCTTATTTTCAACGGGAAGAATATGTTCCAAGTCAGCTTGACTGGAATTTTACAACGGGCTTTAAGTACTATGGACTATTCCAACGAGCCAACAGGGATAGCATATAACCCCGCAAATCGCTTCCTTTACATTGCGGATGATAACAAGAAACGGGTTTTTCAAATTAATCCTGGATCTGATGGTACTTACAACACATCAGATGATTTGGTGAGTTCTTTTGCGACTTTTGTTCAAAACGATAAAGAATTGACTAGTTACGATCCTGAAGATCTAGCCTATTCAACAACTTCAGGTACTTTATTTATCGTTGGTGGAGCCGATGACACCGTTTATCAATTCACCACCAGTGGCACCGTTATTAGCAGATTTAGTACTATTAGTTTCGGGCTTCACGATCCGGAGGGGATTGCCATCGATCCTAATAGTGGGAACCTGTTTTTGGTAGGTTTCCCAGCTAACTTAGTGTTTGAAGTCTCAACTACTGGTCAACTTGTCCGCACCTACGATATTTCTGCGGCGAACGCACTCAAACCCGCAGGACTCACCTTTGCACCCAGTAGCCAAAATCCTTATCAGTTAAGCCTCTACATAGTAGATCGCGCTGTTGATAACGATACCGATCCTAATGAAAATGACGGTAAAATCTACGAATTTGCTCTCGGTACTTCCGTACCCAATCAAGCACCAGCTGTCACTGCCGGTCAAAACCAAGTAGTGTTATACAGAGCTAACCTTGATGGTGCTGTTGCTGATGATGGCTTACCTCAAGGGAGAACTGTAACCACTACATGGAGTTTAATTAATGGGCCTAGTGAAGTAATTTTTGACGATCCATCAGTAGAAGATACAGGTGTGAGCTTCTCTACTCCGGGAACCTACACTTTACAATTAAGTGCCAGTGATGGGCAATTAACAGGAAGCAGCCAGACAACTATCCAAGTCTTAGATCCTACAACCACAACCTTTGTCAGCTTTAGCGGTAGCAGTACTATTGGCGGAGTCAGTTTTAATCGGCAAGACATTCTCGCACAAGACCAGTCTACAGGTAACTGGTATATGTATTTTGATGGCTCTGATATGGGCTTGGGTACCTCCTCTCTGCGAGATTTTCACATTAATGCAGATGGCTCAATTTTATTTGCTTTAAATAACCCGACTATCTTACCTGGGCAACTAGCTGTAGATGATTCGGATATAGTCAAGTTTACGCCTACGACTACGGGTGACTTTACCAGTGGCACATTAGAAATGTATTTTGATGGCTCGGATGTCGGATTAACCACCGATGCTGAAGAGTTGGATGTTATTGCTATCGATCGAGATGGTAATTTGGTCATTAGCACCAGGGGTTCTTTTAGCGTTCCTGGAGTATCTGGTTTAGATGAAGACCTAATCAAATTCACTGCTACTAGTTTAGGTCAAAAGACAGCTGGTACTTGGACAATGTTGTTTGATGGATCTGATGTTGGTCTGACTGATACTACCGAAGATGTGGTTGGTGCTTGGTTTGACCCTAATAGTAACAAGATTTTCTTAACTACCGAGGGTAATTTTAGAGTTAATGGTGCTAGTGGTGTTGGTTCTGATATCTTTGTATTTAACCCAACTTCACTTGGTAATAATACCAGTGGTAGTTTCACTCCCTACTGGAATGGATTGAACAATGGAATACCAGCAGGAATAGCTGTTGAGGGTATTGCTATTGCTCCTATTTTTTAGTCAATGGTCAATGGTCAATGGTCAATAGTCAAACTACAACTGACAACTGACAACTAACAACTGACAACTGACAACTGACAACTAACAACTAACAACTGACAACTAACAACTAACAACTAACAACTGACAACTGACAACTGACAACTGACAACTGACTAATATTACAATCTATGCAATATCTGTTTCAAAACCATTGCTGTCCAATCTACATCAGCTGTGGTGGTTTCCCTTCCTAATGTTAGGCGAATTCCACCTAAGGCGGCTGGTTCTGAATAACCCATCGCTAATAAGATGGGGCTAGGGCTGAGTTTACCACTGTGACAGGCTGCACCTGCACTGATAGCAATACCGGCTAGGTTCATTTGTCGGACAATGGTTTTACCGCTAAGTTTTTTGCTATTGGCAGATTCTAGGCAAAAACTGACATGATGGGGTAGGCGGTGTTCTAAATCGCCGGTGGGAATTAAACCAGGTACATCTACTAACTGAGCAAATAAGCGATCGCGTAAATTAATTAAACGGGGTGTTTCTCTAGATATTTCTTGAGCTGCTAGTTCAGCTGCGACACCAAAACCAGCAATAATCGCTGTAGCTTGAGTCCCGGAACGTAGCCCCATTTCTTGTCCACCACCAGCAAATAGGGGTACTAACTCTACACCCGGACGGACATACAGCGCCCCTGCACCTTGCGGCCCATATATTTTATGACTAGATATACTCAGTAAATCTACGTTTAAATTTTCTACATCAATGGGTATACGACCCACTGCTTGCACTGCATCGGTATGGAATAATACTCTATGTTGATGGGAAATATCTGCTAATTTGGCGATCGCTTGTACAGTTCCAACTTCACTTTGACCGTAAATTACAGACACCAACACTGTATTATCTCGCAAAGCGGCTGCTAAATCTGCGGGGTTGACTCTTCCTTTTGCATCTACCGCCAAACGTGTTACTTCCCAACCCCACCTTTCCAGCAAGCGCGCCGATTCAGAAATTGCGGCATGTTCCACAGTAGAAATAATCATATGTTGGGGAGCATGATATAACCGAGCCACGCCCATAATTGCCAAATTATCTGCTTCTGTACCACCAGAGGTAAAGATAATTGACTCCACACTAGAAGCGTTAATTAATCCCGCAACTTGAATTCTGGCGGTTTCTAAAACTGTTGCAGCCCGTTGTCCCCACTCATGTAAACTAGAAGGATTGCCCCATTGTTGAGCAAAAACTGCTTGCATAGCTGCGATCGCTTCTGGGCGGGTAGGAGTTGTAGCACTGTAATCTAGATATATTTGCATATCACCAATCAATGAGTGAAGACATAAGCTTCCTGTGGGCTATCTATATTTTCAGGATAATTGAAACTTTGAGGAATTTTATAACCCTTCATAGGTGGATTGTTGACCTTGTTTGTCAAGGTATTTTTCTCCTTATTGCAGCATACTTAAGTTTGGGAATAATATATCTGTCAACTCTCAATCAACTTTAAGCAGATTCCAGTGCAAATTCCTTCTAGTCTCAAGTATTATTTTACATTTTTTCTCATCTTTACCATTACCGCTTGCGAACGAGTCCAATCATACAATAAACTTCCCGAACCTCTACCACAAGATCCATTTGTTCAAGTTTACTTTAACAATTCCCAGTCCTCGGAATTTTCCGAACCTTATCGTCAGCAGACTCGACTAGGAGATAATTTAGAACAACAAATAGTCAATGCTATTTCCCAAGCGAAATCTACAGTAGATGTAGCAGTTCAAGAATTACGTTTACCCAAAATAGCCCAAGCATTAGCAACCAGACAAAAAGCCGGAGTTAAAGTCAGATTAATTTTAGAAAATACCTACAGTCGTGCTTGGAGTAGTTTCACACCAGAAGAAATCAGCAAATTAGAAAAACGAGAACAGGAACGCTATCAAGAATTTCGTAAATTTATCGACATTAACCAAGACAACCAACTCAGCGCTGAAGAAATTAATCAAAGAGACGCTTTAGCGATGATTCAAAATGCTCAAGTTCCTTGGCTAGACGATAGTGCAGATGGTTCTGCTGGTAGCAGTTTAATGCATCACAAATTTGTGGTTGTCGATAATAAAATTGTCATTGTTACTTCGGCTAACTTCACCCTAAGTGATGTTTTTGGCGATTTTAGTAATTCTAGTAGTTTAGGAAACGCTAATAATTTTTTACAAATAGAAAGTCCAGAATTAGCTAACTTATTTACAGAAGAGTTTAACATCATGTGGGGTGATGGGCCAGGCGGCAAACCAGATAGTATTTTTGGTGTGAAGAAACCGATACGTTTACCAAAAACTATCACATTAGGAGACACAAAAATTACCGTTCAATTTTCACCCACTTCTGCAACTCAACCTTGGCTCAATAGTACTAATGGTTTAATCGCTAAAGCTTTAGAATCAGCCACTAAGTCAGTTGATATGGCATTATTTGTATTTTCCGATCAACGACTGGCAAATATTCTCGAAACTCGTCACCAACAAAATGTACAAATCCGCGCTTTGATTGAACCACAATTCGCATTTCGTTCTTACAGCGAAGCCTTAGATATGATGGGATTTGCTTTGAGTGAAGAATGTAAATATGAAGTAGATAATAAACCTTGGCAGAACCCAATTACTAGCGTTGGCGTTCCTATATTACCTAAAGGAGATTTACTTCATCATAAATTTGCAGTGGTTGATGAAAAAACTGTAATTACAGGTTCTCATAATTGGTCTGAAGCAGCTAATAATGGTAATGACGAAACCCTATTAGTGATTGAAAATCCTACAATTGCAGCCCATTATGTCCGCGAATTTAACCGTCTTTATGGTACTGTCAGGCTGGGGTTACCAACTGCAACTCAACAGAAAATTGCCAGTGAAGTTAAACAATGTCAGCAAATACAAAGCCCTACATCAATTCTGCAGCAAACACCAACAAAATTAAACATCAATACAGCAAGTGTAGAAGAATTAGCAACCCTTCCTGGTGTAGGTAAAAAGTTAGCACAGCGCATTGTTATTACCCGTCAACAGCATAAGTTTAACTCTTTGCAGGATTTAGAAAAAGTTCCTGGTATTAGTAATAAGATGATTAACAAATGGCAAGATACGATAACTTTTTAGCAGTCTGCTAAATTCTGGATATAGGAGAAAATTCTCACCCTACAAATACCTCTTATTATTTTTGGTAACTCAGCCTAAAGTAGGGTATTTGTCTATCTCTACTTACAGAGGAAATATATTTTACCGTTTTTTAGCATGAACCTATGTTGAGATAATCGGAGTAAGTTTATGCCTTATAAGCAGATAGACGAAATACCTGAGGATATTAGACAACAGTTACCCTAACACGCCCAACAAATTTTCTTTGCCGCATTCAATGCATCTCAAGACAATGGTATGAGTGAACAAGGTGCGCGTGATGTAGCTTGGAATAGCGTGAGAAATGAGTATGAGCGGGGTAATGGAGGAAAATGGCAGAGAAAACCCGAAGATCCACCAATACATAATAAAGCGATTACTACCGGGGGTAATTAATTACTTTTAGCTCTATTTTCAGCAATCAACTGAATTATATAGAGCCGATTTTCGCTACATAAAGTACAAGCTTAGGGGGACAAAAATCTTTGTACCCCTACAAGTATCTAAGTAAGTTGGCAATTGCACCAATCTATGTTACGCAATGTAAACATGCTTGAAACCCTTACCAATGACAAAGCGCAAAGTCTGATCGGAGGTTTCCTCCGATCAGAACTTTGTAAGAATGACAAATGACAAATGACAAATGACAAACCTCGCCAGTTGTCTTTAATTGCGCCGATCTACTTATAACTCACTCATTGGTAACAGATAAACCCAATACGTCGCGACAAATATTGAGAACATTTTTGGCGCGGAATGGCTTAGTTAAATATAAATCTGCACCAACATCGGTACCTTGACGTTTATCCATTTCCTGACCATTAGCTGTCAACATAATTATATAGATATCTGGGATTTTTAGTTCATTTTTTACTGTATTACAAACTTCCAGTCCGCTCATTTTTGGCATAATAACATCGAGAAAAACCAGCTTAGGATTTTCAGATGTAATAATGTCTAAGGCTTCAGTGCCATTTTTCGCTGTTAATATTTCTACTGCTTCATTTTCTAAAATCTCCAATGCTTCTTCGAGTAGTAAACGCACGCTGATTTCATCATCGACAATTAATATTTTATTTTTCATATGAATTCATAATTCTCCTACAGGGATCGCGGGATCGTGAAAATGGTTGGCATCAAATAAGGTAACTTATCCATGCATAAAACTCGATGATTTTTTTAGGGAATCTTTGAGAAATTATTAATTATCAGATGTGGCAATAATATTCTATCCTTGTGTCTATAATATGTCCGTCAGTATTTTTAAGGTTGAAGAATTTTGATATATCATTAAATGACTCGTGAGAACTATGAACGCAAACAGAAATTTTTGTAAAATTTACAAAAAGCTAATGAAGAAAAATGAATTTTTCATTTATTTTGCAGCACGGGAATTTCAATAGAAAAAGTGGTTCCTTCCCCAGGTTGAGATAAACAATATAGTATTCCGCCATGCTTTTGGATAATCTGATGACTAATTGAAAGACCTAATCCTGTACCCTTACCAGTAGGCTTGGTGGTAAAAAATGGTTCAAATAACCTTTCTTTGAGACTTTCGGGGATACCAGGGCCATTATCAGTAATGTGGATTCTCAGCAAATTGGTGCTAACTAGTCCCGTAGAAATACGAATATGAAAATCTCTATTAGTTTTATCTGTCACAGGAGGCCATTGACAACTAATCATTGCTTCTTCTAAAGCATCGATCGCATTCACAATTAAGTTCATAAATACCTGATTAAGCTGATTAGCATAGCCTGCAATTAAGGGAATATTGCCGTATTCTTTAATTATCTGAATTCCTAAATTCTTTTCTCTTGGCTTGAGTCGGCTTTGCAAAATCAGTAAAGTGCTATCAATTCCTTCGTGAATATCTACCGGCTTCATCTCTAGCTGATCTAAGCGAGAAAAGTTGCGTAAAGATAAAGCTAGCTGGCGCATTCGCCCCACGCCTAAATGCATGGAAGAGAGGATTTTGTTTAAGTCTTCGATGACAAATTCCCAATCTAGACTTTCTAGTATTCCTTGAATCTCAGCGGCAGGTTGAGAGTAATACTGTTGATAAAGTTGCAATAAATTGATAATTTCGTGAGTATATTCTTGAATATGGCTAAGATTCCCACTGACATAGTTAATGGGATTGTTAATATCATGAGCTACTTCTGCAACTAAATTCCCTAAAGAAGACATTTTTTCGCTTTGAATCAGCTTAGTTTGTGTCTGTTGCAATTCAAATAGGGTACGCTGGAGTTGTTGAGCTTGTTCTTGGGCTACTTTTGCCGCAGTACAGCTTTGTTCGTAGAGTATCGCTCTTTCAATTGCGCCTGCTGCTTGTAGCGCTAAAATACTGAGCAGTTTCCAATCTTTAGTCGAGTAGGTAATTGGAGTTTCATGACACATGACAATAGCTCCAATCATCTTGGTTTTAGTAGTTAAAGGGACACAAATTAGAGAACTTATTGGCGGTGAAAGATGATTAAACCGAGGATCAACGGAAATATTGTTAAGTATCTCACCTTGACCTGCTTGGAGAATTGTACCGACAATTCCTTGACCTAATATTAGAGGTTGCGCCCAAGTTTCAATTTGACCATATTGCCAAATAATTCTCAGCCAGTTGGTGTTTTCATCTAATAACAAAATTGCACCACTGGTAGATTGAATCAGATTTTTAGCTTCCTCAATCACTAGTTGAGCAATTTCTTGAACATCTAGACTAGCTGTAACTTGTGTGGATAAGTCTTGAAATAAATCAATTTCCTCGTACTTCTCTAATAATTCCTTAGTAACTGCCTTTTTTGCATATTGCTGTTGTGCTAGGTAAGATACTAGCGCCGCAATACTAGCTGTTTTTTGATCGGCGATCGCCCAACCAATTATTTCGTCTTCCACCTTTATCGGGTATTTCTGGGAATTTAGCCCATGATTAACACCGATTAATGGTTTACCTGCGATATCTTCAATGTAGATATTAGTACCCATATCTGTTTCCAGTTGGGTGAGTAGGGTCTGAAATTGTTTTTGGCTAACTAACTTGGGGAAATTAATTGAAATCATCTAAATTTGGCACACCAGTTCCTAAAATTACGGTTTTCAAGCTTAGTTGGAAACATACTCATAGTTTGGCGATCCACCCAAAAATTAATGATTAATTATGGGTTGAGACTGACAAGGAAACGACCAAATAAGGAAACCTTGCCAGAATACTGGGTAATATTAGTAAATTAATTGAGCAGCTGGGATGAGCTTGGCTTTATTATTCCCAATTAAGAGACATGGGGTAACAAATTGATCTGTGAATCCCCCGTATCTCATGTTCCTATGCCAGAAGAATTGTTCAATGATGGCAAGAGGTTGAAATAAATCATTACACTGAAAGTTAGTTGCCTAGAAGGGATTGACTGTCCTGAAGAAAAAATGACTCAACAAACTCAGAGAATTGTGATCCTTGGTGGAGGCTTTGGTGGTTTATATACTGCTTTGCGCTTAAGCCAGTTACCTTGGGAATCTACTGCAAAACCGGAAATTGTGCTGGTAGATCAGAGCGATCGCTTTTTATTTTCGCCGCTACTGTACGAATTACTCACTGGCGAATTGCAAACTTGGGAAATTGCGCCACCTTTTGCTGAATTGTTACAAGGTACAGGTGTACGTTTTTATCAAGCTGTGGTTGCGGGTATTAATGTTGAGCAGCAACGGGTACAGTTACAAAACGGCCCGGAAATCCCCTACGATCGTTTAGTACTGGCTTTAGGTGGCGAAACTCCCCTAGATTTGGTTCCTGGTGCTACTTCCTATGCTTACCCCTTCCGCACAATTACTGATGCTTATCGTTTAGAAGAACGCTTGCGGGTGTTGGCAGAATCTGATGCTGATAAAATTCGTGTAGCTATTGTTGGCGCTGGTTATAGCGGTGTCGAGTTAGCTTGTAAGTTAGCTGACAGGTTAGGGGAAAGAGGACGCTTTCGCCTGGTAGAACTAACTGACCAAATTTTACGCACCTCGCCAGAATTTAACCGAGAAGCTGCGAAAAAAGCTTTAGATGCACGGGGTATTTTTATTGATTTAGAAACCAAAGTAGAATCTATTGGTCAAGATACTATTTCCCTAGAGTATAAAAATCAAGTAGATACAATTCCGGTTGATTTGGTAATTTGGACTGTAGGTACTAGGGTGAGTCCGGTAGTCCACTCCTTACCTTTAAAACAAAATCAGCGCGGTCAAATTGCGACTACAACAACTCTCCAAGTCCCAGAACATCCAGAAATTTTTGCTTTGGGGGATTTAGCCGATTGTATTGATGCTCAAGGTCAACAAATCCCAGCTACAGCCCAAGCTGCGTTTCAACAAGCAGATTATACAGCTTGGAATATTTGGGCTTCCCTCACCAATCGCCCTTTATTACCTTTCCAATATCAAAAATTAGGGGAAATGTTGTCATTGGGTGTAGATAATGCTACTCTCACAGGCTTAGGAATCAAGTTAGATGGTTCATTGGCTTACGTAGCCCGTCGCCTAGCTTATCTCTATCGCTTGCCTACTTTAGATCATCAGCTCAGAGTTGGTTTTAATTGGCTAGTCCGTCCTATTATAGAAACGCTTTCTCAGTAGCAAATAGTGCGTAAATATAACTATGCACTGAAACTCTAATCAGGCAAAATCTCAAATCCAGGACTCAAAAGCGTAACATTTTGATGGAACGACCGAAAGTAATTTTTTTAGATGCTGTAGGCACAATCATCGGGGTAAAAGGTAGTGTGGGCGAAGTTTATCGACAAATCGCCCAGGAATTTGATGTTGATGTTCCCTCTGATACATTAAATCGAGCATTTTACGAAAGCTTTAAAGCCGCACCACCGCCAATTTTTCCCGATGCAGACTCACAAGATATACCCCAAAGGGAATTTGATTGGTGGCGGATTATTGCCCTCAATACCTTTGAAAGCGCAGGAGTTCTCAAGGAATTTGCTGACTTTTCGGCTTTTTTTAGCGAGTTATATATCCATTTTGGCACTGCGGAGCCGTGGTTTGTCTATCCTGATGTTCTGCCATCTTTGGTAAATTGGCGCAGGATGGGAATTGAATTAGGTGTATTATCTAACTTTGATTCCCGTATTTATTCGGTACTACAAAGTTTAGGTTTGCGAGACTTTTTCTCCTCTATTACTATTTCTACCCAAGCCCGTGCAGCTAAACCCGATCCGCAAATTTTTGCGATCGCTTTAGAAAAGCATAACTGTTCGCCTGACGCCGCATGGCACATTGGCGACAGTGTGGAAGAAGACTATAACGGTGCTAAGGCGGCTGGTTTGAGAGGGATTTTGATCAACCGCGAGCAAAAGCCAGCACTCAGCACTCAATCGTTTTAGGAAAGTATAGCTGTTGACAGTTGACAGTTGACAGCCCCGCACTGAGCCTGTCGAAGTGTTGACAGACTTAAAAGCCTTTTATTGTCAGGGTTTTATCTTAGGTTGATGTCCTAATCTATCTGGCTACAGCTATAAATAAACGAACATGGCTTTAGCCCTAAGACTCGTTACAGGCTAAAGCCTATTTTATTTTGTTGGGCAGGGGGCAGGGGGAGAAAGAGTTTGAGCCTGACTTACTTACAGCAATTTAATTTGCTCTAAAAGTGCCAGCTTTATCATTTACACATATTGAGTACTCATTTTTATATTTTTAGTAAACAAAAAAGGCGATCGCTTTCTCATTTATCGAAATCAAGTACTCATTTTTCTGTTTTAAGTAAGCAAAAAGCCATTTTACCTGCTCATTAAGCCTTTTCGCCTTCTCATTATTGTGTTTTCCGCAAGTAAAATACCATTTCACCTACTCAAAAAGCCTTATCGCTTACCCATTTCGGTAAATCGCGTACTCATTTTAGTGTTTTCCGCAAGTAAAAAGGTATATTGCTTACCCATTTCGGTAAATCGCGCACTTATTTTGGTGTTTTCCGCAGATAAAAAGGTAGATTGCTGGCGCAAAAATTGCCATGTCTGACAATAAGCGGCTGTAGAGCTATGCTTTATTGTTGTTGGCGATGCCGAAGGCAGGCTACGCCTACGCACTTATTCTTAAATCAAATTGGGTAATTGAATTTGGACACCTAATTCATAATTCATAATTCATAATTCATATAGATTCCGCGTGGGCAGGGCATGGCACTGCCCAGTGGTGTCAACTTAAGGTGAAACCCGCTTGGTTGCAAGGTTTCGCCCTCACCCCCAGCCCCTCTCCCAGCAGGAGAGGGGAGCAAGAGATTTAATTCCCCTTCTCCTGGGGGAGAAGGGGTAAGGGGATGAGGGCGAGGGTTTTTGTACAACACGCGCTGTATATAGCTTTTAGCTTAAGTTGACACCAATGGGCAGTGCCATGCCCCTACGGCGCATTTTTTTAAATTGGTGTGACAAATGACAACTTAACGTGATTAATCGCGTTTATTGACGATAAGCGACTTGCAGACTACGGACTAAAATCACTAAAGAAGCGATCGCCATTAATCCGCCCCAAAACCAATAAGGTAAAAACAGATACTTCTCTATTTGCGCTGTATCGGACAAACCCAAGTAACCAGCCCGATAGCTAAATAGATAATTCAGTTGATGGTATGTACTGATACAAGCTTGGACTCCGAGAAATTGAATACTAAAGCCTTGTACCCAACGGGGTGCTTTTAAGGCAATACCTAAGATAATTAAGCCTAAGAAAGGAATGGCGATAAATCCAAATAAGGAACGTACCCAAACTAAGGTGGAAAGTAGCAAAAAGCCACCCAAGATTTTTAAACTCAAGGAAGCGGCTTTAAAACTGCGGGAAGCGAGAATTAAGGCGGCACCGGCAATTGGCGGCCCCATAGGCCCGGCGGCGGCTACTAAAGCAGGCCCTATTGGCCCTAATGAGGAAGCGACGCGATAAGTGGCGACACCGGAACCATTACCAAAAATCTCTAATTTGAGAAACTGTCCCCCTAACATTAGTGCCATTAAGCCATGTCCCATTTCATGAAACCAAGTAGCGAGGATCGTAAACGGGTATAAAATGTAATCTCCGGCGGGGAATTGCCAGAGAACAACAGTAGCGATCGCCGCAGCAATTAACCAAGTCAAACCCATCCGTTCAACTTCTTTTGGTGCTTCTTGGGGAAGCATGTTTTCCCAATTCTTTCCTGGTTCCTTCATGGTCAGTTCCTTAGGGTAATTACCTCAAAGGCTTGAGTGTATTTTCTCCCATGCTAATCTACTTATCGGGCATGGGGCAGGGAAAGATTTTTAGTAGGTTTAAGAATACAAGTTAAGAGAGTTTCGGAGAAATAAAATCATCATCAGCTGAAACATTGACCGAAGAAAGGCAGAGGGCAGAGGGCAGGAGGCAGAAGGGAAAAGAAAACAACTTCTGCCATGAGGGATGCAGAGCAACTAAATTCATTTATGAAAAGTAAGAAAATATGTATTTCGAGACGCAAAGCGCAAGAAATACTACGTCCTTGCTAAATCCCTTAAATTTATTTATAGGGATTCCTTCTGCCCTCTGCCTTCGTACTTCTGCCTTCTTAAAAATTCAATTGGTACATTAATAACCTGCAACTTCCTAATGGTAGATTTTAGGTTAGTTCTCATCATTGTAAAAAATGAGTATCAATAAAAATTTTGATAATTCTTTGTCTGGTGATGTCAGACTATTTGGGTTACCTGCTGAACAAGGGCGATGGTTACTAATTCCTTTAGGAATAACAATCCTACTTTGTTTAGGAACTGCTTATTCTTGGAGTATTTTCCGCAGTACGATTGAAAAATCCCTACAGGTAGGAGCCACAGAAAGTTTACTACCGTTCACAATTTTATTGGTAGTATTTTCAATTTTAATGCCGATTACTGGGTCATATATTGAAAGGTTTGGCTCACGCTTGGTGACTGCGGTAGGGGCAATAATTATGGGGATTGGTTACACCGCCTCAGGTTTAGTAAATAGTATCCCTTTACTAACTATTACCTACGGTATCATTGCTGGAGCGGGTGTAGGGATTGTTTATGGTGTACCACTGGCTGTTAATGCTAAATGGTTTCCCGATAAAAAGGGTTTAGCTGTTGGGGCGACGGTAATTGGCTTTGGTTTATCGCCCCTAGTCACGGCACCTTTAGCTAAGAATTTAATTGCTGCTAATGGCGATCGCGGTTGGCAACCAACGTTAATAGCTTTTGGTATTGCCTTTACCCTGATTATTTTAGCGATCGCGCCGATGATGAAATACCCGCCTAGTGGCTGGCAACCTGCGGGCTGGCAACCGCCGATTAAACTCAGCGAAACTGATAGCGATCGCACTACATCTTTATTTGCGTCCCTCAGCTTTTATGGGTTGTGGTTATGCTTTACCGTCGGGACTTTTGGGGGGTTAGCGGCAATTGGCATTGCTAGTCCAGTTGGTACAGAAATTATTGGTTTAGACAAAAATACCGCCGCCAATGCTGTGTCTTTATTTGCCATATTTAATGGCTTAGGTAGACCGTTATTTGGGTGGATTGCCGATCGCTTTCAGCCGAAAAATGCCGCCATTGTTTCCTATGTATTGATTATCATTGCCTCGATTATGATGCTCAGTGCCACTAAAGGAGCGATCGCTACTTACCTCATCGCTTTTAGTTTAATTTATCTCGCCTTTGGCGGTTGGTTGGCAATTGGGCCTACATCTACTTTGATTTTATTTCGGACTCAGGATTATGCCAAAAACTACGGCATCGTCTTTACTGCCTTTGGGATGGGTGCGTTGCTAGGAACTTTAATCGCTGGTAATATCCGCGATATTTTCGGTAACTATTTACCGTTTTTTAATGTCACCATTGGTTTATCAGTTTTAGGAATTATCTTGGCTGTGTTTTTACTAAAGCGTCAGGATTAAGCAATGGGAGCATCCCAATTTTGACGCAATACCCTAGAAGGGTATTGCTATACCAACTAAGCCTGCCAAGGCAGGCTATCAAACTTTTAGCAAAAGAAGGCAGGCTTCGTATTTCTAGCCCCACCCTTATAGGGTGAGGGCGTTTTTGCACATTTGGGATGCTCCCTAAGCAATCTCATACCAATTCAAAATTCAAAATTCTCTCTTGGAAAGTTCTGATGCCTTCTCCTGTCAAAGACGCTACGCGAACGGCAACTCCTTCGCTGTACGCAGGAAACTTCGGCTCAGACTTTCCGCAAAATTCAAAATAAATCCCCTAAGTTTATTATGGGGATGATATTTTTACTTATTAACAGTTATTTTTAATACAAAGCAGAGGGGATAAATACTCCTTTTGGTTCATTATATAAACCAATACTCATCAAGGTTTCTGGCTGGATAAAACGCAAGCCACGATCTAAACACCAACGGAACAAGTCGCCGTTACGCATAGGAACGTAAAAGCCTGAACCGGCAAAGGCTGGTGCTGCGCCAATTAGTGCTTTTAAGTCTTCATTATTTTCGCCTACGGCATGACCAAAAAAGCCAATTTCGGTGGCGTAGCCGGAGATACGTCCATCATACTCAACTAGGGTGGCTGTACCACGCTCAAAGGCGGTTTTAAGTTCGCCTGCGCGGTTGTGTCCGTGAATGCGATCGCATAGTTGATTACAGCTAGCAATGTCGGCTGCTGTTACCGGACGCACAATTCGCCCTGGTATATTCACAATAAATGGCTGTCCTTGCAGGTTCGCTAGGGGTTCGCGGACATTGAAACCGAGTTTGGTATATAAGGAAAGGGAACGGCTGTTATATGCAGCTTGCACCAGACGCACGCCAGGATAGCCTTTTTCCTGGGTTCGCTGTAATACATGTTCCATCAACCGACGACCTACAGACAAGTTTTGGGCGGCTGGATCTACCGTAGTCGGGCCGATTCCGGCGATCGCATCGCCTTCCCATAAAAAGTTGCTACCGACAACGCGCCCATCGGCTGTCTCGGCGACGACTGAGTAAATATTTGGATCTGCTAATAGTTCGCTCAACATCTCCGCCCCAAACTCCGCAGAAGGAAAGTCTGGTGTATAACCATACTGTTCCGCAATTGCACTGAAGGCTTGATACACAATAGTGCCACAATGTCTTGCGTCTTCAGGGCGTCCCGCACGCAGTGTCACCGAAGATGTTTTTTCTAATACTTTATCCATAATGAAAAAATGAAAAACCTGCTGATTTATTCCCTCTGCTTTCTAGCTAGAAAATGGGCATTGGGCATTGGGCATTGGGCATGGGGTATTATTCTCTTTGTCCCCCTTGTCTTCCTTGTCCTCCTTGTCTTTTTATGCATGGCGATGAAAATTTTTTCATCAAGACGCTTTGTTTCCTCAAGCACGCCCAACCAAGCTAGCAACAACTGTGGCTAATTCTGCTGGTTCAATGGGTTTGGGTAAATGTAATTGATAACCTTCTTGAATAGCGCGCATTCTGTCTTCTGCTCTAGCATAAGCTGTCAGGGCGGCGGCGGGAATATCTCCCCCTTGCTCTGGTGGAAGCGATCGCACTTTGCGGATGAATGAGTAACCGTCTTCGATTGGCATACCGATGTCGCTGACAATGACATCTGGTTTCCACTGTTGAATTATTTCTAAGGCTTCTTGAACTGATGGGGCTGCTTGTACTTCGGCTTGGGCTTGTTGCAGTACAGTCGCGATAAAGTCTCGGCTGTCGTCTTCATCGTCCACAACTAGCACCCTTGTACCTAATAAGGAAGGCAATAAAACTGGTGCGGAATCTTCTTCCTGAGGGACTTGGGGAATATTTGTCTGGGTGGGCGACAACAAAGGTAGGTTGACTGTAAATGTTGAGCCTTGTTCCTCGCCAGGGCTATCTACTTGCACCGTACCGCCATGTAATTCGACTAAATGACGGACAATGGCTAAACCTAAGCCGAGTCCGCCATGTTTTCTGGTACTAGAACTATCTGCTTGGCGAAAGCGGTCAAAAACGTAGGGAAGAAACTCGGAACTAATGCCGATACCGGTGTCAATTACTTGAATTTGAGCGTAGCTAGTTAAATTACCTTTGAATTTTTCGACGGTTTTAGCCAGTCTAATTTCTATTTTCCCACGCGGTGAGGTAAATTTGATGGCGTTGGATAATAAATTCCAAATAATTTGTTGCAAGCGTTCGGCATCGCCAGAAACTAAAAAGTCAGAGTTATGATCTGGTAGATGAAATTGCATCTCAATTTCTTTGACTTGGGCGGCGAGATGCACGGTTTCTAAGGCTGAGTTAATAATGGAAATTAAATTGCAGGTAGCGACATTTAAACGCAACTTTCCTCGGATCATCCGCGAGATATCGAGTAAGTCTTCAATCAGTTGGGTTTGGATTCGGGCATTGCGTTCAATAGTTTCCAAACCCTTACTGGCTTGGGCTTCACTGAGATTGCGCGATCGCAGTAATTGTGCCCAACCTAAGATGGCGTTGAGGGGCGATCGCAATTCGTGAGACAATATCGCCAAAAATTCATCTTTCATCCGGTTGGCTTCTTGCAATTGCTCGGTTTGTTGTTGCAAAGAAGAAATTAACCGCGCTCGTTCCATTGCGATCGCAATTTGATCGCAAACTGCTTGCATCATTCCCTTTTGATTTTCAGTAAAGCGCGTGCGGGTGCAACTGCCAAAGGAAAGCGTACCTAAAAGCTCTCCTTGACTAATTAACGGGTAACTATAATAAGCTGTAATTCCAATTGAGCGAATTAAGGCTGTTTTGGGATCGGTTGATTGCTGGACGTTATCTACAGTAATCTGAGATTTGGTTTGCGCTGTTGTCCCACATACCGCCGTCCCCACAGTTAGATACTCAATTTCTTTGGCTAATGCTGCGGAAATACCTGTAGATGAGGCGAGATGCATTACTTGGGAGTTATCTTCTATCAAGTAATTTAGATACATGTCTAGCCCAATCTGTTCAGCAAGTTTACGGAATAAGCTATCAACTAAAGCCACAGGATTTTGACTGGATAACAATTCGCTAGCTGTATCAAATAGTAGTTTTAGCCGTTTGTAACCTAAGGAAATGGCTTTTTCTACTTCTTTGATATTGCTAATATCTTGAAAAACTAATACACAGGTAGCCGGATAACCATGCATTACTGGTAAGGTATCGGCGAAGATTAAGAGCGATCGCACGCCTTGATTTGTATGCCAATCTACCTCTAAGCCATCCAAACGTTCGCCACGAGCTACCCTAACTGCGGGGATTTGGTCGTTGAGTAGGCGATCGCCATTGGCATCGGTAAAATAATAAAATTTATTGTAATCCTCTATTGCTATGCCTTTGGGAAATTCGCCTCCGGCAGCTTCATTAGCAGCGCGATTAGCAAAAGTTACCTTTGCTGTTCCTGGTTCAATAAATAATAGTGGCTTGGGCATTAAATTGAGGACATCTTCTAGCCATTTTTGCTGATTGCGCAGCAATTCTTCAGCTTGCTTGCGTTCTGTAATATTCAAAAATACGCCGATACAACCTCTAGTATTACCTTCCTCATCAAATAGCGGTGCCACATATTCCAGCAATTTGACGATGTTGCCATTGTCTTGCACAACATCTACTTCAAAATCCATCACTTCTACACCATGCGCCGCAGCATACTGCATGGGAAGTTCTTCTCCAGATATTTCCTTACCTTCACGGTAGACTTTAAAATTCGGTTTCTCCTGAATTGGCGCAGTTAGGGAAGCATTATGATTCGGGGAAATTCCTAAATGTTTAGCAAAAGCAGGGTTAACGCGGATATTTTTACATTCTTTATCTTCTGCAATCCCAATGCCAACGGGGATAACATCAAGTAAAGTTTGTAACTCAGTAACGCGCCGTTGTAAATCCTTGTTGAGTTGGATAATTTGCTGTTTTGCCTGTTGGCGTTCGCTTAAATCGATAATAAATGCTACTGACTCTTGGCGCTGTTCCCCTAATAATACGTAACCTACTAAAACCGGGATGCGGCTGCCGTCTTTGCGGATATATTCTTTTTCATAGGGCGTACAAGCACCATTATCACTGGCTTGGGCTTCGGCGATTCCTTTCTCATCTAAATATAAGTATTCTGGGGGTGTGATTCCACTCCAACTAATTCTTCCCGCTAATAAATCTTCTCGCGTGTAGCCAATTAAAGATAAAAATTCGTTATTGGCTTGTTGGATACCGCCATAGATATCACCAAATAAAATGCCAATGACATTCGCATCTACAAAACTTCTCAGCTTGGCTTCGTAAACTTTGAGTTCATCTTGAACGCGATCGCGTTGTTGGCTGAGGCGTTCAACTACGCTGGTACTTTGCCATATAATCGCGGCAAAAATCACGATAATAATCATCGCAAACAATGATATAGCAAACGCCGTATCATAACCACCAACTTTTTGACCGAGAACAATTAACCATCCCACTAGAAATGGAACTGCGATCGCAGCTAATAATAATCTGCGAGACAACAAACCGCTATCGGTGTTGCTGGTAATAATTCGCATTAATCCCTGGCTTGGATTTGTCCACATAATCCCCATACACAGCAATATAAAAGTGATAGCTGTGTGTAACGCCATTGAAGTTGAATAAGGTTGTGCGCCATAGAGAGTACTTACATGATAGGCATAGCCAATTAAGGCTTGAACGGCAATTAAACCAGCAATCAAAGCGAGAATCTGGGAATACCAATAGCTACGGTAAGTTTTTTGACACACTGCTAATTCTAAGGATCTACCAACTAGCATAAAGTCGAGTGCAGTGTTTAATCCCATGCGCCCTGGCTGCGCTGTCAATATAGCATGTGGGGAGTCGCGGAATAATAACTCGTCAATGCCGAAATTAGTCCGAAATACATATTCAATGACTGTCAATAACCCCAGTATCAAAACTGCGATCGCCAAAATACGAGAACCCCACAGATAACGGCTATGATTTTGCCCAGAAGCGCCTTTTTCTTTGTTGAGATTTTGAGCTAACAAAAGTGACACCCCAGACAATATAAAACCCAAGGCTGAATTTGCCTTCATGGTTACTAAACCGCTAGAGCAGACACATTTGAGCCATTCAATCTCGAAAATCCAGCCCATCAGTACAAATACACCAATAAAAATGGCGATCGCACTGCTGATTTGTACTATTAACGCTTGTGTGGAGACGCGATCGAGAGCTGGCAAACGCCTGCGGTTTCTGTTTAACATCCAGGTTTTTGTAACCCCATCTAAACATGCCGATCGTAAATCATTTTGTGTCTGAGTCTAGTGGGTTATTGTCTGGTAGTTAATGATACCTATATTTTATTGAAAATTTCATCTATCTATGTGCAGATTTTATTGGGGGAGTCAGTTGTCAGTTGTCAGTTGTCAGTTGTTAATTCTTTCCTTGTCCCCCTTGTCCCCCTTCCCTTGTCCTCCTTGTCCCCTCATTGTTTCCAAAAATCTATCTCTGTGTAGATGTTAAAATCTGAAAATATACGCGCCGCCATCATCAGTAAAGCGTTGTTCGCCAATACCAACGACTTCAACAATTACTTCTCTCTCTGGTGGTATCCAATCCCCTACTCTAGGCACAATATCAACGACAATTTGATTTTCTTGCGTATATACTCT
Source organism: Calothrix brevissima NIES-22 (assembly GCF_002367995.1). Taxonomy (GTDB): domain Bacteria; phylum Cyanobacteriota; class Cyanobacteriia; order Cyanobacteriales; family Nostocaceae; genus Aulosira; species Aulosira brevissima. The sequence continues at coordinate 6,280,414 of NZ_AP018207.1, forward strand.
GATTTCTCTTAAAGAATAGTTTTGATTTTGACCAGAATTACTAATACCATCATCTTCAAAAAATAAGTATTGATTGTCACCAGTCCAAATACGCCAACGCAGTGAATTTTGTGGCAATTCACTGACATATTACTGACATATTGCTGTACAGGTTGCATAGGGATAATCGCACCACCACGGACATAAAGGGGCATTTTGTGACTTAAAGGAAAAGCTTGCCGTTGCGGCAAACAATTCCTTTAAGTCACATGAGGTTATGAACCATGTCTTGACCGTTTGGTCAAGACATGGTTCAAATCACAATTGCGGACTACGACAATCTTAAATTGACGTTCTTCGGGCAAAATATAATCAAAAGAACCATAGCGTTCTAAAGCCCAGTTGCGCAAGTCTTGAATCGCCAGAGGAAAAATATCATCAGGGATACTCCAAGCTGCACTTTGAATTTTATTCTCTTGGTTTTCTATTAATTTACCTACAGTATCTTCAACTCGCCATTGAGCAGCAATTTCAGTTTCTAAAGTTGCACCTTGTTGTTCTAATTCAGCTAAAACCTCTTCTTCAGTCGCACCGTAACGCGGAAAAGGATGACCATAACTTTGTAAAATAGCTTTCCAACGCTCCGTAAATTCTTCTCTCAATGCATTCACTTCTAAAGCAGGACTAGTAGAGTTAGTCTGACCATGAGTATAAAGCAAAATACCACCTGGTTTCAGCACGCGGCGAATTTCTGCTAGCGCTTGTTTCCAAGCAGAAATTAGATGAAAAACATGAACAACCAAAGCTACATCAAAAGAATCACTATCAAAAGGTAAAGCTGTAGCATCTCCTTTAATTGCTGTTAGTTTATGAGATACACCCTCTAGTTTTTGGTGTAGTTCCGCTAACATTTTTTCTGAGACATCTATACCAGTGTAAGAATATCCTCTTTTCGCAATTGGTACAGCAATTCTTCCCGTACCAATTCCTGTTTCATAAAACTTAGTATCTGCTGTTGGCGAAACCAAATTGAGGATAAAATCTGTGACTTGTTCAGAGATTCCGGGGGGAAATCCTCTGGTAGCATCGTAAATATTAGAAACTCGATCAAATGAAACAGTTTTAGTCATATATTCTTCCTTTGTTAGAGACGCGATTAATCGCGTCTGTACAATTTTCATTTGTCTTTGCTCAATACAAATGACTGATGAGTGTTAGAGGGAATATAGGTAATGTCATCACGGATTAAGTCCCCAAATTAAAATGCGCTTGTAGGGGAAGAAAAATGGACGTTCGTCTGGTAAAATGCTGAATAATTTTTGTTGATATCTGGCTACAAATCGCTCATAAGTTTGGGTATCTAACTGCGTTTCATAGGCGGTGAGTAACGTTCCCCGATACCATTCCACTACAGCTTCTCGCGATGGTAACAAATGCCCGTAAATTTGTAACTTTACTTGTTGTTGAACAAAACCTAACTTATAAAGTAGTTTAGCATAAGCTACTGGAGAAAGTACTTCTAGGCGTCGCACATATCCATTTAATTCTTGACTAAATTCTTGTGCTGTCTCTACAGCTAACTGATGCACTGGCTCATCATCCATTGCCGGAATTTGTATCGCTAATTGTCCACCGGGTTGCAATTTGTCTCGTAATTTAGCAAATAATGTTTCGTGTTCTGTTAACCACTGTAAAGCAGCGTTAGAAAAGACAACATCAAATTTACCGTCTCCTGGGTTATCTTCAATTCTTCCTTGCTCAAACTGCAATCCATTACCTGCAAATTGACTTGCTACAGATAACATCTTTTCAGAAGCATCGATTCCCAAAGTTTCTTTAGCTGCTAATTTTTCATGTAGATACTTGGTTAACTTTCCGGTTCCACATCCTAAATCTAAAACTCGTAAATTTTCTTGGGGATTTACCAAATCTACTAAATCGTAAAAAGGGCGACTTCTTTCGTTTTGAAATCGTTCGTATTGCTCTGGGTTCCATTTATCTGGCATTTTAATACCCTATTTTTGATGTATGTGTAAGAAATTTGAGTTTTATATTTATTAAATAAAGTGCAGTTTCCCTAGTTTCTTTAAAGCAAAAAATAATGAACTGATATGAAATGATTGCAGCAGTATACCGTTATCGATGTTTTGAATTAAATTATCTAATGGCAATAATTTTACATTTATGATTTCGGTTGGATCTAACTTTAAATCGGCTACAAGCTCTACATTTGTTGCTAAAAAGCAATGAATTGAGTTATTATGAGTTGCTGGATTCGGTGAGATTATTCCTGTCTCTAGAAAATTGTCGCTTGAATATCCTGATTCCTCTAATAATTCGCGTTTTGCTGCTTCTAGTGGTAAAATATCTTCTGGTTCCATACAACCACCAGGTAATTCTAAAACTGTTTGTTGAATACCGTGGCGATATTGTTCAACTAACACCACTTCCTGATTTTTGGTTAACGCGACAACATTCACCCATGTTGAATATTCAAAGACATAAAAAGGCTCGACTATTTGTCCATCTGGCGTTTGACAAGTGTCAGCACGGAGTGTAAGCCATTTATCTTTTACTAGATATTGAGACTTTAATATCTTCCAATTTAAAGAATTCACATTTAAACCTTCTTTTTATATCGGTAACAACGAAACATGAGCAGAAACTACTTTCCATCCATCTGGAAATTTGTACCATGTTTGGCTTTGTCTCCCAAAACGTTCTACACCATTGATAATGCGGCGAAATTCTAAAGTTACAGTTGCTGTATCTTTACCAAAAGTCACAACTTTAAGATGAGAAATTTCGCGCTCAATTTTTGGGTTTGCTCGAGAGGCGCGAAAATTGCGAATCTCTTCACTACCGTAGAGATTTTCTGTTACACCAAAACGTACTACTTCAGGTGCATCCCAAAATAAACTATCCATCACCTCTAAATTGTTATTAGCTAAAGCTTCTTCGTATTTAAGGTATAAATCAGTTACTTCAGCTACAACAGCAGGGTCATTTACTATAGTCATTGTTGTTAATAATTTACGAACTCTGAATTATTTTGTCACAAAATGACCTATGTAGAACTGGCGAAAATTTATAGTATAAAAAACACGAATCATAGATTTTTTGATGTCTGTCGCCATACATCACTGCTAGCCGTGAATAAAAAAGTAGATAGTCATACTGAAGGCAACAAAGATGACAAATTTACGAATTAATTGGGGTTTAAGTCTACGTGCATAATGGGCGCTAAGATATCCGCCCAAAGAACCACCCACAGCCATTAAAATCGCTTGTTCCCAAGCAATTACACCTGCAAAAATAAAAGGAATAATGGCAATTCCATTAATACAACTACCTAAAAATGCTTTAAAGGCATTAATTGTATGAATATTTTTGATACCCAAAAATGATAGGGTTGCCAACATTAAAATTCCTAAACCTGCACCGAAAAAACCGCCGTAAATAGCGATCGCTAATTGTGCCAAGGCAAGGTTAAATATAGGTACAGACTCCGGTGTTGACTTCTGGCTCTGAAGCTGCAACCATCCTCTGAGAGTGTCGCCAAAGGTAAATACTAGGGTTGCTGATAGTAGTAGATAAGGGATGAGCTTTTTAAATACATCAGCCGAGGTATAGAGTAAAGCTAAAGAGCCAATAATTCCACCGAATAAACTTATGCCACATAACAGCAAAAAAACTTGCCGTTTAATCCCCAAATCTTTACGGTAGGCTCCAGCACTAGCCAGAGCAGCCACCCAAATAGCGGTATTATTTGTAGCATTAGCAATAATTGGCGGTACTCCTGTAAAAATCAGCGCGGGAAACGTAATAAAACTTCCACCACCTGCAACAGCATTCAATCCGCCTGCAATAAAAGCGGTGCTGAATAAAAGTAAGCTATGGATAATAGTTAAAGATGGTGGCATGATTTTGAGTCACAAATTAGGAATTATCAATTTGGGAATATCTTCTGGAGAATGAGCAATCCAATCAGCACCGTGAGTTGTCAATTCTTCCTCGCTTCCGTAGCCATAGGTAACGCCAATAGTTGCAACTTGATTTTTCTTGGCTCCGATCATGTCGTGTTTGCGATCGCCTATCATAACTACGGTAGAGGGTGAAAGCTTCTCTGTCAGTAAAATATGCTCAATCAGGTCGCCTTTAACACTGCGGGTTCCATCCAATTCGCTACCGTAAATCCCATCAAACAAAGGCGATAAGCCAAAATGTTCAATAATGCGGATGGTATAAATATATGGTTTAGAAGTAGCGATAAAGGTTTTGTAACCGTAAGCACGCAAGGTTTTCAGGGTTTCGGGAATTTGCGGATAAAGCAGATTTTCAAATAAACCAATAGTAGAAAAGCGATCGCGGTAAAGTGAAATAGCCTGCGTTAACAACGTCTCATCGGTCGTTTTCAATAACGCTGAAAAAGTCTCTGTGATTGGCGGGCCAATATACCAACCCAACTCATCAACATCTGGCGGTGTATAACCCAGTTCCGAGAGTGCATACTGAATGCTACGAGTAATACCGGGCTTGGCATCGCTTAAAGTTCCATCTAAATCAAATAGGATGTTGGGCATAGGGTGTAGGGCATTGGGCATTGGGCATTGGGCATTGGGCATTGGGCATTGTGCTATTTTCGCATTATCTTTCTTATCCTCCTTGTCTCCCTTGTCCTCCTTGTCTCCCTTGTCCCCCTTATCCTCCTTGTCTCCCTTGTCCCCTTCATCTCCCTCATCTCCCTCATCCCCTAATCCGCTTACCCATAAACTTCTCTCGGCTCAACAAAGCGATCCCCAAGGTGACGATACCAATACCTGCACATTGAATTACATTTAAAGTTTCGCTAATTGTTGCCCATGCAATCAGGGCTGTCATAGCTGGGCTACTTGCGCCAATAATCGAGGCGGTAGTTGCACCAATTTTGTGAATCCCTACATTGTTGAGACTGTGTCCCAAAAAGCTGATTAAACCGGAGAAAATACTGCCAATCCACATCGGTGTCCAGTCAAGCTGGTTACTAGGAGGTGCAAAGAACAGTAAGCTGATACCAGAAAGCAGCAGTGTTGAGGCAAAACTAATCCAGGTAAAAGGTACTGGATGAAGTTTTTCTAAACATTTTTGGGCAAGAACGTTATAGCAAGCGTTAAAAATTCCGGCAATAATGCTCGCACCAATGCCAATCGCAATGGTATTACTGCCACTCACAGCAGAAGATTGGGGAACTGTAAGAACGCTGCCTATGAGAATAATACCCATGATTAGCCAACTAAAGGATGTGGGGCGATCGCCAAAAAACCTCCAAGAGAGTAGTGCTGTAAACACGGGATAAGTAAAAAAGAGGGTGAGGGCAATTCCCGTGGGGATCAAGCCAATCCCTATATACAACGAGGTAATATAGACAAACATGAGTACTCCACAACCAAAAGCTTGGAGCATCACATCACGGCGTTCGCGAAGCGCGCCGGAGGCATCGCGTCTAAATAAGCTTTGGAATTCTTTAAAGCCTGATGGATATAGTTTAAATGCTACAGATGCCATCAGTGGAACTACTAATAGCATTCGCATAAACATCAGTAAAAATGAATTCTGCAAATCTGGTTTAACGTAACCACCGAGTAAAAACAAACTCAGTACAAGATGTTCTGAGAATAAAACTCGGACGGTAACGTTGTGAAATGCCAAAAAGAACGAGGACAGAAGAACTGTCAGAATGCCTAACAAGGTAAAAGTTTCCTTAGCAGCTACTTTAGTGCTTTACCATAACCCAAGAGATTAAGTCAAAACACCCACCAATTCAGGAGCAGTAGCATTTGTGGCAAACTGATTTACCGGACGGGGTAAACCAAGATTATCCCGCAAAGTTTGCCCCTCGTATTCGGTACGGAACAAACCTCGACGTTGTAATTCAGGAATCACCAAATCTACAAACTCTTCTAAACCACCAGGTAACCAAGGCGGCATAATATTAAAGCCATCAGCCCCATCATTTAAAAACCATTCTTCCAACTGATCGGCAATTTGCTCTGGTGTACCCAAAATTGTCCGGTGTCCCCTTGCGCCCGCAATCCATAAATATAGTTGGCGGATGGTTAAATTTTCTCGCTGGGCTAAGTCTTTAATTAGCTGTAAGCGGCTTTTACCTCCGTTAGTATCTGGTAAATCTGGTAACGGCCCGTCTAGGGGATATGACGATAAATCATGGCCAGTTAGTCCAGAAAGTAGACCTACTCCCACAGAAGGATGAATCAAATCTTGTAGTTGTTGATATTTTTCTTTCGCTTCTTGCTCAGTGCTACCGATGATTGGAAAGACACCAGGCATAATCTTGAGATGTTCGGGAGAACGTCCATATTTTGCCAATCTTCCCTTGACATTGCTATAGAATGCTTGTGCTTCTTTGAGAGTTTGCTGGGCGGTGAATATAACTTCTGCTGTGCGTGCAGCCAATTCTTGCCCAGCTTCCGAAGAACCAGCTTGCACAATTACCGGATATCCTTGAATGGGACGGGCGACATTCAAAGGGCCGCGCACAGAGAAATGTTTACCTTTATGGTTGGGGATGTGCAATTTATCAGGATGGAAATAAAGGCCTGATTCTTTGTCGCGAATCAAAGCATCATCTTCCCAACTATCCCAAAGCTTGGTGACAACTTCTAAAAATTCTGTGGCTCTCTCGTAGCGCAGTGCATGTTGTAAATGTTCTTCCTGGTTAAAGTTCTTGGCTGCGGCTTCGGCGGAGGAGGTGACGACATTCCAGCCAGCACGCCCACCACTGAGATAATCTAGCGATGCAAACTTACGGGCGAGGTGAAAAGGTTCTTCGTATGTAGTTGATGCTGTTGCTACTAACCCGATTTGCTTTGTCACCACAGACAAAGCCGACAATAAAGTGAGCGGTTCAAAATGGACGCTAAATTGTCCCGAACGGCTAAAAGCTTCTTTTCCCTGTCCTCGATCCCAGACGGCTAAACCATCTGCGAGGAATACCATATCAAATTTACCCCGTTCGGCTGTCTGTGCCAACTGGGTGTAATGCTGAATACTCAGCCCTCCGTCTGCTTGGGCTTGGGGATGTCGCCAAGCTGCAACGTGATGGCCTGCGTCTGGTAAGAATGCACCTAGTCTCAGTTGTTTTTTCTGACTCATATTCTGCTTTATACTGATATACTTGCTAACTCTGCTGAATTAGCAATATTGCTGAACTGGTTTACTGGCCTTGGTAGTCCCAAATTTTCCCGCAGAGTTTGACCTTCGTACTCAGTGCGGAACAGATCCCGGCGTTGTAATTCGGGAATCACCAAATCGACAAACTCTTCTAAACCACCAGGTAAATAAGGCGGCATGATATTAAAGCCATCAGCCCCATCGTTTAAAAACCATTCTTCCAACTGGTCAGCAATTTGTTGTGGTGTACCCCAGATAGTTCTATGACCTCTTGCACCTGCGATCGCCAAGTATAATTCTCTGAGGGTCAAATTCTCTCTATTTGCCAAATCAGATACCAGTTTCAGGCGGCTTTTACTACCGTTGGTATCCTCAGGAAATTCCGGTGCTGGGCCATCTAAAGGATATCCAGATAAATCTTTGCCACCATATACCCATCCCAGTAATCCTAATCCAACTAGGGGATGGACTAACTCCTGAATTTGGTCGTACTTTTCCTTCGCTTCTTGCTCAGTACTACCAATTACAGGGAATATCCCTGGCATAATCTTGAGATGCTCAGGAGAACGTCCATATTTAGCCAATCTGCCCTTGACGCTGGCATAAAATTCCTGTGCTTCTTTGAGAGTTTGCTGGGCGGTGAATATCACCTCTGCGGTTTGGGCGGCGAGTTCCTGACCAGCTTCCGAAGAACCAGCTTGCACAATCACAGGATACCCTTGGACAGGACGGGCGACGTTGAGAGGGCCTTTGACTGAGAAATGTTTGCCTTTGTGGTGAGGAATATGCAGCTTGTCAGCTTCAAAATAAATCCCAGAATCGCGATCGCGGATAAAGGCATCATCTTCCCAACTGTCCCATAGTTTGGTGACAACTTCGACAAATTCCTGGGCGCGTTCGTAGCGTGTGGCGTGTTCTAAATGCTTTTCTCGGTTAAAGTTCTTGGCTTCGGCTTCCGTTCCAGAGGTGACAACATTCCAGCCAGCCCGACCGCCACTAAGATAATCTAGGGAAGCAAACTTGCGGGCGATATGAAAAGGTTCATTGTAAGTTGTGGAGGCTGTCGCCACTAAGCCAATATTGTCCGTCACCGCAGACAAAGCCGACAGCAGCGTCAAGGGTTCAAAATGTACAAGCTTCCCGTTACGGCTCCAACCTTCCACATCAGTATTGTGATCCCGCACAGCTACGCCATCTGCCAGGAAAATCATGTCAAATTTCCCCCGTTCGGCTGTCTGTGCCAACCGCTTGTAATGCTTGAAGTTGAGAGGATTAGCCTGAGCTTGGGGGTGTCGCCAAGCCGCTATATGATGTCCAGTCGGATGTAAGAATGCACCCAGTCTTAGTTGTTTCTTTTTCGTGGTCATTACTATCTATTGAAATATGTTTAAGGGGATTGGGGACTAGCCTTTTCAAGATGACTGGTAAAATCTGTTTTTTCTCTGCGGTTAAAAAGCAATTTATTTAACCGCAGAGGCGCAGAGTACACAGAGATAAGAGATAAAAAAAGAATTTTTGGAGTAAAATTTTTATCCTCATTGAAACGGCTATTCCTAGCTTTATACCCTATACTCCTGGCGTACTTCCCCCATCAACAAGAATCTCTGTGCCTGTAATTGAAGCAGCGAGATCGGAGACTAAAAATAGGGTTAATGCAGCAATTTCTTCTGGTTGGGCAATTCTTTTGAGAGGAATTCCTTGTAGAGTTTCTGCTTTTGCTTGTTCAACTGTAATCCCTCGTGCTTGGGCGTTTTGTTCAGCTAAACGTTCGGCTCTTTCGGTAGCAGTTGCACCAGGAGAAATGGCATTAATCCGAATGTTGTACTCGGCTAATTCTTTAGAAATTCCTCTTGTAAAGTTGAGCAAGGCGGCGTTGGTTGTCCCATCTGGAAGGAAGCTAGGGCGGGGTGTCCTACCTGCACCACCGATGATATTGACAATTCGTCCATCCCCTCGATTTTTTTGATGGGGAACAACGGCTTTAACTAGGCGAATATAGCCCAATAATTTTAAGTTCCAAGCATCTAAAAATACATCATCGCTCAAGTCTAGGAAAGACCCAGCACGGGCTGATCCAGCATTATTGACTAAAATATCAATTTGACCAAACTGCTGTAATGTAGTGGAAACTACTCGCTCCACACTCTCGGCTTGAGTTAAATCGGCACTGATAGAAATGACTTTCGCCCCTGTTGTGGGTAGGGATTGGATAGCGCTGACTGCATTCTCTAACCGTTCTGGGTTACGAGCTGCAATGACTACATTCACACCTTCAGTATAGAGTGACTTGGCGATCGCTAAACCAATACCTGCACTACCGCCTGTGACAATTGCTGTTTTACCTGATAGTTGTAGATCTAAGCTCATAAGATAAATTCCTAGATATTTGTGTTTTGAATATTTACAGATAAATTAAGTAGGTCGGCACAATTAATGTCATTTGTCATTGGTAAGAGTTTCGACAATGTTTATATTGCGTGACATAGTTTGGTTTTTTATTGCTGACTTACTTAGTCTTTCTTACTTCAATATTTTCGTGACTTGGTTAATGATATTTAATAATATACGTAAACTCGATAGATTTTTTGTATTTTGTAATAATTGCCATACTTATCAGATGTATATTAAATAATCAAGTACCCAAGAGAATGATTTTTGCAGAATAGCGATCGCGCCTGCAATTCCCTTTATCAAAATAACTGAAAGTAAGCATTACCAATCCTATATAATACTTGTTATTCCCATCTACCATCTAGCTTGAAATAGTTATTTCTCCCTTGTCTCCCTTGTCCTCCTTGTCCCCCTTGTCCTTTCATAAATGGCGATAAAATTGTTTCATCAAGACTGCCCTCCGCCTAAATAGCAATAGCACTACTAACAAGATAATTATTTTCCTGCTCCAGCAATTTTGGTAATAATCTCATATCATTAAATACAACAGATGCACCAGCTTCTCTGAGTTTTTTTGGTTTCGTTAACTCTGAATAACCAAAGACAGTCATACCCGCATTTACTCCAGCCATCACACCTGTTGGTGTATCTTCAATTACTACACATTCTTCTGGAGAAAAACCCATCGTTTCGGCTGCATATAAAAATACGTCTGGATGGGGTTTACTACGTATAATTCCTGTGGCGGTAAATATTTTTCCAGCAAAGTAACTGAATAAATCTGTTTTTAATAAAGCTTGTCTGAGCCATTGATGGCTACTATTTGAGGCAACGCAAAAAGAAATATTGAGTTTACTTAAAACATCATGTATTCCTTGCACTGGTTTGAGGTGTTTTATAAAAGCTTGCATTGTGCGTTGTTCAAATTCAGTAGCAAACTTACTTGGTAAAGGTTGACCAAGAATATCTTGAATAGTTTCTAGACAAATAGCAGTAGATTTACCAGCACAAATATCGAACACATCTTCTAAAGTTAGATATAAGCCGATTTCATTGAGCATATCCAACAAAATAACATTGGCGATGATTTCACTATCTACAAGCACACCATCGCCATCAAAAATTACTAAATTGAATTTATTCATTAATCGCTAAAATTTGATAGGTGTTGACTGTTGACTGTTGACTCTTGACTATTGACTATTGACTCTTTAAAGATTCTTGTGACAGGGTGGTAACTATATCTGATAATGGGCGATCGCGGTTGTTTTCTTCTGGTGTTTCTTTACCTAAAGAGGTTTCTTTGACTAGGCGGTAAACATCAGCTGCGCCTTGAAAAATCTTCTCGGTTAAATCTAAGGCTTGAAATGTGTCTGCAATCTCTTCCATTTCTCCAATCCATCGATGTGCTTTTGGTGTCATGGATGGCAGAGAACGAGTCAGTATTTTTGCTAGTTCTGGTTGGCTAGTCTTGACTTCATCCCACAATTCTTGATCTAAGTTGAGGCGATTGGCTGCAATGAGTAATTCTGTGCCAATTGCTGTCAGTCCTTTTGTGAGGGCTGCGTAGGACATCTTTAACCCAGAAGCTTTACCAATTTCATCGCCAATCACTCTAATATCTAAGCCATAATCGCGCAGTTGTTGGAGTTCTACAGCCTGTTTTCCTGATGCATAGATGCGGGTACGATTGGGAACTCGTGGAGGCGGGCCAATTATTGATGCATCGACAAATTGTCCGCCCTGTGATTCGATGATTTGGGCAATATTTTTGACTTTCTGGGGTGATATGGCATTGGCATCGACATATAAAATATTCTTACCGACATTGCCTATTACCTCAGCTACTTGGCTTGCAGCTTCAGTGGCGGCGGCGGGAACTAGAACTGATAGCACAATATCTGATTCAATTACTAGTTGTTTAATTGAACCGACATCTTGAACATTAGCGGCGGTTGCTAATTGTCGAGTGCGATCGCTCCGATTGTCTAAAGCAGCAATTGTCTTTAATCCATGACGATTGAGTACAGATGCGATCGCCTGTCCCATGTCACCAGGACTTAAAATACCAACAGTTTGTATTTGCATGGAAGCTTAATTCCAAAATGCTGCGCAATAAGTACTGATGCGCGTATGTCGCAACCAGTACTCTTTGTTCAGCATGGGTTTGGAGATTGAGTTATGAAATAAAATACGGTAAATTGATTGAATTACCGTACTTTAGCTCTAAACAGAAAACTATCACAAATTGTTCTGAGAAAGCAAGTGTTCAATTACAGTGAAAACGAGACTTAGACTAGCCGATAAACGAGATGCATCACAAATGCTGGCAATTTATGCGCCAATTGTCCGCGAAACGACGATTTCTTTTGAGTTAGAACCACCAAGCGAAGTTGAGTTTCAACAGAGGATCGAAAGTTACCAACAGCAGATGCCTTGGTTAGTTTGCGAAATTAATGGTGAGATTGTCGGCTATGCTTATGCTAGTCCTTATCGTACCCGTGCAGCCTATCAATGGTCTGTAGAATCTTCCGTATACGTCGGTGAAAAATATCGCCGCCAAAGAATTGCTAAAGCCTTATATACGGGACTGTTGAAGTTACTACAACTACAAGGATTTTATAACGTAGTGGCAGCGATCGCTTTACCCAATCCAGCCAGTGTAGCTTTACATGAAGCTATTGGTTTTGTGTCTGTTGGAGTCTTTCACCGAGTTGGGTTTAAATTTGGTAAGTGGCTTGATATCGGATTTTGGCAATTATCTCTCCAACCAGAACAATCTTTTTTAACTGATGGCGACAGTACACAACCTATTAATCCACCACTTCCCCTATCAGCAATCCAAAACTCACCTTTGTGGGATCAAGCATTAACAACAGGATATCAGTAACACTCTGCGGATCTCTGCGCGAACTTTGCGTTCCTTTACGTTAAAAAACCTTGCTTTCAAAAAACACCTAAAATATGTCAGAAATCACTAACCTCTCTGCATCTCAACTAATTTCACTATACCGCGATCGCCAATTATCACCAGTTGAAGTCACCAAAACCGCCCTAGAAAGAATCGATACTTACAACAGCTTAGTTAACGCCTTTGCGATCGTAGATGAAAACACAGCTCTTGCTGAAGCTCAAGCCTCAGAAGTGCGTTGGTTAAACGGTAATCCCCTGAGCTTTGTAGATGGAATACCCTTTACAGCCAAAGATTTATTGTTAACTAAAGGTTTACCCACACGCCGAGGAAGTAAAGCAATTAACGCCAATCAACCTTGGGAAGAAGATGCACCAGCAGTAGCCCGGTTACGAGTATATGATGCCCAGTCGCTTGATATTTCCGAGACAGCAAATACTTCAGACAACGCCTGTAAATATGATTCATTATCCAGGTGATTGGACTCAGTCAGAGTGCCATCAATATCAAACATTACTAATTTCACCATATTCACCGCAACGCATCGCTAATCAATTAGCATTTGTGAAATCTATGCTGAATATACAAAAGTTTGATAGATAAAGTGCCATTTTGGAATTTACATTACTTGTGTTCTGTTGATGGACATGAGATGCTAATTTATATTAAGTACGTTTAACCGATAAATTTACAGTATTTTATTTGCGAAGGCAGATAAAAATAAGTTTGTGCAGCCTGTAATCAAGGATGCACTAGAAATTATTTTGCAGAATTACACAATATTTGTGTGAGATATTTAGGAGTGCGAACATGAATTTAAAATATTTCTTGTCCAGGTTAAAAAAACCTAAGTTAAAGCCTAAAATTTTTGCTGTATTAGCAATATTTTTTGCGGCATTTTTGATTCCTTTATTACCATTATCAGCATTTTCAGCCAACCCTAGCGCTAAAATTCAGTTTGTTTCGCCTAATTGGCTGGCAGAAAATTCTCAAGATAAAAATTTACGAATTTTAGATGTCAGGAATTTTCCTCTCGACTATATAGAGGGACATTTATCTGGTGCTGTAAATATCGCTGATACTGCTTTTCGCGGCCCCAGAGAAGGTTTACCAGTACAGTATTGGAATAACGAAAAGTTAGGACAAATCTTTGCCAATTCAGGAATAACAAATAATAGCCGCGTGCTTGTATATTCAGATGGTAGAGATGTTTTAGGCGCAACAATGGTTGCTTATTTACTAGAACGTTCTGGATTAAAAGATATCGCTGTCTTAGATGGTGGCTACACAGGTTATAAAGCTGCTAACAATGTCACCAAAGAATTTCCGCAATATAAAGTTGGTAAATTTCAAGTCAAAGATAACCCTTCAGTTCGGGTCAGTTTAAATGATGTGAAAAAACTGATTGGTAAACCAGGAGTGACATTTATCGATCCTCGTCCTGAAAAGTTATTCCGAGGTGAAGAAAATATTTGGATACGCAACGGACATATTCCAGGGGCGCGGAATATTCCTTGGTTAACATTTATGGATGCTCAGAATCCTCACAAATTAAAGTCATTAGATGAGATTAAGAAAATCCTCGCTGATAAAAAGATTGACCCCAAAAATGATATTATTGTTTCTTGTAGCACTGGACGAGAAGCAACATTACAATATGTCGTCTTAAAGCATCTTCTGGGATATCCAAAAGTCAGAATTTATGAAGGTTCTTGGACAGAATATAGCGCCCAAAAAGATTTACCAGTAGCTACTGGAGATGAGAAATTAACCTAATACTAAATCAAGAGAAATCCATGAAATATGCAATTTTGTTAATTGCAGCATCTCTCATAACATTCTGCCCCATAGCAGATGTATTTGCAGCTAACAATCCTACTCAAGATAACTTAGTTAGCTGTAGAAGAAGTAAAGATCAGCCTCCAGAAAGTTCTACAAGCGATCGCTCTGGCGCTTAGTATAGTATTTGACCAGTTCATAACGAATTAAATTTAGCAATACTCTGCTAACAGGTGTACTGACTCTGTGTACCCACCAAAATAAGAGCGGCGGTTTCCGTCGCTCTTATTTCTTTGTAATTTTAACAAGATTACGAAACACCCCATATAAATTTGCTTGTCTTAATGCATAATCGGAAAATTTTTGCATCATGATGTAGATAGATTATACATTTCAAGTATTTTTTGATAGTAAGTAAAAGGTTAGTATAATATTGGACAGTAGGCTTATTTACGAGAAAAGCGAGTATGCGACAGTCAGCTTCTAGTTCTCAACAAAACCTTGCTCAAAAAATTGCAAAGTGGAAAGCTGGACTGGCTGACTTGGGAAAACGAAATCCTCTCATCAAATTTCGGCAAGATAGCCCTCGAATTTTAGAAATTCTCACAGAGGAACCAGATGTTCTCTTCAACAGTCTTACAGAAGAGAAAAAATCGCTACATTTTAAAATCGTTGATAGCGAATATCAAGATATTATTCAGTCGAGAAAAACGAAAGCATTACCATCTGAGAAATATCCTCTTGAGTTAATTACTCGTCAAATAGGTAACGAGCAACTGAAACGGCTGAAAAAATTGCGTGCTGAAGCGCGAAAATCATTTGAAGAAAGAGGAGTCAACAGCCTATTTCTGGCGTTTGGAACATTAACTTGGTACGACAAAGATAAGCCAGATGATGCTTTACTTTCTCCCCTAATTTTGGTTCCTGTGCAATTGATTAAGGAACAAAGGCGAGATATCTACAAAATATCTATTTTAGAGGAAGATATTGCACTCAATCCAACTTTGGCACAAAAGTTAAATCAAACTTTTGGAATTGACTTTCCAGAGAGTGAATCTTTACAGGGAATAAGCTACAGTGAATTGATGTCTCTGATTCGCACTCTCCTCGCAGAGCAAACTACATGGCAAATCCAAGAGACTATATTTCTCTCTTTATTTTCTTATGCAAAGGCTGCAATGGTTCGGGACATCATTGAAAATGAAGCTCGAATTTTTTCCCATCACATTTTGCAAGCAATCAGCGGTGATTTAAGTACATACCAATCTACTTATAAAGAGCCGCTGCCTGCATCTGCACTTGATGCACAAATTAAACCTGAGCGAATATTTCAAATTCTTGATGCTGATTCTAGCCAGCAAGTTGTGATTGAAGCAGCAAAAGCTGGTTCTAGCTTTGTAGTTCAAGGCCCCCCAGGAACAGGTAAAAGTCAAACTATTGTAAATATGATTGCTGAACTGGTTGGTGATGGCAAATCAGTTTTATTAGTTGCAGAAAAAGATACAGCTCTAGGTGTTGTGTACAAGCGTATGGCTGAGTGTGGGCTAGCCCATTTGTGCCTAAATCTCCACCATAGCAGCACAACAGACAAACGAGAACTAGTTAATGATTTATCGCAAACTATTGCTTATCTTGGACAAATTAATGATCCACAAAACCAATATCTTTTATTTGAACAACTTGTTTCTACTCGTCAATCTATAAATTCATATCTTAAAAGTTTACATACTAAAGAACAGCCTCTAGATAAATCACCATTTGAGATGTTTGGTGAGCTTTTGAAAAAACAACGTGAAGGATTACCTAGCTTAAAGCTTGTATTTCCTAACTTTCATGAATGGAATACAACTAGATTGCAAGAAGCAAAATCTTTATTAAATGAATTAGCAAGATTTTTGCCTTTTTTTAAAGGAGAAAGAACAACTATTTGGTCAAAGAGTTCTCTTGAAACTTATTCCTACGAGCTTGAATTGCAAATTAGAGGTCAAATAGAGGAATTTCAGCAAGCGTTTAGTGAAATTCAAAATATTAATCAACAATTAACAACAATTTTTAAAATTCAACCTTTACAAAATTTAGAATCTCTGGAGACATACTATCCAGCCTTAACCCACATACTAAATGCTGCATCTAATCTGCCTGAAAATTGGGTTAATGTAGATATTTCAACTGCTCAGAATGCTTTTGGTATTCTGCAAAGGGACGTTCAAGAGATTGAAATAAATAAGCTTTCGGCAGAAGCAGAAAATCTATTGAGTCGGCTTTCTTCCTTTCTCCCATTTTTAAGAGGAGAGCAAACAACTGTTTGGGTAAAAAGCAGCTTAAAATCTTGTTCTGAAAGCTTGGAATTAGAGATAAATCATAAAATCAATAAATTTCTACAAGGGATTTCTTTAATTCAAACAGCTAGCCAACAGCTTCAAATGCTGCTGAGAATTCACCCTTTATCCAATTTAGAAAATGTAGAAGCTTGCTTTCCTGTACTTGAACATATATTGAATGCCCCCTCTAATCTACCAATAAACTGGACAACATGGGAGATTTCAAATGTTAAAAATGCCTTTAATAAGCTGAAATTAGATGTTCAATTTTTACAAGAAAATGAGCCTAGTATAAAACAGAATTATTATCCTGAATTATTTTCCTCAGAATTAACAGCTTTAGCTAATAGATATCAACAATATAGTCGTTTTTGGTTTATTAGAATTTTTAATTCCAGATACAGGCGAGATATCAAGCGTTTGAAAGAGCTAAGTATTCACAAGGCGCAGGTTTCCCACAACCAATTAAAACGTGATTTGGCAAAAGCAGTTCAAATACAAGCTGCAAGAAACGAACTATATCAAAGCAATTATCCAGCCTGTCAAATTTTTGGCTCTCTATTTAACCCGGAAATTTCTAGTGAAGTAGAACTAAAGCCGATTGAACAAGCTTTAAGTTGGTTAATTACATTACAAGATTATTCGCTTCGTGCTGATTACGTCCAGCGCGTTATAAATTCTCCCTCGGCACGCAGCGAATTAACTGAATTAGTAAAGAAACTTGAATCCTTTAGTGAAGATATTCTGCGAGGTTTAGATTTCCTATTTCTGTATTTTAATAAAACTGATGTTATTGGGCAATGTGTGCCTCACAATCAAATTTTATTTACCGAACTAGCAACGTTTTTAAGTCTAGCTCAATCTGACTTGTCTCACCTCCGAGAATGGTTTATCTACAAAGAAAGTTATGAAAAACTTGAAAATCTCGGAGCTAAAAAGTTTATAGAGGCTTTGCGAGATAATCAACCTAATCCTATTGAGTCTGTGCGAAATCGGTTAGAACAAATTGATTACTTACCTCGTCAGGTTTTTGGGTTTTTATTTAAACCAGAAGTTTCTAGCGAAGCAGAGTTGAAACCGATTGAACAAGCTTTGAGTTGGCTGACTGGTTTGCAACGGTATTCACTTCCTGCTGATTCTGTTCAGCGCATTTTAAATGCTCCCTCTGAACGGCGCAAATTGGCTGAATTAGTTAAGAAATATGAAATAAATCATAACCATATCAAGCAAGGACTTGATTTTCTACTATCACGCTTTGATGAAAGTGAAATTACAAGTTCTTACTTACCTCCTAATCAAATTTCCTTCAGTGAAATAGAAGCCTTTTTGAACTTAGCTCAATCAGAATTGCCTTATTTCCAAGAATGGCTGACTTATAAAGAAACTTATCAGCAACTTGAAAAGCTGGGAACTAACAAATTTTTAAATGCCTTACGTGAAAACCAAATAGATTCTCAGCAGTGGTTCTCAATTTTGGAAAAGCTGATTTTTCAAACTTGTCTTGATGCAATTCTTGCCAGAAAACCTGAGTTGAAGAATTTTAATGTTGAAGTACACGAACGGTTAATCAACGATTTTGCTCAACTTGACTATAATCAACTATATGTTGCTAGAGAACGTTTAAAACAGCTTCAGGTGGAACGTTGGCAGCATTGCTCAAGAAATGCTTTGGTTCAAGCTGAGTTGCCAAATTTGAAAAGGGAAGCAAATAGGAGAAGCCGACGTTTACCTATACGTAAACTCCTCAACGACAAACAAAAGGGGATACCAAATTTAGTTAAAGCCTTAAAGCCTTGCTGGATGATGAGTCCGCTTTCAGTTAGCCAATATATCGATGCAGATGTAGTTCATTTTGATGTCCTTATTTTTGATGAAGCCTCCCAGCTTCGGACAGAAGATGTAGTTCCTGCCATTATTCGTTCTAATCAAGTCATTGTGATTGGAGACGAACAACAACTTCCTCCCACATCATTCTTTTCAACCGGCAAAGACACTGAAGAAGATGAGGATAATGAGGAGGATGAAAGCTATGAAAGCGTTTTGAAAGAATGTTCAAAGTTTATGCCTGGAGGATATACGCTGAAATGGCATTATCGCAGCCAAGATGAGCGTTTGATTGCTTTCTCCAATCATCATTTTTATAACGACGAATTAGTTACATTTCCAAACCCAGTTCAAAATCCAGATTTGGGAGTGTGGTTTAAGCACGTTCCTGATGGTGTTTACGATCGCGGCGGACGCACAGATAATAGACGTGAGGCTCAAGTAGTTGCTCAGTTAGCGTTAGAGCATTTTCAACGGTTTCCCGAACAATCTCTTGGTATTATTGCTTTTAGCGAAGCCCAAGCGGATGCGATTCAGGAGCAAATTGAGATTTTAGGCAAAGAACATCCTGAGTTGGAGACATTTTGCAGCGATAATTCACCGCAATACTTTCTTAAAGCACTGGAAAACGTCCAGGGTGACGAGCGAGATGCAATTATACTCAGCGTCGGCTATGCTCGTGATGATCAAGGTAAGCTTTTTCTCAACTTTGGCCCCTTGAATCGCCAAGGTGGAGAAAGACGGCTTAACGTAGCTGTAACGCGGGCAAAAAGTAAAATTACGCTGGTTTCTTCCATCCTAGCTGGTGACATTGATTTAACACGTTCTCAAAGTAAAGGTGCAAAAGCACTACGTGATTACTTGGAATACGCAGCAAGTGGTGGAGAACAACTGCAAGGAAACTCTTACACGGATAAGCTTCATTTTGACTCGCCGTTTGAAGAAGATGTTTACCATGCTTTAGTGCAGCAAGGATACACTATCCGCACTCAAGTGGGATGCTCAGGATATCGGATTGACCTTGCCGTAGTCAATAACAATCGCCCAGGAGAGTTTTTACTAGGAATTGAGTGTGATGGTGCATCTTACCATAGTTCACCGACTGCCAGAGATCGCGATCGCCTCAGACAACAGGTGCTAGAAAGGCTAGGTTGGAAAATTTACCGGATTTGGTCAACAGACTGGTTTCGTAATAAACCTAATCAAGTGCGTCTGTTGATAGAAAGAATCAAACAACTTGACAAATAATCATTTGGTTAAGGGGGAAAGGGGAAAAGGGAAAGTTTATACCAATGCCCAATGCCCCATCCTCCATGCCCCAAAATCACACTGTAACTAATTCCCGACTGACGACTGTTGACTCAGGTTTGACCCAAATCCTATCTAATCCACCACTGAGTATTCTGTATTGCTGATTGGGGTCTTGTTGGGGATAATCTTCTCGTTTATGCATTCCTCTGGTTTCTTGGCGTTGCAAACCACTGTTGTACATCCAACGGGCGGTAGCAACCATCGCCGCCGCTTCGCGCGATCGCACAATTTGGCTATCATCTGGAGTTTGACTGTTGCGAATCTCTTTCCACAGGTGATTGAGTCTGTCTAAGGATTCGCTTAAACCAGTTGCACTGCGGAAGAGATTGCGATCATAGGGGAAAACTTCTGCTTGAGTAGCTGCGATCGCATCTTCTGGCGACACACGATCGTTCCCTGCACCTTGCAATCCCGCTTCACCAACACTGCGAACAGTCCGCAATGCTGCTTTCTCACCCAAACTCAAAGCATAGGTAGCCGCCGATTGTCCAGACCAATAGCCTGAAGACATCGCCCAAGCTGCATTGTGGCTACCTCCACCTGTGAAGCCACCACAAATCAACTCCCTAGTCGCCGCATCTCCCGCCGCATATAGTCCACTCACTGAAGTCGCACAGGTATAATCTGCAATCCTAATCCCACCTGTACCGCGCACAGTTCCCTCTAAACGTAGAGTTATCGGGAAACGTTGAGTAAAGGGATCAATTCCAGCGCGATCGAAGACCACAAAGAAATTCGCCTGAGAAGACCGCATCCAAGCTTTAGTTTCCTCATCCATATTTTGGTCGAGGCGGGCATAAACTGGCTGAGTCAGCAAAGTTTTGGCAATTACAGAACGACCGCGTTTAGAACCTGCACCCTCAATTACCGTACCATCTTCGTAGGTAAAAGATGCCCAGTCATAATAACGAGTCTTGGTGACAGAAGAAAAAGCGGGAGAAATCGCATAAGCATTAGAAAATTCCATACCAGAGAAGTCTGCACCAGCTTCAGCCGCCATTAACAAACCATCTCCAGTTAGCACATTACAACCAAGGGCTTTACTTAAGAAAGCACAACCACCAGTAGCAATTACAACTGCCCCAGCCTTGACTGTCCAGCGTTCCCCAGATTGGCGATTAATGCCTCTAGCCCCAGCCACAGCGCCTTCTGCATCCAGCAGCAACTCTAACGCCGGACTATGATCTAAAATTTTGACACCTGCTTGCTTAATCTTTTTCCGCATAAACCGCATATAGTCCGGCCCCTGTAAAGAGCGACGGATTACTGTGCCATCAGCATCAACGCGGAAAGGATAACCCCAATCTGCAAGCGAATTAATATTGTCATAGGTGCGATCCAACACACGAGTCATCCAATTGCGATCGCATAAAAATCCACCCATCGCTTCCCGACTCGCCATAGCTGCTTCTCGCTGTTCTGCATCTGGTGGAACATACCACACACCATTCCCCGATGCTGCGGCTGCGCCACTTGTACCGCAATAACCCTTATCAGCCAAAATCACACTTGCACCACTACTAGCTGCACTCCAAGCAGCCCAAGTTCCAGATGGGCCGCCCCCAATTACTAAGACATCTGCTATCAAATTGAGATGAGAAATATTCTCTAAAGACCCTTTACCAATAGAACTATTCACAAAATCTACTCCTGACATTTATTTAGACAGTAACTCGTACATTTTTCTCTGCGCCTCTGCGACTCTGCGTGAGACAAAACCTAAATTAGGAAAATGGATAAAGAGACAAGATAATAACAATTTCTTAAAATTCAGTAATCGATTCAGCCCTTAAAACCTAGATGATGCGGAACTTTCTGAATTTTGACTTTTGAATTTGTATTGCCTTTTTCCCTTTATCCACATACAGCGAGAGTAGCTTTTAGCAGAAATTTAAAGATTGGAAACCTGTCAATCTTTAATCTCAAAATCTGACTTAAATAATTTCCGCTCGGCTAAAAACTGCTTTGTTGAATTCAAACGTTTTCACCCTTCTTACTGATAGAGATAATCCTGACTCATTTAAAATACTGTTTATTGACCAATTTAACGGGGTTTAATTTAGGAGTATTACATGGCTATGTGTAAAATTCAAGCCCTTAGACAATAAAATATTAGATTACGTGAATTTATGTAGAGCTAATATTTAGCTTTACTAAATAGATTGTTTGCCAGGACAGGTGCTGGATTTGAGGTGATTTTCAGCTGACTACCTGTCTTCCGATTCCGAACTCAGGTTAAGTTACATATCCGCAATCTTGACTAAATACATGTATTTACTGGAGAATAAGTCTCGCTTATATCAGTCAAATCCTTTTAGTAAGGAGATAGACCTTGAGTAACGAAAATCTTACACTCAAGAAAATAAAGAACGAGATCAGTGGTACAGTGTTTTCTCTACCATACTACGTGGCTCGCGATCGCGGTTATTTTGCCGATGAAGGGCTAGATATCGAGTTTGTCCAACGCGGTTATGGCGATCGCTCACCTGGTATTCAGCTAGTTGACGATCATCGGTTGGTGAGTTCTTTTGGTGGCCCTTCGCTGTTTGAGCAAGGTGAAAGTACCCTCTATCGTGCTTGTGAATGGGGACAAGTACGTCGGACTTATGATAGTGCTTGTGGTGGGCAAGTTGTGGCAAAACGTGCCGCGATCGCTAGCCAAGCAATTATCGTCCGGCCAGACTCCCCCTACAATATCCCGCAGGATTTAGCTAACGTTCCTGTAGGCGTAAACTTTCACCACGGCTCCCACTACATCGCTATCCAAACCCTTGAAGGTTTCTTACCCAAAGAGGAAATCAAAGTAGTACATATAGATGGTGGTGGCGATCGCAAACGCTTCAACCGATTTGTAGCTCTGCGTGATGGGTTGGTTGATGCAGTTGCAGTCATGGAGCCTTGGATTACAGTAGCTGAAAAACTAGGCTACAAAATCATTGCCGAGGCTCATTATGTAGGATTGGAAATTGGTAGTCCAGACCTAGATCAAGAAACCTTCGAGGCGATCAACAAAGCAATCCGTCGAGCAGTGAAGGATTTACAAGCCGATCCCATCAGCTATGTGAAGTATCTCATTGATGACGTAGCCGAGGATATTGTAAGCCTTGAGCCTTCAGACTTCCGTCGTAACCGACTACGCTACGTAGATCCAGCACCATACCCAGAAGCCGACTTCCGTCGTACCTACAATTGGATGGTAGAGTGGGGACTCATCGAACCTGATGCCACCTTCAAACAAATTGTTGATAACCGAGTTGTCGCGCTGACATAGTGCTGAAAAATGATCTAGAGACTAGTACCGCAGTGAATTCAAAATTCAAAATGAATATAGCGTCAGCGTTTCGTTTATTTGGAATAGAGAATTTATGCCAATTTAAAAAAGAATGCGACAGATTGTAGGGGCAAGGCAATGCCTTGCCCTCTAGAGCATATCAATGTGTCGCAAAAATTATTTGATTTGGTATTATTTACGCCGTGATGTACTAGTCTTATAGCCAAACTCAATACACACACATAAAAATTGGGGCAAGGAGCATTTAAAACTTCAGAATATCAGGTTCAAAATATCTATCTGATACTGATTCAAAAAAGAATGCAACAGAGACATAATCTCAAAGTTTGCTGAATATTTTTTGCTTTCTTAATTTTGAATTTTGAATTATTTGCCTCAATCTTTTCTTATTGAAATCGCTCTTGACTCTCCAAATGTATACACGTAGAAACTTTTTAAAATATGCGTCCATAGGAGCAACCACCGCTCTAGCTACAATGGGTTGGGACAGCATAATTCAGCCCGCAGCCAGTCAGGGAACTATTAATGTCAAACTGGGAGCAGTAACTGGTATTAACTCCATTGATGTTTGGATTCCCGAAGATTTAGGTTTTTTCCAAGCTGCTGGTTTAAATGCAGAAGTAATTACATTTCAAAGTAGTGCCAAAATGCGAGATGCTTTGATTGCTGGAGAAATTGATTTCTCAGCACAAGCACCTTTACATGTTTATCTATCTCGCCTGAGAGGTGTGCCTTTAAATGTTGTCGCTAATCGTCGCAATCTTGTTGATACTTCTTTAGTTGTACGTTCTGATTTACGCTCTCAAATTAAGTCAGTTGCTGACCTTAAAGGTAGAAGAATTTCGGCAGGTGAAATTGGTACTTGGAGTTGGGCAGTATTAGTCAAATATCTGCGTCAAAATGGTCTGAGCGATAAAGATGTTGAATATGTGCAAAGTACAACTGCATCTACCTATAGCCTGGTAAAAACTCGTCAGGCTGATGCAGCTATTGCCGGTGCGCCTGATTTGCACAGATTACTGAAAGAAGGAACAGTATTTCAACTACTAAATGCTCTCGATCCCAAGGTGCATCAAAAATATTTTGGTGCTAGGGAGGCTATGACTCGTGCATGGCTCAGTCATCAGCGCGTCACTGAGCAAAAACCCGAAGCAGTTAAAAGGTTGATTGTTGCAGTCAATCGCACTTTCACATATATGCACCAAACTCCACCAGAACAAATCCTCAAAGCAGTGGGTAAACGCTTTGATAATGCGAATTTAGATGCTATTTTGACAGGTCTTCGTACTGAACTCAAGCGCTCAGTTCCCAAAAATGCCTCGATTAGTCAGTCTGCCTATCTTGCAGATCAAAAAGTATTTTACGACACGGGAATTATTAAGAAATTAGTTCCCTATTCTCAAGGCGTGTTCGATAAATTTGCTGGAAATAGAGCATAATTAACAATTCAAAAGTCAAAAGTCAAAAGTCAAAAGTCAAAAGTCAAAAGTCAAAAGTCAAAAGTCAAAAGTCAAAAGTCAAAAGTCAAAAGTCAAAAGTCAAAATTAAGAAGGAGATTATTATTACTAATTCATCATACCCAATGCCCCATGCCCAATGCCCCATGCCCAATGCCCCATGCCTAATGCCCATGCCCAACTCAATGATTGAAACTCAAAATCTCTCCATTTCTTATTGGAGTAAAAATAAGCGGATTGAAGCTTTACATGATGTTAGTTTGAGCATCAATGCTGGTGAATTTGTCACACTTATTGGCCCTAGTGGTTGCGGTAAAAGTACATTATTGAATGTGATTGCAGGGTTAATTAGTCCTGGTACAGAGGTACAAGGGACTTTTAATACTAGTGGTATCAAACAAATTGGCTACTTGTTTCAAAAGCAAACTTTGCTACCTTGGCGTACAGTTTTAGATAATGTTACGGCTCCTTTAGAAATTCGTGGTGTATCCCGAACTGAAGGAAGAAGAAAAGCCTTAGCACTACTGGAAAAATATGGTTTGTCTGGTTTTGAACATAGTTTTCCCAGAGAACTATCAGGGGGTATGCAGCAGAGGGTATTGCTGATTCGGACGCTGATTTATGAACCCGATGTGGTGTTGCTGGATGAACCTCTGAGTAGTCTAGATGCTCAAACACGCGCTTTGTTACAGGATGAATTCTTGCGATTATGGCGTGATACGGGATGTACCTTTTTATTAGTAACTCATGACCTGGATGAAGCGATCGCACTTTCCCAAAGAGTATTTTTATTAAGTTCACGTCCTGGCACAATTGTCAAGGAATTTGAGATTAATTTACCAAAAGACCGATCTGCGATCGCAATTCGCACTGATTCTCAATTTCAAACTATCCAGCGTGAGATGTGGTCAGATTTAACTAAACAGGTATTACAACAACCAGACCAAGGATTCGCACTCTTTCAACGCTAACAAAGAATAACATGAGAACCACCCGCAATAAGAGCGTATCTGTCGGACAATCTCCGCTTTCTGCTAATCGTAAACAGACAAAAATTTCTGGTTCTATTCCCAACACAATTACTTGGGGTCAACGCATAATACAATTAGCAATTCAACTCACGCCTTTAGTAGTAATTTTAGTTATTTGGGAACTGGGTACAGGCGCGTTCAGCTTTCCGCAATTTATTGAACCTGCGCTTGTTGGTAAACCTAGTCTGATTGTCAAAGAATTACAGCAACTATTTTCTGAAGGCACGGTATTTAAACATATATTTGTCACCTTTCAAGAAGCAATGGGTGGGTTAATTTTAGCCATGACTGGAGGTATAAGTTTAGGAATTTTATTAGCTTATTCTCCACAAGGAGCAATTATAACTTTACCTTACGTACAAGTCTTTAATTCTATACCTCGTATTGCCCTAGCTCCCTTTCTTATTGTCTGGTTTGGTATAGGATTACTCTCCAAAATATTGCTTGCAGCTTTAGCCGCTTTTTTCCCTATCTTTTTTACTACATATCAGGGACTTCAGAGCATAGAACGCGAATTAGTTGCAGCATTTCAAGTCATGGGTGCTAATCGCTGGCAAATATTAAGGATGGTTGTATTACCTTCAGTTCTAACTTGGGTAATTGCAGGAATTCGTACAAGTTTAGGTATGGCTTTAGTCGGTGCGCTTGTAGCTGAATATATCGGTTCTACTAAAGGTTTAGGCTATCTCTTAATGGCAGCACAAGGAACATTGAATGTTGATAAAGCTTGGTCAATATTAATAGTTTTAGCATTTATTAGTGTTTTACTCGATTGGGGCGTTCGGATTTTAGAAGCGTATCTTTTACGCTGGCGACCTAATTCTAGAGAATTATAAGTTTATGAAATAATCAATAATTGGTGTAGAATATCTGGCGATCGAGAAACATAATGTCAAATTTATATATTTTTTTGTTGCAAAATATTCAACTTGTCGTCATAAACACGGACACAACCAATAGTCCAACATATATGATACTTACTTGTTGCATTTTCTAACTTTCCTCTTGCCAATTGTAGGGTGGGTAGCACCCACTCTATTTTCCAAATAACTGACTGCTTTAGTGTTTAAAAAATACTAAGGTAAATCTGCCTATGGTTTTAGTTACACACAAAAGCCAAACAATAAATTGTGGAATCTGAAGCCAGAAAAAACTTGACAAAATATCCAATTTACTTGTGAGTTCATTACATATTTGAGTCCAAAGTATATCTCATGAAAACACTTCCTACCTACGACCCAACATTATTTGAGGGTGCTGCTGAAAGCTATGCTCAATACAGAACCAAGTATCCGCCAGAGGTATTTGCTAAACTCACCGAAATCTTTCATCTTAACGGTCAAGGAAGACTTTTAGATTTAGGTTGCGGCCCTGGTTTAATCGCAATTCCTCTCAGCAATCAGTTTCAGGAAGTAATTGCTATAGATCCCGATCCAGATATGATCGAAGAGGCTAAACGCCAAGCCCAAATCGCTGGGAGAAATAATATTACCTGGCTTGAGCAAGGAGCAGAATTAATTAATTCTAGTTTGGGTGAATTTAAACTAGTCACCATTGGTAGAGCTTTTCACTGGATGCAACGTGAAATTGTGCTTGAGCGTATTTATGAATTGCTCTCTGATGATGGTGGATTTGTACTGCTCAATACTAATGAAAATCCCTGGGAAAGTTCACTTCCTTGGAAGCAAGCTGCAATCAAAATTGTCAAAAAATGGTTAGGTGAGGAACGACGAACTGGACAGAGAGGAAAGGGTATTCGCACTCCTGTAGATCCTCCTCATGAAGTTCTAATTGCTCAATCAGCTTTTGCTCGTCAAGAAGTATATGAAGTCTCGTTTGAAAAGAGTTGGACAGTTTCTAGCTATCTTGGTTATTTATACACCACAGCTTTTGCACTCAAAATTTTCTTTGGTGACAATGTAGAGCCTTTTGAAGCAGATTTGAAAAAAGCACTACTGGAAGTTGAGCCTTCAGGAAATTTCACCGAAGAGATTACAACATCACTGCGAGTTGTTTGGAAGCATTAAATTTTCACTTTCCTAATTCATAGGAAAACAAGATTTTTTTACTGACAGTCAACAGTTAACAGTAAAAAAAGCCAGTTAGAGAAATAACAAATTATCTCTATTTCTGGATTCTATTAAACCCAAAAAAACAGGAGAAACTTACAGCCATGAAAATACCATTTTTTAGCAATCGTCGCACGGTTTTAAAGCGCATTGTGCAATTTTCAGCACTAGGATTATTCGCTATTTCTACTCCATTTACAGGTAGCTTACTACAAAGTAGCCAAGCACAAACAAGACCGGGAATCAATACAAAAGTAGTTAACCTGGCTTACCAAACATCTGGAGATATAGTCAAAATTAAAGGAGCCGTAGAACCACGCCTCAAAGCTTTAGGGATTTCTGTAAATTGGGTACCATTTCCCGCAGGCCCCCAATTGTTAGAAGCTATGAATGCCAATAGAGTTGATATCGGTAGTGTGGGAGAAACACCACCAATCTTTGCTCAAGCCGCAGGCGCACAACTTGTCTATATCGCTGGGCGTAAACCTAGCAAAGGTGAAGGACAAGCCATCATAGTTCAAAAAGATTCACCCATTAAAAAAGTAGCGGATCTCAAAGGTAAAAGAGTTGTTTTTCAGAAAGGTTCTTCGGCACATTATTTAGTATTGAGAGCTTTAAAAGAAGCTGGATTGAAATTTAGTGATATCCAGCCTGTAAGTTTGACTCCATCTGAAGCCCGCGATGCATTTCTACAGAAAAAAATTGATGCTTGGGCTGTTTGGGACCCGGCTTTAGCTTATGTCCAAAAAAATGCTGGAGCTAGAATAATTAGAAATTCGGCTAGAATTTCTACTCAAGGAGGATTTTATGTAGCCAGAAGACAGTTTGCTACCGAAAATCCAGAGGTAGTAAAAGTAATTTTAGAGGAGATAGATAAACTAGGAGAATGGGCAGAAAATAACACAAAAGAAGTTGCTAAAATTCTCGCTCCTGAGTTAAAGCTGGAAGTATCTCTTTTAGAAACTGTGGCGCAGAGACGTACTTTTAGATTAAGAAAATTGACACCTTCTATTATTGCAGAACAGCAGCGAGTAGCAGATGAGTATTTTGAAGCTAAACTCCTACCTCGCAAGCTGGATGTGAGAGAATTTTTACTCCCAACCAAACAATATGAAGCGCTGACACCTAAGCGTTTAAAATAACTATCTTCTTCATTAGAAAATCCCACAACCGAGCATGAAAATAGGCATAGAGTCTTGATCAAAACTCTTTCGCTATGAAGTCCTATATTATCTCTGGATCTCTGTGTCTTTGTGGTTGAATTAAATACTTTTGAACTGCAGAGGACATAGCGAAAAGTCTGAGAAGCGAGGAAATAAGAGTTTGAGAGATTTTTTGGGTGATTCTTATTTTTCTGAATGCGTTGGTGAGTTTTTCTAGGAAGAAGTTGAAATTTGTAGATACGGAAAAATCAAGGTAAAAAAAGATGAGCAACACTAATTCTACTACTACTACCGCAACTAATGGTTTTGCCCAAGCCGTGCAACCTATTTCTAACCAAGTTATCACCACTGATACTAAAGGTTTGGTTGCAGGATTTGTGAATATTCCTGTCAAAGATGGCGAAATTCCTGTCTATAGAGCGCAACCAGACACAGGTGAAAATTTCCCGATTGTCCTGGTAATTCAGGAGATATTTGGTGTACACGAACATATCCAAGATATTGCCCGTCGCTTTGCTAAGTTGGGATATTTAGCGATCGCACCCGAATTATTCATCCGTCAGGGTGATGTGTCAAAATTAAGCAATATTGACGAAATTCGCCCAATAGTAGCAACAGTACCCGATGCTCAGGTGTTATCAGACCTTGATGATACTATAGCCTGGGCTGTCAAATCTGCGAAAGGTAATGGCGATCGCGTCGGAATTACAGGCTTTTGCTGGGGTGGTCGGACTACTTGGTTATATGCTGCACATAACCCGCAAATTAAAGCAGGTGTAGCATGGTATGGGCGACTGCTAGGCGATACCACCGAACGTCAGCCTCAGCATCCCGTTGATGTCGCCTCTAAGCTAACAGTTCCAGTTCTCGGACTCTATGGCGGTCAGGATGCAGGTATTCCCCTGGATACAGTAGAAAAGCTGAAAGAACAACTCAAATCTAGCAGCAGTAAATCTGAAGTCATCGTTTACCCCGATGCACCCCACGCCTTCTTGGCTGATTATCGCCCCTCTTACCGCGAAAAAGAAGCTAAAGACGGATGGGAGCGCCTGCAAGCTTGGTTTAAGCAGTATGGGTTGTAATATCTAGCGAAATAGCTAATTTTTAAAGTTACATATGAAAAACTCCATGCCCTTTTAGGATGCAGGTGGCGAATCAAGCGTAAGACCCCTCACTTATCCCGACATCCCGCCGTCACCCTCAAGGGTGCGGCTAATCGTACAAAGCCCACCTTTGTGGGCTTCGTAGCGTTAGCCCCAGGCTTCTAGCCTGCGGGCGGTGTGTCGGGTAAGCGAGATATTTTGTCAATAAGTAACCTGGATAAGAGAGTATGGCGGAAACTGTCACAGGAGGGTGTCTTTGCGGCTATGTGCGGTATGAGTATAATGGAGAACTAGAAGCAGCGAATTATTGCCACTGTCAAGATTGCAGAAAAACGACAGGTAGTGCTTTTAATGTAGGAGTTCGCATACAATCAGCAGCATTACGCATTTTAGCTGGTAAAGTTAAGAGTTATACAAAAACTGGTAACAGTGGCAACAAAATTACTCGTGAATTTTGCCCAGAATGCGGTTCACCTCTGTTTACAAAAGCGCCAGCAAAACCGCAATTCGTCTGGCTGAAAGCTGGAAGTTTAGACAATCCGCAATTAGTTAAGCCGATGCATCAAATCTGGACTGATTCCGCAGTATCTTGGGCTTATATCGCTCCAGAACTACCTAGTTTTTCCCAAAATCGCCAGATTGTCTAATTTTGTGCGATCGCCTATTTTCTCATTTAGCAAATTCATTCGTAATTCGTAATTAAGAAAGCCAGTTATGGTCAGGGTTTTAGAGTTTCGATGAGTTACAGAATTTTAGAAGATTGGTATAAATTTAAAAATACTCAGTATTGATGGACGCAGATATTAACCCTTGTAGCTCTACAAGGGTAGCTTTGCATCACCTAAATCTCTGGAGAATAAATCGTGACACTCACGGTTAGCAGGCTTGATATTACACCTATCTAGTAATTATCTAGGATTATCTATATTTGCTACATTTTCAGCTATAATTATTGACAATAGAGGCATCTAGAATTCCTGGTTCAAAAACCTTGAAATCCTTCTCCTGTATAAATTTGAGCTTTATGGAGAATAGGAGACTCGAACCCCTGACCTCTGCGGTGCGATCGCAGCACTCTACCAACTGAGCTAATTCCCCCTATTTCAAGATTTAGGATATCCTAATCTTTGTAATCACTATTTTCTATAATATCATTCTTCTGCGTTTGCTTTCAACTCTTTTTGGGAAAAAACTTCTATCACTCTTTCTAGTTCCAAATCTGTCAAATAATCCACAGTCCAGTTACAGCAACGCTGAAGCATGTGGAAGGGGTAGGTATTCGCCACACCTAATACCTGCATTTGCGCGGCTTTTGCAGCTTGGATACCTGCGGGGGTATCTTCAATTGCGAGACATTCTTGCGATCGCAGATTTAAGTCAGGATATTTTTGGTTCAAGCGTTCCACTGCTAACAAATAGCCATCGGGTTTTGGTTTGCTGGTAGTGATATCGTCACCAGCGACTATTACAGAAAAATGTTCGGCGAGGTTAGCGCGTTCGAGTACTAAATCGATTTCCTTGCGAATTGCACCACTAACTAGCCCTAGTTTGAGATTGCGCGAATCTCCTTTGGAGACGCTTCGCGATCGCACTTGAAAAATCAAGTCGTCTAAACCAGAATACAAAGGCAATTTTTCTAACTTTTCTAGTTCTAGGATATAACTCTGCGCCTTGCGGTGGAGTAACTGAGTTAAATATTCTTCACTGAGGACTCTACCACGATTGGCGAATAATTCTTGAAAACAAGCGCGATCGCTCCTTCCTAAAGAAAGTTGACGCTCATTATCCCGTTGGGGTTGGAGATTTTCCGCAATTAAAATCTCATCGATCAATCGCTGGTGGATTCGCTCATCGTTAATGATGACACCATTAAAATCAAATAAAACTGCCTTTAAACTCATGTTCTTATGCCAAAAACAGGGGAACCTAAATCCTCCAAATCACCGTTATCTGTGGATCTTGATACGTACTGACGAACTTGTTTATGAATAGCTACATCTTCTTTAGCCAATGGTTTAACGCCGCTAGTTATCTGATGTATCCACCAAACATCCTGGGTTGGTAAGGTTGCAAATCCTGCTTGCTCCATACTTTTATCCAGATTGAAAGCAGCATACTCGCTCAGATATGGTTCTTCGATCGCATCATTGAGCCATTCTAGCTGACGCAGTGCCTTTTGATTAACATCTAAAAGTAATAGTTGTCCTCCCGCAACTAGTAACCGAAAACATTCTTGCACAATTGCTTGGCATACAGTCGTCGGGATTTCTCGAAATAGTAAACTAGCTGTGACTAAATCAAAAGCTGCATTCGGGAAAGCTGTTTTTTCTGCATTACCATGTCGCCAAATGATGTCTAAACCTGCACTGGTGGCTTTATTATCGGCTATAACCAACATATAAGCTGATAAATCTAAGCCAATCACCTCTGCTTGCGGGAAAGCTTGTTTTAACATCAAGGTAGTAGAACCTGTACCGCAACCTAAATCAAGTATGCGCCTCGGTTGAACCTGAATTGCTTCAATCAAAGCTTGACGTACTAGATTTTCCTTAGGTGGCAGTAAATATTGCATAATCGGATCGTAGGAAACTACCACCTTAGGATTGAGATAACCGCCCTCCATCCCCCGGAATTTATGGTTACTGTAGTAAGTGGGGATGATAACATCGGCGCGTTGAAAGCGATAGCTGTGTTTTTTCCAGTCTATACTTTGCGCATAACGTTCTAACCCTGCTTCATCAATCAAAAACTTGACAACAGGGGATAAAAAACGTTCCCAGAATAGATTTTGCGGAATCGCCATAGAATTAGGCTATTGCTACCACGGTGATATTATTTACAAATTTTAATATATTTCTCAGGTATTTGCTTTGACCGCAGTCACCCATGGCCGATCTAGCCTAGCTTTTATCTGAGAGTTGACATATATAAACTACAAATACTACAATCATATTACATACAATTAAAGCTGCAAAAAACTGTAATCGCTTTCCTAAGTTTGGTAAAGCCAAGTAACAGCAGCCAAAAATGTAAATTTATCCAATTGCTTGTGACTAATAAATCTAATTTTATTTTACATTTCCAACTACAGACAAAAAACTGCAAATAGAGAAAAAATTATGCCCTACGAAAAGTTAGAAATTCCTACACAAACACCAGTATTATCTTGGGCAAATCACCCTTTAGGGGCAGAAGAAACCAAGATGGCGAAGAATGTAGCATCATTACCATTTGTATTTAAACATGTAGCATTGATGCCAGATGTACATTTAGGTAAAGGTGCTTTAGTTGGTTCAGTATTAGCAACAAAAGAAGCCATTATTCCTGCTGCTGTGGGAGTGGATATTGGTTGTGGTATGGCTGCTATTAAAATGCCGTTTACTGGTGAAAAGCTAGAAGGTAAACTCAAGAAAATTCGTTTAGATATTGAAGCAGCAATTCCTACTGGATTCAACGAGAATAAAGATGTTGAAAAATCTGTCACAAATTGGCAACAATGGAGTGATTTTAAAGACTTGCATCGCGGTGTCCAAAATCTAGAAACTAAAGCCATGAAACAAATGGGTTCTCTCGGCGGAGGAAATCACTTTATTGAGGTTTGTCTTGATACAGAGAACTACGTTTGGTTAATGTTGCATTCTGGTTCCCGTAACATTGGCAATAATTTAGCTCAATGCCATATTAATACAGCTAAAGAATTAGCGAAGATGGCAGATAATAACTTAGCAGATCCAGATTTAGCGCATTTTGTCGCTGGGACACCAGAATTTGCATCCTACTGGAATGACTTACAATGGGCGCAAGAATATGCGCGTTTTAATCGTGATGTGATGATGGCGCGATTTAAGCGGATTATCGAAAAACATCTTGCAGGTGGTAAAGTAACTAAACCTTTATTAGAAGTAAATTGTCATCACAATTACGCCGAAAAAGAAGTACATTTCGGCGAAGATGTGTATGTTACTCGTAAAGGTGCAGTGCGCGCCCAGACTGAAGATTATGGGATTATTCCTGGTTCAATGGGAGCGAAATCTTTCATTGTTAAAGGTAAAGGTAATGCTCATAGTTTCTGTTCTTGTTCCCACGGTGCAGGACGTTTATTGTCGAGAAATAAGGCAAAGAATGTCTATACACTTGATGATTTAATTGAGCAAACCAAAGGTGTAGAATGTCGCAAAGATGAAGGTGTATTAGATGAAATTCCTGGTGCTTATAAGCCAATAGAACAAGTAATGGCAAATCAAGCTGACTTGATTGAAGTTGTAGCTACACTCAAACAAGTCTTGTGTGTTAAAGGATAATTAATTGTAGGGGCATAGCATTATTTTGTCCCTACAATCAACGATTATTTGTACCTCAGCAATTTGCAATCGGCTGTAACTATACTGTTGGTGATGCTAAGTATGTTTCGCACCCAAGTTTTTGATCAATTATGACTTGCTTGCATCTAACAGCTGTTGAATCAGGGCTACAAGTTGCTGGAGTTTGACAGGTTTGCAGAGATATTTGTTAGCACCGCCAACTAAACATTTTTCTTCATCTCCAGGCATAGCTAGGGCTGTTAGCGCAATAATGGGAAGATGGGTAAAGTTGGGATCTAAGCGGATTTGCTGGATTGCTTCTAATCCATCTACTACTGGCATTTGAATATCCATTAAAATTAAGTTGGGGGATTGACTTTTGGTTAGAGCGATCGCTTCTTGACCATTTCGTGCCAAAATCATCCGATAACCTACAGCTTCTAAGTAAGTAGAGAAGGTAAAAATATTAGCTTCGTTATCTTCCGCCAGCAAAATTAGGGGTGAATTCTCTGCTGTGGTTATGAGTGGAGAATTGAGCTTTGACGATTCTGAATTGACTAACTCAGCCGCCTCAGATATATTGCCACAGGGTAAATCAACCGTAAAGCAACTACCTACACCAAGTTCACTGCTAACTCCTACTTTACCCCCATGTATTTCTACCAGTCGCTTGACGAGAACTAACCCCAAACCAGTACCGTTATATTGGCGGTTTAAAGCACTATCGATTTGGATAAACGGTTGAAATAATTTATTCAGGTTTTTGGGCGCGATACCAATACCTGTATCAATGACAGCAATGCGAATAAAATTTTGCACTGATGTCATCTCTGCTTCTAGCGTCAATTTTTCATAAGTAACTTCTAAGGTAATCCGCCCACCTGCTGGGGTAAATTTTACAGCATTATTCAGTAAATTAATCAAAACTTGGCGAATTCGGCGTTCGTCTACCATTAACTCTGGTAGATAGGGTTGAATCTTCACTTCCAGTTGGATGCGCTTTTGAAAGGCTTGCTGTTTAATAAATGCTAAACTTGCTTGGCACAGAGGATTAATTGCTACTTTGGTGTAGTGTAACTCTAGTTGACCGGCTTCAATTTTCGATAAATCAAGGATGTCGTTGATTAATTCTAAGAGATGGTTCCCGCTCTGCTCGATGGTTTGCAAACTCTGTTTTTGCTTCTCAGTAATTATACCGTATATTTCATCTTGTAACGCTTCTGTTATACCCAAAATCGCATTCAGAGGGGTGCGGAGTTCGTGACTCATAGTGGCGAGAAATTCATCTTTGAGCCGAGTAGCGCGAGCGAGTTCTGCATTAGAGGCTGCTAGTTGTTGATTGGTTTGTTGCAGTTGTATTTCTGCTAATTTGCGATGGCTAATATCATAGTTAATGCCGATAATCCGTTGAGCTTGCCCTTGAGAATTGCGTTGCACCAATCCATAGGCTTTGAGAGTACGAATTTCACCATCGGACAAAATAATTCTCAACTCAGTATCTAATTCTTTCTCTGAGTTAATGACTTGTTGAAAATTATCGCGGATGCTAATTTTATCGTCAGGATGGAGCAGCTGGGAAAATTTTTCCCAAGCGCCCTGACTAATGTCAAAGTTCGTGGGCGAAACACCAAACAGTTCATACATGCGCTCATCCCAAACTAGGGAGTCGTTGAGCAAATCCCAATCCCAAATGCCAATTTGCGCCGATTTAACTGCCAAATTTAAGCGATCTGATAGGTTGCGCAGTTGTTCTTGCGCTTGTTTGCGGACAGTAATATCACGAGCCATACCGCGATAGCCGCGAAATTGTCCATCGTCATCAAAAATTGGCACCGCATTTGTTTCTAAAGTAATTAATCGTCCATCTTTATGGCGGTTAATATTTTCTAAGCATTGAAAGGGAACTTGCTCAAAGACGAATTTCATTAACTCGTTCAAGACTCTTTCGGCTTCTTGAGGTGGCATTAAATCAAAGGGAGTTTTGCCTAAAACTTCCTCTGGGACATATCCTAATATTTGCATAATTTGCGGACTCACATAAGTATAAACGCTCGCTTCATTCACTTCCCACACCCAATCACTAGATGTTTCTACTAAATTTTGGAAGCGTTCTTTGCTTTGTTTTAAGTCGGCTGTGCGTTGGGCAACTTGGGCTTCTAAAGTCTGATTTTGTAATGCTAAAACTTGTAATAGGCGATCGCGTTCTTGTTCTGCTTGTTTTCTGCGATTAATATTTGTAATTGTGCCCACATAACCGATGACTGTACCATCTGGATGCTTTTCGGGAACAGCTTGCCCAAATACCCAGGTTTCCACGCCATCCCGGCGGACAAACCGATATTCTAAACCAAAATTTTCACCGCTTTGGACTAGGTGCTGCCATTGGGTTGTCACCATTTCGCGATCTTCTGAGTGCAGAGCTAGTTTCCAGCCATCCGCTACAACTTCTGCAAGTGTCAAGCCAGTGATTTCACACCAGTGTTCGTTGACATACAAGCAATTTCCCCCAATATCGGTGCGATAAATGCCTACGGGGGCTGATGCTGCTAGGGTTGCATAGCGGCGTTCGCTTTGTTGTAAAGCCTGTTCAATTTCCTTGCGTTCTGTAATATCTTCGTAACTGGCGATAATGGCGATAATCTCATCATCAGAGTTACGTAATGGTATTTTATTAGTGCGCAACCATCTGTGAAGGTTGCCAGTTTTGGTAAATGGTTCTTCAATATTAAACTGAGGTTGACCAGATGCCATAATTAAGCGATCGCTTGCTTGATAAAGTGCAGCTTGCTCTCGCCAAACCATATCAAAATCTGTTTTACCAATAATTTCTGCTGTGGAAGTTAGCCCCGCATCTAAAAGTAACTGGCGATTGCAGCCTAAGTAACGGCAGTTTCTATCTTTCCAAAAGATAGCTATGGGTAGGCTATCCATGACAACTTGCAAGAGAATTTGACTTTCCAGCAGTGCCTTTTCTACCTTTTTGTGTTCGCTAATATTATGAGAACAACCGAGTAGGCGAATGATGTTACCTTGGTTGTCTCGCATGACTGAAAGCCGCAAGCTAATATATATTTCTTCTCCTGTTTTAGTGCGATTTCGCACCTCAGTTGCATGACTGCCATTTTGGAGTAGCGGCTCCATTACTTCTGTTGACAGTTGCTCTAAATCTTCAGGAAAGTAAAGTAAACTAACTGGCTGGCCTATAACTTCAGTTGGTGTATAACCAAAAAGTTTCGCTGCGCTCTGATTCCAAGTTTGAATGATACCATGAATATCTGTAGAAATTACCCCATCATGAATTTCATCGAGAATTTGGGCTTGGAGTTGCAAGGTGGCTTCTGCTTGTTTGCGAGCGGAAATATCCCGCCCTTCGGGAATTAGCATGACGACTTTTCCCGATTCATCCTTGAGGGGACGCAGAGAAAAGTCTATGGTGGTTATTTGCTCCCCAGCGCCCATTATATCTACTTCATAGCGGATAAATTCACCTTGGGCAGCTAGCGCGATCGCTTGTTTTAATCTTTGCTGAATCGCTGGGGAATTTTTCCACCAGTAAGTTTCCCAAAAAGGTTGATTAATAACGTCTTCTCGTTTTACACCCCCAAAGTCTAAAGCTGTTTGGTTGGCTTCGAGTAAAATTCCCTCTGTTGTCAGCAGTCCGGTAAACTGAAAGGTGTTATTAAAAATTGCTCGAAATCGGCGATCGCTCGCTTGTAATTCCTGGGTTCGTACTTCTACTTTCTCTTCTAAAGATTTATTGAGAATTTGCAAATTTTCATAGAGTTCTGCTTGTTGAATGGCTACAGCTAAATGCACAGATAGTTGTTCAAGTATACTGAGTTCATGTGTCTGCCATTCGCGAGTTGTGCTGCACTGATGAGCTATCAGCAATCCCCACAGTACCTGAGTATTTGATTTTCTGACTTCTCCCAAATTTTGACGGTGCATCAAAATGGGTACAACTAGATTCGCCTTCACCCCAAATTGTTCTAGTAAGTGAATATGACAGTCTGTTAATCCTGCATTGTAAATATCTGCAATTGCCCGAATTTTGCCACCTAAATAAGCTACGCCCTGATTTTCTCGAAAGCAACTGTCTTGAATTTGATAGTTAAGGGAAGCTTTCCATTGTGGTAGTACTGACTCGGCAACAATTGTACCATTCATTTGCGAGTCAAATTGGTAGACGATCGCTCTATCTGCTTTGAGAAGTTCTCGTACTTCTTGCACGGCTATGGAGAGAATTTCCTTTAAACCCAAAAACTGGCGAATTCGCAGCAAAATTCTCGCTAATAATAGTTGTTGTTGCTCTTGTATCCTGATTTGCTGCTGTAGAAAGGTTTTTTCTAATGTGGAATGCACCGTTTGGCAAAATTCCGTACATGTGAGTTTACCTTTAGCTAAATATTCTGCCGCACCCAACTTGATAGCTTGAGCCGCGATCGCTTCATCTCCCTGCCCTGTTAACATAATTACTGGCACTGGCAAACTATCATATTGCCACCGCAACTGCTCAAGAAATGCCAAACCATTCATATCTGGCAGTTGATAGTCTAAAATTATTAAGTCTGGTTGGTTTTGGGCTAAGTATTTTCTCGCTGTGATTACTGTATCACTCTCAACTATATTATAAGTGGCAAGTAGATCCTGATTTAAGTAACGGCAGTATAGGGATCTATCTTCTGGTGAATCCTCCAAAAGCAAAATTGTGTAATGAGAAATTGCCATAGATGAGATTAACAGCTAGTGATACTTAATTATACTTACGTATCCGATTTTGTACTTGATATAGCGGTTGACTGTTGACTGTTGACTGTTGACGCTTGACTGTTGACTGTTGACTGTTGACGGTTGACTGTTGACTGTTGACTTCTTAATTGTGTGCATCTAAAAGCTGTTGAATCAGGGCTGCAAGTTGCTGGAGTTTGACAGGTTTGCAGAGATATTCGTTAGCACCACCAGCTAAAAATTTTTCTCGATCGCCAGGCATAGCTAAGGCTGTCAAGGCAATGATAGGAATATTTACACAGTGAGAATCTGCGCGAATTTGTTTAATTGCCTCTAAGCCATCAATTCCTGGCATTTGCATATCCATTAAAATTAAATTGGGGGATTGGCTTTTGCTGAGGGCGATCGCTTCTTGACCGGTTTTGGCTAAAATCAGGCGGTAACCTACAGCTTCTAAATAACCAGAGAAGGTCAAAATATTAGCTTCGTTATCTTCTGCTAGCAATATTAGGGGTGAATCCTTAGCTGTAGCTATCAGGGTAGAATTTAGCTCGGATGATAGCGATGGCACTGACTCAGCTACCTCAGAGATATTGCCACAGGGTAAATCAACCGTAAAGCAACTACCTACACCAAGTTCGCTGCTAACTCCTACTTTACCGCCATGTATTTCCACCAGTCGCTTGACGAGAACTAATCCCAAACCAGTACCGTTATATTGACGATTTAACGCACTATCAATTTGGATAAAAGGTTGAAATAATTTATTCAGGTTTTTGGGCGCGATACCAATACCTGTATCAATGACAGCAATGCGAATAAAATTTTGCGCTGATGTCATCTCTGCTGCTTGCGCCAATTTTTGATGGGTAACTTCTAAGGTAACGCGCCCGCCTTCTGGGGTAAATTTCACCGCATTATTGAGTAAATTAATCAAAACTTGGCGAATTCGGCGTTCATCTACCATTAACTTGGGTAGATGGGGTTGAATATTGACTTCTAGTTGAATGCGTTTTTGCAAAGCTTGCTGTTTAATAAATGTCAAACTTGCTTGGCACAGGGGACTGATAGCTATTTGGGTATAGTGTAACTCTAGTTGACCGGCTTCAATTTTTGACAAATCGAGAATATCGTTAATTAATTCTAATAAATGCTGACCACTGCGTTCAATGGTTTGCAAACTCCGTCTTTGTTTATCGTTGATAACGCCAAATACTTCTTCCTGTAATGCTTCCGATAAGCCAAGAATTGCATTCAGGGGGGTGCGGAGTTCGTGACTCATGGTAGCGAGAAATTCATCTTTGAGCCGAGTAGCGCGAGCAAGTTCCGCATTAGAAGTTGCTAGTTGATGATTGGTTTGTTGTAGTTGCATTTCTGCTAATTTGCGTTGCGCAGCTTGCCGATAGGCATCGCTAATATCATAGGCAATACCGATTAGCCTTTGGATTTGCCCTTGAGAATCGCGTTGTACTAGTCCATAGGCTTTGAGATGGCGAATTTTACCATCGGCTAAGATAATTCTAAACTCCGTCTCTAGTTCTCCATCTCCCGCAATTACCTGTTGAATAGTAGTTTTGATGCTAACTGTATCATCAGGATGAAACAGCTGTTCCAGTTTTGCCTCAGCTTCCTGACTGATATCAAAATTCTCAGGGGAGACACCAAAAAGTTCATACATTCGCTCATCCCAAACTATGGAATCGTTGAGCAAATCCCAATCCCATATGCCAATTTTGGCGGATGTAACTGCTAATTTTAGGCGATCTGATAAGTTACGCAGTTGAATTTCTGCTGCTTGTAACTGAGCTTGCGAGCGTTTGCGGGCTGTGATATCCCTATCTATACCGCGATAACCGCGAAATTGTCCATCGGTATCAAAAATGGGGACGGCGCTGGTTTCTAAAATAATTAATCTGCCATCTTTATGGCAATTAGTATTTTCTAAGCATTGAAAGGGAGCTTGCACTGAGAGAAATTTCTCAAACTCGTTCAAGACTCTTTCGGCTTCTTGAGGTGGCATTAAATCAAAGGGAGTTTTACCTAAAATTTCCTCTGGGGAATATCCCAAAATATTCATAATTTGTGGACTCACATAGGTGTGAACCCCCGATTCGTTGACTTCCCACACCAAATCACTAGATGTTTCTACCAGATTGCGGAAGCGGTTTTCACTTTGTTGTAATTCGGCGGTGCGTCGGGCAACTTCTTGCTCTAAAGTTTGATTTTGTGATGCTAATATTTGTAGTAAGCGATCGCGTTCTTGTTCTGTTTGTTTGCGCTTGGTAATATCTTCGGCTATAGCACCAATGCGGTAAATTTTCCCAGTTGTATCTTGAATCGGGAAACATCGACCCCAAATCCAGCGCATTGTACCATCAGGGCGAATAATTCGGTATTCTTCATTTAACAATCCCTGTCTAGCCGTAGCTTCATATGCTGCTTGAATGCGGGAAACATCCTCGGGGTGTAAAGCATCTTGCCAAGAATCGGGATTGGCGTACAAACTTTCATTACTTCTTCCCCAGACTTCCTCATAGGTGGGGTTAATATAAAGTAGTTCGCCAGAGTCAATCTGCCGCAGTAACATGACTTGGCGGCTATTTTCTGCAAATTGGCGAAATTTCTCTTCACTATCCCGCAGCGCATTCTCGGCTTGTTTGCGTTCGGTGATGTTTTGCGTCATTAGGATACCTGCAATCACATTACCCTGTTCGTCGCGCACGGGTATATAATGGGTTAAGTAAAGAAACTCTTGATAAGGAACTTCGGCAATTACTGTCTCACCAGCCAGTGCTTTGTATAACATGGGTGCGAGCGTTTCACATGTTTCTGGCGGAAAGATTTCCCAAACCGTTTTGCCTTCCATTTCTGACTTGTTCAAACCTGCTCGCGCCAGTTCTAAGCCTCCTACTAGCAGGTATCGCAAGTCACTATCAAACAGCACAAATGCGCCATTGGGAAAGTTATCTACCAGAGTGCGGTAAAGATTTTGACTGTGCCGTAAAGCCGCTTCAGCTTTTTTGCTACGATTAATATTAGTAATTGTACCGATATAACCAATGATAGTGCCGTCGGGGTTTTTTTCGGGAACAGCTTGCCCAAATACCCAATTTTCCAAGCCATCAGGGCGCAAAAAGCGATATTCTAGGCTAAAAGTTTCCCCTGTCGTCACCAGATGATGCCATTGCAGCGCAAACATCTCTCTATCTTCTGGGTGCAGGGTTGTTTTCCATCCCTGATTGGCGGCTTCTTGAGAAGTTAAGCCTGTATTCTCGCACCAAAGATGGTTAACATAAAGACAATTTCCTTGAGCATCGGTGCGGAAAATACCTACAGGGGCAGATGCGGCTAGGGTGGCGTAACGGCGTTCGCTTTCTTGTAAAGCTTGCTCAATTGCCTTGCGTTCTGTAATATCTTCATAGCTACCCAAAACGCCGATAATTTCACCGTGAGGGTTATGCAACGGGACTTTATTGGTGTGTAACCATCTGCGAATGTTACCAGTTTTGGTAATTGGTTCTTCAATATTAAACTTTGGCTGACGAGATACCATGACAAGGCAATCGTCGGCTTGATAAATTGGGGCTTGTTCTTGCCAAACCATCTCAAAATCTGTTTTGCCAAAAATTTCTGCTGTTGAACCTAATCCTGCATCTATCAAAAACTGACGATTGCAACCCAAGTAACGATAGTTGAGATCTTTCCAAAAGATAGACATGGGTAAGCTATCCATAATCACGCGCAAGAGAATTTGATTTTCTTGCAGTGCTTGTTCGGCATTTTTTTGAATAATTTCGTTGCGTTTAGCTGCGGTGATATCTCTTGCAGCCCAAATTACTGTTTCTGCGGAAATTGGTGAAACTTTAGCATGAAACCACAACTCTTGATTACCGATATGTAAGCTGTATTCCCATTCTTTTGTTGCTTGTGTAGCTAGAGTTTCCCCAATCAAACTGACAAATCGATCTGCAAGGTGATGGGGTAAAATTTCATGGACTGTTTTGCCAATCGATTCTTCCGGGGGTAGGTAAAGCTTATCCGCACCAGTAGGCGCAATTTTTAGATAACGCCCTTGTTTATCTATTACCAAAATCACATCAACCATTGCATTAAACAACCCTCGCAGTTCAGCTTCCGAGGCTTTGAGGGCGGCTAATGCTTCTTGGCGTTCTCTTTCTAGGCGCTTTTTCTCAGTAATATCTCGCTTTTGAGGAATTAGCCGCACAGGGTTGAAATTTTGCACATTTTCATACATCTGTGCTTGTTGGATGGCTACAGCTAAATGCACAGATAATTGTGTGAGTAAATCGAGTTCATGTGTCTGCCATTGACGAGTTGCGCGGCAATGGTGAACAATCAATAATCCCCACAAGACTGGAGAGGAATCGCCATTGCTTTCATACTTCAGTAAAATTGGCACCACTAAATTAGCTTTAACATGAAATTTCTCTAACAATTCCCGATGACAAGCTGTTAGTTCTGCGGCATGAATATCAGAAATTGCCCAAATGTCACTGTTAGTATTAGCTATTCGCTGATGTTCTTGCCAGCAAATATCTTGAATTTGATTGTTGAGGCCGCTTTGCCACTGTGGTAATATAGAGTTGGATATGACAGTGTCTTTGATTGAAGCGTTTAACTGACACAATAACACCCGATCGACTTGGAGAAATTCTCGTAACTCGTTAACGGTTGTTGTGAGAAGTTCCTCTAACTGTAAACATTGATGGATGCGCTGTAAGGTTCTGGCTAAAAACTGTTGTTGTTGGGCTTGAATTTTTAGTTGCTGTTTAAGATAGGCTTTTTCCAATGTGAAATGCAGCGTTTGACAAAGCTTTGCACTGGTGAGTTGACTTTTTTCTAAAAATTCTGAAGCGGCATATTTTGTTGCACCAGATGCGATCGCCTCATTTGCCAAATCTGCTAAAATAATCACGGGAATTTGAGAGTCATCAAATTGCTGCCCTAACTGCTGTAAAAATTCTAAACCACCAATATCCGGTAGTTTTTCGTTAAGCAAAATTAAGTCTGGCTGGTTTTGTCTCAGATGTGCCCATGCTGCTATTCCTGACTCAGCCTCCACTATATTATATGTAGCAAGTAGATCCTGATTTAAGTAACTGCGGTATAGGGAGCGATTTTCTGGGGAATCCTCCAGAATCAAGATTGAGTAATGGGACGTTGCCATACATGATAGTGTCTATCTAAATTACAGGTAAATTGCTTTACTTGTCTTATTTGTAGTTTCAATGCAGCTAGAGCGATCGCTTTTTATAGTAATCAACTTTTTAGATGCATTGTCAGCATCACATTTTCATGAAATCCTACTAAGGGGAGATTTTTTAGTGTATCTTGTTCATTATTAAATTGAAAGACATTTTTATCACATTGATTTTTCCTACCTAAATTAAGTAATTACATAATTTCATGTATATATAATGACTCTAATGTTTTTCTCTGGCAAGTTCTTATTGTTTGTTTTCCCAAAGAAATACAACAAGTCAACCTCAGTTTTTTTACTAATTAAGAAGGTATAAATTATTAATTAATATAAGTAATTCTTTCCCCATTCGTCATCAGTAGTAGGCTGTTTTGGGGACTTCCAAGTAAAAAATATTCCTGAAGCGATTTTTGAGAGTTGACGGTTGAGAGTTGACGGTTGAGAGCCAGTTGCTTCAAGTCGGCAAAGCCGCCCAACGCACTGGCTCCTGTTGACAGACTTAAAAACCTTTTATGGTAGGGTTTTATTTTAGCTTGATGTCTTAATCTATCTGGCTACAGCTATACCAATTTAAAAAAAGAATGCGACAGATGGTAGGGGCATGGCACTGCCATGCCCTCTAAAATAGATTGATATACCGCAAAAACTATTTAAATTGGGATGATCTACTCTAGGTTGAAGAACGCAACCCAACATCAAATGCCTTGTTGTACTAGGTACAAAGAATTTATTTCAACTCATGATGAAAATTTTACAGCCCATTACCAATTAAAATAAAAGGTGCCCAATAAAAGGGATGACTAAATTCATTGGCAGCATTAGCAATTAACTTACTATTAATTTTATTTTGCTTAGTTGCTGAATAA
Source organism: Calothrix brevissima NIES-22 (assembly GCF_002367995.1). Taxonomy (GTDB): domain Bacteria; phylum Cyanobacteriota; class Cyanobacteriia; order Cyanobacteriales; family Nostocaceae; genus Aulosira; species Aulosira brevissima. The sequence continues at coordinate 6,325,331 of NZ_AP018207.1, forward strand.
TTACCAGAAATTAAAGCGATTTGGGCTTTTTGTAAGGCTTCAGCTTTGCTTGATTTACCAGATTTTAATTCTTGATAAAATACATTCATTAAAGCCTGTGTACCGCCATCAGATACAGGCCATAATGAAGCAATAGATGCCTTGGCTCCTGTTAGTTGAATTTGATATCCTAAACCAAGAATTTCTTGTCCATTGCCTAATTTTTCTCCTAATGCTGTTTGACAAGCACTTAAAACTACTAAATCAACATTAGGTAAAGACCAATTTTCGATATCGCGTAAAGTGACATGTTCACCATCACCAAATAAAATAAAGGAATCTTCAGGACTACCTTTAACTAAAAATCCATGAGTTGCCAAATGGACAATTTTATAATCGTTCATTTGGGGAACTGTTGCTGCGGGACTAAATAATTTATCTAAGATGATTTTAGTTCCAGGAATTGTTTTAGCTAAGGTTTCTACTTCAGTTTTAGCAAACTGTAATCCTTGAAAAACTTCGGCGCGATTAGCCAGTTTGACTGTATAATCTCCTTGGGTAAAAGCAGCAGCTAAAACGTTAATATTTTTCGGGGGTTTGTTGTCAAATTTGGTGAGACTTGCAGATGTAATGTTATTCACTACAAATCTTTGTGCTAGCCATTCTTTCCCATCAAATAATCCAGCTAAGGGAACGTATCTTAATTGTCCATCGGGAGCATAAATAATTGTTTTTGCATCAGCTTGTTTAAGTTCGTTTTCTATAGGCTGAATCAACCAGCTATATAATTTAAGTGCTGGCTGTTTAATATTATTGCGAGGTGCTTGGATTTTTTGCCGATATTCTTCAATTGTTTGCTCTAACTCTTGTTGTTTTACGGCTACTGTACGATGAATTGGTGGTGCGTCTGCGGTAACGATGACTAATTCTAACCTATCCTCTAAAACTAAGGGATAAAGGAGAACAGCTTTGTTATTTAACTGGCGTAAATTATCCCGTAGTGAATTTAGTTGGCGTAAACTGAGGTTTTCTTGACTTGATGTTATAGATAATTGCTGAGTTAAAGCAACTACAACCGGACTTTTGATAAATTTGTTAAATTCGGTGGCGGCTTGTTGCTCAAGTTGTACTAGTTCGGCTATGCGCTTTTCTTGTGCTGATGTGCGTTCTTTAGGATTAATTTTGCGTAAGCTTGTCAGTTCTTTACCTAAGAGAATTACTTTATCTTGAATGGCGCTGTATTTTTGTGATATTTCCTGTTCTTGAGGTTGTAATTGGAGGTTTTGTACTGGTTGAGAATTACTATTAGCTGTTCTTGTTGGGGAATTAGCTATTTTTTGATTACTCCCACGATTATTCCCCATAAAATCTTGGACTTCCTGAATTTTCAGTAAATCTAAAACTTGTTGCGCTTCAGCTGAACGGTTTTGCTTGAGTAATAAATCAGCTAATCGACGGTATCTTTCCGAGACTGTTTCTGTATAGGATTTTTGAATATCTGTAGGCACAACGCGCAAATTTTGGCGGATAGTTTCGGTAAGATTTACTGATTGTTTGTAGAATGCGATCGCTAATTGTGGTTGATTTTGTTGGGCTAACACATCCCCTAAATACTTCAGTGTAGCAGCTTCGCTGACTTTATCGCTCACTTCCCGGTGTATAGCTAAGGCTTGCTGATATAAGCTGGTGGCTTTTTCAGACTGCTGTTGCTGCTGGTAAATTTGTCCGAGATTGCTAAGGGTGACACCTTCGCCAGTGCGATCGCCTACTGTTTTATAATTAGTCAAAGCTTGCTGATTTGACTCGGTGGCTTGGTTATATTTCCCGGTACTAGCGTAAACTCGCCCAATATTATTTAAGGTGACAGCAATTCCTTGGGGATATTTATTTTCTTGATAAATAGCTAAAGCCTGTTGATATAGTTTGAGTGCTTGTTCATTCTTACCTTGGCTAAAATAAATTTGCCCGATATTATTCAGGTTTAATGCTTCCCCTTGAAATTGAAACGAATCTTTACCAAAAGCATCGCCAACATTCGCGCGACTGCTAACTTGTTGTAAAGCTTGGGGATTTTGTCCGAGAGCATCGTAGAGTAATTTTATATCCTGTTTATTTGTGCCTTTATACTCGCCAGTGCGGAATTTTTGGTAAATATTAGCAGATTTCTCCGCCAATTCTAAAGATTTTTGATATTGCCCCAAGCTAAAATAAGCACCTGCAAGATTATTTAAAATTGCTGCTTCTGTACCATAAAAGCAAGTTGATTTTTGTTGATAACAAAAGTCTTGAATCGGGGTTAAAGCTTGTTGATAAGCGTCTAGCGCTTGAGTATAGTTACCCAAATTAATGTAAACAACGCCAATATTATTTAAAGTCTCCGCACTACCAGCGCGATCGCTATTAGCTTTGGAAATTGCTAAACTTTGTTGATAAAGTTCTAAAGCCTTTTGATATTGACCCATCCTAAAGTATACAGCCCCAGTATCCGCCAGCAGAATGCGTTGACTTGTAGGATAACTGGAATCTTGAGGATTAGCAGCTTGCAGTTGTTTGAGAATAGTTAAAGTTGATTGATAAGCTTCAACTGCCTGGGGATATTGACCTAAATTGGTGTATAATTCTCCTATATAGGACAAAGGTATCCATTCACTCTGGGTATCTCGTGCTTGTTTGCGGATAGCTAAAGATTGTTGCAAAAACTCCAGCGCTTGAGAATATTTACCCTGACGCAGATACACATAGCCGATATTGGTAAGGGCGTTAGCTTCCCCAGCCTTAGCATTGTATTTTTTGAAAATCGCCAACGCTTGCTGGAACATTTCTAACCCAGCTTGCAAATCCCCTAAACCGACTAAATCTTTATATACCAATCCTTCGCCATTATTATTTAAGGTAATCGCTTCGGTAATTTTTTCCTCAGCCGTTGGCGTTGGTGCTTGGGCAATAACTGATGCTGAACGATGAAATAGTAAGGATGGCGTAAATAATGTTATGAGGGCGCTGATAGTAATTAAACGTAGTAACATGAGTAAAATTTTATATGTAACTACTTAAGATAACTCTCGCAACCCGCTAGAACAGGAAAATTTTAACAAAGTTTGATTATTTACAAATTGAGCCTTTGTCCCGCAAGGAACTAAAGTTCCTTGCTAATAGCTGAAGTCATCTAAAGATGACTAGATATGCTCGAAATTATGAGTCTACTTCAGTAGGGGCGGGTTCACAGATATGCTCAAATAAAGAACGACTATCTCGCTTAACCCACCCCTACTTGATCTATTAGCCTGGGAATTAATTCCAAGACGGGTGACAACGCGCTTCGGGGCATGGCAGTGCCAGTGCCCCTACAATTAAAAATAATCTGTACCTCACCAACTGGTGAGATGCGCAACACTTATTTAGGCGCTGTAAAACCTGCTTTTTCTGCCGTGGCGGTATCTTTAAAACAGATATCTGGTTTCACTTTTGCATAATCAGGAAACTTCGCAGTGTGATAGATATTTCCTCGCTTTGCCGTAGCTTTTCCCTTAATAGGTGCGTTGCTAGGACAAGTAGTTTCATTTTGAGGTTTTACGCCTAACTTTTGCGCATCTGCGGAAATCGCTGTATTAGTTCCCGTGGCAGAAGTTTCTCCTTTTTTATCAGGCTTGACTTGAGAAACCGCCGTTGGTTTTTCAGCATTATTATTAGCTGATTCTTCTGATTTACCACCACAACTAGCTAACATTAAAACGCTTAACAATGTTAGCCCAATCCCAAATTTACGTAGTGTAATTTTTGCGTTCATGGAATATTTAATCCAAAAAGTAAAGTGTTATTTATAGCAGATACAGGTTGTTTAAAAAGTATTTTGTGACGCTTTTCATAAATTCTTGCTTGCCTATTTAAGCTAAAAATTTAAATGGCTTGCTGTCAACAAGATGACTTTTAAAACATCCTCTGCTACCTCTGCTTAAACTGGGGGATACTTTTGATTTAAAAATCCCTTATCCAACAGTAACTTCATCAGTAGCTACTTCAGTTGCACCACTGACGCCAGCAGCAACTTCAGCCAATTGATTCAAAGTGTCTGCATCGGGTACTTGCCCTTTTAAAACTACTTTAGTTCCTAATTGAGCAACGTAAATTGTATTAATTTCATCGAAACGAGAATCTTGATCAAAAGCCAAGGCAACTCTTTTAGCTAAACCACTTTGGTCATATTCCCCAGTTAATCCCATTCTTTCAATAGGAATTGTTTCACCTTCAGCAGAATTCTCAGCTACTAAAGTAGGCTCAGGATTTACTTGAGCATCTTCTGGTTTTTCCATACCAAAAAGTCTTTGTAACCAGCCCATAATGTATTTTCTCCAATGCTAAATCTTGAATTTACGCAAGTATTTTAACTTATTCTGAATTCAGATTGATTGTAGCCAATATTATGCAAATTAATGTTGAAAAAATTATTTATATTAAGGATGCAGATATCAACAAGATATTTAACTTATGACAAATCCAAGATTAAGTCAATGATTGTTATTTTTTGTTAAAAATCAGAGCCAATTTATTGACGTTTCCAGCCAAATCTTGGTTAAGTTTCTATTTGAGAATCTTCAGTTTATAGAAAATATCTATAAATAAATAAAAATAATTAAATAAAACTTATAAAAAACAGTCAATAGTCAACAGTCAATAGTCTAATAACTAATGACCAATGACTAATGACCATATTAATGAACGATCGCAGTTAGGGTGTTAAAGAAGTCAGGGTAAGAAATCGCTGCTGCTTCGGCGCGGTGAATTGTGGTGATCCCGGTGGTGACTAAAGCGGCGATCGCTAAACTCATGGCTATGCGATGATCTGTATGGCTATCAACATCAGTCCCGACTAAAGCAGTACCGCCTGTAATTTCCATTCCATCGGGGAGTTCAGTCACCTTAGCACCCATTTTATTGAGTTGTTGCGCCATCACGGTAATGCGATCGCTTTCTTTAACTCTTAACTCCTCTGCGTCGCGAATAATTGTTGTTCCTTGGGCAAATACGGCTGCTACTGCCAAAATGGGAATTTCATCAATCATTCTTGGTATAATATCGCCAGCAATCGTGCAGCTTTTTAAACTACTAGAACGCACTCTGATATCCGCTACTGGTTCCCCTGCGACTTCTCGCTGATTTTCCAGTTGAATATCTGCGCCCATCATGGCTAAAGCTTCTAAAATCCCGGTGCGGGTAGGATTCACGCCAACATTTTCAACTACTAATTCCGAACCAGGAACAATTGCACCTGCGACTAACCAAAAAGCGGCGGAACTAATATCCCCAGGGACTATCACCTTTTGTCCATAAAGTTGGGCTGGCCCGGTAATCGTCACGCTGTTGGTGTCTGAATCTATACTCAGTTCCGCACCAAACGCCCGTAACATCCTTTCGCTATGGTCGCGGGAAAGGGCTGGTTCAGTCACCGTAGTTTTACCGTCAGTGGCTAGCCCAGCCAGTAAAATACAAGACTTCACCTGTGCTGAAGCAATGGGGGAATGATAGTGAATTGGCTTCAGGGCTTGTCCTTGAATCGCTAGGGGTGCGAGAGAATTTCCGTTGCGTCCCCAAATTTGCGCGCCCATTTCTTGTAAAGGTTTAACGACGCGGGACATAGGACGCGATCGCAAAGAATTATCGCCTGTGACAGTAAAAAAGCGCCCTGGATGGGAAGCCAAAAGTCCCAACATCAGACGCAGTGTAGTGCCAGAATTACCAGCATTCAATACGTCAACTGGTTCTTGTAAATTTCCCAGCCCAATACCTTTAACCTTGACTAAATCCGTATTTAGTTCCGAAATTTCCGCGCCCATAGCTTGAAAACAACTAGCAGTGCTGCGCGGATCTTCTCCTAAAAGCAGACCTTGAATTTCCGTTTCACCTTGGGCGATCGCGCCCAACATCAAAGCACGATGAGAGATAGACTTATCACCGGGAATCCGAATTCGACCTTGCAAGGATAAACCAAAGGGAGGTCGCTGGATAATTAATTTTTGCGAAAGATCTGTTTGCGTTTCTTGGGTTATTACAGCAACCGACATTAGGATACACTGGCTTTTGAACACAATGGAAGTGAAGTACCTACAGTGACGCTTCGCGTACACAGTAGGCTTCCCGTCTCACTCGCCGTTGCCTCGTTAAACCCGTGTTTAATCTGGTCTTACACAACGTCTCTGGTCTTGCGACCTTTATCTCCTCATAGGGAGAACCCAGGCAGCCGCCCATCTTCCATAGGCAGTTTAACCCTTCGGCTCCGCTCAGGGTTAAAGCCGAGCGGAGTCGAGGCTTTAATTTTTCTCCGGTACGTTCGTCTTGGATTTACAGCAATAGCCAACCAGCAGGACTCACGTTTTCCCCGATCTCTGATGTTGCTGCGGCAAGTCTGACTACTTTGAAGTTAGCCTGTCTGTTCCATACAGTCGGTAGGGTCAACGACCAAATTAATTTTACCAAAAAAGCCGTGATTCAATCTATATTTGTTCGTTTCGTCGTTGTGGTCTTTCCGGTTTTCGCACTTGCCAAATATGGTCAGACCACAATCCTCAACGGTTCGGCTGACGCTCACCGGAAGCCTCACGCGCAATTCATCTCACACTGAAGAGAGTACAGGTTCAGTGTGAGATGAATTGCTGTTTAAGGTAAATCAGCGACTGCTTGTATCGCAGTAGTTGACTTCCTTCTTCAAAAAGTGGTCATTGGTCATTTGTCATTAGACCGTTGACTGTTGACTGTTGACCGTTGACTGTTGACCGTTGACTGTTGACTATCCGCTATACTTAATTCGGTTATCTTAAGATTATTTACAATATATTCAATAAATTTACTTTTAAATTAGCTTTCCCGATACAAATAACAGTTTTTCCTCGATCAATTCGTGCCCTAACTATTTTGATATTTATTTATCTCCCTTACCAAATAAGCAGATTCAGTTAATATCTAAGCATGTTTTATTGTTTAGTTTCTGACCCAGACTGCTAGATACCCTGGTGTTGATTTTTTGTTGTTCAATAGCTTTTAGCCCTTATCGCTCCCATGCTGACCCATCACCGCAAGCCTGTGTGCTTATCACTAATTTCCACCGACCTACCAGTTTGGTCTGTTGTGGAAACCGCCGGAACATTGTATCAAAAAGATACTGACCGTTTTCATTTACTCTTGACTGCACCGCCTTTAATTAGTTGCGAAATCATAAATTCTCAAAATACCGAAGACACACCTCCGCAAAAACGGAGTAGTGCTTATACACCCAGCAGTCCCCGGATTTTGTGGTTAGAGATTTCCCCATATCGGGTAATAATGACCATGCAAGGTAACGCGCAAGTAAGTTATCGTCACTTCTGGGAACAGGGTGTTTATGGTGTTAGTCGTTACTGGTTACCAACTGAGTCATTGCAACCTAATGAGCCTATCCGTCTGCGAAATTTCACAACTGCTATGGTTCTCACAGGCAAATCTTTACCAGAGCATTTGCGAATAGAATACGAATTATGGGCAGACAAAGTGCAATTAGGACGCTACATCCTTAATTTAGAAATCAAGCACTAATCGTAAATTTTTCTTCACCCTCACACAGTTAAAAATCATCGTGAGGGTGAATTTTTAAATAGTCATTAGTCATTAGTCATTGGTCATTTGTCCTCCTTCCCTAGTCCCTAGCCCCTAGCCCCTAGCCCCTACCAAAATAACTAGGTGCATTCCCAGCTTTCCATTTAATATTGCAGCCAATGCTAGGTTTTTGCTCATCTGACACCGATTTACCCGCTAGCACCGCTTCAATAGCTGCACGTAAATCTGCACCTGTGACAGGTTGACCATTACTCGGTCTGCTATCATCTAATTGTCCGCGATATACCAGTTTCTGTTCACTATCAAATACAAAAAAATCAGGGGTACAAGCGGCTGTATAAGCCTTGGCTGTTGCTTGGCTTTCGTCGTAACACACAGGAAATTTTAAACCAAGTTCTACCGCCATTGCTTTTAACGATTCTGGCGCATCATCTGGATAATTTTCCGCATCATTAGCACTAATAGCAATTATGCCTAAATTGCTATTTTCATAGTCAGTTCCTAACAATGCCAATTGCTGTTGAATATGCTTCACAAAAGGACAATGGCGACAAATAAACATGACTAGTAATGCCTTTTTATCAGCAAAATTAGCCAAGGAAATTACTTCACCAGATACTACTTCTGGTAGATGAAAATCTGGTGCGATAGTGCCTATTGGCAACATTGTTGAAGCAGTTAAAGCCATAATTTACCGGATGAGATTTTCCAAATAGATAACAAATTAAAAGCACAAAATAAGAGCACAACAAATTTGTTATGCCCTATCTGTTTACTTAATTTACTGGAAAGAGGCTAAATTTTCAAATATTCTTTACTACTACAACTTGGTTAAATGCGTGTGGGTTAAAATCTCCAAAAGAATAGGTAGAAAAGAAAAAGTCACCCGTCAATGGATCAATTGCTGCGCCAATAGGGCCGTCAATTCCAGTTAAAAAATCTTGGCTGCTGTTGCTAATGGGATCGCCATTTTCATCTATGCTGTAAACGGCAACTTTATCAGCATCTTGCTCTGTCATTAAGATGCGCTGGCTTTTAAATTCTGGCATGGAACCAGACACATAAACAAAGGCATCAGTACCGCCACTGAGGACTACTGATTTATTTGCAGGTGCTATATCCCAAGTCCTAGCACCATCAACAGATACAGTAGTGTCATAAAAAGTACTAGTATCATAGGAGGTAATTTTTAACCGCCCAGCACCAGGAAACCCTTGAGGTACGAAAGTTAACCCACCTGTAGATGCTGCAAAACCAAGCTCATTTAAATCAATTTGCTTGTCAGCAGTAGAACTACCAGGTTTGATTTGCCCTACTGTATTGTCATTCCATGTGGTATAGAATAAGACATTATTAGGGCCAAAGCCTAAACCTGCATCAATTAAGCCACCATTTAACCCAGGTGCAGTAGCTAATAAGGTAGCTGTGCCTGTAAATCCGATAATATGATTATTAGCATCTCGTTGGAGTGCGATCGCATAAATTTGGCTATTTTCTCCCTGGGGTGTAGAACCAATAAACAAAGTATTGGGATCGTCTGCTTTAAAAGCCAATCCCACATAAGGAGTTGGTAACCCTGGTACTTCCCCAAGACTTGTGACAGTGTAAGCATTATTAAAAGGAGCAGCCAAAGTCATAAATTGGCTAACTTGTTGAGCGTAATCGATTAATTTTTTGCCAGATTCGGTATTACGCCATTCTTTTTGGGAATTAATCAGTGCATCTAAGGGAGATGTTTTCCCCGTTGCTCCCTTAATTTGAAAAATCAGATCGTTATAATCCCAATCAGAACCTTGAGATGCAAGTATATCTTCTACGCCAAAAGCTGCACCTTTATCTGTTCCCTGTCCTAGTTGGGCAAAATGAACAGATTTGTCAGTATTCGCATTAGCAATCGAAAATATAGCAATTTTATCTTTAGGAGAATTAACCAGTTCGCTAATTTTTCCATTAGGTAATAGCAAAAAAGCAAACTGCTCGCCAGGATTCATGGTAAAGCTTTTCTCGCCTAAAAAGCTACCATCATTTTTCTCACCTTCTCCAAAGTTGCCACTAAATTTAGCACCTTCTGTAGAATCATCAATGGCAAGATAACCAGCTACAGAATTGCTGAGAATCCGACGGGCAGATTCTTGAATAAATTCCACAGAACCAAGTTGTAAACTTTCCATCCCCTTCAAACTGAAGAGGCCGAGTTCTCCATGATAACTGCCAGCATCAGCTAAAAATTCAATCTTGGCTTGCCCATCAAGCCCGACATTGAACACACCAGGATCTAAAAAAGACATCGTTTAAAAATGTTGCGCCTTACTCACAAAAACATTTCAATTTTCATCATGTAAAATCAAACTAAAATTTTAGTTAGCGATTCACAATATCGTGTAATCTTTCAACTAAAATTCAAGTTAATCATGAAGACAGACAGAATTTAATTGTTCAATCTGCTGTTACTTAAATATTGGTATTTAAATCTAGCAAAAAAAATCTGGATAAAATTTAGAATATATACGCAATTATTTTTGAATATATTATGTATTTCTGAATTTATTTCGGTATTTACAGAGATAGGTTAGCTAGATAAAATTCAAGTGAGAAAAAATAAAACAGTTACTGAAATATACAAAGTTATCAAATCGACGGATTATTCATAATTTTAGAGTTTTTAGCATAAAAACCCTGACTGTGTTAAAAAGTCAGGGTTCTTGTTTCTCACAAATTATTGAAAATTACTCAATAAAAATTAAAATTACTATTTACAGATTTGCCAAAAGACCAACAATACCGTGTCCTGTAACAACTTCTAAGACAATCAGAGACACAAAACCAATCATTGCTAGACGACCATTGAGGAGTTCTGCATAGGGTGTAAAGCCAGTGCGATCGCCTTGTTCATCCACATATACCTTTGGTTCAAGCGCAAAGTTGTTCATTAAACCTTGGTCATCAACGATGGAAGTATTGGTACGCATAAGATTTTCTTGCTTTGATTTACTATGTAACGAAGTGTAACTTAGAAATTAAGTTTTGTAAACAAAAATATCAGATATTGCACTTGGAAATGCGCAAAACTCCTGCTATACCAAGCTTATAGCCATATTTAGATTTATGAGATATGTAACGAGCAAACAAATTTTTTACGTCTCAGGTGAAATTTGGTAGCAAAACTTTTCTGTAAAACTAGCCCTAATTGTGATTGAATAGTGTGCTGGGAATTTTTCGGAATTTGAGCCAACAATGATAGGAACGGGCCAGGCAACCCAATTTGAATACAAACCACTGCACAAGCCTAACCAGCTAATTTATGGTCAAGGTCAAACAGCAGTGATTACAGGGTGGACTGTAAAGGCGAGTGTTGCCAAACATTTACAACCACAAGATTATGCAGTGATAGGGCAACTATACTCACCCACAAGAGGGTTAAATTTACTACTTCGTAATTTGTTATTTAATCCTCATGTCCGCTATTTAGTGGTGCTGAACGCTACAAAAGAAGACAAAAATGCAGGGGCGTGTGAGTGCTTATTAGATTTTTTCCGTAATGGCTTTGAAGAAGGTTTAAGTGATACTGGGCGTAAATGCTGGGTAATTAACTCTAAGATTCCAGGTTACGTTGATCTAGAAATTGATGTGAATGCTTTAAAACATCTGCGGCATTCTATAGAGTTTAAAGAAGCAAATTCGATTACAGAAGCAGTTGATATAGTTAAATCTTTTGCCCAAAGAGAAGCATTAGAATCTTGGGGTTCGCCGTGGGAATTTCCCATGTCTACCATTGAACCGACAGTTTTACCAGGGCCTCGTTATGGACACCGGATTGAAGGTAAAACTATAGCTGAAACTTGGGTAAAAATTATTCATCGCATTAAAACAACTGGAACAATTCGACCCACTGGCTATGATGGTAAATGGCAAGAATTAATTGATTTGATGGCAGTTGTTACTGATGAGCCAGAGAATTTTTATTTCCCTGAACCTAATTATTTACCGATTGATCGTAATTTTTTAGAAGAATACATTTGCCAAATTTTAGATGATGCACCCTATCGCGAAGGGCTGAAATATACCTATGGTCAACGTTTACGTTCTTGGTTTGGACGAGACCAAATTGAGCAAGTGATTCACAAGTTAATAGGAGAAATTGACGCTGCAAGTGCAGTCATGAATTTATGGGATGTAAAAGACCATGATAAGGGTGGTAGTCCTTGCTTGAATCACATTTGGCTGCGAGTTGTAGATAATGAATTATCACTAACTGCGACTCTCAGAAGTAATGATATGTTTGCTGCTTGGCCTGCAAATGCAATGGGATTGAGAGCTTTACAAAAACATATTAGAGATGAGATTGCCAAACGTTCTGAATATAACTTGAAAATGGGGCCATTGATGACGCTCAGTCAGTCGGCTCATATATATGATGATACTTGGGAGAATGCGGATAGTCTAATTGCGAGTCAATACACTAAAATTTTTAACCAGCGTAGCTATGATGATCCCTCTGGTAATTTCTTAATAGAGGTTGATGGCAAAGATATAGTTATTAGCCATACAACTCCTGGTAGCGGTGAAGTAATTAAGTCTTACCGTGGGAAAAAGCCTCTCAGCCTAATGAGGGAGATTTGTGCTAACTCTCCAGCAATTCAGCTTGAACATATAGGTTATTTAGGTATAGAACTGCAGAAAGCAAGTGACTGTATTAAAAGTGGCAAGTCTTACATTCAGGATCGGTAAGTGCAAAAAACTGAGATTATCATAAAATACTTAGCAATGCTAAGGTGGACAATGCCGCTTTACATATCAATTGTAGTTTCAATACAATAGAGTAAAGCTGAAAACACGTAAATCAATAGTTGTATTTTATACAATTTATTTAGATGCCTCTAAATATCTTCTGGCGTGATTGGCTTATCTTGATAACTACATTGGAAGCCTTTGTAGAAAATTCTATTGCTTTGTGAAAGCAGGGAGTACTTGATGTCAGTTTTGAGCGATCAGGATATTATTAGGGAACTTGGTAAAGGTATACTTTTTCATCCTCTTAAGCAAGGTAGCATAAAAGCCTGTGATTTATGTCTAACTGCCAGCGAGTATGCTTATGCTATTGGAAAAAAGCAACGTTTGATTATTGAAACGGAACCAAAACAAGGCAAACCTGATGAGGAACAGCAATTTTTTAAAATACCACCAAAAGATACAGTTCTGGTGTGGACTGATGAATCTATCTGGCTTAGTAATCGATTTCGAGGGCCTCTTTATTCTATAGTCGCAGAAGTCTCACGAGGCATAGGACACATTGGTACAAGAGTAAATCCTTGTTGGTCAGGTGCTCTTTGTATAGCATTGCATAATGTTTCAGATGATGAGCTAAGAATTAATGTAAGAGATGTTAAGCAACCAATTGTTTATTTAGCTATTGAAAAGTTAAGTTCCAAATCATCTAGTAGCCATAAATCTGATAGAAATGCAAGACTGGATATGCTGCGTGGACGACCTAATAGCCAGGAAATATTCGATTATTTTAATCAAAAAGAAAATAATTGGATGATGGGGGACACAGAGTTACTAAAAAAACTCATGTTTGAGTCAGATGAGTATAAGAAACTTAAAACAAGTGTTCATAATACATTACTGCGTTTTCTAGGTGCAGATGAACAGGTGAGGTGGACAGCAATAAACGCAATAGCAGCGTTATTAGCAGTAATAATTGCAGTGATTGCATTGTTTAAACCTTCTTCACCTAATCCAAATCCAACAACGACTTCCAACCCACAGACACAAGCACAACCAAATCAAACAGTCACTCCAGGTACCCCTTAGTATTCACCTCTATTGTAGTCTAATATTTTTTATTGAAAATTAATATTTCTATGAGAGAATAAACCTTCGGTTATTAAAACCGAGAGGAATGTCAATTGTAATGAAACTTGAGTAGTAAAAATGTACAAGGTATATGTGTCTGGTGCATTGACTGATGTAATCAATCCAACAGCATGTAAGGCACTTTATGAAAAGATTGGTTTGCTTTGTGAAGAAGTAGGTTTTAAATCTTATGTTCCACATCTACATACCGATCCAGTCAACAATCCTGATATCAGTCCTAGCGAGGTTTTTAAACAAGATAAGTATCAGGTAAGTGTATCAGACTTAGTTATTGCTTACCTTGGCTCACTGTCATTTGGTGTCGGAATGGAATTAGCTTATGCAGAGACAAACAAGATTCCTATAATTCTTTTATATGAACAAGGTAAGCGTATATCAAGATTTCCTCGTGGTATTCCAACTGTAATCGCTGAGGTCAAGTTTCATAATGATGAAGATGCTTTAACTCAACTTAAAAACATTTTGCTGAAATGGAATAAGTAGTATCTAATGTTTTCTTGTTTAGCAAGGTGTAGAGTTTTAATTTGAAAATATGATACAAGATATATCCTCAATTGAGGAAAATACTCAAAGACCAACATGGGATGAATACTTTTTAATGTTGGCTAAGTTAGCAGCTACTCGCTCAACTTGTCTAGCTTTTCCTGTAGGCGCTGTGATTGTGAAAAATAAGCAAGTAGTAGCTACAGGTTATAATGGCTCACCATCAGGTTCTGCTCACTGTACTACTCAAGGATATTGTTATCCAGGGTTAAGTAGTTGTGATGCTAGTAAGACTTTACCATCGAGGGCTGTACACGCGGAAGCCAACGCGATCGCCCAAGCTGCAAAATATGGAATCTCGACAGAAGGTGCAAGTATTTATGTAACTTTAGAACCTTGTTTGTCTTGTTTAAAGTTAATTATCTCCGCAGGAATTAAAGAAGTGTTCTATGAAACTTCTTTTAATAGTGGAGAAAAAGCTTTAGTAAGAGATTCTTTTATTAAGGAAGCTCTAGTTACTCTCAAACAAGTCAGACTTTCTGAAGCTACAGCAAAAAGAGCAGCTTCATTCATACTCTTATCTACTTCTGTTACGAGTCTTGATACAGTAAAGAATTGCTAGATAAAATTGTCTGGTCATATTTTTTTATTCAAAGTTGGCTCAAAAGGCGAAATCATACCCTTTTGGGCCATTTGAGTAATCCAGATATCGTTTTTAATCACAAGTCCACAGCTAATTTAAACAGAATTACTAGAATATCTTGAAGTGGCGCATTATTTACGGGCTATGACTGCGGCGAATTTCGGTAATTTGATCAGCTACATCCAACAGGGATTTTGGCATATCTGGCCCAGTGAGGATGATATCAACATGGGAAGGACGTTTGGCTAAGAATGCTAAAACTTCGCTTTCTGGAATTAAATTAAAGTTGATCGCTAAACTTAATTCATCTAAAACAACGAGAGAATACTGACCCTCACATACTACCTTTTGTGTATGTTGCCACAATTTTTGTAAGGCTTCGTTTTCTGCATCATCTAACTGTGGTGTATCGATACAACGAGGTAAATCGCAACGAATCCAATCTAAATTTTGCCCCATTTGAATTGGTCGTTCATGCCCTTGGCGAATGCCACCTTTGAGAAATTGTACTACTAACACTGGGGTGCCTTGTCCGGCAATTCTCAGTGCTTGCGCCATAACATTTGTGAAAAAGTTACGGTGTGAGCTAGTGAAAACTTGTACTAGCCCTTCAATGGGGGATGGTAAATTAAGGGTTGAATTTACACTTGAGGTATCTAACTGAGCTACCATAAAACGAAGTTTAAAATATTACAAATTCACAAAGAGTTTTTGCTGAAACAAGCGATCGCCAATTAACCTGTATAATCAATTAGATTTTCACACATGTATTTTATTGAGCCAGTTGCATTTTTAGTCAAGCACTACCTTTGTGTGGAAGTCAAGAGTTAATGATATTGGCATTAATCGGATATAAATGCAAGTCGTCATAAAACTCAAAACACAGAACTAGCAGTGCCAATTCATCAAGAACTTGGGTGCAAGCTCTGCAAATCAGCAGATGTTAGATTTACTATTTGTTTGGGCACAACAGAGTAGGTAAGTAATAAATTTAACAGGATGAGGAGTAACGTGTTGTGAGATTGGTGATTCTGGGTGGTTCAGGATCGGGGAAAAGCACTCAAGCAGAAAAACTTTGTAGATACTTTGAGATTCCGAAGATTTCTACAGGGGAAATTTTACGAGAGGCCATATCTGTTGACTCGCCATCCTTCCGAGAAGATGCTTTGCAGTCAAGTGTCAACAATCACATGCATAATTTGGCAGATTTGGGACGCTATGCACAACCATACGTAGAAACTGGGGAACTAGTCCCGGACGAAATGATGATTGACTTGATTCGGATGCAGCTGACAAAGCTGGATTCCCAATCTGGTTGGATATTGGAAGGCTATCCGCGTACAGCTTTCCAAGCCGAAGAATTAGATTTTTTATTGGAATATTTAGGTCAAAAGTTAAATTGGGCAATTTATTTACAAGTACCAGAAGCTATTATGGTTAATCGTTGTTTGGGGCGATCGCTCAAAGATGAGCAATCCGAAATCGTCCAGAGGCGGATAGAGTTATTTTACGATCGCACTATTCCCATACTCGAATATTACGACCGTCGCCGCCGCCTATTAACGATTAATGGCGACCAATCGCGAGAACTAGTACACCAGCAAATTGTTAACCTTTTAGCAGTTCATTAAGAAAATCTGCAATTTTTCTGAGCAGTTGCAGGACTTAAGTTGGGCGCTGACTATACCAACAAGCTTCTAGAGAAGCTGTGACATTAAGGTAACCTTAAGGCAGTATTCTCTATGAAAATTCTGAGGCAACTCCAATGGTTTGGCAGCGTCCAGACGGCCGGAACTCCGACGAACTCCGTCCCATCAGCTTTGACAGTGGCTTTACTCGCTTTGCCCCTGGTTCTGTGCTGACAAAATGTGGTGATACAAAAGTACTTTGTACAGTCAGCGTTACCGAAGGAGTACCCAAATTTCTTGCAGGTAGCGGTAAAGGTTGGTTAACTGCTGAATATCGAATGCTTCCCAGTGCCACGCAACAACGGCAAGAACGGGAATTGATGAAATTATCGGGACGTACCCAAGAAATTCAGCGATTAATTGGACGTAGCTTAAGGGCTGCCTTAGATTTTGAAGTTTTAGGAGAACGCACGTTAACCGTAGATGCCGATGTCTTGCAAGCCGATGCGGGAACGAGAACCACAGCCATTACAGGTTCCTTCGTCGCCTTAGCTAACGCCATTTCCCAATTATTGCAGCAAGGGAAATTAGAGCGATCGCCTTTATGCGGACAAATAGCCGCCGTCTCCGTGGGTTTATTGGAAGGAGAACCATTTTTAGATCTCAACTATATCGAAGATGTAGCCGCCACAGTAGATTTCAACGTCGTCATGAATCAAAATCTGGATTTCATTGAAATCCAAGGAACAGCAGAAGAAGGCAGCTTTAACCGCAAACAGTTAAATCAGTTATTAGATGTTGGCGAACAAGGCATTCAGGAATTACTCATCGCCCAACGAGAAGCCATTACCGACTGGAAGGAGATTTTTGTGAATTAGGGCATGGGGCATGGGGCATGGGGCATGGGGCAGGGAGCAGGGGGGACAAGGGAGACATGGGGGACATGGGGGACATGGGGGACATGGGGGACATGGGGGACATGGGGGACATGGGGGACATGGGGGACATGGGGGACATGGGGAAGGGGGATGCCCAATGCCCAATGCCCAATGCCCAATGCCCCATGCCCAATGCCCAATGCCCCATGCCCAATGCCCAATGCCCAATGCCCATCGACAACTGATCTTAAAAGTTTCAAAAGTTCAAACGGGAGATTGTAATAAATTCGGTATTGTATTGCTGGAAGCAGGCAAAATGATGATAAAGCCATGAACAAAACGGTCGAAGTTCTACCGGATCAGTCCGCTCTAGTTAAACGGGCGCTAGACTTGATTCTGTCCAAGATAGATACTGCTATTCAAGAGCGGGGGCGGTTTACTATCGCCTTATCTGGCGGCAGTACACCTAAGCCGTTGTATGAGGCGATCGCTAATCAAAAACTGCCTTGGGATAAAATTCATGTATTCTGGGGCGATGAACGCTATGTGCCCCCAGATCATCCTGACAGCAATGAACTGATGGCGCGTCGTGCTTGGCTAGATCGGGTTGATATGCCGGAAACCAATATTCACCCCATACCAACCTTGGAAGCCGATCCCGCAGTGGCGGCGGTGAAGTACGAACGGCATCTACATAACTTTTTCAATTCTGCATCCGGAGAGTTTCCCGCTTTGGATGTAGTTTTGCTAGGAATGGGTGATGATGCGCACACGGCTTCCTTATTTCCCCATACAGAAGCGTTAAAAGTCAGCGATCGCTTAATTACTGTGGGTAATAAAGATAGCAGCATCCGCATTACTTTTACTTACCCATTTATCAACTCGGCTCGCAGCGTCATTTTTGTAGTTGCAGGTGCTAATAAACGCCCAGCTTTAGCTCAAGTATTTGCACCCGTAGCCGATGACTTTACTTACCCATCGCGCTTAATTCAACCCCAAGGGGAACTTTGGTGGCTGCTAGATGCGGCGGCGGGTGCAGAACTCCCTAGTTAATTTTCCCAGAGCTGTATTGTCTGGAAACTGGATCGGGAATCTTCTGGGTCGTCTACCATCATTAGTGATGTGGTATAAATGTTGACAAATGGTAAATTGCCAAGTCTCTTTAACTTTGTCAACATCAAACAAGCGATCGCGAGTAGTTTTCTCTGATGCAGGTAATAACACCATCTGCAAGCTCTCTAGGAACAATGTCCAATTGCGACAGATGTTAACTTATCAGGAGTAATTGTTTTAAATTGAAAGCTAGAGTCGCATCTCTGCTTGCCAGTCCCATTTTACGATGAGCTTGAACAAAGGCTGAAATCCATGATCGTCTGCCCTAATTGCAATCACCCCAACCCAGACGGCGCTGTCCAGTGTGAAGCATGTTATACGCCGTTACCAGCGACTAATAACTGTCCCAACTGTGGGGCAACTGTGCAGGCAGATGCCGCTTTCTGTGGTCAGTGTGGCCATAACTTGCGCGCAAGTGCTGCAGCACCACCAACAGCAGTAGCCGCAACTGTCGCCCCTGACATTCCTTTAGAAGTGCCACCATTGGTTACTCCCGATCCCCTTGTCGAACTGGTACAACCAGATCCCTTGGCAGTTCCTAACCCGGTTGCTGCTTCGTCTTTACCACCCACAGCCGTGGCTGTTCCTCCAGAGGTACCAGTAGCACCAGTAGCGCCACCACCAGTTGTACCAGTTGCAGTAGAAATTACTCCTGCATCGGAACCAGTAGCTGAGATTCCCGAACCAGAACCAGTAGCGGCGATTCCCGAACCAGAACCAGTAGCTGAGATTCCCGAACCAGAACCAGTAGCGGCGATTCCCGAACCCGAACCAGTAGCTGTTGTACCGGCAGCACCTGCTGTTAGTCCTGCCAGAACCCAATTACAGCAGATTACTGCACAACTATTCCACGTACAAAGCGATACCAATATTGAATTACCCCAAACACTGTCTGTAATTCATATCGGCAAACCTAACGATCGCATTCCCCCAGATGTGGATGTCTCAGGATTTCCCAATTCGGAAATTGTCTCGCGGATTCACTCAGATATTCGCGTTGAAGGAGATGCTTTTTATATTGAAGATGTTGGTAGTTCCAATGGTACCTACATCAACAATTTGCCCCTATTACCAGGAAACAGACACCGCCTCAGACCAGGCGATCGCATCAGTTTGGGTAAGGGCGATTTGGTAACATTCCTCTTCCAACTCACTTAAGTTAATTTTTTAGTCAAGGCTTTAGTCGTGAAAAAAATGACTAAAGTCCTGACTTTAAACTATTGGTAAATGGAGTACAAAGCAAACTGAACCATTGCGGATTCCTTAGGAAAAGGTGCGGGATGTGGGTATTGATGTTGGAATGTCAAATCCACGGTGGTTATCAGTACCTGGGGATAAGTTAGATTTAGCTGAACCTGAGAAGCCGCGTTTGCGTTCTAGTTTAGAAGAATTAAAGTCATAGAATAGTCAATAGTCATTTGTTAAGGGACTTCCAAGTAAAAAAAGATTCCATTGCTATTGTTGACTGTTGACGGTTGACTGTTAACTGTGAACCGTCAACGGTTGACAGAATAATTTATTTTTTGGAGTTTCCTGTGACTTAAAGGAATTGTTTGCCGCAACGGCAAGCTTTTACTTTAATTTCACTCCGGTAATCTCATACTTTAGACAGTAGCCTGTTGGTTTATAGGGTAAAAATGGCTGAATTATTATCAAACTTCCTTAAATCAAGCATATTTACTGAAAAAGTGTTCAGAACAAACGGCAAGCTTTTACCTAAGTTTTGAACTCATGGCAACATTTTAGTTAAAACTGAACTATTTCGGTTGCGATCGCTATCGAGGGAGACAGTGAGTTTTCTCCACTATTTAAAGTAAAATTCTGCCGCTTGTTCAGAATTGAACTAAAAGTAAGCCGCTTGTTCATTGACCGTATTGTAAATAATTATACTTAATGATTGAGAATTTTATCAGAGTTACAGCAATTTTTATCTCATAGACTACTAGATACTGTTTAAAGTATCAAGAAGCCGCAATCAAATTAAAGTAAAAGCTTGCCATTGCGGCAATCTTTTCCTTTAAGTCACACTCTTAACCTTGAAATTTCGTTAACCTTTGGTCACGGTATGGTTCAAAATTTGGTCACGCAGGGGGTAAAATCACAGCAATTGGGCTTAAATAAATCAGTGATTTTTGTTAGGTGGGCAATACCCACCTTTGATGATTTGCTAAAGTTATCTGAATAAAAAACTGAATTTAACAATTACAAAACTTTGGATTGTTGGGTTACCCTTCGGGAAGCCGCTTTGCGTCTACGTTCCTCAACCCAACCTACATCTACATCTACATCATATTTTTTGTTAAATATCCAATTTTTTGAATAGCTTTTTGCGCGTAAATACTAACTTCTCTATCGGGATCGTCTAAGGCTTGTTGCAGGGCGTTTAAGGCTTCAGTTGTACCCAAATTACCAAGTGCGATCGCGGCTTCTTTTCTCACATCTGAATACTCATCTGTTAAGGCTGCAATCAGTGCGGGTAAGGACTGAATATCGGGAATTTTCTGTAATACTTGAATGGCAAATTTTCTTACCTGCCAATGTTCATCTTTAAGGGCAATTAATACAGTAGGAATAATCTTAGCATCAGCATGAAGGGCTAGAGATTTAGCAGCATTGCGGCGTACTTGCCAATCAGTATCATTATTTAAGGCATTACTCAGCAAATCTACTATCTCTGCATCTGCTAAATGCCCTAATGTGAGCGCAGTTGCACGACGCACATTATCATCGCGATCGCGCATTAAAGATAAAGCTGGTGGGCATATCTGCACTTGATTGAGATAGCTGAGAGTTGTCACAGCAGCTTCCCGCAGTTGGGGATGTTCCGACTCAAAGAAGGATAGCACCGCCGGGAGTGACTGAGCATCATGTATCTTTCGCAACAAAATTAATACATTTAGTTGCAGGTTGATATCCGGTTGCTGTAATGCATCTAACAACAGCAGCAAATCTTCAGATGATATTAACTCACCCAAAGCTGACAGCGCCTCGCTGCGAATTTCTGCATCTGCTGAAGCTAGACAAGGTAATAAGGCGGGAACAGCGACAGGATTAGCAATTTCCCATAAAGCCGTAATAGCGATTTTCTGCACGGCGGTGCTTTCGTCTTGTAAGGCGACAATTAGCGCATCAATCGCCGCCTCATCGCCCAAGTGTTGCAGGGTTTTTACCGCCACTAAGCGATCGCTTACTTCAGGCGATCGCAACATTTCCAACCATTCATTTAATTCAGAATCTATATTTGTTGACATTGCAGAAATAATAATTAAGTTGAGTATTTACCGTTAATTTCTACGTAACCTTCTGATAAATCACAACCCCAAACAGTTGCAATAGCTTCGCCAATATTTAAACTAACATGAATATTCACCTTATCTTGGGACATAACTTCTCGCAATTCTGCTAAATTTTCCTCAGTTAAAATATTTGGGTAAACCTTAACATTATCAAATTTAATGACAACCTTGTCTGGATTTATTGCCACTTCATTTTCACATTTACCTATAGCCATTGCCACTCTTCCCCAATTCGGATCGGCACCATATATAGCAGTCTTCACCAAAGGAGAATTAACAATTGCTTTCGCCACCTTTTTAGCTTGTGCATAATTTAAAGCTGAATCTACAGTTACCTCAATTACCTTAGTCGCGCCTTCGCCGTCTCGCGCAATTTTCAAAACTAATTCTTGGGCTATTTCTTGCAATGCAATAGTAAATTCTTGTTCAGAAACCTCACCAGCCAAACCATTAGCTAAAATTACAGCACTATCACTAGTAGAAGTATCAGTATCGATACTTAAACAATTAAATGTTTTATCTACAGTAGAGCGAAAAATTGAGCGCAACACATCAGCAGAAATCGCCGCATCGGTAAAAAAGAAAGCTAACAATGTTGCCATATTCGGCTCAATCATTCCCACGCCTTTAGCAATTCCTACCAACTTAGCATTACCAACTTGTCGCGCCGCTAGCTTAGGTAAAGTATCGGTTGTCATAATACCGCGTGCTGCTAAATTAAAATCAGCCGCAGTTAATTTCTCGCCAATTCCTAACAAGCCTGTACGAATTTTTTCTATAGGATAACGTCTACCAATTACGCCTGTAGAAGCTATGACAATATTATCAGGAGAAATTCCAGTTTCAGTGGCGACAATTTGAATAACTTCTTCCGTATCAGCTTTACCAATAGCACCATTAGCTACATTAGCGTTTTTAGAAATAACAACAATTCCCTGAGCTTGATTATCTTGTAAATTATGGCGGCTAAGAGTTACACTAGGGCCAGCAAAAAGACTTTGTGTAAATACTCCATCTGCAACACAGGGAACATCCGATTTAATCAAAACAAAATCATCGGTAAAGTCTTTGATACCTAAATTAGTAATAAAACTACTAAATCCTTGAGGAGATAACGACATTATTTATATAAAACTCCTGTGATTGGGTAATTTTATGATATTTGAATTGGAGCGTTCTTTAATTGGGCGAACTATTAATCATCCTGTAGGGTAGGCATTACTCTTAACAATTAGACATTTTATCCAACTGTTTTCTGATTTACCTTAACAAGAAAGGAATTTGCACCTTAATGGCATTTGTAGGACATTCCCTTTCACAAGGAAGACAAAACCAGCATTCGTTATATTTCATATATGCTTTACCAGTTTCAGGATTTTTAGCTAATACATCAAGCGGACAAACCTCAATACAAACCCGACATTTTTCTAGACATTTAGACTCATCCACAATCACTGGAACATCTACTCTTTGATTAACTAAAGCCATTTAACACCTCTATAATTCTTATTATCTTTCTCTCACCAGCAATGCCCACCCTACAGAACGATTAATATTTGATACAGCATTTATCTCCGAAACTAAATTGGCGATCGCTTCTTATATCCTCACGAATCATTAACAACAAATCCCCCATCCCTTAGCGCCCCTTTGCGTAAACCTCAGCGCCCCTTTGCGTTTAAAAATCAACCTTACTTAACCGCCACATCATAAACCTCTCTACCCAAATCCACATCAACAACATAAGGCTCAACATCCCGCTTAAATAACACCATTTCCCCCCTTGTATCCTTCCTTAAATTCACATGACAAAACCATTCCTGATTATTCTTTTCAGGAAAATCTAAATGATAATGATAAAGCCCCCAACGGCTTTCTCGACGATATAAAGATGCTCTTGCAGCCATCTCCGCACAATCTCTAATAAAATGCACCTCCATACAGCGCATCAATTCGTGCGGATCGCGCGCTCCCATTTGCGCCAAAGCATCATCATATCGCACAAAATTCTTCAGCCCAATTTCCATTTTGTAATTTGATTTTGGCGGCTGTAAATAATCATTAACTAATCGCCGTAACTTATATTCAACTTGAGTATGGGGAATACCATTAGGATTATTTAACGGTGCATAAATTCTCGCTTTCTCTGCATCTAAAAATTCCCCCTCCGGTTCCAAATGCTCCAAATCTTTGATGTAATCAATTGCATGAGTTCCTGCTAACCTGCCAAATACAAATGCCCCAATCATATAATTATGAGGCACACTTGCCATATCTCCGGCTGCATACAATCCCGGTACAGTAGTTTCTGCTTTTTCATTCACCCAAACACCAGAAGCACTATGTCCGCTACATAACCCAATTTCTGAGATATTCATCTCAATTCCATGAGTGCGATAATCCTCACCTCTACCTTCATGAAATCTTCCCCGACTAGGTCTTTCATTTGACCATAAAATAGACTCAATTTCGGAAATTGTATCTTCATCCAAATGAGTCATTTTCAATTGAATTGGCCCTTTACCAGAGTTCAATTCTTTCCAAATTTCTAACATCATTTGCCCGCTCCAATAATCACAATTAATGAAGCGGTGTCCTTCGGCGTTGGCGGTATATGCACCAAATGGCCCGGCAACATAAGCGCAAGCCGGGCCGTTATAATCTTTAATTAAAGGATTAATTTGGAAGCATTCGATATTAGTTAATTCTGCGCCTGCGTGGTAAGCCATTGAGTAACCATCACCCGCATTCGTGGGGTTTTCATAAGTACCGTAGAGGTAGCCAGATGCAGGTAATCCCAACCTGCCGCAAGCACCGGTGCAGAGAATCACAGCTTTGGCTTGGATAACCACAAAATCCCCAGCACGCACATCAAAGCCAACCGCACCAATCGCCCTTCCTTCTCTTACCAAAATTCTCGTCGCCATGACGCGGTTGGTAACATTAACTTTATGGCGTTTTACCTGTCGGGTAAGAATGGTTTTTAAGTCTTTACCTTCCGGCATAGGCAATACATATTTACCTACCCGATGCACTTGTTTAACATCGTAATTGCCTTGGGGGTCTTTTTGGAACTTCACGCCCCAACTTTCGAGTTCTTGAATGGTTTCGTAACCTAGCTTGGCGGTTTGATAGACAGCTTTTTGATGCAGAATCCCATCATTCGCAATTGTGACTTCCCGTACATACTGTTCTGGCGTAGAGAATCCAGGGATAACGGCTGTATTTACGCCATCCATTCCCATTGCGATCGCACCACTCCGACGAATATTAGCTTTCTCCAAAATCAGCACATTTGCCGCCGGATTAGCCTGTTTCGCCTTAATTCCCGCCATCGTCCCCGCCGTACCACCGCCTATCACTAGTACATCGGTTTTGAGAAATTGGGTAGTTATTTCCATATCATCACCTGAGTTAAAAAGAGAGGGAAGAAAAGGGAGACAAGGAAGACAAGGGAGACAAGGAGGATAAAGAACTATTCCCCAATGCCCCATGCCCCATGCCCAATGCCCCATGCCCTAATTCCGCCAAATTATGTCCTTAACTTTAATTTCCTTGGGTATAAGTTTGATTTTGTAGAATGCATCGGCAATTTCTTGCTGTTTTGCAATTACTTCATCGGTAATCGGTAGTACGCCATAATCACGCCGCTTTTCTGCTACTTCTAAAACCTCTGCATCAATACCCAATGCAGGTGAGAGGAATTTCGCTACTTCGCTATGGTTATTCTTTGCCCAATCGCTAGTCTTTTTCACTTCATCTAGAACTGTTTTCAAAATATCAGCGTGGTTATCGACAAAAGACTTAGCAGCTAGATAATAACCGCGATTCGGTGCTAATCCTGTAGCGTCGGTGAGGCTACGTGCGCCTGTGGCTTTCTCTGCTAAAGCTAAATAAGGGTCCCAAATTGCCCAAGCATCAACGTTTTTGCCTTCAAAAGCCGCCCTTCCATCGGCTGGTTGGAGGGTAACCGGTTGGATGTCACTATATTGCAATCCGGCTTTTTCTAGGGCTTTGACTACTAAATAGTTAGTGTTGGAACCTTTGGCGAAAGCTACTTTTTTACCTTTGAGATCCGCCACTGTTTTAATCGGTGAATCTTTGTGAACGAGGATGGCTTCAGCCTTGGTACTCCAAGGATCGTAAGCTACATAAACTAACGGTGTCCCTGCGGCTTGGGCAAATATTGGCGGTGCTTCTCCTGTGTAGCCAAAGTCTATACTACCAGCGTTGATCGCCTCTAACATTGGTGGCCCGGAGGGAAATTCACTCCAGGTAACAGAAGCACCAGAAGCCGCCAAAGCTTTTTCTAAATCGCCTTTGGTTTTTAACGCACTTAAAATTGTTCCTGCTTTCTGGAACCCAATCCGCACTGTATTACTACTAACAGATGGACTGGGACTAGATGCTGGCGTTGTCTGTTCTGTGGGTGTTGCTGTTGGTGTTGTGGTTGCTTGCTGGCTTGTGTTTGAAGAACAAGCTGAAACAAATAAAACTAAGCCAAGCCCAACTGCAAACAGTAGCGAGAAAATCCTGATTCTGCGCTGCTTAAACCTTTGGAGAAATCCCAGAAAAATATTTAATATACGAGATGTAACGAGCCTGGACAACATAAATACTCTGTTTCTCATGGTAAACACTTAGGCAACAACCAAAATCTACAGTAAATGGATTAATTAACCGTAGATTTAAGCGATCAAAACGCCATACAACAGTTTGTCTCTCAGACATCGCTGAGAAACCTTGGTAAATATTGCTTACTGGTGCAAGCAATGAAATTATTTCAGCATCATACTACGGTAGATTGACCTAAATACAGTATTTTGCAGTAAATTTTATTAGTCATTAGTCATTGGTCATTTGGTCATTGGTAAGCGCGATCGCATTCTGCAACAAAAAATCGCCCAATCTATTGCTAGAGCAAATATTATTGATTCTCAATACCAATTTAAAAAAGAATGGGACAGATGGTAGGGGCATGGCACTGCCATGCCCTCTAGAATATATTGATGTGCCGCTTTCCAAAATATATTTTTTTAATTGATCGCAGGAGTCGATTGTAATTTGAGTAATCTCTCTCCTGCTTTGGCTAAAGTTTCTGGCTGCTTGCTAAAACAAAATCTAATAAAATTCTTACCCGTCTCTGATTGAGCGAAAAAGCTAGAACCAGGAACTACCGCTACACCAATTTCTTTAATTAAATATGTAGCGAATTCCACATCATTTTGATAGCCAAATTTGGCAATATCTGCAAATACATAATAGGCTCCTTGAGGCACAAAATAAGGAATTCCCACCACATCTAAAATTTGCAGAATTTGATGGCGTTTTTGTTGATATAATTTGGCTAATTCTTCATAGTAACTAACAGGAAGTTTCATCGCTGCCACACCAGCCCTTTGTAAAGGTGCGGGTGCACCAACTGTCAGAAAATCATGGACTTTCCTAATTGCACCTGTTAATTCTGGATTGGCTAAAATATAGCCAACTCGCCAACCAGTGACACTATAAGTTTTAGAAAGACCATTAATTGTCACTGTTCTTTCTGCCATTCCTGGTAGCGTTGCCATTGCTATATGTTGTGTGTTGTCATAAAGAATATGTTCGTAAATTTCATCTGTGAATACCAATACATCCCATTTTTGACAAAGTTCAGCTATTAAATTTAGTTCTTCACGAGTAAATACTTTTCCTGTGGGATTATGGGGCGTATTAATAATAATGGCTTTTGTACGTTCATTAAATGCCTGAGTTAATTCTGCTGCATCAAATGTCCAATCAGGCGCATGTAGAGATACATAACGAGGCGTTGCACTGGCTAAAATTGCATCGGGCCCATAGTTTTCATAATAGGGTTCAAAAACTATGACTTCATCACCTGGATTGAGAGTAGCTAACATTACCGCCGCCATTGCTTCTGTAGAACCGCAGGTAACAGTAATTTGTCGTTCTGGATCGATATTTAAACCTAAATACCAGTTAACTTTTTCGGCGATCGCGTGACGAAACGCTTTATCACCCCAAGTAATGGCATATTGATTAATATCCTCTGTAATTGCGGCGATCGCTGCTTGTTTCAACTCTAGCGGACAAGGAAAATCAGGAAATCCCTGCGCCAAATTCACCGCACCATACTGTAATGCAACTCTCGTCATTTCGCGAATGACTGACTCTGTGAACTGGTTTGCTTTATCTGAAATTCTTGGCTTTCCTACCGGAGTCACGTTGATTCCTCTGAGATTATTTTATAATATACTTTAAATCGATAAACTTATCGTATATTATAGGCGATCGCTAAATAATAATACTAAATTGCGGCTTGTCGGACAAATCTCTTCCTTTGTACAACTATGGGGGGCTAAAGAGTTAGCCATAGTAGTATCTTGCTGCAATATTAATCGCAATCTTATCTGTATTTGCTATTAAAACAAAATTCCAAACATTCTTGTTGTGCTTTTTGAAAGAAATTTTGTTGAATATTTACAAAGTCACGGAAGCCAATAAATGCAAGCTCTTGAACATCTATTTGAGTATGGCTCAAATATCTTATCGCTAAGTTCAACGCTTCTAAAGCAGCATCTGCATGTTTTTTGTCAACACCATAATTTTTATAATTACCATGAATCACAACCCAATACCAAGAACTAATTTTTTTCCAGAAAAATCTACTTTTCCATTGGTATCTTTTAAGTATTTATCAATAGTAATAGGTCGATATTTGGAGTAGTTCACTATGAAACGACAAGCAATAAAAATCAGGTTGTACCCCACAGATGAACAGGTTCAAGTGTTGGCTCAACAATTCGGATGTGCGCGTTGGTGGTGGAATTATGGGCTAAATCAATGCATTGAAACCTACAAATCAACTGGCAAAGGCTTGTCTCAATCTGGACTTAATTCTTTGTTGCCAGGACTCAAAAAAGATAAAGAAACAGAATGGCTAGGAGAATGTTATTCACAGGTATTACAATCTGTGAGCCTAAACCTCAGTCGTGCATATCAAAACTTTTTTGAAGGTAGAGCAAAATACCCTAAATTCAAATCAAGACATCATCGACAATCAATTCAATATCCTCAAAAGGTGAAACAAGTTGATGAAACTTTGAAATTTCCCGGTAAGTTGGGAAGTGTAAAAGCAAAAATTCATCGTCCACTTGACGGGACTATCAAAACGGTTACTGTTAGTAAATGCCCGTCGGGTAAATACTATGCATCGGTTTTGATGGAATATGAGGATGATTACCCTTCGTCTAATACAGATGGCAAGGCTATAGGAATAGACTTACGTGTAAAAGACTTTGCAATTACCTATGATGGCGAAAAAGTTTCCAAATACTCGCATCCTAAACACTTAGCTAAATATGAAAAGAAGTTAGCTAAAAAACAACGTATTGCTGCACGTAAAGTCAAGGGCAGTAATCGCCGTAGAAAAGCAACAAGAATTGTAGCTAGGGTATACGAGCAAGTTAGCAATGTCCGTCAAGACTATTTACATAAGCTATCTAGGAAGATAGTTGATAATAATCAAGTCGTGGTAGTCGAAAACCTAAACGTCAAGGGCATGGTTCGTAACCATAAACTAGCAAAGGCAATATCTGATACTGGATGGGGTACTTTTATCAACTTCTTATCCTACAAACTAGAACGTAGTGGTGGGAAGTTGGTAGAAATAAACAGATGGTTTCCTAGTTCCAAACTTTGCTCTAATTGTCATTACCAAATCAACGAGTTACCGCTAGATGTAAGAACCTGGATTTGTCCTAGTTGCGGTACTCATCATGACAGAGATGGTAATGCAGCAATAAACATTAGAGCGGAAGGTATCAGAATGCTGTTCTCCTCTGGGACGGGGGAGGCTAACGCCAATGGAGAGGAAGTAAGACCAATTCGGGGGCGTAAGCCTAAGATGCGGCATTCCTCCGTGAAGTTGGAAGCCCACACTGCACCGTCAGCTCAGTGTGGGTAGTTCACAAAGTCTATTTTTCGAGTATGAAATTTTTTATTAAGAAGTAGCTTATGGCAGGCGCAATTATTACAGGTGGGAATTCTGGGATTGGTAGAGCAACTGCAATTTTATTTGCACAGAAAGGTTACCAAGTAACCATCGCGGCAAGGCGATTAGAGGCACTGATAAAAGTGCAGCAAGAAATCAAAGAATTTGGGGGCGACTGTTCAATTATCCCTACCAATGTTTCTATTGCAGCGGAAGTTGAGAAATTGATGGAAAATGCGATTTCTCAATGGGGGACAATCGACGTGGTTATCAATGCAGCAGGGGTTCTTCATTCAGGAACTATCTTGGATACTGATGAAGCAGCTTGGGATCGCATAATTGATATCAATCTCAAAGGTACATTTTTAGTTAATCAAGCAGCATTACGTCATATGCTGCCTCGAAAGTCAGGGTCGATTGTGAATGTGGCTTCGGATTTAGGTGTTACAGGAGGACGTAATATCGCTGCCTATTGTGCTTCTAAAGGTGGAGTCGTGTTACTTACTAAAGCGATGGCTTTAGACCATTCTCACGAAGGTGTACGAGTAAATGTACTTTGTCCTGGTGTTGTAATAACACCGATGATTGCTGAAGTAGATGAAGCCGAACGAGCACAATGGGAAAGTGTTGTTCCTCTAAAACGTTTTGCTACAGCACAAGAAGTGGCTGAAGCTGCTTACTTTTTAGCTCATGCTCAATATGCGACGGGAAGTTGTTTATTGCTTGATGGAGGAAATACAGCAGGTGGAGCCGTTTAACTATCTGTTACAAATTATTGCGGACGGTGCCAAGTCTCTTCAATAGTCACGGGAGAAGCGTTCACCAAAATTTTTTGGACACCCGCGTTTCTTCTCTTCTAAAGTGAAAAATATCAATAAAACCAACGTAAATATTGTTCGTAATGTTCGTGCGCGAACGTACTATTTTGTCCAAAATCTAAAATTATTAGCGTAGGCACAGCCCGCCGTAGGCATCGCCAACCGATACCAGGATACAATCGTTTCTATATCCGTGATCCGGGTGGCAATCGCCTGGAAATTGTATCGGCAAAATCAAGGTAGTCCCTCAAATTTGGTAATCTAAGGTGACTAAAACTTTGCCGCCACGTTGGTTAGCAGGTACGGCTTCCGCCATTTTTTGTGGGTAAGGAAGGTTCAAGTTGTTCATCAATTCAATAAACTGACTGCGGCTGCGTCCCAAAAATCGAGGATTCCAGCGCTTTTCTTCGCCAATGGTAGATACTGTTCTCCCTTGATAGTCGTGTCCGGGGAATACCCAGGTGTCATCTGGAAGGGTAAATAGCTTTTGGGTAACGACATCATAAAGTAAGCCCGCATCGCCGCTTTGGAAGTCGGTACGACCGCAACCCCCGATAAATAACGCATCTCCGGTTAATAAGTGAGTCCCGTTAACGAGGTAAGCCATGTGAGAGTCGGTATGTCCGGGAGTAGCGATCGCTTGGATTTGCACAGAACCTAATTGTAAAATCTCACCATCAGCAATATAGCGATCGCTAGGCACAGGTTTAGCTTTATCAGGGAAAACACTTAAGCAGCCTGTAAATTGGCGTAGCTGACCCGTACCCGTAATATGGTCAGCGTGAATATGAGTCTCTAAGCAGTAAAGTAAAGTTAAATCAAGTTTTTGCAATACTTGTAAGTCCCGTTCTACCAGTTCCAATACCGGATCTACCAAAATAGCAGCTTTGGTTTGTGGATCGGCAATTAGGTATGTATAGGTACTCGATTCGCGATCGTAAAGTTGACGAAATAGCATGGCAGGTTTGGGTAAATCGCTCAATGGATTTCCAGCGAACCAATCTCTTGCCATAGCGTAAGGTCTGGGATTGAGAGATTTCAGTAACTCTTGCGCCAAAGCGGCTGCTTGCAGGCGAATTTCTGGAACTGCTGTAGTCTCCCACAGGTCACCTTTGCGGGGCGTTCCCAAGGTATAAAGTATTTCTGAAACTTTGCCATTAGCATCAATCACTGCACCGTTAGCAGCAGTCTCCATCCCCATAGATAAAGCATGAGGACGAATCAGCCCTTGTGCTTGCAAATTAGCAATTAGAGTATTTTTTACAGTTCTATAGTTACAATTTGCACCTGTACAGTTAATAATTCGGTTCACTTGTAAAACAATATTGGCTTGGGTTCCCCGTTCACAAATTTTTACCTCAACTGCATTTTCTTTTTCCTGACAAGTCTGAATTCTGCCGCCGTAATAATTCAGTTGTCCAGATTGGAGAGTATTATCTAATACATCAGCAATTTCTTCGGCAATCCGGTGGCGGTAAACTTCCCAGTAAGCTTTAACATGACGAAGAAAGCGCTTTTGTTCGCGGATTGGTAGTGTTTGCCAAAGTTGTTGAGAAATTGGGCGAATAGCATCAATGACTGCGCGCCAATCATAACCATGAATCGCGGCTGTGTGAATTTCTTGACGTACTAAACCCAGTAAACCCCGCGCTGTTTTGGGTGCAGTCTCTAAATCAAGATAAGTAAAATAGGGAATTGTTGCTTGGTGATGTTGGGGTGTTAATCCATGACGGGAAACAGCATGAATTTTGCCGCGAAATCCTTGCTGCTTTAAAGCTACAACTACATCAACCATCGTCAACCCACTTCCCACCAACAAAAGAGAATCATCTGAATTGAGATTGCTAATTGCATCGCTAGCCCAAGCATCTTTAACATGGGGATGATTATTTCCTAGCGCCGCAATTGGTTGTGGTAAAGAAGCGGGAAGATTCCCCAAAGCGAGGACAACTTTTTGCACATGCAAAGCCTTACCGCTACTGAGTTGGATTTTAGTGTGATAGTTGCTGGTTTCAATGGCGATCGCTTCATCGCCAATTCTCTCTAAACTGATATAAGCTGGCGCATTCGCTTCTGCTTCGGTTAAAATCGCCTGGATATATTCCCCATAAACTTGACGGGGTACAAATGTCGCTGCGGTAATGTCAGTATGTCCGTTGTTATGCAGCCACTTTAAGAAATGTTTGGGTTTATCTGCAAAAGCGCTCATTTTCCCGGCGGGGACATTCAGCAAATGATTTTTAATCGGCGTACTGTATGCAACTCCTTTACCGATTTCTGTCCGGCGTTCAATCAACTTAATAGAAATTGGTATAGTTGCATTACGCAAAATATTGGCTGCAACAAGAGAACCGCTAAAGCCACCTCCAATAATTGCGATCGTGCTAGGAGAAACAGTTTGGTTCAAAATATAGTTGTACATAAGAGTTATGAGATAGACTTGTTGCTACATAGCTACTAATTTAGAATAGTTAAATCCCGATGTGTATCGGTTTTTCCTAGTAACTAGGTTAAGTAAATATAAACACACATTATGCTGGCGAAAAAGGTGTCATTTCATCTGAATTTACTATTTCTTATTGGTAATTATTCTGCTTTGACTAGTTACCATAACATTAATGTCTATTACATAAGCATTTAGCGGATTTCACTGGACATTTTGTCAGCAAAGACGAGAGAAATACGGGTGTTTTCAAATAAGCTGTTATTAACTACCTTAGAGCAAAAAATTTTCTAACTTAAATGTCAAAATTTACTGACAAAAATAATAGCTCTCAATAGTAGGGTGTCTATTGTCCAGCATATTCTGCAAATTGCTGAAATCCAGGAAAGCAAATATTTAGCTTATATTTAAATTTCGTAACATCATTTAATGGTGGAGATGTGAAAACAGATGATTCAAGGTATCAGCCACATTACATTTATAGTTAAAGATTTAGAGAAAATGACAAAATTTCTCACAACTATATTTGCGGCACAAGAAGTATATGCAAGTGGTGAGAATTTTTTCTCTATTACCAAAGAAAAATTTTTCCTAATTGATGACTTGTGGATTGCGATTATGGAGGGTGAACCGTTAGCGGAAAAGACCTATAACCATATAGCTTTTAAAATAGCCCCAGAAGACTATGAACTTTATGCAGCGAGAATTAAAAGTTTGGGGGTAGATGTCAAAGAAGATAGAAACCGTGTTGAAGGTGAAGGACGTTCTCTTTATTTCTATGACTACGATAACCATTTGTTTGAGTTACACACAGGTACTTTGAATCAGCGCTTGCAAAACTACCTACGTGCAAAATAAATGCTAGATATGAGCAGAAGCTTTCATTGAAGGCAATAATAAACACTATATGCCATAATAGCTATATAGCTTTAAAAGCTATATAATAAATTATTGGACTGATATCGATCAAAAGTGAGCTGGTTGAGTTATGCTAATATAGTAAAGCTTGTGCTTTGTGGCTATTCTGCGGCTACCTAACTAAAAAAAGTTAGATTATGCTCTAGAAAGTCCGTGCTGGCGGCATAGCCAAGTGGTAAGGCAGAGGTCTGCAAATGATAACTGACGCTTATCTGAACGTAAGAATAAGGTTTTCAGCCTCTATAAAATAAGCTATTAACCAATTTGGCTACTCAACTGGCTACTAGAATTATAACCCATTTAGCTTCATAGATCTAAGTAATAAGTCATTTAACAAAGTGTAAAGGTATATAGGTAGTGTATAGTTTACTAACACTACCTATCTAATTAATTAACCTCCTAAGAATATGTAAATGGATATTCAAAGGTTAGGAGAATTTGGCAGTCACAAGTTCTCTGCTCTCTTAAGCTGCCTCTTGATTACCCTCGTTGATTAATCTGTCAATGATTTTACTAGATATTTCAGCAGCTTTTTTGTACAGCAGGGTTTCTCCTTCTGTTTCATCTATGAATATCTCCCATGCTTTATCCATTAGATTATCCAAAGATTCAACTTCTTTTACCTTATGTGGGATATTATCTTTTAATCTCTGACCAGGTCTAATTCCAAAGATAGCCCATCTAGCTATATACTTCCCATATGCCAGTCGAGTCTCCTTTGTTGTATTTCTATGAGATCTCCGAGCAAAATGTAAGGCAGCAATTCTAATGGTCTTATCATGATTATCAGCATTCAATGCTGCTGAAGATATAGAATCTATTCCCTCTGAATTAGCTCCTAATGTTTGTGCATCTAAGTGAGCTATCTCTGCTCCCCTCATGCGTCTAGAATCATTGTCTTTAATCAACAATGGAAGAAGATAGTTTTTATCTTTTATCTCCTTATAAATGACCCTTATTGATTGCTCCAAGTACTCAATAAATAATGATTGTCTCTGCTCTTCATCATTAAATTTAGCCTGAGCTAGGAGAGCAAATACATGAGCAATGCTAAAAATTCTGTGTCTGCCTCCAATAAGATAAAGTTTTCCATTGAAATCTCCTACGACAATGTCATTCATTAACCAATGATCTTTTTTGAAGATTGAATTGACAAGCTCTTTAATTCTGTTTTGTTTGAGATCATATTGTTTAAACTCAGCATTACTATGTGACAATGCTTCTGTTAGTAATGACCTCAAGCTATAAGACCTTGAGTTTGGTATTGAAGTATATTGCTCCTGATAATTCTTATTAAAGCTGCCTGTATCAGATACTTCAATAAATGAATCTACATCTTTTAAGTCCTCATCCTTAAGCAACTGGAGGGCTTTTTTATCTGAAGTGAGATGCAAATAAG
This sequence comes from Calothrix brevissima NIES-22, assembly GCF_002367995.1. GTDB lineage: Bacteria > Cyanobacteriota > Cyanobacteriia > Cyanobacteriales > Nostocaceae > Aulosira > Aulosira brevissima. Next base: position 6,360,383 of record NZ_AP018207.1, read on the forward strand.
TACTGTAATTCAATACAGCCTGGTCGTTAGGTGTTCTGTTGCCTTGCATAATTAATTAAATCATTAATATCCAATAAGTAATCAGAGGATGTTCTGATTAAGTGCACTCGATTATTTACTGGGTGACTTTCTATTAAACTGGTACTGAGTCTTGTTCTTGAAGTGAATCAGTCACCAGATATCTAAATAATATATGACTTGCCTGCTAGTAGTCTAGGTGTGGTTTACACTACCAGCAGAGTTAGGACTACCAAAAGCTTATGTAATTATGAACATAGATAGGGGACTAATTAGCTACAGCGATCGCAAGTGAAAGATTACTCCTTATACGCATTACTAACCATTACACTAAGATAAAACAAACCAATTAATCCAATCTTAGTCCAATCCTTACCCCCTTCCTTCCACCATTTATAGAAGTCAAACCCCTCTCCATTACTTTGTCCATTACTACCTGCTTGTCTATTCATCTCATTGACCTTATCAAACTGATCAACTTCATGTCTTTGAATCTCAACAGGATCAAATGCAGGGTTAGATTGAGATAATGCAGGAGATGTTATTGAACAAGCTAATATTAAAGGTAAGAGGAGCTTACTGAGTTTCATTGATGTCAGCCTACTGATATACCTAGGACTAGGTTACCCAAATTTAAGCGTGTAATAGCAGGTAGGCAGAGCTTGCATCTCTGACACAAGACAGAGCAGACTAAATACCCATAAAAATAGAGGGTAAGATCACCTCCCCTCCTTAAATCGATGCTATTAATGCTAATATATGCACCCTGTATAAATAACTATCATTTAAATAGCTCAATAATAGCAGTGATAGCACCTGCCAGAAAAAATGTTACTTTGTTGGCAGCAATAAACTGAGTTATTGGTTTAGCTAAAGCTTTAATACCCTTAGTAGCATTATTGATTACTGACTTCCTTTCCCAATTATCTACTATTGGTTTAGGTACAATAAAGTGAACCGAGTAGTAGGTATATTGACCAGAAGCAGAAGACTTTGTTGGGGGTGTTACCTCATAGAAAATAAACTCACCTGTGCTGAGAGGAGCATAAAATACTTCTTTATCAATAACTAGCGGACTGTGGATAAGTTCACCTGGGAACTGACCTTCATAAATCAAATCAAACACTTCACTCTTGTAAGCTTCTTGTGTTTCTACAGAAGCTAGCTGTAACTGCTCAAGAACAGTTGGTAAATGTTCAATGATCAGGTTCAGTTTCTTGTTCAGGTATTGTTGTTTCAGCATAAGGTGCTTTTTTACTTGAGGACAGTTCTGGAACCAAGCCCTCCTCAATCAGATGCTCAAGTATTGAAGTAGCTAGCTGCTTCTTCTTTACTATTTCATCTTTAGTAGGGGGTCTTGGAACAGAGAGGGATTTTTTTGCATTCATAGTGGCTCAGCTTGTGAAATGATGTGGTCTCAGTACTTATTATTCATTTGTCAGATTAGTGGGATATCCCCCTAACTAAGTGAGGCAGCACCTCTGTCTGGTGTTGCTCATCTAGTATGTGTCGATTGGGAGGGGGAATGTTGGATGCCGCGATTTTGGAATAGATAGACATAGCTTCACACTTACTCATGATTAAAGGAAATTTTCCAACAATCTATTGCTAGTAAATTGTTGACTGTTTAAAGTCTAGAAATTAAAGCTATGGTGCTTATTAATTGGCTGGTAACCATTAAAATAAGCATTAGCCTTACAGACCTAAGTGACTTGTGACAAACATAACCAGGCCAAACACTAGCAGGACTACGGTTGACACTCCTGTGGATGGTGAAATAACCGAACAATATATAGGTATAGAGCGATATAGGTGTTTGGTAATCGATTTAGAGCAGATTTGATGCGATCGCTTCTACTTATACTTAGTAGAAGTATGTGCAGACTTAAATGAGTTGAATAGAGAATGTTGAGTATATTTGATCAAATTAGGTAGTTACCAATAGTAAAAGTTTTAAATAATGAATATTCAATTAATAGGTAATCTGCTAAATGCCTATTCTCAATAAGTAATATAAAACCTTGATTATTACGTTAAATATTCTCAATAATAAAGAGCAAGGAGAACGTGTAAAATGTCTAGGATACATATGTAGTAAGGCTTGCAGCTATCTATATAGTAGTACTATGCTATCTATGTCTTTCTCTTCCCTCTGATTCCCTTCCTTCCTCCTCCTTTCTCCTTTGAGATTTAACTAATTAATTTACTATTTAGTTAACTTAGGGATTTGAATTAATATCAAAAATTGATTTATAAAACTTGCACAAATTCTTATATATAGAAGATATAATATTCTTATATAACAAGTTCATACTAATTATGAGTAAGAAAGATTACGCGATTATTCCAGTTAGCATCCCTAAAGAATTATGGGAGAAGATTCAAGCAGATGCTCCTTACAAGTACAGATTAGCATCAGGGCAAATTAGATGGGTTCTTGAGCAGTATTATTCAAATAATGCCCATTAAGTATCAATAGGTTTTACATATTATTAAATTGTGGATAGGATGACGATCTAAAAAGGGAGTGTTAGTGTACTCCCCTACCACTTTTTCCTTATCTCACTAGCTACTCCTTCGTCGTAGATGAAGCTATAAAATTTATATATAACATTAACCAATGACAGAATCTTACATAATCAGCACATACAGGGTACCAGAGAGTGTAAAAGTCTATGTATTAGACAATCTACTGCACTCCTATAATCAAGACACCAAAGAATTATTTGCACATATTCTATTTGGAACTAGCTACTACATTGGAAGAGATAGACACAGTCTTGAAGTAGATGAAGAAATAGGTTGGGTTCCAGTTAGCTATAACTTAATGAAGAAAAAATGGAAGAAGCCTGAAGAACTACAATGGGGTTTATTACTTGAAGATGGGTTGCTAGAGCTTAAAGTTATTCATGAAACTGAAGATGGGAAGAAGATAACTTATAGTAGAGATTATGGTAAAAGTAGAGAGTTTAGAGTACCGCTAGATGTAGTAGATCAGATATTAGATAAGTATCCCAAAGAGACATCAGAGTTTGTTGATTGCCAGTACTATAACTTGGTGGATGGTAAGAAAAAGAACCAGTTCACTAGACACAAGCTTAGTAATAAAACTGGTCATCCTATTCCAGAACTAATTCAGAGCAGTATTAAAGCTATTAAAAGATGTGTGGTTAATGATAAAGCAGTTATGGCATATTTAAAAGATAAAGAATTTGAAGCAGAATTTAGTGGTAAAGATATAGAAAGAAGAAGATATATTAATGATAAAAACTGCTATGACTCAATTAGAGGGACAGGTATAAAGTTGTTAGAAGGTGGATTAATAGAGTATTACCCTTCCTATGATGTTCAAGATTCTGGTAGACTAAATGAGCAACGTGGTGGCTTTCAATCCTGCTCAAGACAAATGAAACAGGTCGCTTTTAGTGATATTCCTAATCTCAAGAATTATGACCTTAAATCTAGTCAAGTCTGGGGACTTATTCAATGGTTTGAGGCAGCTAATCTTGATACTAGTTGGCTCAGATTCTACTTATCTAGAGATAAGCAAGAATATGCTAATGCTGTAGGTATATCTAAGGATAGATGGAAGCAGTGCTTTATGGCCCTAATTATGGGTGGACACTTGCCAAAGAAAGTTACTAACAAGACTTTTGAAGATTCTACCCTAGCAATAATTAATTACCTGAATGAGGAAGCTGATGGTGATACCTCTAAAGCTCTTGAGTTATATGAAAAGTTTGTTAAACTAGTTGCCCCATTAAAAGCTGTTATTGATCAATGGCAGGATTGGTTAATTAATACCTATGTTCCACTAAGCTCTACTTATCCCAAAGGTAAGCAGTATGTATCTAATAAGACAGGGATGACATTCTGTATATCTGACTATAGAACTAAAGATGGTAATTGGAAGGATATTAATCAACTGAAGAGAAGACTCTCAGCTTTCTACCTACAAGGTAATGAGGCAGCATTTATCCATCACCTAACTTGGGTATCTGAGCAGTATGGTTATGAGGTCATGAATAACCAGCATGATGGAATGGTTGTAATAGGTGAGATTCCTGAGGCAGCAGTTGAATATGCTAGACAGCAGAGTGGATTAAAGTATGCTGAACTTGAAGAGAAACCTTTCCTAGAAAAAAAAGAAGAAAAAGAACCAACATATAAATTTCTTTCCTTAGGAGAACTTCTTAATCTAATGAGATAGAAAACCTTTCTATAAATCAAATAAATAATCTCAAAAGGAGAATAAGGGAATCTATTCAGGTTCCCTTTATTTTTTACCCTTAGTTAAATATATTAGTTAACTCTCCAAAGAAAGGAAGGAAGGAAAGGGAAAGAGAGAACAGGAGGAAGAGGAGGAAGAAGAGAAGGAACACAGATAGCATAGTACTACTATAGTAACCTCTACAACCTATATATAGTAATACTTTCAGGTATTTTACTCGTTCTCCTTGCTCCCTTTTATTGAGAATATTTAACGTAATAATAAGCCTTTCAAAAAGCTTATTGAGAATACTAATCCACTAATTAAATTAAATATATATGAGGGATTGGACATTAGTAATTATTAGACCTCTAATTCATGCTTAGCACCAATCTACTAAATCCCTACCTACTAAGGGGGGATTACACATCACTAAATAATGTAGACCATTAATTTATCCCTTCATTTCCATGATAAGAATCTCCTCAACTTATAGCCCAGGCAAAGGTGACCTTGGCTTTAGCGATGGGGGCTTTTCATAGCCCGACTCTTTAGTTACCTTCCATCCCTTATAATGACTTCTTTGATTAGTGACTACCTTACTCATACCTTTTTTATTTAAATTATGTATTCTACAGAATTCTGCAAGATTATATACTATAAATTCTTCCCCTTGTGGAGAGTAAACCTTCCAATTACAGGCTTTAGTCACTTTACCTTTTAAAGCTTCACTTATACTCAAATAGAAAAGATAGAGATGGTGCTGGGATATAACAGTCCCATCTCTTCAGTTGTCCATAGTCAGTTATCTACCAATTTCACTCAAGTAGTTTATGACAGAGCAGTAGCAATACTAACTGATTTAGATGATATTAATGCCAAGTTAAAAGAGGCAACTGATACCAGCTATGTCACTGAATCTAGGGGTTCTAAGTTATCTTACTCTCAACATGTAAGGCACCTTAAATCTGAAGCTACAAGGTTACTGAAGGAGTTAGCCCATATTCTATCTGTAGATGTAGCTTTTAATATTTACTTCTCTAATACCCCTAAGGCTTACTGGTAATTAAATGATTTCATATAATATCAAAGCAAAAGGTTCTCTATTTTCTAATAAGAACCTATTTAAAGAAATTTTGAGAGAATCATTAAATGAGACAGCAGACTGGGCAAAGAGCAGAGTTAAGAGTAGGACTCCTGTTATAACTGGAAGGTTAAAAGCTGGGTGGAATACTACAACGAATCAACAGTCCTTTAACTTAAATAACCCTGTATATTATGCCCCTTATGTAGAGAGAAGAAGGGGCATGTTATATAAAACTGTTCCTGAAGCAGAAAGCAAGCTGATAAGTAACACTGAGAGATTAATTAAGGATAAAACTCAATGACTTTATATCAGAAGCTAGCTGAAGTAGAAGATAAGATAAGTTCTATAGAAGTTAAGTTAGGGCTTCCTCAACGTAAACATCTGTTAGTAAGACATCAGACTCTAAATCAGAATAATGTTCGTCTTATAACAGATACTTTAATATTACCTAAACCTTATATTACTAACATATCACCTCGCTTTGCTAATTTACAGGTAGCCTTTGAAGGGGTAGATGGCTTAGGGATGAGAGTAATTAACTCTCTATTAGATACACCTAACTCAGCTAGCTTTGTATATGCTATTGAGAACTCTTTTGACTACCAAGATGAGTTACCTCAAGGGTTTCTGATCTGTCCTCAGGCATTTACCTCTTACACTCAAAATGACAGAATAGCTGTCGGGCTAGCAATGGAAGCTCATTGCTCAGACGATCAATTTGATTGGGTAGCTTTAATTGATGCAGGCCCAGAGATGAGTCTAACAGCAGCTCAATCAGAAGGACTCCTATATAACTCACCACAAGGTCACTCTAGTTTCTATTATCCCCATCTAATTGATTTAGAAGGTAATATTGTACCTCCTTCGGCAGCAGTAGCGGGGATGGCTACACGCAGATATCAAACAGAAGGTTTTGAGCAACCACCTGCTGGTGCTAAATTTCCTTTGTTAGGTGTTACTGATGTGTTTACTAAAATCAGCACTCAACAACAAGAGACAGTTAACCCATTAGGTATAAATCTTATCCGCAACCTTAGAAATAAAGGTGTAGTTGTATGGGCAATGAGAACTCGCTCTAGTAATGAGTTCTACACCTTCCTCAACACTCGTGTTATTATGAACGTGCTAAATGGCACTCTACGTAGAGGATTTGATAATGAATTATTCTCTGCTATAGATGGTCAAGGTATGCTGTTACGCTCTATTTATGAGGCTGCTTATACTGTATGTGCTCGTCTATGGAGAGGTAAGGCTTTATTTGGTGCTACTGAGAAAGAAGCATTTGAAATTAAGTGTGACTTTGATAATAACTCTAGAGAAGAACTAGAGAGAGGAAATGTTCTCTTAGAAGTATATGTAGTTCCCGCTCCTTCTATGGAGAAATTATTAATTAATACTATTAGAGTATCTATTGGAACACTGCCTTTGCTGGACTAGATGGTAAATTAGATGCAATTGAAAGAAAGGCAGCTTTAAGTAGCCTAAAGGAATTAGCCACATGGGGAACTTTAGCTGGTAAAATAGCAAACTCTACTCCTCAAAACACTGCTAAGGATCTATCTAACTTTATTTCTAAGTCAGCAGGGTTAGGAGAGCTATTCAATAATAACTTATTTCAGAATAATCCTACAGTTAGGAAGAGTATTATAAAGCAGCTTACTGGGAGTGAGGATACACCTTTAAGAGATGCTACAGAAATTTATAAAACTAAGACAAGTAGTGAATTAAGAGATATATTACTTAATGCTTTAAAACAAGATAAAGAGGTTATAGATTCTCTAACTGATTCTATAGATGGTGTATTTGGACTTATTAGTGATAGTCTATTTGGATTATATACAGGAACCTTTGGTTTATTAAGAGACTTAGACAGTAAGGCAGAAGGTAATCAGTCAGCTTTAAAGTCAATCAATAAAACTCTACTTGAAATATTTGGAGCAGATGGTCTATTTGTCACATTATCTAGAAGTCTAGATAAAGCGGGAATTCATTTTATAGATCCAATGCGATCATTAAGTACAGTAGCAGAATCTTTCTCTTCTTGGGTAAAACATCTTAAAGATAGTTTGAATAACTTTATTAAAACAGGAGACTTAAGCCAAATTGCAAGCTTATTTAGCTTTAAAGGATTAGGTGAAAGGTTAGCAGCAGTAGTTAATAATATATTTAAGTTTTTAAATAGAGTTAATTGGAATGAAGTTTTTGGTTTTATAGGTACTAAATTAGCCGAGCTTATTAATGAGGCATTAGATTTTCTCTTTAAGTTAGACTATACTCAGATAATAAATACCTTCTCCAAGATTACAGTTGGATTATTCAATGGTATATTTCAATTTTTAATTAAGCTCGATTGGTTGAAACCTATTGCAGTGATAGTGAAAATTATTAGCTCTGCTTTAATTTCTATAGTCAAATCTATATTCGATGCTGTAATAAATATAGTTAAAGAGGCTATCTCATTAATAACTTCACCAATACAATTTGTTTTAAATTTATTAGGTAGATTTATAGCAGATACTTTTGAAACTATATTTAATATATGGGATTTTATTAGCAGAGCAATTTTCAGCTCTTTAGATACCTTAAAAGATACCTTATTAAACTTTTTTAGGGAATTTACTGTTGCCATACCATCAGTAAAAGACACCATTAATAAAGATATAAATGTTAATGGTGCAGTTACTAATAGTAGTGTTACAAGCAGTGATAGTAATACCAACAAGAAAACTATTGAAACTCATAATGATGATCCGTTGGGAAGATTAAGTCCTTTCAGTTTTATATATTCTATCTTTAGTAAGGTAGGTGGATTATTTCAAGGTAATAAAGCCGATGGACAAAATGTATCTACTCTATTATCAGCTATAAGCAATGAGAGAGATAAAGCCCCCTCAGGCTCGGATTTAGTAGTAGCTAATACTTCAGAGGTAATACTTAATAGGCAGCAGCAGTCTGCCTTATTGGGTGGCTTATCAGGTAGAGGTAATGTAAGTATAGGTAATATAAATATATACACTCAAGCTAAAGACCCAGAGGAAATAGGTAGGATTGCAGTTAAGTATATTGAAAGACAATTACAAAATAATCTAGCCTACGCAGTTAGTTAATTAGAGCCTTAACCTAGAGTTAAGGCTTATTTTTTTTATCTATTTATTATGAATACTCAATTAATAAATGAATTAAGTCCTGTAGATAAGGTTATAGGCATCTATGCAACTCTCGTAGATGAATTAAATAAAACAGTCTACTCCTTTTTATTCAACCCTGAAGAGAAAACTTTCTCTAGAAGTGCATTTTATAGTGAAGGAGTAACTGCATTAACGTCCTTACCTTCCCAACAATATAAATATACAACTGGGCTTACTTTAACCCTGGATAATTTGCTTTTAGAATCCTATAGTCGAGGAAGAAGCTGTAAGAGTATAATGCAGGACTTACAGAAGTTAATGGTAGCCAACCCTGCTGCCCTTAAGTATGCCCCTACTCCAGTTTATTTTAAATGGGGTAAGGATGAATTTGGCCCTGCTGTAATTACAGACTTAAAATGGAAAGAGACTCAATGGTTGAACGGTGAGGTAGCAACGGCTAGAGTGAGCTTCACTTTATTAGAAATACCAGAGAGTCAACTACCTAGAAAAGCTAAAGAAGAGACCTCTCAGAATAAGCTTAAAGCTGCCTTAAAGTCATCGAATAAGCTAACAGATAGACAGAAGGAAGAAGCTATCTCTAAAGCTAAAGGCTGGTTAAAACAGAATATAAATAAATTCTCTGATAATATATCTTCTTTAATTAGAATAAACAAATATAAACTTTCTGTATCTGATAATGGCACTGTTAGCTTATTTAATCAAAAGAATGTTCTATTAGGGACTGTAGGTACTTATAAAGACGGCAAACTCAATACCTCAAATAATAATTTGTCTAGAGTAAATATTTAAATTAACAGGAATAATCAATGAGCACATTACCTTTATCTGAATCCTTAGCTAAGGTTATCAGAATAAGCGCAGGAGATTCTCTATCTAATATTGCAAGCCAAGTATTAGGAGATTATTCCTCTTGGAGAGAGATAGCAACTATCAATGATATAGATATCTTCAAGGCAATAGAGATAGGGCAAACCTTAACAATACCTACTAAAGAAGAAGCAGAGAGGAGATTTAAAGACCAAGCTGCTATTGAGATTAATGGTATTAACAAGGAAGTTCAATCTAGGGTTAAAGAGATATTAAACTCTAGAGAAGTTAAAACTATTACTAAGCTATTAGGAATTAATGTAGACCAGGATAAGATACTCAAGGATTTAGATTTATCTTCCATATCTAAGAGTTTGGCTGCTCCTACTAAAGCAGAGAGAATTAGGAAGGCACTTAAAACTAGTAGTTATGAACCTGAAGTACCTGTATGGAGGTTAATAGATTGGGTGCTCTAGACTCTAGCTATAAACATAACATTCTTTCTACATTTATTTTAATAATATATAAATCTAATTATGGTTAATCCAAATCCAGGGCTTTCATTACTTGACCCTTATGTAAAAATCACTTTAGGCTCGCTAGGTAGTCAAGATGGAGATACATTTATTATAGGTGATGGTAAATTAATAAGTGCCTCAGTAACTCTAGGTGAAGGTAAAGTTCAATCTAGCTGTAGCTTTACTGTATTAGATCCAGATAAAAAGTTAGCTGATAAATACTTTTCTTATATTGAAACAGTAGGTGGATTAGATCCAATTCCTGATCCTGAAGCCCAATCTAATAATAGTAATACTACTCCTGTTACTGACCCAAATCAGTCAAATAGTACAGCAGGTAAAGTCATATTTGATAATGTTCAGGCTTCCACTTATGACGGTAAAGGTAAAACAGGTGGTGGAGCTAAAGGGGCTTACGGGGATGTAATAGATTTTAATGGCTATTATGCTGCAATGGTAGATACCAAATACAAGTATGCTACTATGAGGGTCACCAACTTAGCTAACAATAAATCAGTTGTAGTTAAGGTAGTGGATAGAGGCCCATTTGCTGTAGATAGTAATGGTAATACTATCTACCCACTAAGAGAGAATCCTACTAGAAAGATTGACTTAACTCCTAAAGCCTTTAGTGAATTAGCTCCTATTAGTCAGGGAATTATTAACGTAAAGATTGAATGGATAGAAGCTGAGACTACCACTGCTTCATCATCTAATAAAAATAAAACTGTACAAGAAATAGTTCAAGAAGACTATCAAAAGACTAAACAGGAAAAAGCTAGTAATAATCCATTTAAAGCAGAGAAGATAGGTGACTGGCCATTACCTAAAGTTGGCCCTACTAAGTCAATATTATTAATACCAGGGCATTTAGTTGATACAAATTCTGGAGGGGGTGGAGATACAACATACAATGGTGAAAGTAGGTCTATAGAAAGTGTTGCAAATATATTAACTGTAGAAGTATTAAAAAATGAATTATCTAAAGCAGGCTATACGGTATTAACTCCTACTACATCATCAAGAGGATTAGCAGTAGTTAAGGATGATGGTGTTTATAATTCTTCACAACAAAATGTATTCTTAGATTCTATCACTAAGTATAAAAATCAAGGATATTATGTATCAGAAATACACTTTGATGATGCTGCTGGAGGTGGAGGTGAATCAGGAGTAATTCCTGAGAGACTTAACAGCGAAAGTAATGGTAGTTCTCTTAGTGTAATGTCCGTAGCATTAGCTAATAAAATTGGATTTTTTCCTTATGGATACAGGAAAATATTAGGAGCACCAAGAAGGGGTATTTCTATGATAGAAATGGGGCCTATTTCACCATATTCTAGTTATATCTCTAGCGGTAATTATAATGGATTTAAAGCAGCTATTTTACCTACTGTTAAAAAGATAGTAGAAGCATTCAATACTGTTGCCTCAGCTAGTGCTGCCAGTAAAGCAGCCGAGTCTACGTCTACTACTCCCACTAAGGAAGCTGTACCTACTCCAGTTACTCTAGCTGGCTCACAGATTACAGTAGAGTTGGGTTATGGTGGCAAGACAATAGCAGCTTATTCCTTTATCCATACTGGTTTAAGATTCAGTTTATTTGAACCTAATGCTCTTGAGTTCACTGGTCAAGCTGCCTCCTGGGTAATGACTCAGAGAATTAAGAATACTGTTTACCAGAATATGAGCTTTAAGAAGATAGCTCAGAGAATCACTAGTAGCTATGGCATGAAGCTAGATATGCCTGAGGAAGGCCCAACTTATAATTATTTCCCTCAGCGTGGTCAAACTGACTATGAAGCTTTACTGATTGAAGCTAGGAGAATTGGTTACAGGGTGTATACCAAGGGAGCTACCTTATCTATTAAACCTAGAGCAGGTGTCATTACAGATAAGGAGATATTTGTCCTAGAGTATGGTTCCAATATGGGTACTAGTTTTGAGGCAGTACATCAAGCTCAAAAGGATGCTGAAGGTGGGGCTAGGTCATCTGTACCAGGAGCTAATAACTCAACTGGGGAAAGGAAATATGAGATTGACCCAGATACAGGTCAAATGGTGCAGAAGAGAAAGGAGAATGTAATTGGTACTGGTAGAGATTCTGCGATCGCAACTACAGGATCACCAATCAAAGCACCTGCTCCTAAGACTACTGGTACTACTGATAAGCAGGATGCTGACAGGAAAGCTAATGAGGACAGGATTAAGGGCATTATAGCTAATGCTGACTTTCCTACTACCCCAGAAGCACTGACATTAGACCCGGATACCCCCTTCTTAACTAAAGGTATTAGTGATTCACTAGACAGAATGTGGGTAGTTGATACAGTGATTCATGTTTATAAGAAAGGGTATTTTAATACTATTATTAAATGTTATTCTCCCCTTCATAATAAAAATTACAGTGCTGATATAGCTTCTACTGATACAACAAATATTTCATCAACTACTAGTAGTCCTACAGACTTCATAATACCAACTAAAGGTGTATATACATCAGAGTTTGGGCCCCGTTGGGGGAGAAACCACAATGGAGTAGATATAGCTGAGATATTAGGTACTCCAATTTATGCAGCAGCATCAGGTACAGCTACTATTGGGGCAAGTGGTTGTCTCTTTTCTCCAATTGGAAATAATGTTATTAATCGTGGATGTGGTGGAGGATTTGGTAATCATGTAATTATTAATCATGCTAATGGTTATCAAACTATATATGCTCATTTAAGTGAAATAACTATAGAAAACAATACTCAAGTATCTCAAGGTCAAATGATAGGTAAAATGGGCAATTCTGGAGCATCTAACGGAACACATTTGCATTGGGAAGTTAGATTGAATGGTAAACCTATTAATCCAGGAAGTGTAGTTAAACTACCTTTTTTATTAAGTCGTATATTTTAAAGATATGGAACAATTATTTGAAATTTTAAATAATGCTCAAAAAGCATCACAAATAGCTTTCGATTTAGTTGGTAGAATTAATCAAGCGACCTTAGGGATAGTAGTAAATAACCAAGATCCAGAGAATAAACGTAGGATTAAAGTCTCCTTACCATCTTCTCCACAGGTACAAAGTGATTGGTTAAGGAGACTATCAACATCACCTAATATTGATGCTCCATTACCTGCCATAGGCATGACAGTGTTAGTTCTCTTTGCAGAAGGGGTTGAGACTAATGGATATTACCTTAGTTTAATTAACCAAACTAATCCTCCTAGAGATAAAGAATCAGCACAGGATGATTATTCTGAAGCTATTCCAGGTAATAAGGTTGTTGAAGTAGGGGGCAATCTTGATGAGGTTATTAGTGGAGATACTACACAATCTACATCGGGAAATGAGGAGCATAGAACCGATGGCAACATACTTATTGAATGTGGTCAAGCTATTACCCTAAGGACTGATTCAGGGGCATCCATTACCTTATCTAGTGCGGGATATGTGGAGATTAAAGATGTACTAGGTAGAAGAATTAGGTTAGGTGGTGTAGGGGGAGTTAATAACCAATGGGATCTTGCAGGTTACCCACTAACGGTAATTAATGCAACCTCATTTACTATTAATGGGAAAGAAGTAGCGACTGTTGACGCCACTACAAATGAGGGAGATGTAATTACTAATCGTGGGTGGTGATAAATTCCCCCCTTAGTTAAATGTATTAGTTAAACAATTGGTAAACCTCAAAAGGAGAAGAGAGAGAGGAAGAGAAGAGGGAACAGAGGAGGGAGAAGAAGAACACAAGATAGCATAGTACTACTATAGTAACCTCTACAAGCCTTATCCTGTATAGCTTTGAGGTCATTTTACACGTTCTCCTTGCTCTTCTTAAATAGAAGAATTTGCACAATTACTTATTTATAGAAACATGACAATACAAAAAGGGATAGCTTTCCCATTACAAATTGACCCAATCAGGGGCAACTTAAAGGTAGCTAGTGAAGGGGAACTTACTAAGGGACATATATTATCTTGGCTCCAGACAGAGGTATTTGAAAGGGTAATGAGACCAACTTATGGATTAAAAGACCCTTTATTTAACTCTATTGATGCTATGTCAAGAATAACAGTTGAGATAGAGTCAGGATTAGAGCAATATATCCCTACTGCTTCATTTCAAGTAAGTGGTTCTATTAATGATCAAGGTCAAGTAGTAATTTTAATTTACTGGTACTACTTAAATGAGGAACAATTACCTATTTCAATTATTTTTTAACAATAATTTAATATGACTGATATATCATCAATACAATTGTCGAGTGTGATCATTGATGAACGTACAGAGGAGGAATTAGTCTCCCAAGCCCAACTTAGAGTATTTAATGCCTCAGGAGGTCAATTAAATGATTTCTCTGAGAATTCGCCTGTAGCTGCCTTAATTCAAGGTCAAGCTTTTGCTGCTTCTGAACTTCTCTACTGGGTAAATAAACTTCCATTAGCTCTGGTAATAGATTTCTTAAAGGTCACTGGTGTAGAGCAATCTCTAGGTACTAAGGCAGTAACTACTCTTACATTTACCCTTACTGCACCTCAATCAACTCCCTTTACTATTCCAGAGGGGTTTGAAGTAGTAGATTCATCTGGTACTTATTCATTCTTCACTGATGCTACTCTTCAGATACCTCCCGGACTTATGGCTGGTTCTGTAACTGCTACTGCTGAGGAAGTAGGTAGCCAGTACAATCTATCAGCTTACACAATCACTAGAGCTACTCAGCCCCTTAGCTTCTTATCCTCAGTAGTTAATACTGAAGCTTCCTTAGGGGGAACTGATGCTGAAACATTAGATCAAACCATAAGTAGAGGATTAACTGAATTAAGAATTAGAAATCTAGTATCAGAAGATGATTATGAAACTGCTGCTGAGGAGATATTAGGTCAAGGATCAGTAGCTAAAGCAATAGGTTTACTATCTAGAAATAAGAATGAGGAAGAGTTAGGGGCAGTACATTTATTTCTCCTAAATGCCAATCAGGAACCCGCTAATGATGCTCAAATTAGTTTAGTAAGTGATTCATTAAGCAAGAGAATTCAACTAGGTACACAGCTTTATATAAGCCCAATGGAGCTTATAAGTATCAGTGCATCATTGATAGCCAGAGTAACAACTGGAGCCAATGTTGAACAGGTTATAAATGATTTATGGGAAGCTTATCAAAGCTACCTTAACCCTTCTACTTATCCACCTGGTCAAGATATTATTCTTAATGAAGTAGAGTATCACCTAAGGCTAACTGAGGGTATTAAGAATATCCAAACACTTGCATTAAATGGATCTCCTACTAATATATCTTTACCTAATTTATATACTCTACCTTCACCATATTCATTATATGTTCAGTTAGTAGATGGCAGTAGAGTGATATATGCAGGTGTACGTGGTGCTGGAGAGACTCCTGATTTTTAATTATGACTACATATGAAGCTTGGGTAATAGAAAAAGCCCCAATATTTTCAAGACTCCCAGAAGTGTATAGAGATAATCCTGTAACCCAATATTTAGTAACCTTCTGGGATGAGTTATTAATATCAACTAAAGATAAGATTGATGATCTACAGCAAAGGCAGCTTAACCCATTAACTTGTGATTCTAACTGGCTTGATTTCTTAGCTCCTTTATGTGGCTTTACAGGCATATATTGGGATAAAAACTGGAAAGAAAATTATAAAAGAAATTTATTATTCTACTCCTATACTAAAATCTGGTCTAATAAAGGTAGCAGAGAAGCTCTTAGTACAGTTTTATTCTGCTTTGAGATACCACATGAGATTGCTGGTAGAGGAGATTTTATCTTTGGGCAATCTAAATTAGGACAAGACCCATTAGGTAAATCAGGTTGGGAATATACTGTATACCTAAAGACAATGTATAGAGATACTCCTCAAGTAGAACTAGTTAAAAAGTTAATTAAACTCTTTGGGCCTTGCTGGTGTAAAGCAGATATTAAATTTGATGATTCTGTTATTAAGGATTACCTAATACTTGATGATAATCAACTCATTGTTTACACACTTTTATAAAAATAATTAATTTAAATATATTTAAATATGAGTCAGATTTTAGGAACTCTCCTAGATTCTGGAGGCAATCCTATAACAGGTAAGTTGAGAGTTACTCTTTCAGGTAACCTTATAGAAGTTAGTGCTAATCCAGACTCTATATATCTTACACAGCCTAGTGTATTTACCATTACTAATGGTGTAGTAGATATAAATTTAGATGAATCAGAAACTAAGAAGATAACTTATAGGTTTGAATTCTTTAAGGCTGATGGAGAAGGTAATTTAATTGAACCTGCCCTTCTAGATTTTTATGCCTTAGTACCTAATAGCACTCCTGTGCAGCTTGCCAATCTTGTTCCTACTGGAATGGTAAATGATGTACTAGATACAGGAGCACTAAGAATAGCACAATTAATTGCTTCTGACACTAACCTTTCAGCTAATATAGGTGGGCCTTTCCCTAGAGGTAACTGGAGTTCAGAAGTTACTTATAAATATCGTGATTTAGTAAATTATCTAAACAGAACATATATATCTAGAAGTATTCTACCAATTACAGGTATATTACCTACAAATGATACTTACTGGATGAGGATACCTGTTGAGGTAAATGGAAGTTTAATATTAGGTTCTGATGTTCCTTATGGAGTAAGCTGGAGTGGTTCTGGTTTAGCTACTTCTCAGGATGCTGTATATAATAAAATCCAATCTATAATTAATGACCTTAGCTTAAAAGCTAATATCATTAGTCCAACTTTCTCAGGTGTAGTTAATTTTAATAATACTTTAAAAACTAAACCAGGCAGTACTAATATTCCAGGTCTAGATATTCAGACAGCTAGTGGAGCTAGATCAACCATTAGATTTAGTGATACTAATGGTTTAACTAGATGGGAGATATTTAAATCTGAGGTAGCTGAGTCTGGTAGTAATGCTGGTAGTAATCTAACTATTAATAGTTATGATGACTCAGGTAATTTAATTGGATGGTGCATGGATATTAACAGAGCTAGTAGAGCAGTTAATGTTCCTAATCCATCTGCTGGAGATAATTCTACAAGGGTTGCTAATACTAGCTGGGTAACTAATAAACTAACGTCATATGCTACATTAAATAGTCCATCATTTACTGGTGTTGCTACATCTACTACACCTTCTGATCCTTTTGATAACTCAGCTAGAATAGCTACTACCCAACATGTAAGGAATATTCTTTCTTATTATGCTCCTACATATAGCCCAGTATTTCAAGGTACTCCTACTTTTAATGGAGTAACTAATTTTAATAGTAGTACTGTTATTAATAATACTTTAACTGTTAATCCTTCTGGAATATTTACTCCTGGGGTAAATATTCAATCATCTAGTGGTAATAGATCTTGTATAAGATTTTCAAGTAATACTGGAGCAAATAGATGGGAAATATTTAAGAATGAAGCAGCAGAAGCAGGTTCTAATTCAGGCTCTAATTTTGTAATAAATAGATATGATGATTCTGGTAATTATCTAGATTATGCCTTCAGTATAGATCGTTATAACGGTAAGGTAACTCTCAATGGTAATACTACTGTTAATGGTAAACTAAATTGCAATAGCTTAGGTACTGTTTTAGCTACTGATTTAGCTAACTCTGGTGTTGCTGGTAATCCAGGAGATATAGTTATATCTGCAACTTATTTATATATTTGCGTGGCTAGCAATTCTTGGAAGAGAGTAGCTTTAAGTAGTTTTTAATTTAAATATTGAGAATAATTTAAGATGACAAGAAGGCAATTTCAAGATGGAGACATCTTCTATGCTGAGGATGCAAACCAAATAGCATACCCTATACCAGATGGTCAGGATTTTATTGGACATGGCCCTAAGATAATTGATAATTATCTTGATGATGGTAGTGATCAAATTAAGTCCAGATTCTATAATTTCTACGACAGATTAAAGGTTAGTCATCAATCAGGACTAACCTTTAATTATTTAGGAGGTTCTATATTACTTAGTAATGGAAATATTGTTTCTATTGCTAGTGGTTCCTTTAATGTTCCAGATAACTCTACTGTTTATGTATTTGTAGCTAGTAATGGAACATTACAACAATCTAGTCAATTACCTAATGAATCTTTTCCATTAGCTAAAATCAGCACTTCTGCTGGAATTCTTAATGGTTCTATAATTGACCTTAGAGATAAATTAATAGATAGAATTTCACCTTCAACCATTCCTGTTACCCAGATATTACCTACTGGAATGATTGCACCATTTGGGGGTAATTCAGTTCCTAGCGGCTGGTTATTATGCAATGGCAGTGAATATTCAATCAACAATTACCCTGCCTTATATGCCATTCTAGGTACCGCTTATGGCGGAAATGGAACTACTACATTTAGAGTACCTGATTTAAGAGGTAGAGGTTTAATAGGTGCTGGTCAAGGTAGTGGATTAACTAATAGAACATTAGGTCAATCTGGTGGTCAAGAAACAGTTACCCTAAGTACTTCTCAAATACCTTCACATACTCATGGAATTAATGACCCAGGGCATAGCCACTCTATAAATGATCCAGGACATACTCATGGTGTATATGATCCTGGTCATAGCCATAAAGTAAGGGTCAATAGAAATGATGGTACTGGTAATTATATTGCCGATAGTAATGGAGGTCATCAGTTTCTTGTAACTAATGAATTTGAAGCCTTAACGTCAGGTACTAACATCGGTATCTATGGTAGTGGAACTGGGATTAGTTTAAATGCAGCTAATAGTGGAATTACTGTTAATGCTCAAGGTGGTAATGGTTCACATGAAAATATGCCTCCTTATCTGGTTATGAATTATATGATTAAAACTTAAATAACATGAGAAAATCTTTAACAAATGGTGATTATGCAGAAGCAGTATTCATAGTAGATTCTGCTGGTAATGCTGCTTCTCTAGGTGGTAGTGGAGGTGGAAGTGGAGATGCTTCTGCTACTAACCAGCTAACTCAAATAGATAAATTAACAAATATAGACACAGACCTCGGTTCTGCAGGTGATTCTGCTGCTACTTCAGATACTGGAAGTTTTAGTATTATCTCTTTGATAAAGAGAATATTATCCACAAAACTACCAAACTTAGTTAGTAATAGAATCCCTGTTGATGGTTCTGGAGTAACACAACCTATATCTGCATCTTCTTTACCTCTACCTACTAATGCAGCTTCTCAATCAGATGTATTAGCTGTACGCGATCGCTTAATGCCTACAAGTGGTACTTCAGTATATAGTACTTTAGGTACAAGTGCTGGAGCTAATATTAAGAACACTGCTGGTACTGTGTACAACATCTCCTGCACTAATGTAAATGCAAGTACTAGATATTTTCAATTATTTGATAGCACTTCTGCACCTTCTGGGACTCCCATTAGAAGTTATCCAGTATACGGCAATGGTGGATTCTTAGTAATAGGTCAAGACTTCTTAGGAGGTGCTGGTATAAGCTTTAATACAGGCATTACTTGGGGATTTAGTACTACTTCATTAACCTACACTGCTGGTTCAGCTACAGATGTAATTACTACAGTGAGGTATACATAATGAGTGGAAGCTTTGCACCTAATATTGCTGGTATTCATCCTGGATTTGTAGCTGGAAGATATTATATGGCTCATTACCCAGGCAACCCTACCACTGGTACATTAAGTACAGGATTTATTTACTATGTATTCTATTACTTACCTGTAGCCTCTAACTTTGATAGGATTTGTGTCAACGTTACTACACAAGCTTCAGCAGGTAATACAGGGAGACTAGGTATTTATAGTCTTTCAGGTAACACACCTACTTCCCTAATTGTAGATGCTGGAGATGTAGCTATAGATTCAACAGGAGCTAAAGAAGCAACTATTAATACTAGTCTTGCTCCTGGATGGTATGCTCTTGCGTTTATGCAAAGTGGGGGTACTGCTGCATTTAGCATTGCAGGAACTTCTGCTTCTGTTGCTGGTTATGTTTATGGCACTACATCAGTTTCAACTACTTTTAATAGCTGCCTAAGAGCTACACAATCTTATGGATCTTTACCAAGTACAGCACCTACAACTTCAATTGGTTTAGTTACTGGTGCTCCAATTATCTGGCTTAGAGCCGCTTAATAAATAAACTGTTTAAACAATAATTATGGCTAACATTTTAGTTAAAGACGCTTATAACAAAACTATTTATATAGGTGCTAGGGGATCTGGTACTGCTGATGATCCTTATGTAACTCAGCAAGATAATCTGATAATGAATACATCCCTGCCCCTACCTACAGGAGCTTCTACAGAAGCCACAGTAAGTTCAATCAAGTCATTGAATGAGATGTCACTGGGGCAGAGAGGACACACTTTTGTAACTACTAACACCTCTCAAACAGGTTCATGGGTAGCTATACAGGTGGTAGAAAATGCTTATTTTACTAGTCTAACTTGTGCTAATACAACAGTCCCAGCAATAAATGTAGCATTACCTGTTGGATTTATATTGTATGGAAATATCACAGCGTTTACCTTAAGCTATGGAAAAGTTATAGCTTATAAAAGTTAATAATTACTAATATGAAATTATCATTAGGATTAGGCTTATTTTATAGCAATATTTTATCTACAGGAAATAAGCCTCCTGTAGTCAATGGCTATCAAGCAGATAGAGTTTTAATAGGTGGAGGGGGATTTATTTTAGGGGTAAGAAATCATCCCCAAGAAGCTGGACTATCTTATATATTTACTGACGTAGGAGGAGCTTACAAGCTTAATTCAAGTACTAATAAATGGGATGCAATTACAAACTTTCCTTACTTTGATGCTTCTCCAGGACAGCAGTATGGTGTTGAAGACCTTGCTCTAGATCCCTCTAATCCTAATGTAGTTTATCTCTGTTCAGGAAAGTATTCTACCCAAGGTGTAAAAGGGGATTTCCTTAAGTCAACAAACAAAGGAGCTACTTGGAGTAAATTAGGCTTAAATGTCTACTTTGGGGGCAATAATGCTGATCGTCATACTGGCTCTATGGTTCAGGTATCACCCCATGATAGTAATCATATAATTGTAGCGACTCGTCATGAAGGCATTTGGTTAACTTTCAATGGTGGTTTAAGTAGTAATGATTGGATTAGCTCTAATTTAATTCCATGCACTCCTTATGTACAAAAATCTTCATGGAATATATCTAGAGCTATTAGATCTGTACACATTGATAAACTCGACCAAAATATAGTATATGCAGCATTATCTGACCAGCCATATACTCTATACAATGGAACAAGTATAACCCCTTATTCCACTGCAAATGCAGGTTTATATAAATCAACTGATAAAGGTTTAAATTGGAGTAAGGTTGATAATCAACCAGCAGGATTAACTAAGATTAATCGTATTGCTCAATCTAGTAATGGTACTATCTGGATAACACATACTACAGGCTTCTGTAAATTAAATACAAATGGTACATTTACTAATTACACTAATACTACTCTTGGTATAGGCTCTACTGGATTTGGAGCTATAGCTGTATCCCCATTTGATCCATTAGAAGTTACTGTAATGACTTATGGTAATTATGCTAAAACAAGGATATTTAGAACCCTTAATGCGGGTTCAACTTGGAGTGAAATTACTTATACCTATCAAACAATGCCTTGGTCTACTCCAAGTGCTAATGCACATTATTTAACTACTAATGTGCCTGATTGTTCTTATAACAATCACATAGCAAGTAATAAGCCAGATGAACTTTATTTCACTTCTTTCTTTGGTGTATATAAGACCACTAATTCTAGAGCTACTACAGCTTATTTTGAGCTACCTATAGAACATGTTGAGGAATTAGTAACCTTAGGTTTGTTCTGCCCACCAGCTTCTAATACACGTAGTATTCCCTCATTAATATCAGCTAATGCTGACATAGGAGCATTTGTTCATGGTAATGGGTTTGATCAATATCCCAGCTTACATGTTGATGATTATTTCCTTACACTAAGTCAACATAGTAATAGGGCTAATTATCCAAGGGATATAGCTTTCTGTATGCAGCAACCACAGCATATGGTTCTATCAGGTACTCGCAATTTTAGCCCCTATGGAAATATTCTTTTAGTTAGCTCTGATGCTGGATCTACTTGGACACCTACAGCATCATTACCTCCTGGAATATCTACCTCTACTAGCGGGATAGATGGTACTCCTCAGGCTCCTAGAATAGCTTACTCAGCTACTACCCCAGGGGTATTTTTAGTTAGTAGAACCAACGGTGAGCCATGCTTGACTGTTAATAATGGTAATACTTTTATCACTAGTGCATCTGATGATAAGCCAGGTGGAGATCCCTACACTCAATTTAGCTGGAAGTTTACTCTAGCTGCTGACAAAGTCAATGGTAATAAGTTCTATTACATAAAGGATTACCAATTGTGGTTAGCTACTTGGAATGGTTCAACCACATCTCCCAGTTATACCTGGCAATTAATCAACCCTTCGACTGGATTAAGTAGCTCTCATACATATCAAGGTATATTGACTGCTCCAAATCAAACAGGTCATCTGTGGATATATTCAAGCTCTACTTCTACTAATTCCCCTAAACTAGCTAAATCTGTAGATGGTGGATATACTTTTACCTCAATAACAGGATTTGACAAAGTAATCCTTGCTGCTATTGGTAAGGGATCTGGGGCAGAAGGAGATGCTGACTATACTGTATATGCTTTTGGATCTCGCAGTAACGTATGGGGTGTATATCAATCTGTTGATTTAGGTAATAATTGGAATCTATTAGATACTGGAGATCTCAATATAGCTAATGATCCTAACTGTATGGCAGCAAGCTTACAGACTTTTGGTGAAGTATTTATTGGATCTAATGGCTCTGGTATTTATTGGATAACTCCTAAACAATCAGAGTTGCAGGGTATTCTTCTAAGAGAAGATGGGGATTACCTTTTAAGAGAAGATAGCTCTTATATACTGCAAGAAGATTTTACAAATAATCCTGTTTCCAACTTACTAAGAGAAGATAGTTATTCTCTTCTAAGAGAAGACAACTCACTTTTACTAAGACAAGACAATATTAATTAATTTTAACTTTATAAGAAATTTAATTTAAAATTTATGGCTAATAAAAAGATAACTGAAGAGCTATCTCTTGCGAGTAATCAGTTAGACCGCGCTAATGATGTATTACCAATTGTTGATACCTCTGAAGGTACAGCAGGGAATCGTAAAATAACTCCTGATGCTTTTATGGCAGGTACACCAGCTACTACTTCTGCTCCAGGATCAATGAGTGCTGCTGATAAAGTTAAGCTAGATAGTGTTAGTACAGCTAATATAGTTTATACAAATACAGATCAGACTATTACTGGCACTAAGACCATTAGCACTCAGAATATAACATCTAGTACTAATAAACCAAGCGCTCCTGGTTCAGGCAATATCATGCTCTATGCTAGGAATTTATCTGGTAGAGTATTCCCCCATTGGCAAACTCCAGATGGTAGAGAATACATTGCTCAAACAGGTTTAGCTAGAAACCCTGTGGTTAGCTTTACCCCAATGAATGGTACTTCTATAGGGACGTATGGTCAATTTGCTACCACAGTTGGCACTGTATCTCACATTACACCCAGTGATGATTTAATCCCTTATATGGCTAATCTAGCTAGTGCTAGTGCTACAAATACGAACGTAACTCCTAATACTACAAATATTATATGTAGTATAAGTACTAATGCAAGAATACATTGTAGAGGTAGTAATAGTAATGGCTTTGGAGGTTTCTTATACTTTGCTCGCTTGTTCTTCCCTGATTCTAGCTATACCAACAACAGAATCTTTATAGGGATGTTCAGCAAGAACCCTAATGCTACTAATATAGGTTGGTTTGACGGTTATCCAACTACTACTGATAATCCAGATGGTAATTATGCTTGTTTTCAGTACAGCACATCTAGAGGAGATACAGAGTGGCAGTTCACAACCAAGGATGGTACAACACAGAATGTTACTCCTATAACTGGTGCTACTTTTACTGTTCAAAAGGTATATGATTTCTTCATCTACTGCCCAAGAGCAGCTAGTACTATTACTTATCAGTTAAATAATATAACTGATGGGGTTAGTTATGCTGGCTCAACCTCTACTAACTTACCTTCTGCTACTGAATATCTAGGTGGGGGATTTCAACTTAGAGCACCTTCAGCAGGTGGTAGTAATCTAAGATGGAATCGCTTGTACATAGAATAAAATTACAAATTATATAAATAGAAAGACCCTTACTTTAATTAAGTAGGGGTCTTTATTAATATTAAGGAATATATTATGGCTGACCTATTACAACAGGAGAAACCAAATCAAAATAACATAATAGAGCTATCTCCTAATATTCAAGATAAGATAGTTGATCAAGTCTTAATTCAAGCTGGTGGAGTGGGTTTAGGAATAGTTGTAGCTATTGTTGGGGCATTATTTATAGCTAATTGGCTAGGAATCAAGCCTGCTATTGAAGAATGGTCTAAGAAGCAGAGAATTGAATCAGATACATTAAAATCTATTTCAGATACCTTAAGTCAATTGATGAAGGATAATCAACTTCATAGCAACAAATGTGCTGAAGATAATATAAAAATCACCAAATCAATTGAAGGTGTTGATACTAAGGTTACTGAGCTTAGAGAAGATTTTAGAGATCTGAGATATGAAATTAGAGGTAATAATCGACATAGCTCTTCCTCTAGATCTAGTCAATCTTTTAACCATAGTACTCCCAATGATACTTATTGAGTATCTAACAGATAAATATCCTTTAAAGCATCATACATAGCTCTCTTTTCTTTCTTGTCTTTAGGTGTCAAATCATCTGATGTATAAGCATCAATCATATAAAATACTTTCTTTAGGTGATAGGGTAATGCAACTAACATATTTAATTAAAATTGAATATTCATATACCCTATACCTTAATTAATAAATGAACTTAACAAGTAGGCATTGTCTTATGGATACAATTTATATTGCTCCAGAGTATGTTGAATATTTCAAGGATAAAAAGGGTGAGTTACATCCGCTTTGCTTTTATCTCTATAGTGACGGGTATATTGAAGGTAAATATGTCAATAGTCTCGACCTACTAGAAGCGATAGGTTATGTTTACGTCTGGGATTCTTGGCAAGCTATTAGGAAAGCCAAAGAGCTAGAGTTAGGAACTATTGAATGCTCATTGACTACAAAGTATTATGATGAGGAGAGGGATGGTTACTATATATTTGATGAGGACTTTATTACCCTTGATCAGGCTAAAGTAGTAGTTGAATCTACTTCTAAAATAGGCAAAGGTGAAAAACAGAGACTTCTAACCTTTATAAAAAATTCAATGTAAAAAAGACCCCTAGAGTGATAATCTAGGGGTCTTTCTTCTTTATATAGTGAATTTAACTTGCGATCGCTTTCCTACTTTGCATAGGGAGTATATTACTAGATTGAGTATTAGGTAAGGTTAAAAGTTTCTTAACAGTTTCATACTCATTTACTAAAGTGCTGTTTACAAAGTAAGGGTCATTCTTATGGTAAGCCTTAGCTTTCTCTAATAGAAATAATGTTAATTTACGTACATTCCATATTTCTACATCATCATATTGCTGGCACTTATCTAATGCCTCAGCAGTGCCTCCAAATGGAGCTACAAGGATTAGTTTAACGTGTTGGGTATCAAAGTATGTTTTAAGGACTTCAGGGTATCTCTTGGCCTCTACAGAGTCTACTAAATCATAATAATCAATTACATTCTTCTTAAGTTCATAGCAGGTGATAACTCTACCTTTGGTTTTATGGGGTTGAAGGTGGATAAGATCAAATCTTCTAACTGTTGTTTTGCTTTGAGGAAAGTCAGGGAATGATCTTTCTGATTTTAGAGTGTAAGGGGTCATTGAACTTAGGTAACTAATGTCTCTCTGCAATGCTTCCTCAGAACTCCAACCTGATCTGTAAATTATTTGTTTATCTACTTGGGTAATACCAAGTTCTTTGTCTGCCCCTTGTTTAATAGCAGTAGCACCTAGAATCTGGAAATCTTTAGAAGCCTCACTACGTCCTTGCACTAGGTAGCTGTAAGCATGGAACCAATCACCTACCCAAAGGGAATTAATACGACCTAATGATTCACCAGTAACTTGAAAGTATTTATCTTTGAATTTCTTTAACCTTTCACCTTCTAATTTGGAAGCCCTACCATGTAAGGATTTGACGGGGAGTTTTTGTACACTCCTCGTCAAATTAACCTCACCATCTAAAGGTTTGACGAGGTCTCTTCCAACAGACCCTGTCAAATTAGCCCAATTATCTTTATAATCATCTGAGCCTAATCCCTTAGCTTCACTAAGTTGAGACATTACAAAGTAAGCTCCAGTACCTTTGTCAGAAGGAACCCACTTTAAGTTGTATTTATCAACCAACTGCATTAGTTCAGTAAGGATAGATTTATCTGCTTGAGGTTGTTGAGCTAGGATTGATTCTTGAAGTTGTATATTAAGCATATTTAATTAAAATTCATATCTTGATTTACTAGGACATTTACCTGCCCATATCCTAATAATATAAAAACAGTTAATGCATAAAGTGGGATATTAATTAAGTCATCAATATGGATGAATCTTATTTTCCAATTTAATTAACTTTATAGCTATTTAGTTATTAAAATTGTGTATAAAATAAATTTGTTATACGTATATTGATCTAAATTGGCTAGTTGAGCTATGCTAGTGTAGTTAAGCCCGTGCCCTAGTGGCTACTTTTTTGGCTACTCAAGAGCTAAAAGTAAGGTAAGATGAATAGAAGCCTATGCTGGCGGCATAGCCAAGTGGTAAGGCAGAGGTCTGCAAAACCTCCATCCCCCGGTTCAAATCCGGGTGCCGCCTTTAACAAAATCAAGTACTTCAGGGCTTTCAAGCCCTTTTTTATTGGATATTCAAAGGCTTGCAAAACAAGCCTTTAAAGATTTTTGGGGTTATTTTGGGTAGTTTGGATAAAGAACTGACTTTTCCCGTTAAGTTGTGAAACAACGAAATGGCAAGGGTTTCAGACTACAGTTTATTCTCAATTACTTAAAATTAATGACAATGAATTAGCAGAGAATAGGGCTTTGGGCTAGGGGTATAGTACGCGCTCGCTCAATCAAGAAAATAACGGGAAAAGTCAGGGATAAAGAACTGGGGTAAAACTGGGGTAAAAATGTAAGGTAGAGGTATTTACCCCAATAAGTGTTTCTGGGGTAAAACTGGGGTAAAGTGGAAGGATAAAGGTCTTTACCCCAGTTGATTGCTTTTATGGAATCTCAAATATCTCAAAATCTTGCCCCACGAGGTTCAGTACAAATCAAGAACTCTAATGGCAGTCTTCAACTAGTTTTTTCTCATCCGATTATTACGCCGACGGGAGAGCTAAAAACCAAGCGTTTCTACCTTTCGACAAGGCACAATGATACGCCTTTAGGAAGGCATTTGGCATCGACTTTAGCAGCAAAAATCCAGAGGGATATTGACTATGGAGAGTTTGATGCCAGTTTAGCTAAATACAAACCAGCAGCGTCATTAAGCACTGTTAGCCCAATTACCTCAAGTACTCCTTCAGCTACCCCCCAACATGACTTGGGAGAATTATGGGAAAAATACGCTGAATTTAAAAAACCACAGGTTAGTCCTTCGACTTATGCCGTTGACTATCGCAAGTACCGCAATCATATTGCTAAGTTACCAACAAAGAACTTGGATGATGCGATCGCAATTCGAGACTATTTACTTGCAAATCTCAGTGCTAATGCAGCTAAACGTACTTTGACAAATATAAATGCTTGCTGTGATTGGGCGCTCAAGAGTCAGCTAATTGAATCCAATCCCTTCCAAAGTATGGCAAAAGATATTCAAATGCCAAAGTCAGAATCGGCAGAGTATGAAATTAATCCCTTTACCAAGGAAGAACGCGACATTATAATTCAGGCATTTGAGGAGAGCAAACTCTACAGGTACTATGCCCCTTTAGTAAAATTCCTATTTTTTACTGGTTGCAGACCATCAGAAGCGATCGCACTACAATGGAAGCATATCAGTGATAAATACATTAATTTTGAGCAAGCAATTACCATCAGTACTAAAGGGTTAGCCCTCAAAGATGGATTAAAAACCCAAAGCCAAAGACGTTTTCCGATTGGTCCTCAGCAACGTGAAATTTTAGACTCTATCAAACCTGATAACTGTAACCCAGAAGATTTTATCTTTAGAAGCAAGAAAGGCGGCATAGTAGACTTTGGAGATTTTCTCAATCATGCTTGGAAAGGTTACAAAAATCAACGTGGAACACATATCGATGGAATCGTAACTCAACTGGTAAAACAGGGTGTAGTCAGCGAATATCGCAAACCTTACCAATGCAGACACACTTTTATTACTCTTTGCCTGGAAGCTGACATTGATGCGAAGGATGTAGGAAGGTGGGTTGGCAACTCTCCAGAAATTATTTACAAGCATTACGCAGGTAATAAACGTAATCTTCAAGTGCCAGAATTATAAATTGTTGAATTACAAGATAGGCGATCGCCTACAAAGCAATTGTGTCAATGAAAAAATACGGTGATCAGAAATAACCGACCTACTTATCCTGGAAAAGTTGAGAATATACGGATTTGCAACGCTATAGGCTATTTTAAGCTTAAAATAGTAAAACCCCCACTGAGTAAGGGTTTTAGAGTAAATATTTTTAAGGACATTAATTTGTCAAGCGATCATTTAATTTGGCAATCGACAAATGACTAATGACAAATGACTAATGACACCTATCTACTTTATCCTTCATCCTTGAATTGATTATTTTGCTAATTCACTTTCGAGAGTCGCAATTAATTCGGGTGAATATGGCTTGACACTACTTTTAAAGCGCGCGACAACTTCACCTTGCTTATTAACTACAAATTTTTCAAAATTCCAAGCTACAGGCCCGGTTGGTTCAACTGCATTTGTGAGTCGCGCATAAAGTGGGTGTTCTTGCGGCCCTTTAGTTTGCACTTTATCGAATAGTTCAAAACTCACTCCATACTTACTAGTACAGAATTGAACAATTTCTTCGTTACTACCTGGTTCTTGTGCGCCAAAATCATTGCAAGGAAAAGCCAGAATGCTTAATCCAGCATCTTGATATTCTTGCTTCAACTTTTCTAACCCCTCATATTGAGGAGTATAACCACAGTAGGATGCTACATTCACAATTAATAGTACTTTCCCCTGGTACTCGCTCAATTGCTTATTCTCACCATTGATGGTTGTGACTGTAATGTCAGAAATGTTAGCGCTCATGTTAAATTTTTGCTGGTGAATTATTACTAAATTTTGTCAGAAATTGGCTGGTAATTTTCTGCAGCAAACTCCTTTTCAATTTGCAGATATTGCGGAACACCAACCAGTGCTTGAAAATCTTGAAAGCTGACTAATTGGTCAAAATTCGCTGTGTTTCCCTGAGCTTTAAGCTGCTCAAAGCAAGCAGTCATAATTTTTGTGACGGCTAATAAAGCAGTTAAGGGGAAAAAGACGATTTTGAAACCTAATTGCTGTAACTCAGCCGGAGACATCTGCGGAGTTTTACCACCTTCAACGATATTAGCGATTAGTGGCACTTTGGGAAAAGCGGCGGCGATCGCTTTTAATTCTTCAACAGATTGGGGCGCTTCCACAAATAGTATATCTGCACCAGCTGCAATATAAGCACGACCGCGAGCGATCGCTGCTTCTAAACCCAGTGGCGCACGGGCATCAGTCCGGGCAATAATTACTAAATCGCTATCACCTCTTGCTTTTACAGCCGCGCGGATTTTACCCGCATGTTCTGCAAGGGAAACCACACGCTTACCTTCAAAATGACCGCACTTTTTCGGCCATTCCTGATCCTCTAACAGTACCCCAGCCAAACCCAACTGTACAGCATCCTTGATAGTCCGCATGACATTCAAGGCGTTACCATAGCCAGTATCTAAATCCGCAATCAACGGTACATCAATTGACTGAGCAATTCGCCCTACACTGTAGAGCATTTCTGTAGCCGTGAGAAAACCATAGTCTGGTAAACCCAAGGTAGAAGCAGCAATACCGAAACCGCTAGTAGCCACAACTTCAAAACCTGACTTTTGGGCTAGTTTCGCACCCAAACAGTCATAAACCCCAGGAATCACAATAATTTCAGGACGCGCTAATAACTGACGCAGTTTTTGTCCAGCTGACATAGAGTAATTTTTAAATCGAGAATTCCCCTATATGAGAATACAGCCTTCGATGCCAAATTTGATTCGCTATGCCTGTCAGTTGTCAGTTGTTAGGGAACTCCAAAGAATAAATTATGCCAAATTGTAGGGGCGGGGTGACCCCCAACCCTACGAGATTGCTGGGGTTTTTGAGAGTTCCAGCTGCTCAATACCAACAATTTCTGGATTGTTTTTAATTTCTTGGTGGGTGTGAAATGTGAAATGTCGCTGCTGTGCGACTTGTTGCCATTCTTGTTGCAATGCTGTGTGGGGATAACTACCACTGTTAAGCATGTCCAAGATTCCCGGCCAAACTAGTTTAATAGTATGGACATCACCAACAAACACTTTAAACCGACCAATGTTAGCGATCGCATAAATTCCACTAGCCATAAGCATGAGAAAATCCATTAGTGATCAAAAAGTCCTCAGGGCAAGCACAAACAAAGACACAGGGCAATCAATGCCCCATGCCCCATGCCTCATGCCCTATGCCCTATGCCCTATAATCAAAATTTACCCTTCTAGCGATCGCTTATATACTGGTCTACCTTGGGAATCGTAGATAGCCAAAGACATATTCGCATTGTCACTAATTACACCAAGGGCTTGCCGTAAAATTTCTAAGTGTTTATTGCCATTGGCAATCATTCCCGGATTCCCCGAATTTGCGGGTATATTACTTTGCCTTGCTTGGTCATATTCACGGGTTAACTGGACATTAATTTCTTGATTACTGATAGTAAAAGTACATATCCGCAGCCCCTGAGTACAAACTTTATTAAGATCGGTACGAGTTTTTTGCAAATTATTAGCAATTTCTAGTTTTGCTTGTGCCTGTTTCAGGGTGGAAGAATAAGGTTCAATTAAAGATTGTGCCTGACGATATTGAAAGCTATCCTCATTTATTTGTTTAGCCGATTGTAAAGCTAGTTCCCATTGAGCAACAGCCCCTTGCCATTGTTGCTTCTGCTCAAACTCTTTAGCCTGCTTGGCGGCGTTAATAGCTTGTTGATAGGTTTTCGCGGCTAGTTGTTCTTTAGTGGCGCGATTGCGTGCTGTTGCTAATTTTGGTTTGTATTCTTTTAACAGTTCTTGTGCTTGTTGATATTCTGAGCTATTGGGCGGAATGATAATCAAAGCATTAACTGCTACTTGCCAAGTAGACTGAACTTTGATTAAGTCTCTTAGGGATTTAATTGTGGTTTCTTGTTGGGCGGCGGCATTCGCTACAGCTTTTGCTGCATTCAGTTTTTTGAGCCATTTTTCAGCTACGAGTAATTGCTGATTAATACCGTTCAATCCAGCACGATAACTCAGCAATTTTACTTGAGCTAAATTGTACAATTCGCTATTAGCAGCGATCGCTTCTAATGGGGCGATCGCTCTTCGCCATAGTTTTTGTCTTGCCTGTAATTCCTCTAAGTTAGCAGTAGGCCTTTGGGTTTTCTTCATAGCCAAAGTTCCTGCTTGTAAAGCTTTGACTACCCCATCGATTTTTTCGGTCGAACTAGCTAAATTAGCTTGCAGTTCCTCAATTTTGCCCTTATTCAGCGACCAACCAGGAATCTGTGCTAGTTCATTCTTGGAAGCTTCGATTTGTTGTTGTACTGTGACTAATTGCTGCTCAGATTTCGCCTGACGCATTAAGCGTTTAGATTCAGTTGTTAATTGTTCTGCATTTTGTA
The DNA here is from genome assembly GCF_002367995.1 of Calothrix brevissima NIES-22. Lineage (GTDB taxonomy): Bacteria > Cyanobacteriota > Cyanobacteriia > Cyanobacteriales > Nostocaceae > Aulosira > Aulosira brevissima. Next base: position 6,392,149 of record NZ_AP018207.1, read on the forward strand.
TTGCTGGACAATTTGAAAGAATACAAGGATTGGCAAGAAAGTAAATTCCGCTACCTAAAACCAAAGTGCCTACACCAGCTACAGCCAACAATATCAACTTGATGGGTTTTTTGGACTTAGAAGTTAATAAATTTGGTGCGTCTGCTAAGGGATCGAAGGGTGCTTCTTCCTCAATGTCATCCCTAAAGGAACCATTAGAGATAGTAGAAGCGAAGGCTGCATCAGATTCGTGGTTGAAATCGCTGAATGTTGGTGTGGAATCAGGGGGAGTGACTGACTCATCAAGTTCATCAGCGAATGAACGGCCAAATATAGGTGGTGTATAAGACGAATCAGTCTCATCACTGAATGCAGTTTTGGCATCAGTTGGCGTGAAGTCGGAATTAACTTCATCGCTTCTGTCCTCCGGTATAGGATCGGATAAAGAAGGGAAATTTAACTCATTACCAAAGGCATTAACCGTAGATTCTTGGGCAACACTTGGCTGTTGCGGATTATAGGTATTTATCTCATCAATTTCTACCCTCTGATTAATATAGAGGGAACGTTTGGTATAAGGACGTTTTTCACCCAATACTCGCAGAAAGCATTGTATAGGTTCATGCCGATGACTTAGTAGTGACTGGATGGCATCCTCAAGTACTTGAAAGACTGTGTGAGTGTCAACTGTCAAGCCTGTTGGATGTTGAATGAGAATCATTAGTTCATCATTATTGACAGCACACTTCACTTGGAAGGCTCCACCAAACGGGACTTCGGCCAGAAATAGTTCCTGCAAAGTTTTGGTTAGTAGCTGTAGGTCATCTTGCTGAACGGCTACTTTCATAGAGGTTTCTTCTATATAGTGTTTCTTATCTTCGAGAGAGGGAAAGTTCGGACTTTCGTTTTTGGAATGCAGATGCACAGTTTAAGCAACCAGAGCCAGAGAATCAGATTGACCAACTTTCTAACACAAATTCTGAGTTTTCACCAAAAATCTACAGAACAGGAATTACCTGTCTCTACCTAGTTGTCCCCCAATTCAAGTACTATTTGACAATCTTACAGAAATGAGAAATTACTCCTAAAAAATGGGCATAATAAAATCTTTGGTTATTTTCCCTCAGTTCCCAAGGCAGATAAAATGCATCGCTGCTACTGAGCTTGAGTTGAGCATTTACAAAAAAGGCTAGCTGAAAGCCCTTGAGGAACAGGCGCACAGCGCCGTCCAAGCGTACTTTAGGCAAGGGATGAAAGCTGCCGGAAGCCCTTTAGGGCTGAGTGATGTTTTCTCTTTTTGGTTCTGGCAGGGTATCAATCAATTCTTCTACTATTTGAGTAATTGTTTTCTCTTTTTCCACTGCTAATAAACGCAACTTATTAAGTCTGCGCTCGGTAATCCGAATATGTAAATCTTTTTTCATTATTTGTGCACATAATGCGAACATATTTATGTGAGTATATATTTAGTAAAAAAAACAAGGAGGTGATTAAACTTGCTAACAAACTATGTATACAAACTCAGACCAAATGCAACACAATCAACAAAAATGAGTAATTGGGTAGATATGCTCAGAAGTCACTATAACTGGTGTCTTAATGACCGATTAACCCAATATGCTCAACAATTTATCATGGGTGAATATTGTGATATAAGGACTAAAGCTGAAGCTTGTCCGCTTACTTGTTTTGTTAGCAAGAATGGTGCAACGGGTGAACCTTGGAAAGAAAGTAAAATCGATAAAAAAGGTAATCCTGTAAATCCACGCCGTAATGCTGGAATGATTCAAGATGCTGCACTACCAGAGCTTAAAAAAGCTAGACCTTGGTTTGCTGGCATTGACTCAACAGCGTTGCAACAAAATATTAAAAGACTAGATAAAGCCTATGAGAACTTTTTTGACGGTCGTGGATTCCCAAAATTCAAAAATCGTTCTAATTTCACATCTTTCACGATGACGATGGGTATTAAAATCCAGAAAAATAAAATCTATCTACCCAAATTAGGCTGGATGAGATTTTATCATTCTCGTCAAATACCCGATGGATTCACAATCAAAGCAGCAACAACTCGCAAGCGTCAAGATGGTTGGTACATATCATTAAGAATTGAAGATAAAACCATACCTGACTATGTTTCTAGTCCATTGACTAATGTTAAATCAATCCTTGGTTGTGATTTAGGCTTAACAAAATTGGTACATCTTTCTGATAATTCTCAAATTGATAATCCAAGGTTTGCAACCAACAAAAAGACAAGAGGCACTTTAAAACTACGTCAGCGTCGTATTAGTCGCAAAGTCAAAGGTAGTGTTAACCGCAAGAAAGAAACCAAAAAAATAGGCAGACTTCATAAGAAAATCGCTGATAAGCGTCAAGCTAGAGAGTGGCAAGTTGCGAATAAAATAATTTCTAGAAATGTTGATGCAATTGCTATTGAAGATTTAAATGTATCAGGGATGATGAGACGCTGCAAAGTTAAAGTAGACTCAACTACTGGCAGGTTTTTAAGCAATGGTCAATCTAGAAAGAAAGCATTAAATCGGTCTATTTCTGATGCAAGTTGGAGTGATTTGACTTTAAAAATTGAGTATCTGGCTGCAAAGCAAGGAAAGGTCGTAATTAAGGTTAATCCTAAGCACTCTAGCCAAGAATGCCGTAATTGTGGTCATGTGGACAAATCTAATAGAGACGGTGAAAAATTCATCTGTGTTAAATGTGGACACATGACACATGCTGATATTGGAGCGGCTAAAACCATCAGAGATAGAGCATTTGATATGGTACGTGGGGACTCCGCGAAACCTCAACGCCCGAAACAACGTAAGGAGACATCAACACGCACAAAGAGTGCAAACGTGTTGAGCCTGGGAACCTGAGCAATCAGGATATTAAGACAGCGATGTTTTAAGAATCTCCGTGGCGTAGCAAGGGAGAGTGTCAAAGTACACTAAGAATTGTCAAAAGCTAAATATACCTGACGATCGCGGTTGCTGATGAATATGATGATTCACTGACAACCTGGGAAATTTACTGAGGAGATTAATTACCTATTGGGGAACTACTACTAATTTTTGGGTGGTAAAGTTTAATTTACCTTAGTGACTGAATTAGATAAAATTGATTGATGAAATTAAATTTTTATAGGTATGTATAGCTAAGTTTGTTATCAAGTTGCTGTGAAAGATTAACAGCAATAGTTACAGAAATACTCTGCAAATGTCGCTACCAGGTGCGTGTTCATGGATTTATTAGAATACCAAGTTAAAGAATGGTTTGGGAAAATCGGCATTCCTGTATTGCCATCTCAAAGAATCGATCATCCCACCGATCTCAAGCGGTTAAAAATTCGTTATCCTGTAGTGTTAAAATCGCAAGTCCATGCAGCTGAACGGGCGAAAGCAGGTGGAGTCAGGATTGTAGAAACAACCATCGATGCGATCGCAGCTGCGCAAACAATCTTCAATTTGCCAATTTGGGGCGAGTTACCAGAGGTGATATTGGCAGAGTCAAGATATGATGCCAAGCAAGAATTATATTTAGCAGTAGTTTTAGATACTGCGGTCTGTCGCCCAGTGCTTTTAGGCTGCAAGGAAGCTGATATTGATTGGGAATCAGCCGGGGAAAAAATGGAATATGTGGTAGTAGAACAGGAATTTTCGCCCTTTTATGCCCGCAGATTAGCTTTAAAGTTGGGTTTAGAAGGTGCCTTGATGCAGTCGATTAGCGATGCGATCGAGAAAATGTATCAGTTATTCATCCAGAAAGATTTAGACTTAGTCGAAATTAATCCTCTAGGGGTGAGTGCTTCCGGTCAAGTTATGGCTTTGAATGGTAAAGTCAGAGTTAACGAACGAGCGATTGGGCGACATCCCGAAATTTCCCAAATGGCAGCAAAAATTGTCAAATCTCACGGAAATAGCGAGACTAACGGTCATGGGGGTAAATGGGATAGTGGAGAAACACACGGTAAAATCGGCATTCTCGGTAATGGTACAGGTTCGGTATTGGCAACTTTAGATTTAGTTGTCAATTCTGGGGGTAAGCCGGGACTGTGCTTAAATTTACGCCATGCTTTTTTAAGCGATACAGCTGAGACGACATTTTGCGATCGCTTAGATACGAGTTTAAAAATCTTGACTGCTGATAAAAGCATACAAGTAATTTTGATCAATCTCTTGGGTAGCAGTTCCCAAGATACAGAATTGGCTGAAGTGATTGGTAAATTTATTCAACAAGATAAAACGGAAATTAAACCCCAATCTGTCCGTTCTAACGGGCAAAGAAGCCGTCGCGATAGTGGTTCTCCCCGATTAGTAGTCCGACTGGCTGGTTCAGAATTTAACACAGCTAGAAAATATTTAGCTACCTTAAAAACCCAAAGTGATAGCCTGATCGTAGTCGAAAATCTAGACGAAGCAGTAGCAGAATCAGTACGTTTGGCTAAGTCAACTGTATCTAAACGGTAGAGTCGGCGAATCAAAATAGCTGCGATCGCTACCTAATAGAATGTTGAATAAGTATTGTAATTAACAACTCACTTGTGTTAGCGATCCCAATTCATCGGAACTTTGGGAAAAGTAACAATAAGTGAATGTGTTATGCAATACTTGTTTAACATTTTTGTAGCATAACCTAGAATTAATCAGTTTTTTTCCACAATATTTGTAAAATATAGTCAAAATTATCTGTTGTAAACTCGTGTAATCTAAAACACATATTTATTGTGCGATCGCTTTATCTATCATTGGTTATTGCTATTTACACGACTAATGACTGTCTTAACCCAAGATTGTGCAAATTAGACGATCGTTAACTCATGTATTGATATCTTCCCCGTACTTATAGCGCTGGGATGGCAAAATTACCGTAATTTTTTATGAATTTAACCCTAGACAGTAAAGTCATCATCCAAGGTTTCAGTGAATTTATCACAGCAACTCATGTGACGCAAATGAAAGCTTATGGCACTAATTTAGTTGCTGGTGTAAATCCTGGATTTGGTGGAAAACAATTGTACGATCTGCCAGTCTTCGATTTAGTAGAGGAAGTTGTCAAACAGTTTGGGGCAATTGACACAACTATTATATGTGTTAATCCTTACCAAGTTTTAGATGCAGCCTTAGAAGCGATCGCCTCGAATATTCGCCAGATTATCATCATCTCGGCTGGCGTGCCACCTTTAGATATGGTGCAATTACTGCGCAAAGCCGAAGCCTGTGAAACTTTGGTAGTCGGACCTAACAGTCCGGGGATCATCGTTCCGGGGAAAATTATTCTCGGTACTCACCCCAGTGAATTTTATACCCCTGGTAATGTGGGAATTGTCAGCCGTAGCAGTACTCTCACCTACGAAGTTGCTTGGGAATTAACCAAAGCCGGTTTAGGGCAATCGATTAGCGTCAGTATTGGCAGCGATACCATAGTTGGCTCATCATTTCTGCAATGGCTGCAAATTCTTGATGAGGATGAAACCACACAAGCAATTGTATTAGTCGGGCAACCAGGCGGCGGTAGCGAAGAAGCCGCAGCTCGCTACATTACCGAAGCCATTGATAAACCAGTAATTGCCTATATTGCCGGGAAGCACGCCCCCCCAGGCAAACATTGGCGGCAAACTGGTACTTTAGCCACCATTATCGGCCGCGATCCCAACTTTGGCACAGCACAAAATAAATTACTGGCTTTCCAAGAAGCACATGTCCCCGTAGCCGAACGCCCTTCCCAAATTCCCGAATTAGTGAGGAAGGCGATTAAGTGATGGGCATTGGGCATTGGGCATGGAGGACAAGGGAAGGGGGACAAGGAGGACAAGGGGGACAAGGAGGACAAATGACCATTGACCATTGACCATTGACCATTGACCATTGACCATTGACCATTGACCATTGACCATTGACCATTGACCATTGACCATTGACCATTGACCATTGACCATTGACCATTGACCATTGACCATTGACCATTGACCATTGACCATTGACCATTGACCATTGACCATTGACCATTGGCACAAAGGGCGGGAAAACCCCGCCCCTACTCGTCAATTTGACCGATGCGCCGAATATTGAGAATGTCGCTCATTTTTTTAATTTGCACAAACACTTGTTCTAGTTGGGGGCGATCGCGTATATCTATACCCAAGTCCATTAATGCTGGTTGTCCAATTGCTGTTTTTACTTGGGCGTAGCGGACGTTAATTCCCTGGTCGCTTAACCGCGATAAGATATCTTTTAAAACGCCCACTCGGTCTAATGCTTCAATTTGAATATTCACCGGGTAAGTATGGGGACGAGAACTATGTTCGGCGGCTGGGTTCCAACCTACTGGTACTAGGCGTTCATATTCGACGCATTCCAGGTTATGACAGCCTTGGCGATGGATGGAAATGCCTTTACCTCTGGTAACTACACCAATAATTGGTTCGCCAGGAATGGGCGTACAACAGCCAGCTAGATGATATACCAAACCTTCTACTCCAACAATTGGCGAATCACTGGCACGGGAGGTTGCAGGCGCATCGCGTAAAGCTTTGTTAGCTGCGGCTGATTCTTTGGGGAGAAATGGCTGAACAACAGCAAGGGGTTGTTGGGCTTTGACGACTTCGCGCCAACGGTTTAACACTAAATTTAGGGTGATTTCACCGTAACCTAAACCGGCAAGTAAATCTTCCACGCTGTGGTAATTACATTTTTCGGCGACACTCTGCATTGCATCTGATTTCAGCAGGCTATCAAAACCGGTTTTACCCAGTTCTTTTTCTAGTAATTCCCGACCGCGAGCCACATTTTCTTCCCGGCGCGATCGCTTGTACCATTGTTTAATCCGGTATTTAGCGGCGGAGGTTCTGACAAAGTTCAACCAATCCAAGCTGGGGTGGCTGTTCTTTTGCGTCATGATTTCCACAATATCGCCGTTTTGCAAGCGGGTTGATAAGGGAACCATGCGCCCGTTCACTTTTGCCCCGGCACAGTGGTTGCCAACTTCAGTGTGAATGTGGTAAGCAAAATCAATACTGGTGGAACCAGGGCTTAAGGGTATGACATCACCTTTCGGGGTGAATACATATACATCATCTTCAAATAAATTATCTTTGACGCTATCTAAATACTCTTGAGCATCTTTTAAATCGCTTTGCCATTCGAGTAATTGCCGCAACCAAGTAAACTTTTCATCAGTGGTACTTAAATGGCTATTGTTAGAATTGCCTGTTTCTTTATATTTCCAATGGGCAGCAATCCCGTACTCCGCAATATGGTGCATTTCCATTGTGCGAATTTGTACTTCTAACGGACGACCTGTCAGCCCAATTACACCAGTATGCAATGACTGGTAACGGTTCGGTTTTGGTAGCCCAATGTAATCTTTAAATCTACCAGGAATTGGGCGAAAGGCATCATGAACTATGGCTAAAGCACGGTAACATTCTTCGTTAGTTTCAACAATTATTCGCAATGCGGCTAAGTCATAAATCTCATGAAATTCTTTTTGCTGTCGTTGCATCTTTTGGTAGATACTATAAAGATGCTTGGGACGACCGCTAATATCCAGACATTTGATGCTGGCTTGTTGCAAGCGATCGCGTAAAGTGGCTGTAGCTTTGGCTAATTTTTCTTCTCGCGATGTGCGTTTCTCGGAAACATGCTGTTGAATTTGCCGGAAAGCATCAGGTTCTAAATATTTAAACGATAAATCTTCTAGTTCCCATTTAAAATGCCAGATCCCCAAACGATTAGCTAAGGGCGCAAAAATATCTCTGGTTTCTTGGGCAATACGGCGGCGTTTTTCATCTGGCATTACTTGTAAAGTTCGCATATTATGTAAACGGTCTGCTAACTTCACAACAATGACGCGAATATCTTGCGCCATTGCTAAAAACATCCGGCGAAAGTTTTCCGCTTGACTTTCTGTTTTACTTTTGAAATTAATTTTAGAAAGTTTAGTAACGCCTTCAACTAATTGTCTAACTTCTGCGCCAAAAAGCTCTCCTATTTGCTCAATTGTGATATCTGTATCTTCCACTACATCATGGAGAAATCCAGCTGCTATCATAGCAGGACTACCACCTAAATCATATAGTAATCCCGCTACAGCGACGGGATGACAAATGTAAGGTTCGCCGGATTTACGGTATTGTCCTTGATGCAGTTGATAAGCAAATTCAAATGCACGACAAATTAAATTAGCATCATTAAACCTGCGATCGCTTTCAGCATTGCCATTACTAGTTTTTGAATGGGTTATGCATTTCTTAAGCCAATCCGGAAGAGGAATATCAACTGAAGAATTAAGAACTATAGTGCTCATACAAAGGGGACTAGAGGTGATCTGTGGTTAATTTCAGATAGGGACAAAAATTACAGCATTGTCGATAGCAAATGCTGTTGTCCAAAGGCTAGTTCATCAAGTCATATAAATCTGATACCTTTATTGCCTATGGTAATCATCCAGTGCGGGTTTCTTGCTGCATCATCCCAAATATATATTGCTGGCAAATGAAGCCTCAAAGCATAATTTGAGGCTTCTAGTTCTAAAAAGAGCTTAAGAAAGTTTATTGTAGAAAAAAAATTACTTGACATTAATACTATCTTAACTAGCACTGGATGTCTCTAAATAAAGATAAATATCAGGTATTGGCTAGCTTTCTAGAGGAATTCCGCTCTGATGCTACTAACACCCAACTCAATGCGAATCAACTGCGACAGCGTTTAGCCTCCTTAAAACAATTGTTTGTACAGCAGATTGTACCTTTAACTGAGGAAGACTCCAAAGAGCAGTCTTATCGGACAGAGATGAGTAAGCAGCTGCGGTTGTTGGAAATTGACATTATGTTTTTCCAAGGTGCAAGGCAGGTGTCAACTGCACAAGCAAGGCTGCAAACAATTAGCGATCGCTTGACAACTCTAATCCGATATTGCGATGCTATCCTACGACCAGAAGAAACAAGGGAAGAATCATAATTAATCCCTGCTCTCTGTTGTTACTTTATCATCCCATTTAAAACTGATTGTTGACAGCTATTTTCGCCACAAGTTCTCCAATCAGTTATCTATCCCTTGAACTTACGTGATCCCCACGGCAGACTCGGCAATCATCACTGTGGTGAAAATTTACAAAAACTTTGATCCCCAAACATACGTTTTCCTGATACTCAAAATCTGAAATTCTGATGTGTAAAGGTTTTCATTATCCCACACCTGAGTCAAAAAAACTTTTTGGCAGATAATATTTTTCTCTAATCAGAGTATATAAAACTAAATTTTAGTTGATGATTGATTGCCAATTCCTTGAAGTAAAAGCTGAGTAATCCGGCGCATGTAAGTTTCGACAGGCTCATCTGTAGGTTTAAAGATAATGGCGTAATATAGCGATCCACTCAGCAAGTCAAAAATCAAATCGATATCAGCATTTTGGTGAATTTCACCTCTAGTTTTTGCCCGTTCTAAAACTATGGCAAAAGCTTCGCGGCGAGGCATAGTATATTTTGTCCAATAGACTTGGGCAAATTGGGGATTGCTAGATGCTGTACTGATAATTAAAGCCAGTGTTTCTCGCCCTAAAGGACTGTGAATTTTTTTCGCCGCATTCTCAATGGCAATATCCATATCTCCCCAAAAACTACCGGTATCAGGGATGATAAAATCCGCCCGCAGACTTTCAATTGCATCCGCCACTAATTCTTCTTTAGAAGTGTAACGCCGATAGATAGTAGTTTTACCAACTCCAGCGCGAGATGCGATCGCTTCGATACTCATGCTTTGATATCCCACCTCTGCAAGTATTTCCAAAGTCGCCTGCAAAATCGCCTTGTCAGCATGGGTACTACGCGGGCGTCCATTAGGGCTATTTATTTGCTTACTCATACCTAGTTTTTTCACCTTTATTGCCCTTGACCAATTATATACGATACGCTACCGTAGCGTATAGGTGGTTGTATGGGAGACAAGGGGGACAAGGAGGACAAGGAGGACAAGGAGGACAAGGATGACAAATGCCCAATGCCAAATGCCCAATAAATAACAAATGACTACTCAAGTAAATCAAGGTGGCTATGTTCAAGGGCCGCTAAAGTGGGCGATCGCATTTTCGGCGGCTTTAGGTGCGATACTAGAGGTAATTGATACCAGCATTGTTAACGTGGCGTTGACCTCGATGCAAGCTAGCTTAGGGGCTACTGTCAGTGAGATTGGCTGGGTAGTTACCGGATATGCGATCGCTAACGTTGTCTTAATTCCCCTATCCGCTTGGTTGGGTGATTACTTTGGTAAAAAAAGTTACTTTATTTTTTCTCTAATTGGCTTTACTATCGCCTCTGTTGTCTGTGGGCTATCGATTAATCTCCCGATGTTGATTATTTCTCGCATCGCCCAAGGATTATTTGGTGGGGGATTGCTAGCCAAAGCCCAAGCCATCTTATTTGAAACCTTTCCCCCAGCCGAACAAGGTTTAGCCCAAGCAGTATTTGGGGTAGGAGTAATTTCCGGCCCTGCTATTGGCCCGACTTTAGGCGGCTACTTGACTGATGCTTTAGGTTGGCGCTGGATTTTCTTTGTTAATATTCCCTTTGGGATCTTGGCTGTAGCCATGTGTTGGATGTTTTTACCCAAAGATCAAGATAATAGTCAAGCACAAAACCAAGCGGTTGATTGGTTAGGTATTGGGTTATTGGTGGTGGCGATTGGCTGTTTGCAAACCTTTTTAGAAGAAGGGGAAAAAGAAGACTGGTTTTCTTCTGGCTTCATCATCAGTTTAGCGATCGCCAGTGCGCTAGGATTGATACTATTTATTTGGCAAGAATTAAAAACACCTCATCCGGCTGTAGATTTGCGAGTGTTGCATCACCGTTCCTTAGCTGCGGGGAGTGTCTTATCTGCAATTGTTGGCATGGGATTATATGGCGCACTATTTGCTGTGCCAATTTTTGCTCAAAGTATCCTCCACTTTACCGCCACCCAAACAGGACTGTTACTAGCGCCTGGTGCTTTAGCCTCAGCAATTGTCATGGTGATGTTAGGTAAATTATCCACCAAAATCGATGCCAGAATTTTAATTGCGATCGGTGGTGTAGGTACAGCTATGGTGATGTTTGATTTATCCAAACTTACTTCCCAAACAGGAGCCGACGATTTATTTTGGCCATTGGTATGGCGTGGGGCTTTTACAGTACTGATGTTTTTACCTTTGAGTTTAGCAACTTTAGGATCGCTTCCCAAAAAAGATGTATCAGCTGGCTCTGGGTTTTACAACCTTACCCGACAACTCGGTGGCAGTATGGGGATTGCGATTCTCACTACCTTGCTAGATAAACGGGAAGCTTTTCATCGCGCTATATTATTAACAAACCTTAGCCCTTATAATCCAGAAACAACTCAGCGCCTTGATTTACTAACTGCGGCGATGCAAAGTCAAGGTATGGATGCAACCACAGCGCAACAACAAGCACTAACCATACTGAGTCAAACTGTAAGTATCCAAGCAGCAGTTTTATCTTTTGCAGATATATTTCGGGTAGTGGGAGTAGCCTTTCTTTGTTCTTTGCCTTTATTGCTGTTTTTAGGTAAAGGTGGAGCAGGAGCAAAAGCACCAGTCAGTCATTAAGGGACTTGGCAAATTATACCAATTGGAAAAAATAATGCGACAGATTGTAGGGGCACTGGCACTGCCATGCCCTCTAGAATATTTTGATGTGTCGCAAAGATTATTTGAATTGGTATTAGTCATTGCAAATCAGCCTTTGATACTCGCGAACCAGTCTTTGATACTGGTTAATCAGTCTTTGATACTGGTTAATCAGTTTTTGATACTCGCGAACCAGTCTTTGATACTGGTTAATCAGTCTTTGATACTCGCGAACCAGTCTTTGATACTGATTAATCAGTCTTTGATACTCGTTAATGAGTCTTTGATACTGGTTAATCAGTCTTTGATACTGGTTAATCAGTCTTTGATACTGGTTAATCAGTCTTTGATACTGGTTAATCAGTCTTTGATACTGGTTAATGAGCGACAGATACGTAGGTTGGGTTGAACGGAGTGAAACCCAACACCCCAAAGCCTTGTATATGTTGGGTTTCGTTCCTCAACCCAACCTACATTTGTAGCTACATTTGTAGCGATCATTCTTCAAATTGTTATGAGGTACGCGCTTCGGGGCATGGCAGTGCCAGTGCCCCTACAATCAACGATCGTTTCTACGTCACCAACTGGCAATCTGCTGTAAATAAACCAAACTATATTGCAAAACATAAATAGACTTGAACCCCTTACTAATGACGAATGACTAATGACTAATGACATCCCTTGCCCGTTATATTTAATTACCCAACCTTGACTATAAATAAGCTGATTTTGCTAGGCTGTAAAAGTCAAATTTCTTTAGCATTTCTAAAAATGTGAATACAGCCGGAATTTGCAGCCCATTAGCTAAAATTGCAACACCCATGATTCTTTCCAGGGGTGTTGGTAAACTATATACCTGGACATTGTGAGGAATTGGTACGGCTGCTAGCTGAGGAATAATAGCCGCTCTGAGTCCCTGATTGACTAGGCTGACAATTGTAGAGTCTTCTTGAATATCGCTGTTAGTTTGAATGAAATTAGCGACAAACTTCATGTGATTGTGGAGATTGCGCCCGCAGGGTAAACAAGATAACAATACTGGTGAATATACTGCTATATCTTCCCAAGTAATTTGTGGGCTGCTAACTTTGGCGTTTGGTGGTAGCAAAGCGACATATTCATCTCTAATAATTTCCCAGGCTTCAAATTCATCGCTAGTAGGTAAATAAGTGACGCCAAGATCAGCTCGTCCTTCGCGTAAACAATGTTCTACCTCTAAGTAGGAAAGACATTCTATGATGGTTACAGCTACTTCTGGGAATTGATCGTGAAATTGTGCGATCGCTTTTGGTAATAAATGAGTAGCAACGCTGCGAAAAGCTGCAATCCGCACATGTCCACCATGCAATCCTTTAGACAGATTCGCTTCTTGTGCCATCATCCCTAGATGATGTAATGATTGACGCGCATGATAGACAATACGCTCTCCCGCAGGTGTAAGTATCGCACCATGACGACCTCTTGCAAACAAAGGTACACCTAATTCTTCTTCTAAAGTAGCGATCGCATGACTAATGGCAGGTTGGGAAAGTTGCAATTTTAAAGCTGCCTCACTAAAGTTACCACAATCTGCTACAGCAACTACGGCTCGAAGTTGGGAGAGTTTCATGGCGAATTGACAAAGGGACTAGGGACTAGGGGTTAGGAGCTAGGTGTAAGGGAAGAAAGATTTTGATACTTAGTTATGCTAAAACACAGCGTCAATAGCTGACTTAATTTTGTCAAAAATATTATATTCGTGTTTTTTATATCTATAAATGGCATTTATAGCAACTATACAAGCCATGTTTTGATTATTTAGTCAAGTGTTGTTAGAGTTTTGTTGTCACGAGCATCTATCAGGAATAATGTTATGAGGAATGAATTGAGATGCCTACAACCAGAAGAGATAAAAATAACTTCTAAAGCTAGTAATATCCTCACTTCAATCAAAGAAATACTGCATAAATTCTGGCAGAATACCGTAAAAATACTACTATCAGATTCTCAAGAATTAGAGGTTATCCAAAAGGTTGATCGCCAAGGTAATATTTATTGGCAAGCTTACGATCCTGTAAGTGGAAAGTCCTACTCTTCCGGTTCGGAAGTTGATGTATTTATGTGGATTGAGCAGTTGTACAGGTAATAAAAATCAACATGACGCAATTTAGATTAGTAATTGGTAATAAAAATTATTCATCTTGGTCATTACGTCCTTGGTTAGCTTTAAAGCAGCTTGGGGTGCAATTTGAGGAAATTCGCATTCCTCTTTACACCCCAGAAACTGCATCTCAACTTCAGGAATATTCGCCTTCAAAAAAAGTACCTGTACTTTTAGATAATAATCAAAGTATCTGGGATTCTCTGGCTATTTGCGAATATCTAGCTGAAGAATTTCCTGATTTGCATTGGTGGCCAGAAGATAAAATTAATCGAGCTTTAGCTCGTTCTATTAGTGCAGAAATGCACTCAGGATTTATCAATCTGCGGCAGAATATGCCCATGAATTGCCGTGCTAAGTTCCCTGGAAAAGGGTTAAATCCCGAAGTGCAAAAAGATATTGACCGCATTACTAGTATTTGGCAAGAATTTCGCCAAAAATTTGCGGCTGATGGCGATATGTTATTTGGTAAATTTACCATTGCTGATGCTATGTTTGCCCCTGTAGTATTGCGGTTTATGACTTACGATGTGCAATTAGATGATATTTCTCGGAAATATGCAGAGGCAATTTTAGAACTTCCTGCTATGCAAGAATGGCTAGAAGCAGCTAAACAAGAAACAGAAGTGCTTTCACAATATGAATTTTATCGGGATAAATAGGGATTAGAAGCGGGAGAGATTTGATTATGACAAATCAAGTTGCATTTTGAAAGAAGTACCGCCGACTCGGTTGATGACTTCACTACCATCAACCGCTCGCCAACCAAATTTTTGATATAAACGTAAAGCAGGATTTGAACTTCTGATACTCAATGATATTGAGGGGTAAAAGGCTTTAGCTGCGGCTAATAAATGAGTGAGTAATTGCGTACCTATGCCTTGATTTCTATATTCTGGCAGAATTGCGATCGCCAATTCTGGCGTTTCGTCATTAATATAACCATAACCGCGATTTTCGCCAGTCAGTAACCTTATCCATGCAGCACCTACAGGCTGATTACTATCTACTAAACTAGCCAGAAATCCCATATCACCATTAGCACCCCAGTTTTTCACATATCTAGCTATTTCGGGATGATTCATGGCATCCTGTATAGTTAAATTACCTTCTTCAGCCATATGTGCTGCTTCATATAGCATTTGCCAAAGAAAAGGTTCATCTTCTGGTGTTAGTGGAAGAATTAAATAATTCATAAATTATGGGGCATGTGGTAAGAAGAAAATAGTAATTTTTCTGCTTATTTCCTTTAATCTCTAGGTAAATTGTTTAATGGAGTTGGTAAGCCATCAATACTGATGAGATTTTTTTGCTGTTGATATTCTTTAACGCCTTGTTCGCCTTTTTTATTTGCCCAATCGACTAAAATCTCGCGTTGTCCTTGATATTCATAAAGTGGTACGCCAAATCCACAAGAAGTTTGCACTCGTTCAATATCAGCTATGATGATTTGGCGATATCCAGGAAGCGTTGTAAAAAGAGGATAAAAGGAGTCCCATTCTGGGGAATCTGGTAATACTGTATACCCGCGACCGTAAAGGCGTAAAATTCGAGCAGCGCCTTGAAAAGCACAAAATAAAAAGGTAATGCGCCCATTCTCTTGCAAATGTGCTGAGGTTTCGTTACCGCTACCTGTTAAATCTAAATAGCCTACCCGATTGGGGGAGAGAATGCGAAAACTATCTAATCCTTTGGGAGATAGATTAACGTGACCTGTGGGGTTTAAAGGTGCGCTACCCACGAAAAAAAGGTGCTGCTGGTTAATGAATTCTTGTAATTCTTCTGTGATCGAGTCAAAAAGTTTAGCCATAAAACCCCATAAATACAACAACACCCAAGCTGCGACTTGCTTAGTGATTTCCTCTGTTTACTCAGGACACACGGGGTTACAATTACTAATTACATTCTCGCTATGTAATTACGTTTACTTGTATTACCCCCTCTTTACCACATTGAGGAAATATTAGCTTTCGAGTTGGGTGTTGTTGTTTGTTGACGAGACAGACTATGTAACAGCGTTTTTACCTCTTAACTAGCGTGGACTTTGTCTACTTGGCTGTTGTATCTGCCAGGGAAGCTTTGTAGCTTCAATTATTAAAATAGCACTATTAATTTATGGTGTCTCATTTTGAAAGTAAACTTTACTGAGATGCAAATATACACTCATTTTGTGTAACAGTTTATTAAATGTAGGGCATGGGGCATTGGATATTTATTAAACGTAACAGTATTTATCTGGAAAAAAGCGATCGCTATTTGTAGTCGAAAATCACAGAACAAATGTTCTAATTATAATTATCACTTTTATTTAAAGTTGTGATGGAGTGGGGATGGAGTCATTAAGTCAAAAGCTAATTGTGGGGATATGTCTGACAGCATCTTGGATAACTCCAGCATTGGCGCAGCAAGATTTACTTACCCGTGCAGAAGTTTACAAGTTGCAAAATCAAGTGCAATTGTTATTGAAAGATAAACCACCACGCGCTGCGAAAAAGGCTGATGTATTGGTTCCTTTAGATGCACTACAAACAAAAACGCGATCGCGGGCTGAATTATTATTTAACGAAGGTGCGCTGGCGAGGATTGGTTCTAGTGCGACTTTTCTATTTAAGCCAGGACTCCGGCGTTATGAAATCACTAACGGCGTTTACAAAGCAGAAACTATTTTTCAATTGCAAAATGGTACGGCTGTAATCGCCAGTGCGGCTGGTAGTACGGGAACGACAATTGAAACGCCTCAAAGTCGGATTAACATTATTGCAGCCGCACCACCACCTGGTTCAGATATATTACCCCCAAATGTTACCAGTGGGGCTGTAGCTGTAACTCATAACGGTGCTACGAATACTACTCAAGTTTTTAATTTAACTAATTTACCTGTTACAGTTACCAATCTTAGCGGAACGCAAACCCAAACTTTACAAGCTGGTCAAACAGTTACCGTTAACAATGGGGTAATCAGTCCAGTACAAAACTTTGACTTGCAGAAATTTTATCAAACCAGCCAATTAGCTACAGGATTAGGGCCAGGACAAGAAGCATTAGTAGCCCAAGAATCTCCGAATGTGCAGTTAATTCTCAATAAAGTGAGAAAAGAGACTTTAGCAGGATTAGAGACTCAAAAAGTCTGGATTGAAGGTTTGTGTAATGTCAATTCCCGTGGTGGAGCTAGTACGCTCTCTACGAATTGTATCACCACTAATGATGACCCACTGCGGAAATTTGAAGACGAGCGCAATCCCGTGACTCCCCAACCACCAAGAACAGACCAAAACAATCCAACCGGAGGACAAACTGGCGGTCAAACTGGCGGTCAAACTGGTGGTCAAACTGGAAGAGATACTGGTGTACCAACAGGCGGTCAAACAGGCAACCAAGGACAAATACCTTAAAATGCTATCAGCTAAACACTGGATAACAGTGGAAAAGATAGTCAGATTAAGTCTTTAGAGGACTACGTTAAAAAAGTCATGACACCTAAGAATTCTTTCCAGTTTTTAGCTCTGTCGTTTAACTTTAAACATCCCTATTTAGCTAAGGAAGTGAGTTAAGCCTAACAAGCTTTTTTAACCTAATCGAGGAAAACATTACCCTAGCGATAGGAGGACAAATGTCTAATTTTGTTTTTGTTCTAGACACTAATAAGCAACCGCTAAATTTAATTCCCCCAGGGGAAGCAAGGAGGTTGTTAACCCAAGGGAAAGCCGCAGTTTATCGGCGCTATCCGTTCACAATAATCTTGAAATTTTCTATAGCCAATCGTGATGTAAACTCACATCAATTAAAAATAGACCCAGGTTCCAAAACCACTGGGTTAGCGATTGTGCAAGGAGATAAAGTTATTTGGGGTGCAGAGTTGACCCACCGAGGCCAGCAAATCAAAAATGCCTTAGAATCCCGCAGTGTTATCCGCCGCAATCGACGTAACCGCAAAACCCGATACCGTAAACCAAGGTTCCTCAACCGTACTCGCACTGAAGGATGGTTACCACCCAGTCTAGAGTCCAGGGTACTCAATATTGCTACTTGGGTAAAAAGGCTTTGCCGATACGCTCCTATTACTGGCATTTCTCAGGAGTTAGTGAAGTTTGATACTCAGTCTATCCAAAACCCTGAGATTTCCGGTAAGGAATATCAGCAGGGTGATCAGGGATTCCCAATTAGGCATAAAACCAGATGCAAGTCTTTCTTTGGTTTTCAGACTGGCGATATGGTACGCGCCACCCTGCCATCAGGCAAGTTTGCGGGTGTCCATGTTGGGCGCTTAACTGTCAGAGAAAGCGGTGTATTTGAGATGAAGACCTTAATAGGAAAAGTCAGTCCAGTGAGACATAAATACTGTCAAATTCTTCACCGCAACGATGGTTATATGTATGGATTTTCCACAAATTTCCCATGAATCAACTATTAGAGGAATACCGATCGCACAATCAAACAAACTGAATTTATTCTAAATCTTAAATAACCATGCGTACTTATAAGATTGCGCTTTGTTCGTTAGCTACTTTACTAACTTGGGACATTCATTCTAGTATCGCCGCAGATTCTCCGCAACCATCACCAGGAGATACAATAGTCGTTCAACTACCTGTAGTTCCTGGCGATCCCAATAATCCCGCAGACTTTCCTGTCAATGACACTAATCAAGCAGTAGATCCGCAAGATGTGAAGGATGAATTAGGCGAGATTGAAATCATAACTCCTCGTCAACAACAACCACCCCAACGTCGCCAACCTGATGTGCAACTATTACTGCGTTCCTCGGCTTTTACCAGTTCTAATATTACAGGTTTTGAAGCATTTCAACCGAGCGATACAGTATTTATTAATAGTGCCACATTACTAGCAACACCTAAACTAGGAGAAGAAACCAGATTAGTAGCGGCTGCTAGTGGTGGTTTGGTGAGATATGCTGACCAAGGAGACTTTAATTACAACTATCTCAACTTTAATGTGGGGATACAGCAAAGAATTGCTAAAGGAATGTATGGTCAATTGGGATGGGTGCAGGAGAGACTATATAGAGATGGAAATGGCGATCGCTTATTATTAGATGATTCGGTTCGCTTAATTGTAGGGCGACAAGACCAATTAGGCGATCGCCTGAGATTAGATTCATTTTACGAACTCCGCGCCAGCTTTGCCACACCTAGCGAGCAAAATCGCGTCGCTAACACCTTAGGGGCGCGTTTGCGCTATGATATTACACCTCAACTTCAAGGTGCATTAGATTATCGCTTAAGTTTAAGAGATTTTACCCAACAAGAGAGATTTGATACGCAAAATCAAATCGGGTTAGAAGCAATTTATAGTATTAATCCAGATTTGTTTATTAGTGGTTCAGCATCTTACCTTTTCGGTGCTTCATCCGATCCAAATGTGGATTTAGATAATTTTTCTGTAGGGATAAGCATCGGGTTAAATGTGCCTTTGTTCTAAAAACTATCTCTCTTTCCTTGGCGTCCTTGGCGTCTTGGCGGTTTAATTAAATATTAAATCCATCATTCAAGTAAATTGTCATTAATTTTTATCGCCTAGTTTTGAAATTATCTCGTGATTAGTTGACTTAAAAAATCCGTTTTTCTCTCTGCGCTCTCTGCGCCCTCTGCGGTTTAAAATTCATTTATTGAACCACAGAGACACAGAGAACACAGAGATAAGAATAATACCAATTCGCTATGATGCAGGTAATATTTATTTAATGAACCGCCAAGACGCCAAGAACGCCAAGAGAAAAGAAGCCATGATAAGTGCAAGGTTAGAGAGAATTGACTATGTCTCAATAAATTCTCTACTGCGGTTTTTAATTCATTTGTTGAACCACAGAGGGAATAGGGGCATCTTGCGATTTTGATTGTTTCCCCCGCCAGACTTTATAATATAAAATTGGCACAGCCGACCGTGATAATATCAAAGATGCCACTTCCCCAGCCATTAAGGAAATTGCTAATCCTTGAAAAATTGGGTCAGTTAAAATAATTGCAGAACCAACTATTACTGCTGCTGCTGTTAATAGCATCGGACGGAATCGCACTGCACCTGCATCAATTACCGCTTCTTCTAAAGGTATTCCCTCTTTCAATCGTAATTCAATAAAATCTACCAAAATAATTGAATTACGCACCACAATTCCAGCACCTGCAATAAAGCCAATCATCGATGTGGCACTGAAAAATGCTCCCATTAACCAATGTGCCGGCATAATTCCTACTAGAGAAAAGGGAATAGCTGCCATAATTACTAAGGGAGTAATAAACGATTGAAACCAACCGACAACGAGGGCATAAATTAACACCAACACCACAGCAAAAGCAATTCCTAAATCGCGGAATACTTCAAAGGTAACGTGCCATTCGCCATCCCATTTAATACCAAATTTTTCTGTAGTTGGCGGTTGTTCGGTAAAGTAGGTAGCAATATTATAGCCTTTAGTATGGGAGAGTTTATCGATTTGAGATTGTACGTTGAGCATAGCATAAACTGCACTTTCAACTTTTCCGGCGACATCAGCAGTTACATAAACAACAGGCTGTAAGTTTTTGTGATAAATACTGTGATCTGCTGTGGTGGTTTCGGTTTTAATTAAGTCACTGACAGCTACTAAATTACCGTTTAATCCTTTGATTTTTAAGGATTTCAGGTCGGCTAAACTGGTACGATTTGCCTGATCTAAGCGTAAATTAATCGCGATATCTTCGCGGGATTTGGCATCATGTAGTAAACCCACATTTTGACCAGATAAAGCAATTTGTAAAACTTGGGAAATTTGCGCCGGACTAATACCATTCAGGGCAGCTTTTTCTCTGTCAATTATCAAATTATATTCGGTTTGTGGTGATTCCATGTACCAATCTACATCGACAATATCGGCGGTATTGTGATAAATTTGCCGGATTTGTCGCGCTAGTTCAATTTGTTTTTCGTAATCTGCACCGTAGACTTCGGTAACCAAAGTTTGCAATACTGGTGGCCCTGGGGGTATTTCTGCTACTTGTACGCGAGCGTTATACTGATCGGCAATTTGCTTTAATTGCGGGCGGATAGCTTTAGCGATATCATGACTTTGACGATGGCGATGGCTTCGCCAACGCCCAGGGCGAACGCCTTTTGGTAAAAAATTCACCTGCATATCTGCGATATTCGCACCGGAACGCAAAAAGTAATGTCGCACCAAGCCATTAAAGTTGTAAGGTGAAGCAGTGCCGATATAGCTTTGGTAATTAGTGACTTCTGGGACTGTGGTTAAATATTGTCCCATTTCCCGCGTTACCCTCGCCGTTTGTTCTAGGGTTGTCCCTTCTGGCATATTTAAGACAATCTGCAATTCGCTTTTGTTGTCGTAGGGTAGCATTTTCAGAATTACTAACCGAAATCCCGCTAACCCCAAAGCTGCTATTAATAACGCCAGTGTTCCCGCAATAAAAGCATTTCCCCATTGACGACGCGCAATTAATGGACTCATGAAACGGCGATATAGGCGACTGAGAAAGTCTTCCTCTTCATGTCCGTGGTTGTGAGTATTATAATTCCCAAAAAACCGCATCGTCGCCCAAGGGACAACAATAAACGCCACTAAAGCTGAGAATATCATAGCGGCGGAGGCTCCTAAAGGAATGGGGCGCATATATGGCCCCATTAAGCCGCCGACAAACGCCATTGGTAAAATCGCCGCAATTACGGTTAATGTTGCCAAAATCGTCGGATTTCCCACCTCGTCTACAGCTTCGAGGACAATTTTTTGTAGCGTCTTTTGGCGGTTCCGCGATAATTGCATTCGGGTTTTGTTTTCGGGAAGTTGCAAATGACGACCAACATTTTCTACCACCACGATCGCATCATCGACTAAAATGCCAATGGAGAAGATTAGCGCAAAAAATGTTACCCGGTTTAAAGTAAAGCCGTAAAATACAAAACTAGCCAGAGTCAGCGCTAAGGTTACAGGGATGGATACAGCCACCACCATCGCCTCTTTTTTACCTAGTGCAAACCACATCAGGACAGTAACAGAAATTACCGCAATCCCCATGTGAACTAACAACTCATTAGAACGTTCCGCAGCAGTTTCGCCATAATCCCGCGTGACTGTTAGCTGTACATAGTTGGGGATGTAATTGTGCTGAATTTCCTTTAATTTATGCAATACATGATGGGAAACTTGAATTGCATTTGCACCCTGACGTTTTGCGATCGCAATTGTCACCGCATCCGCTTCACCCTGAGTTACTTTTTTACCCTGTCCAAAAAATACATAACTAGCTGGTTCTTCTGCACCATCGGTAATATTAGCTACATCACGCAAATATACAGGTTGATTATTCGCCACACTCACAACTAAATTTTGAGCATCTGATGCCGAGCGAATAAAGCTTTGAGTTCTAATTAAGAAAGATTGATTATTTTGACTTAAAGCACCGCTTGCTAGTTCGGTGTTTTGTAACTGTAAGGCTTGAGAAATATCTAAGGGAGTTAAACCAAAGGCATTTAACCTCACTGGGTCAAGTTCAATGCGTAACTGTCGTTTCTGACCGCCAATAATTGTGGTTTCAGAAACATCTGGTACTTGCTTAATTTGCTCATCTAATTGCGCCGCTATTTGACGTAAATCAGTAGCATTGGCTTGATTACTCCACAAAGTTAAGGTGAGAATAGGGACATCATCAATGGCGCGAGATTTAATTAAAGGTTGAGAAACACCAGCAGGTATTTTATCGAAGTTAGCATAGAGTTTGTTGTACAATTGGACAATAGCATCTTCGGTTTTTTGACCGACATAAAACCGGACAATAGCAACAGATGAACCAGGGCGAGAAGTAGAATAAACATACTCAACACCGGGTAATTCTTTAATTAACTTCTCCATTGGGAAGGTAACACGCTGTTCTACCTCTTTGGCTGTAGCACCAGGCATTTGCACAAATACATCTGCCATTGGCACTGTAATTTGCGGTTCTTCTTCGCGGGGGAGAATTATCGTTGCGCCAATGCCTAATAATAATGAAACTAAAATAATTAGGGGAGTTAATTTAGAGGCTATAAATTTTTTGGCTAGGTTGCCAACAAAACCAAGTTTAGGTTGTGAACTTTTACCATTCATAAGATATGCAGTTTTGTAAGAGGAGAACGAACCGCGTTCGCCGAAGGCGTTCCCGAAGGGTAGTACACGAAGTACACGTTCGCCGAAGGCGTTCCCGAAGGGTAGGAAGATGATAAAAATAGAGTTTCTAATTCTCTGCGTCTCTGCGTCTCTGCGTGAGATAAAACCCTTTACTTATTAGCAACAACCTGCTGTCCATCATGCAGTTCTTCAATATTACTAATAATGATGCGATCGCCTGTTTCCAACCCGGAAACAATTTCTACTTTTTTATCTTGTACTTTCCCGGTTTTTACCCAGCGTAATTGAGCAATATTATTCGCTGTAATTACATAAACGCCTTCTAATTGACCGCGCTGAAAAACAGCATTTTCCGGAATCATCATCACTGTGCGCGTTTCACGGGGTAATTCTAAGCGTCCAAACATTCCTGGCATTAATTGATAGGAATTATCCAAAGCAACTTTTACCGTAAAACTACGTGAATTTAAGTTAGCAGAAGGTACAATTTGCCGCACGCGACCAGTAACGGAACGGTTCACAGTATCTAGCTGTACTGTGACTTCGTCCCCTAATTTAACTAGAGAAATCAATGATTCTGGGACTGCGAGACTTAAACGTAGGCGATTGGTGCTTTCTAATGTCACTATAGGCTGTCCTGGCCCGGCGATCGCACCCACTTCTGTATGCTTTTTGGTAATCACGCCGGCAAAGGGGGCGGTGACAGTACCATAGTTTAAGTTAGCGAGGGTTTGCTGTTGTCCGGCTTTGGCTTGCTGGACTTGGGAACGTGCTTGTTCTACACCGGCTTTGGCTTGCTGGACTTGGGAACCGGCTTGTTGTACGCCTGCTTTGGCGCGATCAATACCCCGTTTGGCTTGATCGATACCTGCTTTGGCTTGTTTAATTCTGGCTTGGATTAATGCGACTTGTGTATTTGCTTGATCCAACTGTGATTGACTCACAGCACCATCTTTTTGCAGCATTGTCATGCGGCGTTGATTTAATTGCGCATCAGCTAGCTGTGCTTCTGCTTCCTGTAATTGGGCTTCGGCTTCACGTTGAGCCGCTTCCGCTTGATTTAACTGTGCTTCAGCTTGAGATTTACTAGCTATTGCTTGAGTTTCTGCGGCTGAGGCGACTGTAACGCCAGCTTGCGCTTGAGCAATGGCGGCTAATGCTTGATTTCCTTGAGCTTGGATATCTTTAACATCAATAATAGCCAGGACTTGACCGGCTTTAACTTTGTCACCTTCTGCTACAGGTAGACGTTGAATTTGTCCTTGGATGCGGCTGGTTGTTGTGACAGTTTCCACAGATTCGATAGTACCAGTGAGACTGCTGCCACCAGCAATAGATTCTGGGGCGGCTGTTGTCGTTTCCACTTCTAGGGGTTGGAGATGGGCGGTTATCGTTTCCGTTGATTCGGAAGGGTGACGCAATAACCACAACCAAGCTATACCCCCAAAAGCTAACGCAAAAACGCTAATTAAAGCGATCGTCCGCAGCCGCTTGGGTTTCTTGGGTTGTAGTTCTGGGGCTGGTTCTGGGGTAATATCTGTATGCGTAGCTTCCAAGTGAACGGACGATTGATCGTTAAACATAAGTTTTATCTAGCTAGGGATTGTTTCCGCGTTGCAAAGGATAGCCCAACTGTTGCCATGTCATAATGCCGCCTTGCAAGTTGTAAACTTTAAAGTAGCCTTGCTCCACTAACCAACGGGCTGTAGCTAAACTGCGGTGTCCTGATAGGCAAGTAACAACTATTAATTGGTCTTTGGGAATTTCCTCTAAGATACTGCTTTGGCTGAGGTAACGCGCTCCGGGAATATGCCCAAGAAGGTACTCCATCCAACTGCGAGCATCGATAATTGTGAATTGTGCTTGACGCGATCGCAGTTGTCGAGGATTTAAGCTAAAAGGTTGGGTTTGATTGTGTTGATTATCGTTGAGAGTACGTTTCATCAGAATTTTGGATTTTAGATTTTGGATTTTGGATTGGGGTAATTCTCTTGCGCCTGTTTTGGAGATTATTTTTCTCACGCAGAGGCGCAGAGGCGCAGAGAGAATGAGGTTGAGGAGTGATTTAAACTCGACCCATAACTGAGAAGGATTTGATAAATGGCCCTGCCATACGTGGATCTTTAATCATGGCAAGATAATCTCCTACACGGAATTGCAGTTTTCGTGACATATAAGCCATGCTTAATCCCATCATGTTTAAGCCTTTGGTTACCCACTGTTGCCAATGATCCTTGTCGGCGCGTAAGTCCCAGTTGAGTTTTTGCCCATTGTAGGTCTCTGCATGGATGGCTTTTCCATCGATAATGGTCAGTACACCTCTTGGTTCTGGCTCATCTTCAAACCCATAACCAATTACTGAACTGAAATGAATTTGTTTGAGTGCATCTGCTAACTCAGGCTCTTGATTCCATTTTTCTGCGTAAGCTTGCATCCATTCTGAGGAAAATAATTCTGTCATGTTTTTACTCCAATTAGGGACTAGGGACTAGGGACTAGAAGGGAAGGGAGACAAGGGGGACAAGGGGGACAAGGGGGACAAGGGAGTTTTCTTCCCCATGCCCAATGCCCAATGCCCAATGCCCAATGCCCAATGCCCAATGCCCCATGCCCCATGCCCATTCATCTGATAACGTTGCGGAAAACATGTTTGCACATAGATAAAAGTTCAGTGTCGATGACGCGGTAGTAGCGCCAAGAACCCTCACGGCGACAGGTTAAAACTCCTGCGTCTTTCATTAGTTGCAAGTGTCTAGAGACGTTGCCTTGTTTTAGCCCAGTGCGATCGCATATTTCTTGCACAGTCTGCTCTTGATTGCATAATGCTCCTAAAATTTGCAATCTTGTCGGTTCTGCCAGAACTTTAAAGCGGCGTGCTAGTAATTCTAATTCGTTCGGGTTTAGCGCAATTTCCATACATCTTTAATAACGATTATTCCCATAAATTCAGTTGTCAAATAACCAGATTTAGTACGAAACTTTGATTTTTGGGCGGTGCGTTGCGCTACGCGACAACACACCCTACATTTTCTAAACTTTCTACAAATGACAAATGACAAATGACCAATAACTATTTCATTTCCACAGGTTGAGGATTTTGTGATAAATCCAATTCTTCAATTGGTTTTACTAGGGTTAAACCCATAAGATTTAATCCCCAATGCTCGAACCAAGGAACTGCTAAACCCCAACGCATTTTTGCTAAGAAAAACTTCTCAAAAGCAGTCTTCGCCCAGCTTACCCAAAGTCCTTCTTTAGCTATGGCTCTCCGCCTTTGTTGAGTAATGGGATCTGGTAAAACTTGGTCTGCTAAAAATGCAATTCCTGTATCGCCAAAATCGGCTAAACAAAGTGCTTCTAAAGTTGGTGTTACCAAGGGTGCAGAAATTGCTTTCAGTTGGACAGCAATGTTATGAGCTACAGCCATTCCCATTGCTTCTGTCATTTGTCCTGTTTTGGGTACACCGATGGGAATTGGTGTTTGTTCTGGTGGTTTGAGTTGGGTAATTACTCCTACGCTATATATGGAGGAAAATTGAGGATGTTGGTAAGTTGGTAGTACAGGTAAAAATCCTTTTTGATCAGTTAAACCAGGCGCTTCTCGTAAGAAACGCGGCCCGCGAAATGGCGGAAGTAACATACTAAAACTAAAGGGTAGAGAACGCCCATTTGCTAAATAAATTGTGTCTGTCCCAACATAGCTAATAGAAGTATTTTCCAGTACTGTGATTTCTTTTTCTTGCAGTAATTTAGTTACTAACTCCGCAGAATTTGCCATTCCCCCAATTCCCAAATGTCCAACATAGGGTTCTGGGGTGACAAAGGTAATAGAAGCGCGATCGCGTAATCCATATTTTCGCAGTAACCAATCTGTTAGTAATGCAAACTCGTAAGCCGGGCCAAAACAACTAGCGCCGGGTACTGCTCCCACCACAATAGGCCCTGGTTCTTGAAGAAACTTTTTCCAACATTCCGCAGCTTGGATTGCATGATGTGGATTACACACCGATTGCACATATCCTCGATCCAATCCAGGGATTGCGTCTAATGCTAATTCTGCACCCGTCGCAATTACTATGTAGTCATAAGCAATTACAGTATCGTTGACAACGATTTGCTGTAATTCTGGTTGAATTTGGCTAACTCCTCCTAATATCCAATCTATCCCGCGATTTACTAGCAGATTTTTTACATCTAATTGAATACTCTCAAGTTCTCTCAGATTCAACCCTACCCAAGGTAGAGAAGGAATAAAAGTGAACTGAGGGGTATTGGAAATGAGTGTAATTTGGTGCTGTTTTGGTAATAGTCGTCGCAGTTCGTAGGTAACGGGTAATCCGCCGATTCCCGCACCAATCACCACAATTCGAGCCATAAAATTCCCCCCGGTAACTATTTAATACAGCCAGAGTCAACCAGCTCTCACTAGTTACGAGGTGCACTCAGTGATACCGTCTCGTGGCATCTACGACTGACATCCCACAGCAGTTTGACCTCATAACTACCATCTTATGATATAACTATATAGTAATACAAGAGGCTAGTAAATTAAAATGATAAAAATCTTTACATTCAATTTCAGGTTTTTACGCTGTGGCAGTTTTTGAGGAATAGAGTATGAGGAAGAAATACAGCAGGTTGCAACTTCTGCTTAGTTCATTTCCCTGACAAACAAAAAATCATTATATAGATATATATCTAGGACTTACGCAGTGTCAGATATTTTTCATGCTTTTTGTCAATGGTCAATAGTCCATAGTCCAAAAACCTGAATTTTGACCATTGACTTTTGACTTTTGACCACCCTTGTGAGGGTTTTTGTGTTCGGTGCGTAAGTCCTAATATCTATGTTTTAAGCAAGATAAATGACAAGAAAGATAATCGAAGTCAGCTATGATGTTACTTAGATAAATATTTAACTTATAAATAAGTATATATACGTATTTAGTGGTCGATAGCGCGACTGGAAAAATGATATGAAAGTAGTTAAAAAACTTTTGGCAATATGTTTTCTATTATTTGGTATACCATTTTCTACAATGGCGGTTGTAGATATTCTCAATCCGCAAACTACACCTAATTTTCAGTCTGGGTTTAAATCCCCGTCTGAAATTTTTTTGAATTTTGAATTTTGAATTTTGAATTTTGAATTCTGAATTGTTAACCCCCTTTCCCAATTTCCTATGCCAACAGATTCTTTTGAAAAAACAAGCTGGGATTGGCAGCTTTCTCAATTACGCCAACAAGTGAGTGAATGGATAGAATATGAATTTTCCCGATTTCAATCGGCGCTACCAGAATGGCCTCAAAAATGGGCTATTAGTCCTTGGTTAGCGAAAGTACTCTATTTTCTGTTTTGGTTGCTTGTTGGCGGATTGTTGATTTGGTTGGCTTGGCGATTGTGGAGAGAATTCCGCCCCTATATCTATGCTTGGTTAAGGAGTAGAGCTAACAATTTTGCTAATAACCCAGCAACAGCATCTAATGAATTATCTATTGGTTTATTGTTAGAGCGATCGCAACAATTTTACCGTCAGGGTAATTATCGAGAAGCTTGTCGTTCATTATATCTCGCCTTATTACAGCAGTTACACGATCGCAGCGTCATTCGCCATCAACCCAGCCGCACTGATGGCGAATATTTGCAATTGCTACGTTCCTCTGTCACCCCCATCCAACCCTATGAAACTTTAATTACCACTCACGAACAATTGTGTTTTAGCAATGCCGAAATTTTGCCAGAAAATTATGAGCATTGCCAACAAGCGTATCGAGAGATAGCAGGGGAGTAAAGAGCCAATGGTCAGTGGTCAGTGGTCAGTGGTCAGTAGTCAGTAGTCTCCCTTGTCCCCCTTGTCCCCCTTGTCCCCCTTGTCCTCCTTCCCTAGCCCCTAATTCAACACTTGAATCATCGCTCTTAAACCATTGGTGTTGAGCATATTCACTACCCCTTCAGCGTTTGAGCGATTGCTAAATACGCCCGCTTGCATCAAGTTGCGTCCTTGAGAAACTGTGGAGAAAGAACCAGGAACAAGGTATCTGACTACTTCTTGATCTCTTTCACTGGCGACTTCCACTAATACGCGGAAACGTACACCCATTGGTGCAAACCCTGTTGTGTATGATGGGGGATTGCTACCCATTGGCGCTACTGCATTGGGTAAGGAATTTGGATTGATGGGTGTTGTATTGTTGTAGGAAGTTGGACTATTACCCATCGGCGTCATAGCACTATCGGGTATGGGACTGTTACCAATAGGCGCTACTGCATTGGGTAAGGAATCTGGATTTATGGGTGCGATATTAGGTGCAATATTATTCGGTGTAGCTACGCCATAATTCCCAGTTGGATAACTGTCCGGTACGGGAACTCGGCGCATATTCCGAGTATTACCAACCGGGATATTGGAACTAGGAACAGGCAAAATATTAGAACCCGTAGATGCAACAGGTCGCCTTTGTGACGACTGTTTTTTACCTCTGGCTCTGGATGCTGGCTTAACTACAGAGTTGCTTGGCTGTTGGGGTGGGGTAAACTCGATTGCACTAGGATTAATTTGTACGTAATTTAACTGAGGTACATTGCCAGAATTAGTTACAGGAGGTACATTCGCTACTGGTGTTTGTCCGCCTACCAAGCTGCTGGGAACAGGAAAGCCAGGAACTGATGAGTTAACTGTCGGGGTAGGTGTAGTAACAACTGGATTCGGTTTAGGAAGGTTGCGTGATGTATTGGCTGGATGGAGTGGTAAGAGTTGGGGATTCAGTCTGCCAATATTTAGGTTATTAGGCGAATTACTGTTATTGGCTGGGATGTTTACTTGGCTAGGAGTTTCCACCATTCCCGGCGCAGAGAAGATAATCTCACCTGTATTTGGTACTTCTTGCTGTGCGCTAGATGCGGGAGGGGTATTACTAGCAATGAGTGTTCTGGGAACTTGAAGATTTACTCTACCAGCAATGCGATCGCCTGCGAGATTATTCCCGACAGCAGTAATTACCTGTTTGGCGGCATTGGCGTTAATGTCGTAACGGGCATTATTGCGAAATTGATTACCACCTGGTTCCGCACTATTACCTAAATCTGGCATGGCTTGCGCGATCGCTACCATGCCATCTTCTTTACTGCCTTCAATAATATTATTGCGTAATACTGGGCGAGCATTAGCTTGAACGACTATGCCAGACCTATTTTGTTGAATTTGATTATTTAAAATAACCGGAGTCGCATTTTGAGCAATATTAATTCCATAGCCAGTTTCTTGAAACACATTCTCTCTTACCTGAGCTTGAGAGGTACCAGCAAGGGTAATCCCATTAGCTCCATTGCGATAAAAGGTATTCTGGCTAATAGTGGGTGTCGCAGTTCCCGTTACAAATACCCCATCCTGAGTATTTCCAGTAAATGTGTTCTGTGAAACTACTGAATTACTAGACTCAATCCATACACCATAACCCCTGGGATTGGGATTAGTTACAGTCACCCCAGTTAAACCTGCTTGGTTTGCGCCGACAATTGCCACATTTTGACCGCCATAACTGCGGCTGAGGTATTCACCGCCACCTTGAATTGTAATCCCTTGACCTTGATTGCTAGGGTTTCCTTGAAGAGAAACGCCTTGTCTGAGGATTAAAGGAAACGACTCACCAGTTTCACTGCTATAAGTACCTGGACTCAGGGTAATTACTGTATTTGGCGTAGCTTTTTGTAATGCTTGGGTAATAGTTTTAAAAGGATTGCTTTCCCCACCATTACCTTCTTTATCTTCGCCAGTCGCCGGGTTGACAAACAGCTCGTTTACCTGAGAAATTTGCTTTTCTCCCACAGGCGGTACTTGTCCGAAAGCACTACCAACAGCGCCTCCCAGGAAAGTCAACAGAGCTAAACTGATACCAATACTCAAAGATAATACGGAGACGCGACTAACTGTATTCAGTCTCAAATCTGCGGTAGAAAATGGGCGATCGCTCTTAGCAACTACCGTTGCTGGCAGAATTTCAGACCTACGATCTCTAGGAAACACAATAGGGGAAATCACCGTGACAGCACTCCTGTGAAGATAGAATAAATTTTTATACTCTGAATTAATAGTATGTCGATTATGTTACTCAACATATTCACCAATTGCCTATTGGGATATACACAGTCATAAGTTCAAAAAACTGGTTTTTGCTCAAATAAATATTAAGTATTATGAAGCCGTGGGAGATAACACCTAATGTATAAGAGTTCAGACTTGTAAAAGCCTGAAAGCGCCATAAAAAATACACCCTGTAGCTAAAGCGCTCATTGTTGATGAAAACCTGTTAAATTCAGTAGATTTAACATTGTCTAAATATATTAACCATATTTATGGTATATGTCCTGCAAATATGGCAGAAGATTTACAGATGGGGTTGATGGTTGACGGTTGACTGTTGACTGTTGACTGTTGACAAATGTACGGGCGGGTTCACAAATATCCTCACCGATTAACGATTATTCTCAATAAACCCGCCCCTACTGACTACTGACTACTGACTACTGACTACTGACTACTGACAAAAAACAGATAAACATCTACGGGCGACGATGTTTATCTGTATATGTCTAGAGAGAAGTTTTGCTTGTGTTTTCTAGCTAATAAAAAGGTGAACTAGAAAAGTCCACCTAAATGCGGCTTGCACCTAAACCCGCTAAACTATGAGAACGACCATTTTCGGCAAATCGCTTTTGCACAATTTGGCGATACACGGCTTCATAACTGTCTGTCATCTTTTGCAAGCTAAAGCGGTTTTCTACATGCTGTCTGCAGGCGTAGCGATCTAAATCTGCAACTTTAGCGATCGCACTGATAAATTCATCAGTATTTTCGCAGAGAAAGCCTGTTTTACCATCATCGATGACTTCCACTGTCGAGCCGAGTTTCATGGCAATTACTGGTGTCCCCGCAGCCATAGATTCCACCATGACTAACCCAAATGGTTCGCGCCAAGTAATAGGAAATAAGGTAGCTACAGCACCACCCATCAGAGCATTTTTTTGCTCGTGGTTGGCTTCACCTAAATATTCTATTTGCTTACCATCAATTAGGGGTTTAACTTCTTTCTCGTAATATTCCACATCCACAATATCTACTTTCCCAGCAATTTTTAAATGCCAACCAGATTGTTTAGCAACTTGTATCGCTAAATGGGTTCCTTTCTCTGGCGATATCCTACCTAAAAATGCTAGATAAGGGGGATCGTTAGGTTGAGCGTGAAATTGATAACTGCTAACATCAATTCCGTTGTATGCAGTAGCTACATAATTCAACCCTAATCTAGTTTCGCGTTGCGCCTCAGAAATGCTGATATAAGGTTGATTTTTGGCAAATTGAAACATCTTTTCGTTGTCAGGGGTAAAAATCCCATGCAAGGTATGAACTGTAGGAGTTTTTACGAGATTCGCGTAGGGTAATGCTGCACAACCCATGTGAGAATGAATGATATCAAATTCGTCGGCTCGCTCGTAGACTGAACCCAATTGCAACATCTCGTAAATGCCATATTCCTTGACATGGGGATCGAGTCTTAAAGCACGAGGGTGAACCGATTGCAGCTCTGCCAAACTGATAGAATCTCCCGATGCAAATAATGTCACTTCATGTCCGCGTCGCACC
This sequence comes from Calothrix brevissima NIES-22, assembly GCF_002367995.1. Classification (GTDB taxonomy): domain Bacteria; phylum Cyanobacteriota; class Cyanobacteriia; order Cyanobacteriales; family Nostocaceae; genus Aulosira; species Aulosira brevissima. Next base: position 6,424,643 of record NZ_AP018207.1, read on the forward strand.
AGTTCATCAGTTAGCAACCCCACTACTAACTCTATACCTCCATAAGCGGGAGGGGGAACTCTTTCCCATAGTGGGGCTATTTGAGCAATTCGCATCACAAACCTCCTAAAAATTTAGTCTTGGCTGAGATATTTCTGCTTTGCAAGTTGCATGGTTAATGAATAATTTTCAGTAATGCAACCTAAGCTCAAAGCACCCTGTGAACGCCAAGCGTATTCTGAATTACTAGAGAATAGTAAAATTTTAGTTTAAGTCTTTTCTTCTATCTTTGTAGGGAATTTATCTGATACTTCAGAGGTAAAAAAATGCTTTTTGAGCCAATATATAATATTTATCCATATTTATACTTCGCTACAAATAATTGGGCAATTGATTGATTTAGCAATCAAATCATCTGGAAACAGATGCTTAAGTCTTGCTGCTACAGTAAACTCTAAATTATTTGCGAACACCTTCTTTGTGTTCCTTTTGGCAAAGGGAAAAATTCTTTTTTCTTGACTTCTGCCTTCTGCCCTCTGCCCTCTGCCTTTGTTCGATCGCGTGTAATCACTTATCTTGACTGCTAAACATAGTCAGAATATAATTATTGGCTGATTAAAATTTATCTAACCACCTTAACGTGAATATCCCTTCCTCCTCAAAAAAACCGCGTGTCGTTTGGCAGGCGGTTTTATCAGTAATTATATTTATCTTTATGTACCTGCCCATACTGGTACTATCTTTTTATAGCTTCAATAAATCGCCTTACAGTGCCAGTTGGCAAGGATTTACTCTCGATTGGTATCGGCAATTATTCAGCGATGAGCGTATTACTTCAGCTTTGCAGAATAGTTTAATCGTTGCCTTTAGCGCAGTGGCAATTTCCGCAGTCTTAGGAACATTAATGGCTGTAGGTTTAGCGCGTTATCAGTTTCCCCTGAAGAAATTGTATCAGGGGATAGCTTATTTACCGTTGATTATTCCCGATATTGCGATCGCTGTCGCCACCCTCGTATTTTTAGCCGCATTTGCCATTCCCTTAAGTTTGTGGACAGTTATTGCAGCCCATGTAGTATTTTGTCTCGCCTACGTCGGTTTAGTCGTTTCTTCCCGCTTGGCGCACTTAAACCCTCACCTGGAAGAAGCAGCCTTAGATTTAGGCGCAACACCAGTACAGGCTTTTATCAAAGTATTATTACCTCAATTAATGCCTGGTATTATTGCGGGTTGTTTATTAGCTTTTGTCTTGAGTGTAGATGATTTTCTGATTGCGAGTTTTACCGCAGGTAGTGGTTATAACACCTTACCAATGGAAATTTTTAGTCGCATTAGAACCGGAGTCAAACCAGATATTAATGCTTTGAGCGTCATCTTAATTTTAGTTTCTGCCTTCGTCGCTTTTGTAGCCGAATTAATTCGCGCTTACGGAGATGAAAATTAAAAATTAGCAGTTAATTAACAGTCAAAACCTTTAAGCAAGCCGCTTTGAATTTCGCCGCAGCAATTAATAAATTTACTAATTAGTTGTATTTGGTAATACAACTCTAATTCTGTTGACAAATATAGGAAATTACTATTATTATTCTTATGTAATAAAAATAATTGCTCTTATATTTACACCTATTTAAAAAGTTACAAACAGAGTTCAACAAATAAATCACATAGCTCCATCTTAATTGCATCATTTAATTATCTACACAGATTAAATCTGTGCGTATTTATTTGTCTGTAAATCTGTTTTTACTATTAGATAATATTGGGGCTAACTTTGGACAAGATGCTACCTACCCTACATTATGCAAATCTGCCAAAATCCCAATTGCTCAAATCCCTTCAATCATGACGGCAATGTATTTTGTATAAGTTGCGGACAAAGTAACTTTGGCAAAATGTTGCGCAACCGCTACCGTGTTTTAAGACTATTAGGTGAAGGCGGTTTTAGTAGAACTTATGCAGCCGAAGACGCAGATAGGCTAGATGCGCCTTGTGTCATCAAGCAATTTTTTCCCCAAGTTCAAGGTACAGGACAACGTCAGAAAGCCGCAGAATTCTTTAAAGAAGAAGCATTTCGGCTGTATGAATTAGGAGAAAATCATACCCAAATTCCCCGATTATTAGCTTACTTTGAACAAGGTTCTAGTTTATATCTAGTCCAAGAATTTATTCAAGGTAAAACCCTGTTACAAGAAGTTCAAAAACAATGCTTTCAGGAAAATGAAATTCGCCAATTATTAACTGATATATTGCCAGTTCTCGATTTTATTCATTCACGCAATGTAATTCATCGAGATATTAAACCAGAAAATATTATTCGCCGCGATAGTGATAGGAAACCAGTATTAATTGATTTTGGTGGCGCAAAACAAGTAACCCAAACCAGTTTAGCCAAACAAGCTACAGTCATTTATACAATTGGTTATGCGCCTACAGAACAAATGGCTGGTTTTGCTTGTCATGCTAGTGATTTGTATGCTTTAGGTGTAACTTGTATTCGCCTATTAACTCAATGTTTGCCCTTACAAAACGGTGATGGCAACATTAAAGATAATCTGTATGATGCCATGAATGCTCAATGGTTATGGCCAGAAAAATTGCAAGAACATGGCATTACTATTAGTGATGGTTTAGCGAAAATACTGGATAAACTGCTGCAACATTTACCCAAAGATAGATATCAAACAGCTAACGAAGTTTTGAATGATTTAAAATCTACCACCACATCAACTCTAGAAGCAGAAATTTTTGCAATTTCCCAGCGACTATTACTCACGGGAACGCCAAAGACAAAACAACAAAAACCTATCAAACCCCTACCTTCCTTACAAAACTTTGAATTTGATGTCGTCACAGTAGACACAGGTGGTAGAGAAGTAAACCGCGATCGCATGTATAGTAAATACTTTACCGAAGAATTGGGAAAAGCGATCGCCCTAGAAATGGTTTCAATTCCTGGCGGTACTTTCATGATGGGTTCTCCAGAATGTGAAGGTGATGCTGACGAACGTCCCCAACATCTAGTTACAGTCGCACCCTTTTTCATGGGGAAATATCCGATTACCCAAGCACAGTGGAAAGTTGTCTCCACATTACCAAAAATTAAACAATCATTAAATCCCAACCCCTCCAAAAATAAAGGCCCCAATCGTCCAGTCGAGAATGTATCTTGGCATGAAGCTGTGGAATTTTGTGCCAGATTAGCCGAAAAAACCGGACGCGAATATCGTTTACCCAGCGAAGCTGAATGGGAATATGCTTGTCGCGCTGGAACTAAGACATCCTTTCATTTTGGGGAAACCATTACCCCAGAATTAGTCAGCTGTAGTTACAGCGATACCAAATACCGCAAAGAAACCACCAACGTTGGTAGTTTTGAAGTTGCCAACGCCTTTGGATTGTACGACATGCACGGGCTAGTGTGGGAATGGTGCGCCGATCCTTGGCACAATAATTATCAAGGCGCACCCGCAGACGCTAGAGTTTGGGAAGAAGGTGGTGATATTCATCGTCGCGTACTCCGTGGCGGTTCCTGGAGTTTTGGCGCAGAACTTTGTCGCAGTGCTAGTCGCAGTTGGAATGAGTCAGACGGTGGATTGAGAATTTGTGGCTTTCGGGTAGTTTTTTCTGTGGAAGGAAATAGTTAAAATTAGTTTTTGTAACTCATCAACCTGTTATAAACACCCATAAATTATGCGTGTTTATTTGTTGTTTAGTCAACTTGAATCTACATTTCAAATTGTGTTAAAAATCTTGTAGGGTGTGTTGTCGCGTAGCGCAACGCACCTTGAAGAATCCCAAAATTTAATTGCTATATTAAAAGACATTAAAAAAGGAGTTTATTAAATGTCAGATTTAATGCCAATTATTCAAATAGGCAATCCTATCCTACGCCAGCAATCCACATCAATTGATAATATCCACAATCCAGAAATCCAAAAACTCATTGACGATTTAATTGAAACAGTTGCTCAAGCTAATGGCGTAGGTATTGCTGCACCACAAATTGCTGAATCTCATCGTTTATTTATTGTCGCATCGCGCCCTAATCCCAGATATCCCCATGCGCCAGAAATGGCACCAACTGCAATGATTAATCCAAAAATTATTGCTCATTCTAACGAAGTAGTGAAAGGTTGGGAAGGATGTTTGAGCGTTCCTGGAATTAGAGGATTTGTGCCAAGATATCAAAAAATTACAGTTGAATATACAGACCGTAATGGCAATTTACAAACACAAGAATTAACTGATTTTGTAGCGCGAATTTTTCAACATGAATATGACCATCTTGAAGGTATTCTGTTTGTAGATCGATTAGAGAGCAAAGAGGATATGATAACAGAAGAAGAATATCAAGAACTTATTGTGAATCAGACTAAGTGAAAATATCGACATTATGAGGGTTTAGCAATGCTAAACCCCTACAATTCTATTTTTTCTCTCTGTGTTCTCTGCGTCTCTGTGGTTCAATAAATTAATTTAAACCGCAGAGACACAGAGGACACAGAGAAAATTAGAAGTTACTTGATGATTTTATTTATTAATTACCTTTGAAGATGCGCCTACGGTAGGAAGCACCAGAGGTTAGCAAGCTTCTTGATGATTCTATTTTTAATCGATAGGTTACAAACAAATAGTCCAAAAAACTGATAGCCGAGAAACATTGAAATTAGAGAACATTAGGAAAAATCTCAGTTACCGTTTTTTCGCAGAACATAACCGGAGATTTCCCCGACTAGCAAAACTCCCATCAGAAATCCAACCTTCTTTCGGAGACGCGATCGCAATCCAATTTTTCCCATCCACTTCTACAATAGAGGCTGGGTAACTATCCAGTCTAACAGTTTTTCCATTAGCCACTGTTCCCAAGCTGCGGGAATTCTGTCTAGGTTCCTCCCTAATTACCAAACCTTGTTTATTGTAAGTATCAACCCGCAGACAATTCACATTCTGCAAACTCGTTTTAATTGCAGTGCTGCTGTATGTATGCAAAAAACGTCCGCTAACCCAACAGCCAGATTCTACCTGTCCTGTACCAATTCGCTGAAGTGAATTACTCAATCTAAACCAATATGTAATTTTCTTAGATCCCCCATCAGTTTTACAAGCATTCTCAAAATCTAAATATCCCCCTAACTCTAAATTAGAAAAACCCGAATTAAAATCAGCCTTAGAAGCTTCTGCTTTTGTCCGCCATAAACTCCATCCTGCTTGTGGTTCATTGCGAGATCCGTTAGGATTATCTGATTTTGCTTGCACAGCCAATGGTGATAATAAACATACACCAACTAGCCAACTTAAAAAATAGTTAGGTAAAAATTTGTTCATGTTTGGTATATTACTCCTATTTAATTTGTAAACTGAAACTTGGAGATAGGGTGATTATGCAACGCCAATTTTATATGATTTATTTGCGTAGGTGCATAAAAGTATAGTTTTTTTAACGCAAAGGTACGCGGAGTTTTTTTGGAGGTTTATATCTCGCAAAATCATGGGGTGCATGTTCCGTTTAAGGGAAATTTTCTACATAATTATTTATCAATTAATGAAATATGACTCAATTACCACAATCTACAATTACAGGTATCTACGAAGTATGCATCGGAATTACAGACCCAATTTATGCAATTCAATATTGGGAACAATTTGGTTATCGGATTGGTAAAGTAGGGGAATTATCTGTAGATGTCGCCAAGCAATTATATGGTGTGAATTCAGCTTTACGTTCAATTCGCCTTTACCACCAAGATGCAGATCATGGATTAATTCGCTTAATGATTTGGCAAAATCCCATCAATCAGGGATTAGGAACAGCTTCGATGAAAATTAAGGGAAATCGTTGGGCAACAGCCTTAACTGCTGATACATTAACTATTTTAAATCATGCCGATGAAGCAAAAGCTGCTGGTTGGGATATTCGCTACACACATCCTTATTGGGAAATAATTTATAACAAGGAAAGAAAAAGCCAACCTTTTACTGAACCTGCGGTTGGGGTGCGGGAAATATTGTTATTACAACCGTTATCAAGACAAGTTTTCTTCCAAAGATTTGGTTATACAATGCCCCATTATGGACAAATTAACTCTAATGCAGCATTTAAGACTAGCCAGTTTACCCACATGGGTTTAATTGTTCAAGATGACAGCAAAGAAACCTTGAATTTTTACGAAGATGTTTTAGGTTTGTTGCGTGTACGCGATGATGTCGAAACTACCTATGAAGCTTCCCCAGCAGGGCGTGATATTTTTGACCTCAATCCTGGAGAAAAATTTATTGTTACCGCCTTTGACGATCCGCGTTCTTCTGTTTATGATTTCATGGCTGCTCGTAGTGGTAGACTTTACATCGTTCGCTTCCCTGAAAGCATCAATTTAGAGTCACACTTTGAATCCGCACAACCCGGTAGCTTGGGAATGTCATTGTATACCTACAGAGTGCGGGGAATTGAAAAATATTGCGATCGCATTCACAACAGTTCAGCCCAAAATATCACGAATATAGTCACTAACGAATTTGGCGAGACAAGTTTCTCCTTCCGTTCTCCCGATGGCTATTTCTGGAATTTGGTAGAAAATTGTTGATGGTTAACTGTTGACTGTTGACGGTTGACTGTTGACGGTTGACAAATGACAAATGACAAATGACAAATGACAAAATCACAAAAACGATGGCTGATGCTGATTTTACTAGCTTTTATATCTGCCTTATTGCTAGCAATTACATCTACAGCTATCAGTATTTATTTGTACGGTAATAAAACCTATACGACTAAAGCAGAAGCAGCTATTGTTTTAGGTGCAGCAGTTTGGGGAAAAGAACCATCTCCTGTATTTCGTGAAAGACTAAATCACGCGATTAATTTGTATCAAAATCAGCAGATTAACAAAATAATTTTTACTGGGGGAGTGGGCGAACCTAATGAAGCTGCGGAAGCGATAATTGGCAAAAATTATGCTTTAGCTAGACAAGTAAAATTAAATGATATTCTCATTGAAACCGAATCGCGCACAACTTACCAAAATCTCAAAAATGCTCGTTCTGTAGCCTATAATTCCAAATTAAATAAATTTCTCATTGTCAGCGATCCATTGCACATGAAACGCGCGGTACTGATGGCTATAAATTTAGATATGGATGCATATCCATCACCTACACCTACTACCCGCTATCGTAGTTTCCGCAGTCAAATGGAGTTTCTGATACGAGAAACTTATTTTTACTTGGTATACCTCGTGTTTAAAATTTAGCTATTAGCTGAATTTGGTATATTTTGCCATCAAAATAATTCTGTTTAATTGCGAGTAACCTCAACCGGAAGATAGGTAAAAAGGTGAGAAATAAATATAAAAAGAGCCGAAGAAAAAACTATGTTGATGAGAATTTGGGCTGTTACCGTTTTAGTAACTTATTCTTGGTTCATGGCTGAAGTCGTAGCTGCTGAACCAATCCAAGTTGTCGCAGCTTCTCCCCAAAGCGATGCTCAACCCATTATTGTCAATAAAGCTGAATTTGGCGTACAACGAGTTGGTTCCCAAGGTAAAACCACCTTTATTCCTACCTTTAGAGTCCCGCTACAAGAAGGAACTAAATATGGCTGGCAAATTCAACTCAAAAATTACAAGGGTGCAGTAACATGGAGAGAAATTCTCAGATTACCAAAACGTCCAGAAACCTGGGGTGTAGATAGCGGACAAGACTTGAACATTTCCCCAGATGGTAAAGAAGCAGTAACGAAGCGCACACAAAATACTACCGATGGTGTGATTAAGAATTTTTGGACGATCGCACCTGGCGATCCCGATGGTAAACATAGAATTCAAGTCTATATTGACGATCGCCTAATTGCTGTCTTCGAGTTTGAAATTGTTCCTCTCAAAAAGCCGAAAGCCGAAGGGAGAATTTAGCGATCGCATTTCGGGGTGGGGTCTCCCCACCCTTAACGATTTGTCCATGATTAACAATTTATCAGTATTATTGTCAAGGCGATTGGTAAGGGTAATTACTGTTGACGATATTTAATTAAATCAAACACAAGATAAAGATTAGGTGTGATTTTTGGGGGAAGAAATGGGAATTATAAGGATTGGTCTTTTATTAGGCAATTTTTAATTTTAAAAAGCTCAGATTTTCTTTATTTTCTCTTAATAGAATTAGTATCCGTGCTGAGATGAATCTTGCTGGCAGAGAAAATAAATTTATTATATGAGTACAGTTATTACTGGTAGTTATGACATTCGGTTATTAATTCTTTCAATAGCGATCGCACTACTGGCTGCTTACACCAGTTTAGATTTAGCGGAACGAGTGCGCAGATCAACAGGTTACGCGCAAATTGGTTGGTTAATTGGCGGTGCGATCGCAATGGGAACTGGTATTTGGTCTATGCACTTTGTGGGCATACTCGCCTTTCATTTACCAATTCCTGTAAAATATGATATATTTACTGTGCTGATATCAGTTTTGGCAGCTATTTTCGCCTCAGGCTGTGCTTTATTTTTTGTCAGTCAGGAAGTAATGGGTATACCCAATTTACTTGCTGGTAGTCTATTGATGGGGCTGGGTATTACCACCATGCACTATACGGGAATGGTGGCGATGCGTCTGAATGCGAGTATTCATTACAACTATCTATTAGTAGGAATTTCCATTGCGATCGCTTTTATCGTTTCCTTCGCAGCTTTATGGTTAGCATTTCATCTACCCGATCGCCATACTGTAGCCTATAGAAGGAAGAAAATATTTAGTGCGATGATTATGGGCGCAGCTATCCCTACTGTACATTATACAGGAATGACTGCTACTAACTTTCATGCGATCGCAGTAGTACAGACACCTTCAGCGATGGCTGTTGATGCTGCTGCGCTAGCTACAACTATTGGGATTGTCACCTTTGCAATTTTAGGATTAGCATTAATAATTTCTTTAGAGACAACTGCAATTGAGAGAACAGTAGCTTTAGCCAATCTCGAACATGAAACTATCCAACGTCAACATATAGAAAGATGTTTCCAGCAACAACAAGCGAGTAAACTAGAACAAGCTTTACAACAATTGCAACGCACTCAAGCCAAATTAGCACATACAGAAAAAATCTCTTCTTTAGGACAGTTAGTTGCAGGTGTTGCTCATGAAGTGAATAATCCGATAAATTTTATCTCTGGTAATTTGTCTCTAGCTAACGACTATATTCAAGATTTAATTAATATAGTCAACCTTTACCGCCAAAAGTTTCCCGAACCGGGTAAGGAAATTGAACAGCAAACAAAAGCTATTGATTTAGAATTCTTGCTGATAGATTTACCCAAAATGATTACCTCAATGAAATTGGGTAGCGATCGCATTCAAGAAATCATGGAATCATTGCGCAATTTTTCGCGCCTAGATGGAACTGAGAAAAAAATTGCCGATATTCATCAGGGAATTAACACTACTCTGATGATTTTACAGCATCGTCTCAAAGCTACCACAAATCGTCCTGCCATTCAAATTGTCAAGCATTATGGTAATTTACCGCAAATTGATTGCTATATCGGACAACTCAACCAAGTTTTTATGAATTTGTGCGCCAATGCGATTGATGCGTTAGAAGAGTCGAACCAGAACAAAAGTTTTGCTGATTTACTCGCCCATCCTAATATCATTACCATCACCACCAATAGCGATGATAATTATCTAATTATCAAAATTGCCGATAATGGTACAGGAATGTCAGAAGAAGTGCGATCGCAATTATTTGACGCTTTCTTCACCACCAAGTCAGAAGGTAAAGGTACAGGCTTAGGATTAGCGATTAGTCATCAGATTATCACAGAAATGCACTCTGGCAGTTTGCATTGTGTCTCGTCTCTAGGAAAAGGTACAGAATTTACCATTCAAATCCCTCTAGTCACAGCAACTTCTCCCAATTCATCATCTAAACTCTGCTTTTAAAGCGAAAAATATTCCTATTCCTCTCTGCGCCTTTGTGCGTACCCGAGTTCTTTGGGTTTCTAAGCATTGTAGACAGAGATTTTTATTGCCATTTCTGAAACACATTAATGTTTCAAAAAAGACACAATTTATGGGTAAGGATTCAGGTCAATCAATTTTGGATTTTGGATTTTGGATTTTAGATTAACCCCATGCATAAATGCAGGGGCTTTAATTAAAAATTGTGGATTTTGGATTTTAGATTTATTCCACGAATTAATTCGGGGGCTTGGAACCCGTTTAGATTCTTTAAATTTTGAATCTTCAATCCAAAATTTAAAATCTAAAATCTAAAATTCGGTCAGGGGGTATTGACAAGTGTGACAGACGAGGCGGATTATCACAATTATGGAAAAAGACCTGCCGCTAAAGTTAGACCGCGAAACCCTTGGACAGTTGGCAACCGAACAACTGGTGGATATCATTATCGAGCAGGCGATCGCGATAGAGACGCTAAACATGCGTTTATAACGGTTACGACGTAAAAGCCCAACAGAAATGTTTAGCACATTTACGCCGCCATTTTAAGAAGCTGATCAAGCTTCCAGGCTTAAACAACCTTGAAATTGGGAATAAATTCGTCAATCTGATTGATGAAGCATTTAAAAACTACAGTTTATTCCAGAAAAATCAAAATATCCTAGAGTTCTTGAGTTGGGGTTCTCAGTTCAAAGCACTAGTTGAGTCATCCATAAATCAGTGGATTGGGAAAGCAGGGGGGGACGCTGGTAAGCTTTTACGATCGCTACGGGATAAAGCACATCAATGGTGGTATTTTATAGACCATCCAGAGATCCCTGGGGATAATAACCTAGCGGAACGATCGCTCCGTTTGGCTGTAACGAAACGTAAAGTCAGTGGTGGCTCTCGCTCGATGGAGAGATTTAAACATACTGCCAATTTATTGACGGTCGTACAAACTTGTCGTCGTCAAGGGCGTTCTGTTATTGAATTTTTTGAGCAAGCTATAAAAGCGATGGTTCACTCTGGTGTACAAGCACCATCTTTAATTTCTTAAATTTAGACCTGAATCCTTACCTCGTGCTCTAGCTAGTTATGGATATGCTGCTGACGGTCTGCGTGGCTTTATGCAAACTCTACACGAACGCTATGGTTCTAGTGGTCAAAGTTATGCTTCAACTCATCCTTCTTCTCAAGAAAGAGTTAGGTATCTTGAGGAATTGATTACCCGCAATGGTTACAATCGTTATGCTTTTGAAGGCGTAGAAAAACACAGTCTTATTCAAAAGCGAGTCAGAGAGTTGATAGGAGCATAGGAGTGTCAACTGATTTTCATAGAGTTCCAAAAGCTCGCTCTTTTGACATTTATTTAGCTTAACTTATAACAATGTACCAGTTTAAAGACATTATTCGAGGATTAATATCTTGGTTTGGTTGGGTAGCATATATCATCTGGATTTCTTGTTATGTCTTGTTAACGATCATTGTGGGTATAGTCATATTAATCATGCCAGTTATCGCTTATATCTCTTTTGCCTTCGCTTCTAGTATAGCTAGGCTGGCACTAGGAGGTATGGGATTCAATGATACAAGACCAAGCTACCACAGCCAATTTGAACTTACTCCTAGCGATAATATCGGTTATAGTCTTGCTACAGCTTTTGTATCTGTTGTTCGCTTTATCTTTAACCTGATTTTTGTACTCCCATTCAAATACTTGATTGGTCGTTACACAGGTATGCCACTAGAAACTTCTATAGTTGAACTTCCTGGCTATATAATTCAGAGTATTAGCTATTTACGCCCTCCACATGCATTTAGCTTTTACTGTGGCATTGTCAGCTTTCCATTGATGGTTGGACTCTACTTTTACTTAACCAAAATCTAACATCTTTTCTCTGTTTATCCACCACAAAAATAACCCTTGCAATTCTCCTCGAGTAGAGAATTAGCAAGGGTTACGAGCCGAGATTTATCTAGACTTTCTGGGGAGTCGCTTCTTCTGTCTTCTCTTTAGACTGCAAAGAAGAATACAACCTATTCAGTGCATTTACGTAAGCCTGCGCCGAAGCCACAATAATATCTGTATTGGCTGCATGACCTGAGAAAATCCGCGATTCATGCTTTAACCGGATAGTTACTTCGCCAATCGCATCAATACCTGCTGTAACCGATTGTACAGAAAACTCAATCAACTGATTAGGTACGTTAACTACACGGTTAATTGCCTTATAAACTGCATCCACAGGCCCGGTACCAATGGCGGCGTCGGTTAATTCTTGTCCTTCGGGAGTGCGCAAGGTAACGGTGGCGGTAGGTTGGGCGTTGCTTCCACAGGAAACTTGCACCAATTCTACTTTAAACAAATCCGGCGCTTGTTGAATTTCATCGTTGACGATCGCTTCTAAATCCCAATCGGAGATTTCTTTCTTTTTATCAGCGACTTCTTTGAATCTGACAAAGGCTTTATTCAATTCGCTTTCAGATAGTTCAAAGCCCAATTCTTTTAAACGGGTGCGGAAAGCGTTTCTCCCGGAATGTTTACCCAAGACGATTTGATTGTCTGTTAAGCCAATCAATTGGGCATCCATGATTTCATAGGTCAGCTTGTTCTTTAATACACCATCTTGGTGAATGCCGGATTCGTGGGCAAAGGCGTTAGCCCCGACGATGGCTTTATTTGGCTGCACCAACATCCCAGTTAAATTAGACACCAGGCGTGAGGATCTATAGATTTCCTTGGTGTCGATATTTGTCAGGGATTGTTCAGAATCGGCTGGTCTGCCCAAGAAGGGATTAAAATATTGTCGCCGCACATGCAACGCCATCACCAATTCTTCTAAAGCTGCATTCCCGGCACGTTCGCCAATGCCGTTGATGGTACATTCTAATTGTCTCGCACCATTTTTGACTGCTTCTAGGAAGTTGGCAACGGCTAAACCTAAGTCGTTGTGTCCGTGAACAGAAATAATCGCTTTGTCGATGTTGGGGACATTTTCTTTTATCCCCTTAATTATTGCCCCAAATTCGCTGGGGGTTGTGTAACCCACAGTATCGGGAATATTCACTGTGGTTGCTCCAGCTGCGATCGCTCTTTCTAAGACTTGGTACAAAAATTCGGGATCGGAGCGTCCGGCATCTTCTGGGGAAAATTCTACATCATCGGTGAAGCTTTTAGCATAGGCGACCATTTCCTCCGCGATCGCAATTACTTCTGACTTGGTTTTTTTCAGCTTGTACTTGAGATGAATATCAGATGTGGCGATAAATGTGTGAATTCTACCTTTCGCTGCTGGTTTAATCGCTTCGGCTGCGGCTTTGATATCATCATGCTTGGCTCTGGCTAAACTACAGATTACCGGGCCATTTTCTGTACCGACAACTTGGGCGATTTTGTTGACTGCTTCAAAATCTCCCGGACTTGCAAACGCAAAACCCGCTTCAATGACATCTACCCCAAGCCGCGCCAACTGCTTGGCTATTACTAGCTTTTCATCTATATTTAAGGTCGCTCCCGGACATTGTTCGCCATCGCGCAATGTCGTATCAAATATGATAATTCGCTCTGGTTGGCTGCTCATTTTCTCTTTGTTTAGTTTAGGGTGGACTTTTTGCTATAACTACACTTGGATTTTAGGTTTTTTACTATTTACGTTTGTAAATATTTGTTAACTATATTAGGCTTCAGTCTTTTCTATTCGGTCTCTAATATCATTCAAATCTATATATCTATCAGTAGCATTACGTAATTCTCTGGCAATCATGCCTTCTGTGGAAACTACTGTAATGTGTGTATTTTTTGAGCGTAATAGTTCAATTGCCCGTTCAAAATCGCCATCGCCGCTAAATAAAACTACTCTATCGTATTGATCTACTGTATTAAACATATCAACAACAATTTCAATATCTAGATTAGCTTTTTGCGAGTACCTCCCGGAAGAATCATCATAATATTCTTTGAGAATTTTCGTTCGTACTGTATATCCTAAACTAATTAGAGCATCACGGAAACCTCGTTGATCTTGGGGGTCTTTTAAACCAGTGTACCAGAAGGCATTAATTAAGGTTGTTTCTGCTTGTTCATGTTTAAAATATTCTAATACTCGCCTGGGGTCGAAAAACCAGCCATTTTTTTGCTGCGCATAGAACATATTGTTTCCGTCTACAAAAATAGACAGACGATTCATAGGAGATACCATAAAAAATTACACCTAAATAATAGAAAAGAATTGTAGATTGAACAATAGATTATAGCAATTATCAATCGCTCAATTTGCTAATATCTATAAAGTGTATCTTCATGTATAGCTTTTATCTTAACCTCTTTAAATTCATTAATAATAGCGGCAACATTAGAGCAGATCCTGGAGACTCTGAGCTTGGGATCTAGGGCAATACAAGCCTTACCCTCCGATCAAAATCTACCAATAAATTAGACTTAATAACAGTAATCTTCACTGTATAACAGTTCAGTTTACTCCTAAAGAGGTATGGTAGAACCTGTAAGGGAGAAGTTAGGCTAAAGCGCATCTCTAATTTTTGCCATCATCAACAGGACAGAATTTTTTGGCTGGATTGGCGTTACCGCAGTGACAGAAGTTGCGGAAAATAAACTTCTGTTTAAAATCTTTGCTTCGCTTGTCAATGGCAAATATATATTGAGATCGTTGGCTGAGGGAGGGGGATAAAACCAGTTGCGATCTAACTTGCCCTCTGGGTGATGCTACGATCGTCATTAATACTGATGTCAGTTGCACAGATAATGCTACTGATCAATGAAAACTGACAAGCTTTGCAGCGTCAACTCGCAATTAGTGGTATAGATGTTGGGGTAGATCTCATCTCCAGCAAGTGTAAAGACCAAGGATTTTTAGCTGAGTACTTGGGAAGATTACAGCTTGCAACTGTTTGCAAGAATGAGGTCAGGATTGTAAAAATAACTATAAGTAAGCAAAGTAGCGATATGAATACAAATTTGGGGGAAATTAATTAATAGATGCCAAATGTATAAGTTTCTCATTTAAGTCAGATTTCAATGTGGTTGCACGAAAACAGGGTCTGAATAAATAAAAGTTGTTGTACCTTAATTATTCAATAACACGATATGGCAGAAGAACCTACCTCTACCGCAACTAAACAAGATGTCTCTGCTAGCGATGGACGGTTAAGCAAACCGACAAAAGCCACTTCGACCACTTCAACTTACCGTTCCAAGCTGATAACTTGGTTGGGTCATCTGTTGACTGGTGCTTCAGCAATTGGCGCAGCCATGCTGAGTACTTCTGGTATGGGTATGGTGCAATTGATGGAAAGTCAGGCGATTTCGACTTTTTTTCAACTGCGGGGGCCAGTAAATCCTCCAGAAGACATTGTGATTTTGGCAATCGACAATCAGTCTGTATCAGTCCCTGAACAGTACTATAAAACAAATCCACGACAGTATGCTTACCTGGAACCACTGAAATCTTATCCATTTAAACGTGCTGCATATGCCCAAGTTATTGAAAAATTGATGCAGGCTGGTGCTAAGGCTGTGGCGTTGGATGTTGTGTTTGATACTCCAAGCAGTTATGGTGCGGCGGACGATCGCCAATTGCAAGCAGCTTTAGAAAAATACGGTAGTAAAGTCACTTTAGCAGCCCTGTACGAACACTTTGAGACCCATCAAGGAAACTTTGTGCAGCTAACGCAACCGCAAAGGATGTTTCATAAAGGTTCAGTATCAATTGGGACGGTAAACTTTCCCATAGAGGTAGATGGCAAAATTCACCGTTTAGCCAGCGAGTATACGCAGCTATTGGCAACTAATGATTTAATTACTGATAAGATGCCCTCATTTGACGAAGCGGTACTGAGGGCGGCACAAATTAATTATCCTCGACCTAAAGGCGATCGCATTCATTTTTGGGGGACTTCTGGGACATTTGAAGAAATTCCCTTTTGGTATGTACTTGACCCGGAAAATTGGCAAAATTATTTGCAACGGGGTAAGGTATTCCAAAATAAAATTGTGATTATTGGCGCGACAGCTCAATTAGGCAATGATTTTTATGCTGTAGCGGCGGGTAGTCACTGGCTCTATCCCGAACGCATGGCTGGGGTAGAAATCCATGCCAATGCGATCGCGACTTTAATGTACGATAAAGCGATCGCCCAAGGTATCACTAGTCCCCCCTTGCGCGGTTTATTTGTACTCACCATAGTTGGGGGTGCAATCTTTATTTGTACTCGCAGTAAACGTGGTAGCACGCGCTTGATTTGTAGCTTGGGATTAGCAATGATTTGGGGCGGAATGAGCTATGTATTGTTTATCGCCAACGATTTAATTTTTCCTACAACTATACCCATAATTGCGATCGCTTTTAGTGGTTTCACCTATCTGGGAACCGAAATAATTAGAGAAAGTATTAAAAAACGGCAATTAATTGATATATTTCGCAAACATCAATCTTCAGCAGTAGTGCAAGAAATTATCAGCCAACAAGATGACTTGCAAGACTTACTCCAGCAACGGAATTTAGCCTTAGCTGGGATCATACTGGGCGGACGCTATAAAATTGTCAAAGTTCTCGGTTCTGGCGGCTTTAGCGAAACCTACATTTCCGAAGATACCCATCGTCCGGGAAATCCCCGTTGTGTAGTCAAACAGCTCAAACCTGCAAATACCAAATCCACAGGATTGCAACTAGCCAGACGTTTATTTAACTCCGAAGCCCAAACATTAGAAAGATTGGGTAACCATCCGCAAATACCCCAGCTATTAGCTTATTTTGAACAAAACGAAGAATTTTATTTAGTGCAAGAATTTATAGTCGGTCATCCTTTAAGCCAGGAATTATCTCCCGGTCAATGTCTATCAGAAACCTCTGTTATTGATACTTTACGAGATTTATTGCAAACATTAGCATTTGTCCATGAAAATAAAGTAATTCACCGCGATATTAAACCTAGTAATATTATTCGCCGCCATTCTGACTGGAAACTAGTATTAATCGACTTTGGTGCAGTCAAAGACGTATCTGCACCACCAATGGAAAATCAAGAACATACCCCCTTCACCATTGGCATTGGTACTAAAGGTTATGCACCTAACGAACAATGTTTTGGTCGTCCCCAATATAGTAGCGATATCTATGCAGTCGGGATGATAGGTATTAAAGCCTTGACTGGTATCTCCCCCCACGAGTTTAAAAGAGATAGTGAGGGTGAGTTGCAATGGCGCGATCGGGTAGAAGTCAGCGAACCCTTAGCAGACATTCTTAGCCAAATGGTATTGGAAGATTATAAGCAACGCTATCAAACTGCAAGGGAGGCTTTAATCGCCTTTGAGCAGTTGAGTACATATATCAATAAAAATACTATGAGGCAAAATAATTCGTCAATTCCTACTGCACCTTCAGACGATCCCGATGCACCAACTACACCTTGGCAAGATTGATTGAGTTGCTAGATACCCTTAGATCCCCGACTTCTTGAAGAAGTCGGGGATCTAACCATGCAAGACGCTGTATATTGATAATTCTGCTGACCCAGTTTGCAGTAAAATTAGTCCTTTAGATAGAGGAGGGCAAAATAGATGACTAAGGTCATCATTGTACGGCATGGTCAAAGTAGCTATAACACCGAGCGGCGGATTCAAGGACGCACTGATGCGTCACAATTGACTCAAAAAGGTCAGAATGATGCTACCAAATTAGGCCAAGCCCTCAGTAATATTGCATTCAACGCCATTTACAGCAGTCCCTTACAACGGGCAAAGCAGACAGCAGAAATTATTCATCATCAATTAGCCAATGCTACGGGAAAAGCTGCTGTTATCCAAACTTCTGATAAATTGTTGGAAATAGACTTGCCTTTGTGGGAAAGAATGCTCACATCTGAGGTCAAGGAACAGTATGCTGAAGATTATAAAACTTGGCACGAACATCCCGACGAATTGCGGATGTTGCTAGAAGATGCACAGGGAACTAAAGAACATTTCCCTGTATTGTCTTTATACGCTCAAGCTAAAGAATTTTGGCAAGAAATATTACCCCATCATCAAGGCGAAACAATTTTGATTGTGGGGCATAATGGCATTAATCGCGCTTTAATTAGCACAGCTTTAGGCGTTTCCCCCAGTCGCTACCATTCCGTACAACAATCTAATTGTGGCATCACAATTTTAAATTTTGCTGGCGGTTTAGGCGATGCAGTTCAGCTAGAGTCTTTAAATCAAACACAACATACAGGCGAAATTTTGCCTTCATTTAGACCAGGACATGAAGGTGTAAGATTATTACTGGTACGTCATGGGGAAACAGAGTGGAATCGCCAAACTAGATTTCAAGGACAAATTGACGTTCCCCTGAATGATAACGGCAGAAGTCAGGCGCAAAAAGCCGGAGAGTTTCTGAAAGATGTAGCCATTGATTTTGCCGTTAGCAGTTCTATGCAACGTCCTAAAGAAACAGCAGAGATTATATTACAGCACCATCCGCAGATACATTTGGAATTGCAAGATGGTTTAAGAGAAATTAGTCACGGACTTTGGGAAGGCAAATTAGAATTAGAAATTGAACAAGAATTTCCTGGTGAATTGGAACGCTGGCGCACAGTTCCCGCCGAGGTACAAATGCCAGAAGGGGAAAATTTGCAACAAGTCTGGGAACGTAGCGTTGCAGCTTGGCAAGCTATTGTGCAAGCCGCAGCTAAAAGCGAACTTAAAACCGGCATAGTCGTAGCTCACGATGCTACTAACAAAACTTTACTATGTCATATTCTGGGTTTACCTGCAGATAACTTCTGGAATTTCCGCCAGGGTAACGGTGCAGTTAGTGTCATTGATTATCCATCAGGCCCGGATGGTTTACCAGTGCTGCAAGCGATGAATATTACCGCGCATTTAGGTGGCGGGGTATTTGATAAAACAGCTGCTGGAGCATTGTAGAGATTGGTGTTAAGGCTGTTGACGGTTGACACTTCGACAAGCTCAGTGCGGCGCGGTTGACGGTTGACAGGATAATTGTAGGTTGGGTAGAGCGTCAGCGAAACCCAACAAAGGGGAGCATCCCAAATGTGCAAAAACGCCCTCACCCTATAAGGGTGGGGCTAGAAATACGAAGCCTGCCTACCCTTCGGGAACGTCTTCGACGAACGCAGGCTAAAAGTTTGATAGCCTGTGAAGGCAGGCTTTGGTGTTGGGTTACCCTACGGGAAGCCGCTCCGCGTCTACGTTCCTCAACCCAACCTACGCCTTTATTCCCCCTGCTCCCTGCCCCCTGCCTCTTTTACTCTGATAGATTGGATAATTTTATTCTGAAATTTCCTAGATGAAAATAGACTAACAGTGGCAGCACTGATAAATAATAGCTGAAAGCTCACATGACAACTGAATTGTTACAACAAGTACGGGTTATAGATCCGGTTTCTGGAACCGATAAAATAGCGGATGTGTTGATTGCTGATGGTTTTATCCAAGCGATCGCATCTCATATTACCGATGTTAGTTCCGATACTCAAATTAGAGATTGTCGGGGTTTAGTTCTAGGGACGGGGTTGGTGGATTTGTACAGCCAATCTGGTGAACCAGGGTTTGAAGAACGGGAAACTCTCTCATCTCTGTTGCAAGCGGCGGCGGCTGGTGGCTTTACTAGAGTTAGTATTTTACCGAATACATCTCCCGCCATTGATAACCCGGCGCTTGTGGCACAGTTTCAGAAGGTGAGGGGAAGGGGACAAGGGGGACAAGGGGGACAAGGGGGAGAGTCTTTTGTTGTCCCGCAGTTGGAAGTATGGGGTGGGATGACGTTGGATTTGGCGGGGAAGCAGTTGACGGAGTTGGCAGATTTAGCGGCGGCGGGTGTGGTTGGCTTTACTGATGGGCAGCCAAGGGAGAATTTGGGGCTGGTAAGGCGGGTGTTAGAATATTTACTGCCTTTCGATAAACCAGTAGCTTTTTGGGCTTGCGATCGCCAATTGGCTGCGAATGGAGTAATGCGCGAAGGTGCCGATGCATTGCGGTTTGGGTTACCGCCAATACCAGAGAGTGCAGAAACATCTGCGATCGCATCTTTATTAGAATTAGTCGCTAGCATCGGTAATTCTCACGTGCATATTATGCGTGTTTCTACTGCACGTAGTGTAGAATTAATTGCCTCAGCTAAGGCATCGGGTTTACCAATTACCGCTAGTACTACCTGGATGCATTTATTATTAGATACCAAAGCTGTTAAGAGTTATCACACCAGCTTGCATTTAGATCCACCTTTGGGTACGCCTAAAGATATGGCAGCCTTAAGGGAAGGGGTACGTACAGGGATTATAGATGCGATCGCGATCGATCATGCACCTTTCACCTATGAAGAAAAAGTCCAAGCCTTTGCAGAAGCACCACCGGGAGCTATTGGCTTGGAGTTAGCCTTACCTTTGTTATGGCAACATTTAGTAGAGACGGGAGAATTCACCCCATTAGAATTATGGCGTGCTTTGAGTAGTCGTCCGGCAGAATGTTTGCGACAAAAGTTAACAGGTTTGACAGCAAATCAAAAAGCAGAATTAACTCTATTCGATCCGCAGCAAAGTTGGAAAGTTGAAAGTAAAAATCTGCATACACTTTCTCGTAATACACCTTGGTTAGGGCAACAATTGCAAGGGCGTGTTGTGCAGATTTGGTGTTAGTAGGGGGTAAGTTTTCACCCTATCAATGATTGTAGGGGCACTGGCACTGCCATGCCCTGGCATTGCCCATACGTGTCAACTTAACGCGAAACCCGCTTTGTAGAAGGGTTTTTGCCCTCACCCCCAACCCCTCTCCCGGTGGGAGAGGGGAGCAAGAGATTTAATTCCCCTTCTCCTGGGGGAGAAGGGGTTAGGGGATGAGGGCGAAAGTTTTTGTACAACGCCCGCCCTATATAGCTTTTAGCTTAAGTTGACACCAATAAACAATGTTGTAGCCCCACAACATATCGCATTCGTTTTACAATTAAAATGAAGATTCCATCCTAATTTGTAGCGGCTGGTTTCTTGCCATTACCGTTGCTATTTACATTAGGAATAAATTCCATTGGTGCAGAATTAGGAGTTGATGCGTCACTTTTTGCGGCGCGGCGGCGTTGGTTTTTTGGTACTCCTCCCGCCTTGCCATACTCTACACTGCTTTTGCCATATTTTGTGGCAACTCCTAACAGTATAAGCTCTGTCATATCGCCTAATTCGCGCTCGGTTTCTAGCATTTCTCGGTATAACCCATCCAAGTTAGAAAGGGCTGTATTGTATGCATATTCTTGAGATTGCATTTTCTCAATGAGAGTGCGAAACCCAGGTAAAGTCAGTCCATTACCTACATCTAAATTGGGATTGATTGAGTTCATGCTAGCAGCACGACGTACTGCTCTTTCTAAAACTTTAGAGCTTCTTTTTTGACGCGCCATATTCTACACCTACTGATAAATAATCGTTGATATTATTTACCTTAAAAATTTTATGTGCCGATCAGCCTGGGAATATTTCGGCAAATATAAAATAGCTTTTGCTACACAGAGATTTAAGTAATAAGTAGGTGGATTCTGGATATAAGTTGATAAATCAGGAAATTAAGCGCCTGATTTACTGTTAACTTGCGGAAAACACCAAAATGACTGCGCGATTTACCGAAATGAGAAGGTGATAAGGCTTTTTGAGTAGATAAAATAGCTTTTTACTTGCGGAAAACACTAAAATGAGTGCGCGATTTACTAAAATGAGAAAGCAGTAAGGCTTTTTGAGAAGGTAAAATAGCTTTTTGCCTGCGGAAAACACAATAATGAGAAGGCAGTAAGGCATTTTAAGAACTCGTTTAAGCATTTCGAGTAAGTAAAATGGCTTTTTGCCTACTAAATTCAGCTTTATGTATTTTTTTGATATAGCGATCGCATCTTAAAAGCTATTTTCAGGTAAATAGACCACGCTGTAGGGGCACGGCACCGACCATTGGTGTCAACTTAAGCTAAAAGCTATATACGGCGAGTATTGTACAAAAACTTTCGCCCTCATCCCCTAACCCCTTCTCCCCCAGGAGAAGGGGAATTAAATCTCTTGCTCCCCTCTCCCACCGGGAGAGGGGTTGGGGGTGAGGGCATAACGTTGTCACCAAGCGGGTTTCACGTTAAGTTGACACCAATGGGCACCGAAAATCTTTTAGTACATACAGTAATTTTACTAGTGCCGTGCCCCTACGACAGATGTGGTTCAAAGAGGTGAAAACTGCCGTAATTAATACGTATAGCCCTAATGACAAATGACCAATGACAAATTACATAACCCCCCACCCCTCAAAGATATATGTAATTGCAACGCCAAAAAACTCAGCGCCAACAGCGTCAGCAGATGATTATGCACCGACAAACTTTATTAAATCTGGCGAAAAACACTAAAAAAATTCTAATAAACCCTGCTATAATAACTAAAATACCCAAAATCTATCTTTCACAGTCACCACTTACGAATTACAGCCTTTTCAAGCTTAACCCGATGAAATTGCTAACTTGGTCAATCGCTACAGCAATGACATTAGGACTACTAGTGAGTATACCAAGGGAAGTTGCAGGACAAGCCCAACCACCACTATCAGCCCAACAATCCGCAGAGTTAGCCGAAGCCGAGCGACTGAATCAACAAGTGGAGCAGTTATATCAGCAAGGCAAATATAGTGAAGCCATCCCCCTTGCAGAAAGAGCCTTAACGATTCGCGAGCAGGTGCTGGGTAAAGAACATCCCGATGTCGCTACTAGCCTGAACAATTTAGCAGAACTTTACCGGGAACAGGGGAATTATGCCAAAGCTGAACCGCTGTACCTCCGCTCCCTGGCGATTCGCGAGCAGATGCTGGGTAAAGAACATCCTGATGTCGCTACTAGCCTGAACAATTTAGCAGAACTTTACCGGGAACAGGGGAATTATGCCAAAGCCGAACCGCTGTACCTCCGCTCCCTGGCGATTCGCGAGCAGATGCTGGGTAAAGAACATCCCCATGTCGCTACTAGCCTGAACAATTTAGCAGAACTTTACCGGGAACAGGGGAATTATGCCAAAGCCGAACCGCTGTACCTCCGCTCCCTGGCGATTCGAGAGAAAGTGCTGGGTAAAGAACATCCCCATGTCGCTACTAGCCTGAACAATTTAGCAGAACTTTATCGGGAACAGAGGAATTATGCCAAAGCCGAACCGCTGTACCTCCGCTCCCTGGCGATTCGCGAGCAGATGCTGGGTAAAGAACATCCCCATGTCGCTACTAGCCTGAACAATTTAGCATTACTTTACGACTCACAGAGGAATTATGCCAAAGCCGAACCGCTGTACCTCCGCTCCCTGGCGATTTACGAGAAAGTGCTGGGTAAAGAACATCCCGATGTCGCTACTAGCCTGAACAATTTAGCTGGACTTTACGACTCACAGCTGAATTATGCCAAAGCCGAACCGCTGTACCTCCGCTCCCTGGCGATTCGAGAGAAAGTGCTGGGTAAAGAACATCCCCATGTCGCTCTTAGCCTGAACAATTTAGCATTCCTTTACTCCTCACAGGGGAATTATACCAAAGCCGAACCGCTGTACCTCCGCTCCCTGGCAATTCGTGAGCAGGTGCTGGGTAAAGAACATCCCGATGTCGCTCTTAGCCTGAACAATTTAGCTGCAATTTACCGAGAACAGGGGAATTATGCCAAAGCTGAACCGCTGTACCTCCGCTCCCTGGCAATTCGCGAGCAGGTGCTGGGTAAAGAACATCCCGATGTCGCTACTAGCCTGAACAATTTAGCTGGACTTTACGACTCACAGAGGAATTATGCCAAAGCCGAACCGCTGTACCTCCGCTCCCTGGCGATTTACGAGAAAGTGCTGGGTAAAGAACATCCCCATGTCGCTCTTAGCCTGAACAATTTAGCTGCACTTTACCGAGAACAGGGGAATTATGCCAAAGCCGAACCGCTGTACCTCCGCTCCCTGGCGATTCGCGAGCAGGTGCTGGGTAAAAAACATCCCGATGTCGCACAAAGCCTGAACAATTTAGCTGTACTTTACGACTCACAGGGGAATTATGCCAAAGCCGAACCGCTGTACCTCCGCTCCCTGGCGATTCGTGAGCAGGTGCTGGGTAAAGAACATCCCCGTGTCGCTACTAGCCTGAACAATTTAGCAGAACATTACCGGGAACAGGGGAATTATGCCAAAGCCGAACCGCTGTACCTCCGCTCCCTGGCGATTCGTGAGCAGGTGCTGGGTAAAGAACATCCCGATGTCGCTCTTAGCCTGAGAAATTTAGCTCTATTTTATTGGGCAAAGGGTGATATCAATCGCACCACCGATGTTCTCACCCGTGGACTCGCAGTTGAAGAACAAAATTTGCAACTCATCTATGCTGTGGGTTCAGAACAAAGAAAACAAAACTACGCTCAAACTTTTATTAGAAGAACTGACATTTCCGTTTCCCTCGCCCTACAACAATCTACCAACAACCCCACATTAGCCAAACTCGCCCTAACTACTGTACTCCAGCGTAAAGGTCGCGTACTAGATGCCATGACTGACACAGTGCAGACATTACGCACCCAGTTAGCAGCCAACCCAGAAATTAAAAAGCTGTTTGATGATTGGTTGAACGTGCAGCAACAGTTAGCTGCCTTAGTATATCGCGGACAAGGGCAAGAGAAATTTGAGGTTTATCAAGCTCAAATTAAACAACTAGAAGCCGAAAAAGAACGCTTAGAAGAACAGTTAAGTGCTAAAAGTGCCGAATTCCGCAAAACAATTCCAAGAGTGGAATTAGCTGCTATCCAAGCCCAAATTCCCCAGGATGCTGCACTGGTGGAAATTTTGCAATACCAGCCATTTAATCCCAAAGCTAAAAAAGGCGAAACACGGGGTAAACCGCGTTATGCAGCAGCAGTGTTGCGTGCTGCTGGGGAACCGAAGTGGGTTGATTTAGGAGAAGCTGCAGTAATTGATCAATTAGCTATTAGTTGGCGAGCAGAGTTAGCAACCAGAAGACCATTTAAAAAACACGCCCGTGCCTTAAATAAGCAAATCATGGCTCCCATCCGTCCCCTGTTAGGCGATGCGCGTCACCTGTTGCTTTCACCAGATGGACAGTTAAACTTGATACCCTTTGAAGCCCTCAAAGATGAGCAAAATCAATATCTCGTCCAACGTTACGCTTTTTCTTACCTCACCACTGGGCGAGATTTACTCAGCTTCCAAACCACAGCCAAAGCATCCTCAAATCCTGTAGTCTTTGCAAATATCGACTACAACCAACAAGATAACACTGTTGCTGCCAAATCCCGTGGTACAAATCAGCGTTCTATTGACTTTGCTAATTTAAAATTTGGCTCATTAAAATCAACTTTAGCAGAAGGGCAACAAATCCAAAAGATTTTACCCCAAGCAAATCTCATATTAGGAAAACAAGCCACAGAAGCGGCGATTAAACAATTAAATGCACCGAGAATTTTACATTTAGCAACTCACGGTTTCTTTTTACCAGATGAAGAAGTTAAACCCCCAACTAATGCTTTTAATCAGCAATTAGATAAAGCCCCAGTTTTAAATGTAGAAAATCCCTTATTACGTTCTGGTTTAGCTTTGGCTGGATTTAATAACCGTCAACAAAAAGCCGATACAGATGATGGAGTTCTCACAGCTTTAGAAGTTGCTGGTTTAAATTTACGGGGTACGGAATTAGTAGTTTTATCTGCTTGTGAAACTGGGCTTGGTGATGTGAAAATTGGTGGCGGTGTTTATGGGTTGCGCCGTGCTTTGGTAATTGCAGGTTCGCAAACTCAACTATTAAGTTTATGGCTAGTAGATGATGATGGCACGAAAGATTTAATGGTGAAATATTATGAGAAATTGCGAGCAGGTAAGGGTAGACATGAAGCGTTGCGAGAGGTGCAGTTAGAGTTATTAAATAATCCCAAATATCAGCATCCTTATTATTGGGCGAGTTTTATTCCTTCGGGCAATTGGCGGGGGATGAAGTAGGAACTTCATTAAGATCCCCGACTTCTTAAAGAAGTCGGGGATCTGGTCTTCAGTGTCTTCAGTGAGA
Organism: Calothrix brevissima NIES-22; assembly: GCF_002367995.1. Classification (GTDB taxonomy): domain Bacteria; phylum Cyanobacteriota; class Cyanobacteriia; order Cyanobacteriales; family Nostocaceae; genus Aulosira; species Aulosira brevissima. Next base: position 6,450,609 of record NZ_AP018207.1, read on the forward strand.
TAAAAAAGATATAGAGTGGCGGTGCGTTGCGCTACGCGACAACACACCCTACTCAACTAATTACTTAATTCTTTCACCTTTTTAATAATGCCCACAGGATCGATACCTTGATGGGGGTACTGTTCCCACAAACCACCAGAACCTTCTTTATAAGTCCCCAGGTGCGCATATTTGGGAGTTAACCCCCGTTCTAATAACCAGGTACCAAAACGGCTACCTAAGCCTGTGCGACGGTTGAAGGCTTCGACGACTAAAACAAAGGGTGCTTTACCAATTTTAGCGATCGCTTCTTCATCCACGACATTTAAAGTCGGCTTGTTAATCAAACCTACATCTAAGCCTTCCTGCTTCAAGCGTTCTACCGCATCCACGCAACGGTATAAAGCATCGCCAAAGCTGACAATATAACCTTGTGTGCCTTCGCGGATGATTTCATCTTTACCGGGGATAAATTTGTAACCATCGCCAAAAAATTCATTTCCGTTACTATCCAATATATTCGGGACTTTGGAACGGGTGGAGAATATAAACCGCAATCCTGGATCGAAAAATATCGCTTCTACACAAGCTGTCATTTGATTGACATCGGCGGGGAAGTAAAGTTTTGTATCATAGCGATCATCCAAGCCATTATCGGCAAACATATTATTTAAGCCGAAGTGACAGGTATTATCTGCCATGTCATCGATACCTGCATGGGAAAAGTGACACAGAACGTTAGATTGGTTTAACCGCGCCATTGTAATTTCGGAAATGCACATTTCTAAAAAGGCGCTGAAGGTGGCGAAAATGCCTTGTTTGCCTTTTACCATCCCAAACCCAGCCGCAGCCGAGAAATTACCTCTTTCCATGATGCCTGAGGGTATAAATACTTCGGGATAGGTATCGTGGATTTTCTTCAATCCGCAGGAGCCTTCTAAGTCGCTATCAATTACTCTGACTTTCTCTTTGCGTTCGGCTTCACTCATGCGACTGAGGACATTTACCACCGCTTCGCCAAAAACGTTGCGATTTGCGCCCCATTTGTCGCTAACACCGAGAAATGTATAGGTTTGCTTGGGTTTTTCGATATTTTTCAGGTATTCCACCGCCGCAGTTTGTCCGCGAGATTCGAGATATTTTATCGCCAAATCGACGGAAATCACATCATGTCCGTGGGTTGAGCCTTCTAAACCTGCAATACCGGGACACATGGGACGTTTGTTAATAACTGCGATCGCGCCTGGTGTATTTACAGCTTCGCAAAGGCGGCTGTACAAATCGTCTAAATCTTCCCCATCGCCCTCAAGTATCTTTAAACCATGTCCCTCTAAGGTTTTGGCGACGGTGAAACCCGGTAAATATTTAGAAGGATGTCCGGCAATTGTCACATCATTATCATCAATGATCAGTTTAACGTTGAGATGTTGCGCGATCGCCAAACGTGCCGCTTCTGCATCGTTACCTTCCTGCTGGGAACCATCGGAACCGAGACAGAAAACCACTTTCCCCGGATTCGCCATTGCGATACCATTTACGTAAGGCCACACATGTCCCAAACGACCAGAGCTAAATTTTACACCAGGCGTAAATCCTAGTTCTGGATGCCCCGGTAAATGAGAATGGGCTGCACGATATTGTAGAAGCTGCTCTGCGGGTAAATGCCCATGTAGCGTTGACAGAAGATACTGAGTAGCCACGCGATGTCCGGCTTCATCAAAGAAAATCGGCACAAATTGTTCAGCCGCCCCCCGGAAGAAAGCATCAAGAATCATCACTTCTGGGACTGTATCATAGGGGCCGCCAGTGTGCCCGCCTACGCCTCTAGCCGCACCTGTGGCTGTAAAAAACACGATCGCATCTCGGCAAAGTTGAATATTTGCTTTGAGCGCATCTCGCTGTTCTGCTGTTAGGGTAGCATTCGCAGGATTGAGCGATAAATATTTGTAAGCACCGAGATCGATAGGAAATTTAGTCATTTGTTATTTGTCCTTTGTTAATTATTGGGCATTGGGCATTGGGCATTGGGCATTGGGCATTGATAACCGTCAACCGTCAACCGTCAACAATCAAATTTGCACGAATGTACTTGAATGCAAGTGAAGATACGGTTAAATGTACGAAAACATGCACTTTACCGCTATTGTGAAATGAATAACCCTAGCAGCAATCTCTCTTTTGGCAGAAGATAGGCTGAATTGTCGGGAGCATCCCAATTTTGACGCAATACCCTAGAAGGGTATTGCTATAGCAACAAAGCCTGCCTACCCTTCGGGAACGTCTTCGACGAACGCAGGCTATCAAACTTTTAGCAAAAGAAGGCAGGCTTCGTATTTCTAGCCCCACCCTTATAGGGTGAGGGCGTTTTTGCACATTTGGGATGCTCCCTAATTGTCTCCTTCCTGGTATAGGAAGCAGCAGTTAAAAGTTATATCAAGTCCGGTTAAACACCGACCGATATGTTGACAGGGTTCAGGCGTAACCCTTACTCTGTAAGGATTCAGAGCAATGGATACAGGGAGAGTTTTATTGATCGGCAATTAGGCGGACATCAGATTGAGTCTAATGCTTGTGATTTGCTGGTATTGAACTTTATGTAATAAGTATAAACTCACAAACGTGCAATTTCAAGATTAAAAACGCAACTTCAGGAAGATTTTTATGTTGACTGCTGAACGCCGACAATTCATCCTTGAACTTCTCAATCGTGATAAAAAGGTGCTATCAACGGAACTGAGTGCTGTATTGAAGGTTTCGGAAGATACGATTCGGCGGGATTTGCGGGAACTTGCAGAAGCAGGACTTTTGCAGAGGGTACATGGTGGTGCATTGCTGACTTCTCCAGCAACCGCCAGTTACGCAGATCGGCAAAAACAAGCACCGAAAGAAAAAGAAGCGATCGCTCGTGCCGCAGCTAAATTAGTTTGTCCGGGGCAGGTGGTAATATTAGATGGCGGTACAACAACGCTACAGGTAACGCGCCATTTACCCCCAGATTTACAAGCTACTGTAGTGACAAATAGCCCACCAATTGCGATCGCTTTAGCCGAACATCCTTATATAGAAGTTGTGATGTTAGGTGGTAAGCTCTACAAAAAAGCTTTAGTTAACGTGGGTACAGTCACCATTGAGTCATTGCGGATGATTCGTGCAGATTTGTGCATGTTAGGGGTGTGCAGTTTGCATCCAGAGGTGGGAATTAGTGTCCCAAATTTAGATGAAGCCCATGTGAAACGCGCCATGATTGCGGGTTCAGCTGAGGTAGTCGGATTAGTCACAGCGCAAAAGTTAGATACAGCCGCACCTTATGTAGTTGAGTCAATTCATGCGTTGACTTATCTGGTAACTGCACCCACAGTATCTAATGATATGCTGGCGGCTTATAAAGATTTAGGTTTAACAATTATTCGTGATGAAAATGAATAAAAAAGATTTAATATCCTTTCTGCTTCAATACTTATAATGAGAACTAATACCAATTGGAAAAAAGAATGCGACAGATTGTAGGGGCACTGGCACTGCCATGCCCTCTAGAATATTTTGATGTGTCGCAAATATTATTTGAATTGCTATAACATCAAGACAAGGTGAAAATTTAATTAGAGCTTGAGAAAATAGATAATATGCAAATTATTATTCAACAATATCAATTACTTTTAGTAATTTATGACATTGAAAATGAGGTAATCGTCCAATGGCTAAATTAGAAGAATATAGAAAATATATAAAGCAGATATTAACAGAATATAGCCAGTATTATAAATCTGATAATCAGGTAGAAGCACAAACTATATTTGATAGCGAACACGACCATTATCAATTAGTATATGTTGGTTGAAAAAATAAACGGCGTGTATATGGTTGTGTTTTGCATTTAGATATTAAAAATGAAAAAATTTGGATTCAGCATAATGGCACAGAAGCCAATATTGCTGATGAATTAGTAGCTTTAGGCGTTCCTAAGCAAGATATTGTCTTAGGATTTCACTCACCTTATAAAAGACAGTTTACAGATTTTGCGGTTGGGTAAAATGCTGATATAGCAGCATTTAATTTTCAATCCCGCGAACGGGTTTCATTAATTTGAAAGTTTGATGAGTGGGAAAACAGCCTAACAGTTTTATTAGGTTTCAATCCCGTTGCCGGGTTTCATTAATTTGAAAGAATAAGCCGGGAAGTGATAAGGAAATTTAGCCCGAAAATGTTGGGTTTCGTTCCTCAACCCAACCTACAATTAAGTCGAATTTAGAGTTTGAAAACAGTCCCTAGTCCCTAGACTAAAGTATTCGCGCACAAAATCCCAGATGCGGCGACTGCGGGGACACCAATTCCGGGAATGGTGCTGTCACCAACGCGGTACAAACCTTGGATAGGTGTGTGGGTGCTGGGAAACATACCTTTATCAGCTGCGATCGCGGGGCCATAGCTTCCCTGATATCTTCTTAAATAATGGGCATGAGTTAAAGGTGTCCCAATTAATTCAACTACTACACGCTGACGAATATCCGGGATAACTTTTTCTAAAGCGCGATATAAAGTTTGCGCTTTCTCCTGTTTCTTGGCTTCATAATCTTGGTTTCTTTCCCAACCACTATAAGGTTCTAAAGTGTAAGCATGAACTACATGATGTCCAACTGGCGCTAAATTTCCATCCCACACGCTAGGAATAGAAATCATGCAAGTATTTCCTGGGGTGGTAATATCTTGCTGGGAATCGTGAACTACCACATGATGTCCGGTTAAATTCTCCAAACCATCAGCGCGGATACCTAAATGTAAATGCATAAAGCTGTCAACGGCTGGCGTTTCTAAGGCTTCCTGACGATATTTGGCTGGTAAATCTTCGGGACGCAATAAATAATTGTAGGTATCCCAAATACTCGCATTGGAAATTACAATCGGCGCGTGAATAACTTCGCCTTTTTCCAACCGAACACCCACAACCTTACCCGATTCCACCAAAATTTGCTCGACATGACAGCCTAAGCGTAACTCTCCCCCCCAGCGTTTTAAACCCCTAACTAATGCTTGTACAATTGCCGCACTACCCCCCACCGGATACTCTACTCCTGCACGGGAACGTTCACCTAACATAAAAGCTACCTCTGGCGTAATTGTCCCATGCGCCTTTAAACCAGAGAGCAGAAAGCATTCTACATCAATCAACCTACGTACCCAAGCATCTTTAACTGTTGCATCCATCACCTTACCAACCGAACTTTGCACCAGTGGTAAGTAAGGCAGCATTTTGATTAAGGAAGGTAAGTAATTTTTAATTAATGTAAATATTACCCGCCAATCTGAGCGCAAAGCTAAAGTAGGGATATCGCGCATAGCTGCATATAGCCCTAACAAGCGTTCTGTAAAGCGTTGGAGTTCCTGCGCACCTTGGGGTGTAACGCGCTGTACTTCCTGCAAATAACGCTGTGTATCGCGATAAATAGCAATAGTAGCTTCAGGAAAATGGTAATGTCCTAGAGGATCGTAGGGTATAACTTGAATGGATTCGCCAAGAAGATCCAAAACTTGTTTGAGCGGATTCAAGCTTTGGGTATCAGTTAAACCACAATAGAAAGAAGGGCCAGAATCAAATTCAAAACCTTGTCGTCTAAAACTGTGAGCCGCACCTCCGGGAATCACATGACTTTCGCAGACGATCGCTCGTTTGCCATAATAAGCCAATAATCCCGCAGCACACAATCCGCCAATACCGCTACCGATTACTATGACAACATCTTTATCTTGCATACAGTCTATAGTCAAGAGTCAAGGGTCAAAAGTCAAGGGTCAACAGTCAATTGTCAACAGTCAACAGTCAACAGTCAACAGTCAATTGTCAACAGTCAACAGTCAACAGTCAACAGTCAATTGTCAACAGTGCAAAATTTACTGAACATTAACCCTTAACCATTGAACATTAATGATTAACCCTTGAACATTAACGATTAACTATTGAACATTAACCCTTAACCATTGACCATTGACCATTGACCATTGACCATTGACCATTGACCATTGACCATTGACCATTGACCATTAACCATTGACCATTGACCATTGACCATTGACCAATGACTAATGAACCATTAATTGAACTAAAAGGCGTGTCTAAGTCCTTTGGTAGTAATAAGGTTTTAGATAATATAGATTTAACTATTTATCGAGGCGAGGCTTTAGGAATTATCGGCCCTTCTGGGACTGGTAAATCAACAATTTTACGTGTAATAGCAGGATTGCTGCTTCCCGATGCGGGAGAGATTTACGTCCAAGGGGTGCGGCGCAAAGGTTTGATTGAAGATGGGGATGAAACTGTGGGGATTGGGATGGTGTTTCAACAAGCGGCGCTGTTTGATTCCTTAACAGTAGAAGAAAATGTCGGATTTTTACTGTATCAGAATTCCAAAATGTCGCGATCGCGGATTCGCGATTTGGTACATACCAAACTAGAGATGGTAGGTTTACCGGGAATCGGGGATCTCTACCCTTCGGAATTATCTGGCGGGATGCGCAAACGTGTCAGCTTTGCACGGGCGATTATGTCTAACCCAGATAATGACAGAGAAGGGCCAGAAATCTTACTTTATGATGAACCTACAGCCGGACTCGATCCCATCGCCTCCACAGTCATCGAAGATTTAATTCGCCATTTGCAACAGGCGCAAGGTGTTTGCAGCACTTATGCCATTGTGACTCATCAAGACAGCACAATTCGTCGTACCGCAGACCAAATTATATTTCTGTATCAGGGTAGAGTCCAATGGCAAGGTACAGTGAGTGAAATAGATAGCACAGACCATCCATTAATTAGACAATTCATGAGTGGAAGTGTGCAAGGGCCAATACAGGTTGTCGGCTAGATGGATGGAGGAGAATTATGCGATCGCGTACAGTTAGAGAAGGTTCTGTAGGGCTAATTGTCCTTCTAGGGTTGGGAGTCTTTGGGCTAATCGTTATCTGGTTGAATCGCGTTAGTACTAGTCGTAATTCCTACAAAGCAATTGTGGAATTTGCGAATGCTGGGGGAATGCAAAAAGGCTCTACAGTCCGCTATCGGGGCGTGAAAGTAGGCAGTATTTCCGCGATTCGTCCCATGCCCAATAATATAGAAGTAGAAATTGAAATCTTTCAACCGAATCTCATCATTCCCAAAGATGTGGTAGTAGAAGCCAATCAAAGCGGATTGATTAGTGAAAGCATGATTGATATTACACCGCGCACTGCGATCGCGACTACAGATGTAACTGCTAAACCCCTAGATAAAAATTGCGATCGCGAATTAATTATCTGTAATGGTACTCGCTTAAAAGGGCAAATTGGCATCAGTGTAGATGAACTGATTCGCAGTAGCACCACTATAGCTAATAGATATAGCGACCCAGAATTTAAACGCGATATCAAAAGATTACTAGAAACATCCACCGCCGCCGCCACAAGTTTCACCGCGCTGAGTCGGGATTTACAAAATTTGTCCAGAAGCGCCCAAGGACAATTAAGCACATTTTCAAGTACAGCCAATTCCGTCCAACGGGCGACAAATCAATTAACTGCATCTTCCAGCCGCACAGTTAACGAACTCGGATCAGCCGCTAAACAATTTAGTCTCACCGCCAATCAAGCCAGTAGATTATTAACTAACTTAGATAACTTAGTTACAACCAATCGTTCTTCATTAGTGGCAGCTTTAAATAATCTTACCGAAACCAGCAATCAATTACGAACTACATTTACAGCCTTATCCCCAGCAGTAGATCGTTTAGCCCAAGGTGAAATCATCAAAAATTTAGAAACACTCTCAGCCAACGCCGCCCAAGCATCAGCTAATTTACGCAATGCAACTAACACTTTAAACGATCCCAAAAACGCCTTATTATTACAACAAACTTTAGATTCCGCCAGACTCACCTTTGAAAATACCCAAAAAATCACCTCAGATTTAGATGAATTAACAGGCGATCCCAAATTCCGCAGCAACCTGCGCCAATTGGTAAATGGTTTGAGTAGTTTAGTATCTTCTACACAGCAAATGGAACAAACTGCACAAGTAGCAGTCACATTAGATTCCCTCAAAGCCTCAATTAATCAACCAAACGCCAAACTTCCCACCCCTGCGATCAAACCACCAGCCGTCACTATTAACCCCGTACCCACATCTGTGAAAATTGTCGATAAAAATCCACAGCCACCAGCTACCTTATCTCCTCCCCAACCAACGCCAGAAGAACTGTTACAAAAATTACGCGAATATAGCAAGCAACGAGAACAAGAGAATCTAGGAAAGGTGGATTAGAGCAGAGGCAGGGCGCAGGGCGCAGGGCGCAGGGGGAAGAAATGATTGACTATTGACTATTGACCATTGACCATTGACCATTGACTATTGACAAATGACAAATGACAACTTTTTCTTACGTAATGTTTGGTATTATGCTTTGCCAAGCGATCGCTTAAAACCCGGTAAAGCGATCGCGCGGACTTTTTTAGGCGAACCAGTTTTACTATGTCGTACCCAAGCGGGTAAGGTATTTGCACTCCGAGATATTTGTCCCCATCGGGGGATACCCTTAAGTTGCGGGCGATTTGATGGACAGGAAGTTGAATGCTGTTATCACGGTTGGCGTTTTGATTATGGTGGACGTTGTACGGTGATTCCATCTTTAACCGAAGGGCAAAACGTCGATTTAAATCGCTATAACGTGCAATATTACGAAATTCGGGAAAAGCAGGGTAATATCTGGATTTATATGCCCGAACCGGGTAAATCTCAGTCTCCACCACGAGAAATGGAAGTACCAGAGATTCCCGGATTTGGCGATCGCCCGCCCCAATTAGTCGAGGTGATGCGCTTCCCCTGTTTTGTCGATCATGCAGTCTTAGGCTTAATCGATCCCGCCCATTCGCCTTACGTACATCGCGTCTGGTGGTGGCGTTCGGGACAATTGCACGATGAAATTAAGCAATTTGACCCCTCACCCTATGGGTTTACCATGCGTAAACACCAATTACCCGTCAATACAGGTTCAGCTTATAAGTTCATCGGCGGCGGCATCCCGGAAACAGAGATTTCCTTTCGTATCCCCGGAATACGCATCGAAAATACCACCACCACCAAACATCAAGTCTGCAACCTCACAGCCATCACGCCCATTTCCGAAACCGAAACCGAAGTTAACTTTGCCTTTTATTGGACACCCACCTGGGCAGGATTTGCCAAGCCTTTGATACGTTTATTTACCAGAGCATTTCTCGACCAAGACCGCAGAGTAGTAGAAAAGCAGCAAATTGGTTTAAAATACGACCCCGTGCTGCGACTAATCAAAGATTCCGATATGCAAGCGCTATGGTATTACCAATTAAAGCGCGAATACGCCCGTTCCTTAGCCGAAGACCGTCCATTTGTCAACCCAGTAAAAAGTCAATTATTACACTGGCGCGCTTAGTACAAAATCTCATTCTCCGCGTACCTCTGCGCCTACCTTTGCGCACCTTTGCGTTTAAATTCCACCCCTAACCCCTAGCCCCTAGTCCCTAGCCCCTAACCCCTAACCCCTATTTCTGATTCATCGGAATTTCGATTTTAAACTCAGTTCCTTTTCCCGGTGTAGAAATAAATTTCAGCTTACCCTTGTGCTTATCTACGACAATTTTGTAACTCACAGATAATCCTAAACCAGTACCTTGTCCCACCGGCTTAGTTGTGAAAAAAGGGTCAAATATGCGCGATTGAGCACTTTCATAAATTCCCGGGCCATTATCTTTAATACTAATTCTAATTCTACAATCTTCTATAATTTCAGTATGAATTTTAATCAGACCATGCTGGTTTTTAGTTTCTTGATTTTCTAAGGCATCAATAGCATTTACCAAAATATTCATAAATACTTGGTTCATTTGCCCAGCATAACACTCAATTTTTGGTAAATTTCCATATTCTTTAATTATCTCAATTCTTGTAGCATTAGGCTTATTTTTCAAGCGATGTTGCAAAATTAGCAAAGTACTGTCAATGCCTTCATGAATATTTACTAATTTCATATCGGCTTCGTCAAGTCGCGAAAAATTCCGTAAACTCAAGACTATTTCACGGATGCGTTGCGCACCCACTTTCATAGAGTTAATAACTTTTGGTAAATCATCATAAATGTAATCTAAATCTATATCTTCAGTCAGGTCTAATATTTCTGGATCTGTGTAACCATAGCGTTTTTGATAAATCTCTACTAATGTCAGTAAATCAGTTGTATAGTTACTAATATGTGAAAGATTGCCATAAATAAAATTTACTGGATTATTAACCTCGTGGGCAACACCTGCTACCAATTGACCAAGTGCAGACATTTTTTCAGCTTGTATCAGTTGCGATTGCATCTCCTTTAATGAGTCTAAAGCTTGACTAAGTTCTTGAGTTCTTTCATCTACCCGAGTTTCTAAATTTTGGCGGGCTAATTCTAATTCATGGGTATATTGTGATAAGCGTTGGATCAGACTATTGAGTGATGTAGCTAATACTCCCACTTCATCTCCTGTCATCACAGGAGCTAATCTATTAAACTTTAATTCTTCAGTTGTGCGCCTTGCTACATCCGTCACAGCCAAAATTGGCTCTGTGAGAATACGGGTGGTGTAGCTAGCAACAACAGCAGCCAGCATCACTGATAATAAGATACTGGACACAACAATTCTAAAGCGAATTTTTTCAGCATTAATTAATGCTGCATTTGCTATCTTTTCGTCTTCATAAGAGGCAGAAATTACATGATTTAGTTGATCGTCGATAACATCATATTTTAGCGCTAATTGACTGCTAGAAAATTTTACCCAAACTTCCTGTCTAATTTCGATTTGTTCATTGCTTAAATTCAAATTTACAGGATTTTTATTAATTAATTCTTCTACTTGAGAGATATATTTTTTAATTACACTTGAGTAAGTTTTCAGGAAAAATGGTATACCCTCAGTGTTTAGCTGTTGTTGATAATTTTTGCTGGTTATATGTAAATTTAGTTCAGACCATAGCCTTTTAAGTTCTGCTGAATCTTGAAAGAAATCAGCATATTGTTGATGTAATAATTCCTGCTTGTGAGTGAGCAAGGGAATAATTTGTAATTGACTAGTTCTTGTTTGTAATAAAGCAATTTGTAACCGATGCAGTAGATTTATTTCGTAGTAAGCATCATCTCGTTGCTGCTGGGCAAATTTTTGGTAGTAATCTCCAATGACTATACCGCCAACTATACCCACAACAGCAATACTGAGGCTAATTACATATCCATAACGAATTTTTTGTCCAATATTTAAGTTATAAATTTTCTTCCCCAAAAAACTTACCCTTGGCTGTAAAAAAGTTTTTTTTAAGTTATGAGGAATTCGTTTAACCTGCATATATTTAAATTTTTATATAATAATTTAATTTTAGATGGTAAAAATTCTAAATATAGAATTTATATCGAACCTTTAAAATATCAGTGGCAAATAGTCAAAAACTTCAGATTATCTTCCTTTGCAGCAAGCTAGACGGAAGTTATATATCAGCCTATTCAGTTCTTACACCCACTATCTCCTCTAAATATTACAGCTTTCAGGCTAAGTATTGTATGTATTAATAATTTTGTATTTACAGCATATTACCAGTTGCTGAGGTACAGATTATCGTTGATTGTAGGGGCACTGGCACTGCCATGCCCCGAAGCGCGTACCTCATTTACTTGAAATATGCTGTATAAGTAATAACCTCAATTAAGGTTGGTGGTTGTTTGACTTAATTAATAGAAATATTACGGAGGAAAAATGAGAAAAAAATGAGGATGGCTAAATATTTAATTGAATCTTTGTTAATAAATGAAGATATCGGTGAACCCACCCCTACGAACAACTGACATCTGACACGGGAAGCGCAATAAAAAAAGCATCCTGTGTGGATGCTCTAATTTTTTGACAATTAAGTGTTAGCCTAAGCGCCAACAGCTTCTTTAGCTGCGTAAAGTACTTCAGAGTTGATGTCTTTAATACCGCGATCGCGTGCAAATTTTTCGGTGTTGCGTTTGACTTTACCGCGCACAAACCCAGGAATTTTGTTTAACTCTGCTAAACCATCTTTTGTCCAATTTAAGTCAGATTCGGCGGAAATTCCTTTGGTAATCACTTCTTTGGTGTCATGTCCCCCAAAGATTTCTAAGAGATGATCTTCCATTCCTAAAGTAAAGGAATTGTAGATTAAATCTGTGACTTGATTGGTACCCTCATAACCCAAGAATGGTTTGTAACCAATGGGGAAGTTTTGCACGTGGATGGGTGCAGCTATGACACCGCAGGGAATATTCAAACGCTTACCAACGTGGCGTTCCATTTGCGTACCGAAGATTGCTGAGGGTTCCACACGCGCGATCGCATCTCCAATTGCACCATGATCGTCGGTGATTAATACTTCGTCGCAATATTCGCTGACTTGTTCGCGGAACCAGTCTGCATCATATTTGCAGTAAGTTCCCGCCCAAACTACGTGAATCCCCATCTCCCGCGATAAAATCTTTGTCATAGCGGCTGCATGGGTGTTATCGCCAAAGACGACGGCTTTTTTCCCAGTCAAGTTTTGGCAGTCAATGGAACGGGAAAACCATGCAGCCTGGGATACATACAAAGTTTGCTCGTTGATGAAATCTTCGTAATTTACATCAGCACCTTGAGCGTTAATTACCTGCTGAATTTTACGGATACAACGGGCAGTTTCTACCACACCCATCGGCGTAATATCTACGTAGGGAGTGCCAAATTGTTCTTCGAGAAAACGCGCTGTTGTTAAACCCAGTTCGCGGTAAGGTACTAGGTTAAACCAAGCTTGAGGCATTTTCTTTAATTCGTTGACAGAAGCGCCTTCAGGAATCACGGTGTTTACCTCAATTCCTAAATCAGCCATCAGTCTTTTCAATTCGGTGCAGTCATGCTGGTTGTGGAAACCCAGGGTAGAAATCCCGATAATGTTAACTGAGGGTTTAGCAGTTTTACCTTCTGGGAGTTCGCCTTTTTTCCGGGCTTTTTCAATGTAGAATTGGACAATTTGTTGCAAAGTGCGATCGGCGGCTTGCAGTTCGTTGTAGCGGTAGTGGTTAACATCCGCTAGCATGACATCGCCTTTAGTTTCTATTTGTGCCCGTTCGACAAAGTTGTGCAAATCTTCTTGCAAAATACTTGAGGTGCAGGTAGGAGTTAACACAATTAAATCTGGATGTTCCTCTGCATCTTTGCGGGTAATATTTTCTACTACCTTCTCCTGAGAACCGCGTGCCAAAACGTTGCGATCTACTACACTGGCTGTTACCGGAGTAAAGTTTCGTTCCCGCGATAGCATGGAGCGCATGACGTTAAAATAGTCATCGCCTAGCGGGGCGTGCATAATGGCATGGACATTCTTAAAAGAACTAGCGACTCGTAGCGTACCAATGTGCGCTGGCCCTGCATACATCCAGTAAGCCAATTTCATCAGTTTTTCTCCCTTTTAAACTGAAACAATACGCAGTCCGTTAATAGATGGACTTTATGATTGCGGAATCTCTCATCGTTGTTTGATTCTCTCAAAACTTGTAGCCTGAATAAAATGGGGTAATTATTAAGTTTCAATTCATGCGATCGCCCAAACCCTGTTACCATCTGCAATCTAGAGCTTAATTTAAACAACATTGTTGTTGTTTAAGTGACATAAATCTTTATTTTCTGCAAACTTTCATTAAACATTAATTGTTGACTGATGACTGTTAACTGTTAACTGTCAACTGTGAACAACAAAAATGCAATATTTGTTTACTTGAAAGTCCCTTTACTGAATTACCAAATATCTAAAGTTTATAATTAAAAAACTCAACGCCCGTGAGATAACGACTATGCTGTCCAACAATCTCAAAAATGCGTTACCAAGCACAGATGAATTGCCTTGTAGTGACGATACGCCCGTGGATAACGAAGAGCAAAATTTGTTGCCGAATATTCTCTTGTTCTTACTCAACTCAATTTGGGCTACAAGGATGGATTGGTACTTTGGGGTAGATATGGGGGTTTATCATACGACAGGTATCAATCCCAGAGTACCAGTAGTGCCAGATGCGTTTTTGAGTGTGGGAGTAGAACGGAAAAAAGGCGGTAAATCACGCAAAAGTTACGCAGTTTGGGAAGAAAACGATGTAGTTCCTATCCTCACCTTAGAAATGGTATCCCAGACGCCAGGGGGTGAATATGACGAAAAGATGGAGATATACACCAAACTGGGCGTATTGTACTATGTGATTTACAATCCAGAATTTTGGCGACGCGACCAACATCAACCCTTTGAATTGTACAAGTTGGTAGATGGTGAGTATCAATTGCAGATAGGTGAACCCTACTGGATGAGCGAAATAGGCTTAGGAATTGGTAGATATCAGGGTATGGTTGCTGGTATTGGGCAAGAGATATTGTCATGGTATGACGAAAAGAGCGATCGCTATTTGACCCCAGAAGAACAAATACAGCAAGAACGACAACGTGCTGAACAGTTGGCGAAGTACTTGCGATCAATCGGTGTCGATCCTGATAATCTACCTAATAAGTAATGGTAACTAATTACTCAGGTAAATTAATTGCTGGATTGCGGCTAAAGAATCCTCTAGGAGCAAGTTTAAAACTAACTCGGTGTGTTGGCATCACAGGCCAATCTTCCGGACGGGGAATATGGGTAACGCCCATTGTGTACCAAAGTACGATATCTTCACTCTTTAAAGATTCATCATTGGCAATATATTTAGGTAAACCTTGTCCTGATTGAGTTTGGTTTGGATAATCGCCGCCGGCATAAAGTTCATCTGGGTGATATTTTGTTACCCAGACATGATGTGTTGCAAAGCCAGCTTTTTCGCGAATTTTTGCACCTTCTACGGGGAAAAATACTGTATTACCTCCTGGCATCAGCATATATGCTGGGGGAGTTCCTATAGTATTTTGACGATTAGGGTTAACAATCATCCATTCCCGGCTGTGTTTCATATCTAAATCGCGCACAGCAGCTTTTTCTGTGTTTAAGGGTGTATCTGTAACTGCGATCGCATTTCCCAGAGAATTTTTATTATCTAAAGGTAAGGCTTCCACATTCATTTCCATGACAGAATTAGCCTCGCCATCTACATCCATATCTAGGCGGTAGTTAAAGAAGTGTTGATGATTTACGCCAAAGATATTTTTTGCTAATAGTCTGCCATAGGAATTATCTGGAGATTGTGTTTCCGCATTTGTACCCTGTGCTAACACAATTCCTGTTAAGTCGTTTTGAACTTCTAAACTACCATCTTCATGAAAAATCCAATTTAAACTGTAATCATAATTATCAACTGCACCCGTCATCGTCATCACTAATTCTCGATTAGGACGAACATAATTTTTTCGGGTATTGTATTCGTAATGCTTCCACAATAGCCCGTTATCTCGCTCGTAAATACCAATTACCTTGGGCATTTCATAAGGTTCCCCCTGTTCGTTAGCCATCACCGCATTTAATAACAAGCCATTCTCCGGAATATCTTTACCTAACTCCATTGAAGTGGCGAGGGAACCAAAATTATATTCGCCCACATCAAAGGCATTTCTAAACGCCCAGGTAAAGTCAGGATAACCATAAGGTACTACCATTTCTGATAGGCTAGCGCGGTATAAAACTGGGCGAATTTTTTCCCCATCGTCATAAGTGACTTGATAAAGAATTAACCCACTCCGGGGATGCATTAAATAGCGAAAATTCCAACCTTGCCAGCTAATTGTATTACCTTTTACTTGGAAACTAGTGCCTTGGGGTTGCAGAGTTTTTAATAATTTCGGGGGTGAGAGTAATTTACCCAAAGATTGCGGATCGTAATTCCAATTTTGTTTGGAGAAATTTACGCTGCCATTGTCTACAAAACTGTCTATTTTACCTGTATTTAAATCTACTGTAGCCAATACACCTTCAATCGGACTGCCGAAGTAGTTCCAATTATTACCTTTGTAGTAAGATAATGCTCGACAAAGACGCTTACCTGTAGCCGTTTCTTTTTCTGTTAAAATACCTGGTGCCCAGCAATTAATTTTAACTTGAGCAAAATCTTTAATTCCCCGTTTTCGCATAGCTGCTTGCCATTGGGGATCGGATTGGACAATCTGTCGCGCTAGATCGTATTCGGGATTAATTATTGCTGGTTGAACCTTCGGTATTTGCTTCCAAGAACTGAGGGTTTGAGTTTTCAAGTCAACTACAGCTTGGTATGTTTGATTTTGCGATCGCTCATACACTACTAAGAAAGCTTGGCGTTGAAAAGATTTACCCGGTGTAAAATTTAGAACTTCTTTTTTATCTGGTTCTTGCAGATTGATCAATGGGAAAACCACATTTTCAGTGAGATTCTTTTCTTTTTTTACCACTGCAACTGCTGTCTTAATTTCTCCTGCTGTTAACGCTGTCAGTGGATGGGAAATAGAATTTTCTTGTTTAGATAAAATTCCCATTAACCCGGAATGGCTATAAATGACAATAATTAAGACAACAATTAAACCAAGAAAATATAGTCTCTTAATCATCCGTTAAATATTGGCAGTAATATTATAGTTATTTATTTCTTAGCTTATACTAGAAAACCGCATGAATTTATGAATTTTTTGTATTTTTTATTAGTAGTACTTATCTGACACCTTTTCCGCAATCATTAAGTATTTTAATCCTTAGAGACTATTGAGAAAGTAAATCATCCAGCACAAGTATAGGGTAAGATTATATACAAAGATATGGTATAAATATTTACTATATTCAACAATAAAGATAAGTTTTTGAGCCTGATAAATAAATCTAGAATCAATCAGATTACATTAAAGTTTTTGCATAAATATCTTTTTGTTTCCTGCCAAGAAGAATAAATTTTGCGAGAAATCTATTATGTAATTTAGAATTAATTGTATAGCTTTAAAAAAGCTTATATTCAATTTTATAGTGAGGATTTATTCCTATTTTTCAGGACTAAAAACCTCACTACAAAGCTGATATAGCCATCATGTTTCAGTTGTGAAAAATATCATTTTTGGCTGTTGAATATTGACTTTCAACAGTTAATAGTCAACATTCAACAACCTTTTTTGTCAGATTTCAGCAATGATCAATGAATTGCTCTCATTAAGCAGAAACTAAACGCCGCAAAGATTCAGCACGACGTTTAGCAGTAGAGTTATTAGGCGCAAATTTCAAGGCTTCTTCGTAAGTTTGTAGCGCCTGCGCGTTTAATTTTTTCCGCTCATAAGCATGAGCAAGATTATTCAGCGCTGTTACGTAGTCAGGTTTATTTTTCAGAGCTTCTTTGTACTGACGAATTGCTAAATCATATTGCTCTTGAGCAAAGTAAACGTAACCTAGTCCATTGTAGATCGGAGCAATATTTTCTTCCCCTTCTTCTTCCGCCGTTTTCAGAGCTTTTTGAAACAGCGTAATTGCTTGGGAATAGATTTTCTTTTGCGAATAAATACTGCCTAACTCGTAATATTCTTGAGTTGTACCCTTATCTTTAGTCAGCTTGTTTTTTAAGCGGGACAACGAACTTTCAATCCGACGAGTTTTGAAAATTTGGCGAAAAATAGCCACAACTGCAAAGGTGAGTATACCTACGAAAATCGAGAGATAAACAACCGCTAGACTGTTATCCATTGTCTTGAAAGAGAAAATTATAAAGAGTCTTCTTATTTATTATCAGCTGCAAGGGGGACGGGGGAGTAGGGCAGGGGGCAGGGGGCAGGGGGCAGGGAGCAGGGGGACAAAGAGGACAAGGGGGATAAGATATACAAATGACAAATGACAAATGACAAATGACTAAATTATGGTAACCCCCAGTATTGAGCGCGCTGCCTGAGCCAACCTTCGGCGATGTAACGCGCGATCGCTTCATTTACCTGTAATCTTAAATCAGCGTACTGCAAGCCCTTGGGCATGGCTACAGATAAGGGTGCTGTGGAGAGTTTATCTGGAAGTAGGCGATACTGGGGATATTCTTGTATCCAACCGCTCAAAAGGCTAGCATCAGCAGCAAAGGCTTGTACTTCCCCAGTTTCCATTTGCGATCGCGCTTCTGCGTAAGAATTCACCCCGACTAACTCTGCATTGGGCACATAGTACCTCACATCAGCAACACTGCTAGAGTTATTCAGGACGGCGATTTTACGGTTTACTAAATCTTTTGTCTTCTGGATTCCTGTATCTTTGACTACTAAATATGTACCATCAAAGTAGTAAGGAACACTGAAACTTACTAAGCGAGAGCGTGACTCTGTGGCTGTAACTCTCGCAATAGCAAAGTCAACTTGATGGTTAAAGACTACAGATAAGCGATCGCGATTTGCTATCGGTTGTAACTTCACAGCATTTGCTTTCCCTAACAAATCACTGGCTAAACGCTGTGCTAAGTCAATTTCCAAGCCTTGCAAATTCCCGCTAGCATCTCTAAATCCCAAGGGACGCAAGTTATCTTTAACCGCAATAGTTAAATAGCCTCGCCGCAGAATTTCTGGCATTTCGGCGGCAGATGCAATTGATCCTGTGGCTAAAAAGCAACAGCTAACAATTAATAATAAGGATAAGGAGTAAAGGATAAAGGATGAAAACCAAAATTGCTGTAAAACACCTATTTTCTGGATTAAGGTGTCTTTTTTCCAGCCCCCAGATTGATTTTTGGGGTATACTTCAGCCTTCATACTTCATGCTTCATCCTTAATCCTTTATCCCTTAGCTTGAATGGCTAATGCAGCTACTTTGCCAAAGCTGGCTGGATCGACAACTGCCATTTGTGCCAACATTTTACGATTGAGTTGGACATTAGCTTTTTTGAGATTACCGATTAGCTGGCTGTAGCTTAAACCATGTTCTCTGGCAGCAGCATTAATCCGAGCGATCCAGAGGCTACGGAAATCGCGCTTTTTCTTTTTGCGATCGCGGTAGGAACTCCGCAGCGCTTTCATTACCTGTTGGTTAGCGGTTCTAAACAGAGTTGAGTGGGAACCGCGAAAACCTTTAGCTATTTTGAGAATTTTATTGCGGCGTTTACGAGCTACATTACCGCGTTTTACCCGTGTCATAACTTATATTTTCCTGAAAATTCCTGAAAAACTTACAAATAGGGGAGCATTAAACGTACATTCTCTTCATCGCGCTCATGTACAATCGCCATTTTGGAGAAGCTGCGCTTTTTCTTGGTAGTCTTGTGCTCTAAAAGGTGGTTTTTGAAGGCTTTGCGACGGACGATTTTACCGGTACCGGTGGCACGGAATCGCTTCGCCGCAGCTTTACGAGTTTTGAGTTTAGGCATGGTTTGGCTTTGATCGACACAATCCATCATTATATACTAAGCGCATCGAATTGCATGAGCCACAATAATATCAAGTGCGATCGCCATCAATATAAATTGATGGCGAATGGCGAATGGTGGGTCTGACCCCTCAACAATTGAGATAAACTGTTCTCTCGCTTACCCGACACACCGCCCGCAGGCTATAAGCCTGGGGCTAAATCTACAAAGCCTGCCTCCGCAGGCTAGAGAAATAGAGGCTGCGGAGGCAGGCTTTTTTCAATTAGCCGCACCCTTGAGGGTGACGGCGGGATTGCGGGATAGGCGAGGGGTCAGACCCCTAATTTGCCAGTAATATCCTACGAGTTACGAACTTGGTAAGTTAACAATCGCGATGTTTTTTTATTTGCAAGTCCCTAAACCGCTTTCGGATCTAAAACGATCGCGGAACCAGATTTATTGGCATGATAAGTCCAAGATTGCTCTTTTACCTTAACTAGGACTTCCCACCCCTCAACAGGTTGATAAATCTCTGCACAAACTTCGCCAAACCCAAAATGGCATTGGTTTCCAAAGGTTTTAGCTGTAGCTTGGGTAATTTGTAAATTGGCAACAGCTACTCCAGAACGTTTGGCAGCATCATTTAAGATATTATTGGCGATCGCTCTTGGTAAAGTCACGTTTGCCGATGGATTAATTTTCGGATCTAAAATAATTTGCGAGCCTGTTCTATTGACATGGTAAGTCCAAGATTTATCTTTAACTTGGACAATTACTTCCCAACCAGGAACCGGATTGTATTCCTTAGTACAGATTTCACCAAAGCCGAACTCGCAAGGATTACCAAAATTTTTAGCTGTAGATTGGGTAATTTTTAAATCTCCAACCGCGATTCCAGAACGTTTAGCCGCATCGTTGAGAATTTTATTAGCGATCGCTTTGGGTAAAGGTACTGTTATTGATTGATTACTTTTCGGATCTAAATAGACTTCTGAACCCGATCTATTGGCATGGTAAGTCCAAGATTGGTCTTTTACTTGTACAATAACTTCCCAACCTCTGATAGGTCTATATTCTCTGGTACAAACTTCCCCAAATTGGAAAATACAAGGATTACTAAAGGTTTTGGCGGTGGCTTGGGTAATTTTTAAATCGCTGACTGGCAAATTAACACGTTTTACGGCGTCATTTAAAATGGCTTTAGCAACGTTTTTTGGCAGTTGATTTTGGTTATTTTGTCCGGTTTGTGCTAATTGGATATGAGCTACATTAGGTGCAGCATTAGCATAATTATCAATCAAGCCAATGCCACATATAAAGCTAGTTAATGCTAAAGAAAATATGACATTTTGGGGATGATAACATATAGTTTTCATTGAGTGAGATAGTTTAGAAATGCCGTTCATGCACTTTGACCTTAAGAGTTGATATTTCCTACATTTATTAATATTATTTTTCCGGAATTTACTTTTGATAATTACTGATGTTTTCTTCAAGGTTGCAGCATATACTCAGTAATAAACCACATCTACTTTGAGAACATAGTTTTAAAAGTAGTGGGAGCATCTTGCTCCCTGGGCTTCTTAGCGGGCAAGATGCCCGCACTAATCCTGGTTTCAAAATGGACGAGGTTTAGCTCTTTTTTAGCTACTACATATTCAACACAAATTCATGGTGAGTTGCTATCAGCTAGTAATTCCAAAAGAAGATATTTTATATGACGTTGCAGTTACAATTCAGTTTCCGAGAAATTCACCAAAAAAGGCAGAAGGCAAATAGGAGGAGCCAGAAGGAATACTTTCTGCCCAATGCCCCATGCCCAATGCCCCATGCCCAATGCCCAATGCCCAAATGAGTGGGCTTTCCTACCCAGTTTATGTAATATGGGTTGCAGGTTCGATTTAGCCTTGGTGCAATGTTCTATGGAACCTCAAATCGGCATTAATTTAGCTCAAGGAATTTGGCAAGGCTGGCAACAGGCGCAGTCTTTGGTGAATGATAGTGTAAAGTCTGTCGGTAATTCAGTACAGCAGGCAGGACAGTCTGTTCAGAATACTGCTAATCAAGCTACTATCAAAGCAGTTGATGCCATAACGACAACTTGGGAACAAGCGAAAGGTTCTGCTGAAAATATTAAGACTACAACATCTGTAGCCGTGCAAAATGCAATCGCTTCTTCAATGAATGATTGGTTAGTACAACACCCTTCTTTTTTCCGTCTGGTACAAATCCTTAGTTGGGGAGTTAATCACCCAATTATTAGTAGTATCCTACTAGTGTTTATTTTAGCTCTGCTGTGGAGCTTAGTTAAAGCAGCGATGCGCTTAATTGAAGTCACCAGTTGGACTATTCTCCGGGTTCCCATTCAATTGCTTCAGGCGTTGGTAAAAGTTGGTTTTATTTCCCTGAGTAAATTTGCTCGTTATAGTTTCCAAACAATTACAGGCGCTTCTAAGATAAAACCAGACTCAGCATTAATACCAGCTAATTCCGTAACAGAGTCTCAAAAAAGACAACAAAGATTAGCAGATATTTGCGATCGCCTAGAGACAATTCAAAAAGAACAACAAGCCCTGCTGCAAGAAGCCGCCAGCTTGATGGATTCAGATTAAGGGCATTGGGCATTGGGCATTGGGCATTGGGGACATCCAATTTTTTAAATACCCAATAAATTTGTAGTGCGAGCATCTTGCTCGCTGGTGTGCAAAAGCGAGCAAGACTTCGGCGTGAGCGCTCAGTCGAACGCTGCTCGCACTACGAAATATGGGTAATTTATTTTTTGTAAGTCCCTTGGGTAATAGTTTATCTCCCCCTGCCTCCTGCCCCCTGCCCCCTGCTTCCTCAAACCAGGAAATTTCCTGATTTAATAGAATAAAGTTGCAAAATTTGCTATATTTCTAAAGCTAGCTGATGTGGCTATAAGAAAAATAATCTTTCACAAATTGACAGGCGATCGCCAAAACGTTACTATACATAGTTCCAAATTTATCCTAAGCAAGTCTGGATATTATGCCTAGTGTTGAACAAGATCAAACTCGAGAGCAGCGCATTAAGACAGAAATCATTGCGGATGCTGAAGACAAAGAAGACAGGGCAATGGCTTGGTACTACTACCTAGAAGAGGCTCTCATCTTTCCTTTTAATGCCAAATGGACAAAAAAGAGTCGGAAATCAACGACACCCCAAGAAAAGCAAGTTGAAGTTTTGGGAATGGCTCCAGATGATGAGTGTCTCAAAGATATGATTGTCGAGGTAGCTGTCATCAATGGCAAAGAAGATGATGTGTATTCAGCAAAGCTATCGGAAATCGAAGCCATTGATGCTGATGAAGACACTCTAGAAGCCCTTGCAGACTGGCAATATTGGCTAGCTAGAGGATACAAGTTTTAAGCAAATTTTAGGCTAGGTGCCGGATAATACGGCATGGGTTGCCAGCAGCTACAACATTTTCAGGTATATTTTTCACTACGACACTACCAGCACCAATAGTTGTATTATCTCCAATTGTGACTCCGGGGCAAATAATTGCACTGCCACCAATCCACACGTTATTACCAATTTTGACTGGTGCGGCTAATTCTCTGTCGGCGAGCCGAATCTCTGGTTCTGTAGGATGGTAGGCAGTGTATATCTGCACATAAGGGGCGCACATAACATTTTCACCAATATGAACTGTATTGCAGTCTAAAATTACACAGCCAAAGTTCATAAATAAGCGATCGCTTGCGTAAATGTTACTGCCATAATCACAGTAAAATGGTGGCACAATTGTAGCTTTTTTACCTATTTGCCCAAATAATTCTTGTAAAATCTGCCACTTTTGCTCGTCTTGTTCTTCGGTGGTAGCGTTGTACATTCGCAAAAGACGAGAGGCGCGTTTCCTCTCAGTGACTAGTTCTGTGTCTTCTGCCCAATATAATTCGCCAGCCAGCATTTTCTGCTTCTCTGTTTTCTCCATCACAGAATTTTCAGACTTTGAGATTTTGTTGCCAATTACATCATAACTGACAATCTATCGCTAAAGTTTGAAGAGTTTAAGCGTTTGAAAATACGCCATAGCGAGCTTTTCCTTGTCGTTTAGCATGGTACATTGCAATATCAGCATCTCTGAGTAGGTTGTGGGGTTCTTCATAATGACTACTACTCAAGGCAATACCAATGCTAGCTGTGGGAATTATCTGATGTCCGTTGAGGTTAAGTGGTACGCTTAAAGCTTCTTGAATGCGTTTAGCGACATTAGTAGCGTCTGTAACGTCTTTAATATCTTCTAAAAGGACAGCAAATTCATCCCCACCAAATCTAGCAACTGTATCGCCACTACGTAAACATAACTCTAAACGACGCGCGATCGCTACTAAAAAATCATCGCCGATTGAGTGACCAAAGCGATCGTTAATCCCCTTAAAGCCATCTAAATCTAAAAATAAAACTGCAAAATTATAATCATTGCGTCGTCTGCTGCGTTCAATTGTTTGTCTGAGACGATCTAGAAATAATACTCGATTGGGAAGCGCAGTTAAGGCATCGTGACAAGCATTGCGCAGTAATCGTGCTTCTGTTTGTTTGCGTTGACTAATATCTTGAAAGACTAAAACCGCACCATCGATATTGCCATCAGCATCGCGAATCGGTGCTACAGAATCACCAATAGGTATAATCTTGCCATCCTTAGTCAGCAGGTTGCAGTTATCGGGGAGATTTAAAACCTCTCCTGCTTGTATCGCTTTAGTAGCTAAATTATCAATTACTTCATCCATCTCTTTGTCAATTAAGTTTACAACTTCTTCTAAATCCTTGCCATAAGCTTCATTTTGTCTCCAACCTGTGAGGGCTTCGGCTACAGGATTCATCATTTGAATACTCCCATCAGCACAAGTAACAACTACGCCACAGCCCATACTATTAATAATTGCTGTGAGTCGCTGCTTTTCTGCTTCATATTTTTGGTTCAACCGATGCTTGTAAAGAGCCATTTCTACAGCAAAATGTAAGTCTTTTTCAGCACATGGTTTGTGAATATAACTAAATGGCTCGCTGAGTTGCTTTTGGTGTGTTTGCTTGTCTGCTGAATACTCAGTTAAATACACAACCGGTATCTGGAAATCATTCTGGATAATATCCCCAATTTCAGTACCATTAATTTTACCTGCCAAGCAGATATCAATTAATACTAAATGTGGATTATCCTCCGCTATTTTTTTGATGGCTTCTTCACCAGAAGCTGTCAATTCTAAAACAGAATACCCTAACTTCTGCAAACTATTTCTGATATCTGAAGCTAGGATTCTTTCATCCTCAACAACTAAGATTTTGTGGGAGAACATGTTAGACTAATCTGTTGGCTAAAGTGCAGATTTTGTTTTCAGTCTCGGCTCACTCTGAAAATCAATAATCCTATAATAATCAATCTCTAATCTACCTGTGTAGTACCTGGAGTAAAAGAATAAATAAGTTTTTATTTACATATTTTTGATTTTCCTCATACAGTTGATATCTGGTTAATACGCCAAGATACTCTTTAAAAATGTAAATTGCCATACAATTATCTGGAACTAAATAAATTTTTTGGCAATTTGGCAGTAATTAATCATAAAAAGCACAAATCTTTGCGGTTTCTACGGAAGGGTAATAAAGATTTGAACCTTGATAGACTGACTAAATAACAGGTATTCTAGAAGTAATAAACTGTGAAGCATTTAATTTACACATTGAAACCGCAGGGTGTAAGGGAGACAATAGGCAGCTTTTAACACCATGAAAATGTTGCAATTTCAGTGATAATTAGCTTATCAAATTCTTCTAGACTGTTGCAAGTATTCAGGATATTTAATGTGTAGTCCGGCTATTTTTTGCTACAATTTTGACCGAGTAGATTAAAAATCCTAATGTATGTTTTGAACGAATAGTACAGGATTTTACTATAGAAAAAGTATAACAATATACTATTTATTTAAATCCTCTATCAATTGGATGAGATAAGAATGATAGATTGCTTATATTTAAGCCAAGATAAAACAATTACTTACATGTATAAAAATATTGTCCAAAAAATTCTGATGGATAAATTTTAAGCAGGAAAATATTGAAGTCAATAGTCTAGAGTCAATAGTCTAGAGTCAATAGTCCAGAGTCAATAGTCCACTGTTGAGAATTTATTGACTATTGACCATTGACTATTGACTATTGACCATTGACCATTGACCAATCTTAAATATTGGGCTGAGTTCTAGTCAATTCAATCAGAATTTTGCCGCTAAAGTCGGGGATGGGTGCTGCGGGTTTGCAGAGAATGACTTTGACTTGGGTAATGCGATCGCTCTGTTGGAGAATAGAATCTGCAATTGTGCTGGCTAGCTTTTCCACTAAAGCAAACTTGGATGTTTTAATCAGGCTTTGGACTAAGCTAATCACACTGCGATAATCTACCGTTTGTGCGATCGCATCTGTCTGTCCCGCAGTCACCAAATCTAACCATAATGTCACATCAGCCTCAAACCATTGTCCTAGCACCTGTTCTTCTGCTAAAAACCCCGTGTAGCCATAACCGCGAATTCCCGTTAAATGAATGCAGTCCATAACAGTCAAAGTACGAATTTTGCATTCTGGATTTTAGCTGGATTTGTCCCGTTGCAGTATAGGCTTGAGTAGTTGAGGATTTAGTTATTGTTCTGTTTGCTGGAATGTCGATCGCTTATAGCAATGTTAATCAACTTTGGGCTGATATCTTAACTCAGACCCTCAAGCGTTTAGGGTTGGCTTGTGCTGTGATTTGTCCGGGTTCCCGTTCTACACCGCTAGCAGTGGCGTTTGCGGCACAAAGGCCGGATATTGATGTTATCTCAATTCTCGATGAACGTTCCGCCGCTTTTTTTGCTTTGGGACAAGCAAAAGCGAGTGGGAAACCTGCGGTACTGGTTTGTACTTCTGGGACAGCTGGCGCTAATTTTTATCCGGCGGTAATTGAAGCTAGAGAAAGTCGCGTACCTTTGTTAATCTTAACGGCAGATAGACCGCCAGAATTGCGCGATTGTCACTCCGGACAAACTATCGATCAACTAAAGTTATACGGTGGATATCCCAACTGGCAGACAGAATTAACTTTACCCATAGCAGATATGGGGATGCTTGGCTATCTACGACAAACAATTATTCATGCTTGGGAACGAACACAAACACCCTCACCGGGGCCAGTACATCTTAACATTCCTTTACGCGATCCCCTCGCGCCGGTTCCTGATGGTAGTGATTTGAGTCAGTTGCAATCTCAGTTAAATTTTGCAGAGTTTTTCGCGGGATTAACAAGTACTTTCCCTATACCCAATTCCCGATACCCGATTCCCGATGAATGGCTGCAATGCGATCGCGGAATTATTATCGCTGGTGTTGCCCAACCACAGCAACCGCAAGATTATTGTAGAGCGATCGCCCGACTTTCTCAAACTCTCAAATGGCCTGTTCTGGCTGAAGGACTCTCACCCCTAAGAAATTACGCCCACCTCAACCCTAATTTAATTTCCACCTACGACTTGATTCTCCGCCATCCCCAATTAAGTAAAGAACTAGCACCCACAATGGTAATTCAAGTAGGAGAAATGCCTACTAGTAAAGAATTACGTAATTGGATCAATACTACACAACCGCGACGCTGGGTAATAGATCCTAGCGAGCAAAATCTTGATCCTTTACATGGAAAGACGACTCATTTGAGAATTTCAATTGAGGAATTAGAGGAAAAGGGGACAAGGGAAGGGGGACAAGGGGGACAAGGGGGACAAGGGGGACAGGGGGGACAAGGTAGGGAATCAATTCCGGAATACTTGCAATTGTGGTGTGATGTAGAAGCTCAAGTGAGGACTGCTGTTGATAAAACTTTGGGGACAATGGCGGAGTTATTTGAAGGTAAAGCAGCTTGGTTACTTTCGCAAACTTTACCACCAGAAACGCCCTTATTTATTGCTAATAGTATGCCAGTGCGGGATGTAGAATTTTTTTGGCAACCGAATAATTTAGGAGTGCGATCGCATTTTAACCGGGGTGCTAATGGTATTGATGGCACATTATCCACAGCTTTAGGAATCGCCCATCACAATCAAAGTGCTGTAATGTTAACAGGAGATTTGGCTTTATTACACGATACTAATGGCTTTTTAATTCGCAATAAATTTATCGGACATCTCACAATTTTATTAATTAATAACAATGGTGGCGGTATTTTTGAAATGTTACCCATTGCCAAATTTAACCCACCTTTTGAGGAGTTTTTTGGCACTCCCCAAGATATTGATTTTGCTAAATTGTGCGCTACATATGGCGTAGAGCATGAATTAATTAATAATTGGGAACAGTTGCAACAAAAATTAAACCCACTACCAACCCAAGGAATTCGCGTTTTGGAACTGAGAACAAATCGCGCCCATGATGCCCAATGGCGAAGAGAAAATTTCCCACAATTTGCGAATAATATTAAATGTTGACGGTTGACTGATAAATTCTTAATTACGAATTACGAATTACGAATTACGAATTACGAAGTTTCTAGCTAATCCTGAATTAACACTGTATTCGCTGCTGGTGAGTCTGTTTGTGACTCAGTTGAGGCTATGGGATATTGCTCTGCAGATGCGATCGCATTAGACGGGAAAGAAATACGATCTACTGGTGGATTATCGGTACAACAGCCGTCTTTCCACTTTCCACCTAGTTTCTGCTGACATACTTTTTGAATCTGCTGTTCCATAAAGAGTAACAATTGTTGCAACTGCTGTAATGTATCTGAATATCATAGTATTAAATGGTAAATTCCGGCAACTAACGGTAACGAACCTGCATAATTCGGTAGCACAAGCATTTGCAAACAAATCCTATTTGTGAAGTTGCACACCCGAAATAACGCCCACAGGCTCAAAGCCTGGGGCTAAAGTTACAAAGCCCACCTGCGTGGGCTAAATTTCTTCAGCCTACCTTTGTAGGCTTTGTACAATTAGCCGCACCCTTCAGGGTGAAGGCGGAATTTCGGGATCGGCTAGTATATCCTCAACCAACAGTCAACAAAGCCGCAGGAATACGTTGACTAGGCAACAACAAATGGTCAATAATTTGATTGCGTAAATCTTTAGTCAAATAACTATCACTCTGAATACATTTAAGCAGCAGAATATTAGCGTAAAAATAATCTTTTAAAATCTTAATTTCATCTTCAGTAAATATCACATCATTCCAACCAATATCTAAATATAAACGCATAGCCGATCGCAATCTATTCGCCCAGTCTAACCAATCTGATTCTGGTGCTTGCTCCTCTGGGCGACTTTCTTTTAAAAAAACGAGAAACTCTGCTAAATCTTCATTGATATAATTACCCGGTTCCTCTGCATATTCGCTACAATGATGAACTTGCGCCAGCGAGTAATTTGGTTGTATTTGTTGCGATTCTGACTGAATATTTTCTTGTGCTGGTTTAGTAATACAAATTACGCCACTATTTTTATCAATTAAACTAACTTCTGTTCGCAGTTGAGGTTTGCTTACAATTTGCTCGCTAGCCGGAAGTTCTTGCTTTAACAAAGGACTTAAATTTTGCGATTCAAAGCCTTTTTCTTGAGTTTTCGTATCTACTATATGGGCATGGTAATCAACTAAATCAAAAGCAAAATCAGATAGTAAAGAACGAGGATGGATAGATTTTCTTTCTTTATTGATTTCTCTTAAACTAACAGCTAGTTCCTGCGCCAAATGGTAATCAATCTTTGACTGTAAATTACTATATAATTCAAATACCTGATCGACAAACAAATAAAAAGCTCGCCAAGAACTAGATTTGACACCATGTAAAGTAGTGACATTATCTAGCCAAATTAACATATCTTGTAAAACCTTGTTTTCCACCACTAGCAGATTAATTTGGCGAAACATCAATTTAAAGAAATCATCAGTATTCGCCAATCTTCCCGCAATCATCAAAAATACTTCTTGCCACTGACGCTTTGTTAAATGTTGTTGCATCACTTCATTTAACGTCGCTGTATTTCTGCTTTCTACTACATGATGCGCTACAAAATATTCTTGAAATGTCAAATGCGAAAAAGAGTAAACATCTTGGGATTGTTTAATCAATAAGCCATGATTAGTTTCAATCGCTTTTAAAATCTCCTGACTTTCCTCCGCCAATGTTTCTGGCGGAATTTCCAGAAAATTATCTAAATAATCTTCAATTAATGTTTCTAACTCTCGTTTCCACCAAAAATACTGTTGTGGTTCTTGGTTAAAAGCTTGATAAGCTATTTGACTTAGTAAGTTGACTTTGCGCTGATATGGTAAATTAAATTTATTAACTGCATTTCTGTCTATGCGTCTGCTAGCATCCCATTTGCGTAACAGAATATTCACCGCATCTTCAGTCAATAAGTAGCGATTTCTCGGAAACTCATAGTTATCTTGAAATACCAAACACAACATTGTCAGCAGCAAGGGACTTGTGGTTAGCTCTTTAATAGAACTATTCTTTTCTAACTCACTTAAAAATTTAGCTGCTAACTCCGGTTCTTGGTACAATTTAAACCATTGTTTGACAAATTCCTTAACTTGTGGTTCCTTAAAATCTGCGATTTCTACTTCAGTAAAATGCTCAAATATATAATCTACCGCACCAGAACGACAAGTTAAAACAAAGATATTTTTGGGATATTGCTCGACAAAACTATGAATCTGGCGATAAATGCGATCGCTTTGTGTTTCTGCAACTTCATCCAAGCCATCTAGCAAAATCAAACAGCGCCCTAATTTGAGTAACTGCTGCACAATTTCTGCTGGTTGAGTCACAAATTGAATCAAATCTTCTTCAATAAAATCAAGCAAATTGGGTTGATTTTCTACATCCGCAAATGCTTTTAAAGAAATCCAAATTGGTAGGGGTTGATTTTCTAAATCCCTAGCCGATGTTGCTAGATGTTTTAAAAATGTCGTCTTCCCTGCACCTGGGCTACCCCAAACCAACAGCTTGCGATATTTTTTGACTGCATCAAAAGCTAAAATATTGTCATGACGCACCCGATAATTCAGCCGACTAAATTTAAGATTTTCGTTGGATAAATTCAGGCGCAAATCTTCAATTGTTTTTTGGTGTTTAGCTGGAACCGTTTCCAGAACTTTGACATTGGTGTAAATGCTATTAAGTTGTACTGGCTGAGTCATTGTCAGCACTTTCATATTGTTGCATTTTACCTGAATATATTCTTGGTATTCTGCAATCCAATCTGTCTTCACCTCAACATCTACTATTTCGCGTTTCTCTACAGCAGCTTGTTGTCTTAACGCTTCTTGATAACTTTCGTAGCCTAATAATACACCACACAAGAAATTCAAGTTCTTCTCTTGCATCTTGATGGGTTCGCTACTATTAAAAAAATTGCGAATAGTTTTATCCGAGATGACATCTTTGGTGCTGTTGGTTTTATCTCGATAAACATTATTCAGTTCAGTAATCAGTAGTTTAGGCGAACCGCCAAACTTTTCTATATAAGCTTGCTTTAATTTTTCCCAAATTTCTTGCGTGATGATGATTGCTGTCATTTCCTACCCTCTACTTCTGGATAATTTTTGCACCCTCTATAAACTAGAGCCAATGGAGCGGGCAAATATTAAAACAATCATCGCTAAAAGATTGGATAATTGATGACTCAAATTTTCTGTTTTGTCTATTTTTTCAGCTTTTATAGACATTTCCAGATATTTTCAAATGATTTTACCGTACAAATACTTATCATACTAGCTATTCATCATTTTCCATCTGAGTTTTATTGTTACTTTACAAAGATGTACCTGATGGGGTGACGATACTTACCACCCTTGATTAACATCTTCAAAGCTGGATAACTTCCTGTGTTTCTAGTTTTTACCCAAAGTCAATAATTTCGCTACATCAAATCAAATTGCTATTGATTGTGAGTAATACATAGCGTCAACAAAAAATCATGTATCTCTCATTACTTACAAAATCATTTCTCAGCAATAAATTTCCGTGTTTTGTTCGCTTTTATTTCTAGCTTCTCTTCCTCAAGATAGAAATTGTAATTTAAATTTTTTCCATCTCCAGATAGTAGCATTTCCCGATAAAAGGTTTGAAGATGGCAAATAACCGCTCATTACCGATATTTTCCTAACCTCACTACCGCTTATTCTCAAATTCATCTTATGAGCAACAGCAAAATCACCCCTAAGGCGTACCTAGAACCGCCAAATGAGCGTTTAAATGAACTTAATTGTCTAATTTGTGACAAATTCAGAGTTACCCTGAATAACATCAACTCCGCTTTAATCCTTTTAAGTCGAGTGCGGCTAGATCAAAAAAAGAAACGTATCGCCTTGGAATTTATTGAGGAGAATGCTCATATCCAAAGCCTACTTCTAGATGAATTACTTAACAGGCGTTTTGTTTCCGCAGCTGCTAGTCAGTCGCTTTTGAGTTTAGTGGGGGAGATGAGATTCGCAGTCAATACCATTAGTTCTTGGAGCAAATCCTTACATGGTAATCAGCTCGAGCAAAGTACCCTCATTCAAGGTATTGAAGTCATGGGATACCATGCAAAAACTGAAAATGAGCTAATTGATCGGCTACAAACCTGGATGCTGACACAAAATCAAGTTTATTCTGCTGCAAGCGATCGCTAATCTCAACCCTATGCATCTACTAAATTTACCATCAGGGTCATGTTGAAAATATGCACAAAATCTCTATTATGGGGAACATCTACACAAAAATTAACGTTTTTAGCGATTCGGGATAATTTCCCCATCGCTAATGAAAAAGCCCGAACCCAAGTTAAGAATCACAGGATTCGAGCCGACTAATTTTTTCTCTATCCATATTTTATCACTCAGCTATCGGCTTTGACTGTTTCACTGTTGGCTTTTTCCTCTCATAACTTGGGCGTAGGGATTCACACACCTACTCAATCAAAAGGATAAACTCTGTGAATCGCCCACAAAATAATGTTTGGATTTTTCTTTATACTGCTTTACTCGCTAGTTTTTTAGCGATGCTACTGGGATTTGACGGGAAAGTTTCTCTACAGGTGACGCCTTTCAACTTCACAGTCATTATTGATGCTTCTCCTACTAGTCGTCGGATTGACTTACCGTTACCAAAGGTAAATAGTCAATTGCTGGCTCAACTACCAGAAGAATAACATCTTGTAAATGTAGCGATCGCTCTCCAGATGATACAAGCTGTAATCTCTAGGATTAGCCCCGAAATGGCACAGCGATCGTTACATTAGAAAATATATAACCAAAAATCATTATCGAGTCAAAGCGATCGCCGCTTGCACACCATCATGAATGCAAACGCTATTATTTCCCAAAATCCCCTACTTAAAGGTACTGGCTTACCTCCCTTTACAGAAATTAAACCAGAGCAAGTAGTACCAGCCTTTCAGCAGCTAATCGCAGAACTAGATACAGAACTTGCCAACTTAGAAACTAATCTACAACCAACTTGGAGCAGTTTAGTAGAACCCTTAGATAAACTCACAGAACGCTTATCTTGGACTTGGGGAATAGTTAACCATTTAATGGGGGTAAAAAATAGCCCCGAACTCCGGGAAGCTTACGAAGCAGTACAGCCAGATGTCGTTCAATTCTTCACCAAGCTCGGACAAAGCAAACCTCTATACAATGCTTTCAAATCCCTCCGTAATAGTGCTGAATGGAACAGCTTAGAATCAGCACAGCAAAGAATTGTGGAAGCTGCAATTCGCGACGCCGAACTATCTGGTGTCGGCTTAGAAGGAGAAGCCAAAGAACGTTTCAACGCCATTCAACTAGAATTGGCAGAACTTTCCACCAAATTCTCTAACCATGTCTTAGATGCTACCAAAGCTTTTAGCTTAACCCTCACCACCAAAGCAGAAATCGACGGTTTACCCCAAAGCTTACTCAGTCTAGCAGCCCAAGCCGCCCGTGCTGCCGGTGAAGAAAACGCCACACCAGAAAATGGCCCTTGGCGCATCACCTTAGACTTCCCCAGTTATGGCCCTTTTATCCAGCACAGCACCAGACGCGATTTGCGCGAACAGCTATACAAAGCATTTATCAGTCGTGCTGCTTCTGGCGACTTAGATAACAATCCCCTCATCGAGCGCATTTTAGAATTACGTCAAGAATTAGCAACTTTACTCGGATTCCATAACTTTGCCGAATTAAGCCTAGCCAGTAAAATGGCTCCCAATGTCGAAGCCGTGGAAGCTTTACTAGAAGAACTGCGTCAAGTGAGTTATGATGCAGCCGTCAAAGATTTAACCGCACTCAAAGAATTTGCTTTAGCCCAAGGCGCAAAAGAAGCCGAAGATTTAAAACACTGGGATATTAGCTTTTGGGCGGAACGTCAGCGAGAAGCAAAATTTGACTTTACCGCCGAAGAATTACGTCCTTACTTTCCCCTTCCCCAAGTTCTCGACGGTTTATTTGGCTTAGTAAATCGCTTATTTGGCGTTACCGTCACCCCCGCCGATGGTCAAGCCCCAGTATGGCATGAAGATGTCCGTTACTTCCAAATCGCTGACGAAACCGGTGCGCCCATCGCTTACTTTTACCTCGATCCCTACAGTCGCCCCGCCGAAAAACGCGGTGGTGCTTGGATGGATGTTTGCATTAATCGCGGTAAAATCGTCGAAAATGGCGTGACTAGCATCCGCTTACCAGTCGCTTACTTAGTTTGTAATCAAACACCACCTATTGATGGTCAGCCCAGCTTAATGACTTTCAATGAAGTAGAAACCTTATTCCATGAGTTTGGACATGGTTTACACCACATGCTCACCAGAGTGGATTATACAGGGGCAGCAGGTATAAATAACGTCGAATGGGATGCCGTCGAACTACCCAGCCAATTCATGGAAAACTGGTGTTATGAGCGTCCCACCTTATTTGGGATGGCGAAACATTACCAAACAGGCGAACCTTTACCAGAACATTATTATCAAAAGCTGATAGCCGCACGCAATTACATGAGTGGTAGCGGGATGTTGCGTCAACTTCACTTTAGCAGTGTAGATTTAGAACTACATTCACGCTATCGTCCCGGTGGTAACGAAACCCCCAGCGATGTCCGCCACCGCATTGCCAAAACTACCACAGTTTTACCCCCACTCCCTGAAGATGCTTTTTTATGTGCCTTCGGTCACATATTTGGCGGTGGTTATGCGGCAGGGTACTATAGTTACAAATGGGCTGAAGTCCTAAGTGCAGATGCTTTTGCTGCATTTGAAGAAGCGGGGCTAGAAAACGAAGCAGCAATTAAAAATACAGGTAAACGCTATCGCGATACAGTCCTGGCGCTAGGTGGTAGCAAACACCCAATGGAAGTATTTACAACCTTCCGGGGACGGGAACCTAGTACTGCTCCCTTGTTGAGACACAATGGCTTAAGTAGGGGCTAGGGACTAGGAATTTTAGATTTTAGATTTTGGATTTTAGATTCAAATGCAATCTAAAATCCAAAATCCAAAATCCAAAATTGTTCCAATGCCCCATTCCCAATATTAAAAAAGCTCAAACATTGCTGTTTGAGCTTTAACAAAATTTAATAAAGTTAGTGGGTCTGATGAAATTACAGTCCCTAAACTTTTTTTAATAAACCCTGTAATTTAGTAGCGACCGCCACGGTTTCCACCGCCACCGCCATAGCCACCGCGATTACCACCACCAAAGGAACCTTTGCTTTCCTTGGGCTTGGCTTTATTAACTTTGAGATCCCGTCCCATCCATTCAGCACCATCGAGCGCTTCAATAGCAGCGGTCTCTTCGGCTTCTGAACTCATCTCCACAAAAGCAAAGCCGCGTACACGGCCTGATTCACGGTCGGTAGGTATTTGAACTCGCTTGACAGAACCATATTCTGCAAAAACTGCAGTTAGCGCATCTTCTGTAACTTGGTAAGAAAGGTTACCTACATAAACTGACATAGAATGTCTCCAAAATCGTCAACTTGTAGAGATTTAGATTTCGGAGAGAGTCTGAAAATACCAAAAGGAAAAAGCCAATCAATACTAACAAAAAACACTATCACCGAATTAATTCTCATCTTTACTTATGATACCGCAACTCTTCTTAGCAAGTGGAGACTTTAAAAAATTTTTTAACTAATTATTCTTAACTTATTGTATTGAGCGGAAAGTTGAAGAAGGCAGAAGTACGAAGGCAGAGGGCAGAAGGTTTCGTTCAGATGGGGATTCAACCCCACCTGAACGAGAGCCACTGAACCTCCGTTCAGTGGGGGTCTTAAACCCTTGTTCCCTTCGGTCACGGACAGAGGACAGGAGCCAGAATTCCCTTCTGCCTTCTGCCTCCTGCCCTCTGCCTTTCCCCGATAAAAATTATTTGTCAATATTCAATAGTCATATAGTCATTGGTTATTTGTCACTGATTTTACCGAAGTGTCGAAGTTATGCTGGGTTTAGGTATGATAAATACTGGTGCAAGAAAAGGCCGGCTGATGAGCAACAAGATACCTAATACCCAATATCCAGTTGAAGAGTTACTGCGGCGGCGTTGGAGTCCTGTGGCTTTCTCGGAACAACCAGTAGAAACAGAAAAATTATGCACTGTTTTAGAAGCAGCTTCTTGGGCTGCATCTTCTTTTAATGAGCAACCTTGGAGCTTTATAATTGCGACTCAAGATAATCTGGCGGAATTTGAACGGTTATTAAGTTGTCTAGTACCAGGAAATCAAGATTGGGCCAAGAATGCTCCGGTACTGATGCTGTCTGTAGCCAAGCTTTTCTTTCAGCATAACGGTACGGAAAACAAACACGCTTTTCATGATGTAGGAGCTGCTGTTGCGACTCTAGCGATCCAAGCTACTGCATTAGGACTATATATTCACCAAATGGCGGGATTTGATGCTGCTAAAGCCAAACAAGTTTATGGCATAGCTGAAGGTTATGAACCTGTAGCGGCGATCGCTCTCGGTTATTTAGGAGATGTCAATACCTTATCCGAAAAGTTGCAACAACGACAATTAGCGCCCCGCCAGCGCAAAAACCTGGAAACCTTTGTTTTCTCTGGCAGTTGGAACCAAGTTTCTCCCCTAGTGACTAAGTAAAATTCAACCGCAAAAAAAGAGACTGGCGATCCAAAAATTAAAGGCAGCAGCTTTGTACTGACAATTTCTCATGCTGCCTTTGATTCAATCATCGTTGATATAGATAAAATATTTGCTGATGTAGGAATTACTATTTCGCTTCCAGAGTTCGATCGCTCATGCAAATATACGTGTAGTAGTTAGATATAATAATGACTCATTCTTTGTTTTCCTAAGTGGAGAAACTAATGGGTCGCGCCAAAAAGGTTGTCTTAGCATATTCTGGGGGAGTTGATACCTCGGTTTGCATTCCCTACCTCAAACAAGAGTGGGGTGTGGAAGAAGTAATTACGCTAGCCGCAGATTTAGGTCAAGGTGATGAATTAGAACCAGTTCGCGAAAAAGCCCTAAAATCGGGTGCAAGTGAATCTCTGGTAGCGGATGTTAAAGACAGCTTTGTGAAAGATTACGCTTTTGCAGCGATTCAAGCTAACGCTTTATATGAAAATCGTTATCCGCTAGGAACTGCACTTGCTCGCCCGCTAATTGCCAAAATATTAGTAGAAACAGCAGAAAAATATGGAGCCGATGCGATCGCTCACGGTTGTACCGGTAAGGGTAACGATCAGGTGCGGTTTGATGTCTCCTGTGCAGCGCTAAATCCCAATCTAAAAATCCTCGCACCAGCTAGAGAATGGGGAATGAGCCGTGAGGAAACCATCGCCTATGGCGAACGCTATGGTATCCCCGCACCTGTGAAAAAGTCTTCTCCTTATAGTATTGATAAAAATTTACTCGGTCGTAGCATTGAAGCTGGTGTCCTCGAAGATCCCGCTAATGAGCCACCAGAAGAAATTTATCAGATGACAAAAGCGATCGCTGATACCCCAAATCAGCCGGAGTACATCGAAATTGGTTTCCAACAAGGTATTCCTACTACCCTCAACGGTGTAGCTAAAACTCCAGTAGCCTTAATTGACGAACTCAATCAGCTAGCGGGAAATCATGGGATCGGTCGCATTGACATGATCGAAAACCGCTTGGTGGGAATTAAATCGCGGGAAATCTACGAATCACCCGCAATGATTGTGTTAATTCAAGCACACAGAGATTTGGAAAGCTTAACTTTAACCGCAGATGTTAGTCACTATAAGCGCGGTATTGAAGAGACTTATACCCAATTAGTTTACAACGGTCTCTGGTACAGTCCGCTTAAAGCTGCTTTGGATGGGTTTATTCAAAAAACTCAAGAACGAGTTGCGGGAACTGTGCGACTCAAATTATTTAAAGGTAATGCTACCCTTGTCGGGCGTTGGAGCGATAATTCCCTTTACAGTCCAGATTTAGCCACCTACGGCGCTGAAGATCAATTCGATCATAAAGCGGCTGAAGGCTTTATTTATGTTTGGGGTTTACCAACCAGGATTTGGGCACAACAAAATAAATAAAATAAAAGTCAAAAGGCAAAGGTAATCAGTTGTTTCTTTTGCCTTTTGACTTTTGACTTGATTATTCTCCCGCCGCGCGCTTAACTTGGCGAGATTCTAACCAAATAGGCACAACAATTAAAGCCACTAAAATGAGTAAGGCAGCGATCGCAAAATGGCTCACCCAGGAAACCAATTGTTCTAACGAAACAACTTTTCCGGCAAAGAAAGCCAATGTTACCATCACGGTTGCCCAAGCACTTGCCCCTGCTAAGTTATATACAAAGAATTTTCCGAAGGACATATCAGCTATCCCCGCTAGGGGCGCAGCAAATATGCGCAATAACGCAAAGAAGCGTCCAAAAAATACAGCCTTAACAGCATTTTCACTAAATTGGGCTTTAATATTTAGTAACTTTTCTTCAGAGATCCGGAATAACTTCCCAATCTGTAGCAAGACATTCCAGCCACCAAGTCTACCAATCCAGTAACCAACAGTGCCACCAATTGCAGCACCAGCAACGGCGTCCCCCAGCACCAGCCAGTAATTTAGTTCATTACTACCTGCAAGAAACCCACCTACAAGGGTTACGGTCTCACCAGGAAGGGGAATGCCTAAATTTTCTAGTAAAATTCCCAAAAAAATTGCCCAATAACCATAATGGTGGGCGAATTCCTGGATGTTTTCTAGTGAAATCAACTCAAGAGACATTCCGCACCGCCGCCTTTACAAATTTTTACTTGTACTATAATCTTTGCTCCTTTTTGGCTGGGGTGTCAATCAAGCCACTGACAAGATTTAATAGCTTCTATCCTCATACTAACTATTATCTCTAGAGTCTTGACGACAGATCCGTTTTCAGGTAGTAACATACCAGTATAGTTACTGAGACTAACTATAATCTTTTTATAAAAAATTTATCTGCAAGCTCATTAATGTAAAAATCTTGTAAAAGGATATACACGCTACTGTAATTATTAGTAGCTTATGCCTAATATTGTGAAAGTTAAAACAAATTATACGGCATAAGTACTGAAAAATGTTGTCGAAGATGCACTTTTGTCATACCTAATTTATCGAGGTAATTACAGAATTTGCATATCCGTCAGACACTCAGTATCAGTGCCGATTTTCTGTTTTCTGTTATAGTGTTGCAATTAATACCGTGAAATTCATGAATCAGACACAACAAACTCAAGTGGTTTTGTTTAAACCCCAAGGTAGTATCGATTTACAAGGTGGAATCGCCTTAAGTGAGGAAATGTCTGAGGTAGTACCACAACCTCATCAACTCTGGGTTATCGACCTAGCAACCGTAGATTTTATGGACAGTTCTGGCCTCGTATCCCTGGTGACAGGATTAAAAGCCGCACATCAAAGTGGCTGTCGCTTGGTGCTGTGCAATGTCAAAGCACCTGTACGCTTAATTTTAGAATTGACTCAGTTGGATTCAGTATTTGAAATCTTTCATACCTATGAAGATGTCATGAATATCACTGAGGACAGTAGGCTGTTAGTAGCAGGGTAAGCCTTTATTCATAACAAATTATGATGGTGAGTCAAAGCTGTTTTAGTAATTCTTAATAAATTTTTTATAATTATAGCCTCACCATCATTAACATTAACAGACTTGTGCTGCCACAATAGCAGTAAATCTACATACCTTCAGGGCGATTGCTCTTGAGGCTTACATATGGCAGCTGATTGCAGTTAGTAGGCGATGGCAATTGGTTGAATTCAACCCATAAAGCAAGACTCCCCGCACCTCAAAGCTAGGGGAGTAAATTATCAGTCAATGTTAATTAATATTAACTATATAGCAGAAATATTAGTTTGGTCGGCAGAGGGACGGGGAAAAGATGGCAGATCGATGCCACTATGGTTGACATTACGGCTTTTGACTGCCAAACGATAACTGACGCTTTGCAGTTCTGCTTGGAGTTGGCGATTTTCTTTTTGTAATATTGCCACTTTTTCTCGGATTGGAGCCATACGCTCCTCGAATTTGCGCCGATAAATTTGCGGTAACTCTTGAACTACTTGCTCTAACATCCGACTGCGATCGGTGAGTTCTTGGACTGACTGACGCAGTTGGTAGATTTCGGCGTCTCGCGCTGTAATTTGCTCTTGGTAGAAAGTCACCTGTTGTTCGACTGCTTGCAATTGTTCTTGCAAAGCTTGCAACTGCTGCATATCTCTTTCCGGTTCCGGTTTTGGGGGAATAAAGGTAGTATTACCCTTTACCAGCCGGAAAAGTTCTTGAGATAGTTGTTGCACTAATTGATCGCGAAGTTGCAACTCTTGGCGGAGTTGCGATACTTCATTAGAGAGAGCTTGGATGTCGGATGTATCAAATTGGCTCACAGTGGCTTACAGCTCCCATTCAGAATCTTGTCCACTTTTAGTTAGAATTACGGTCAACTTACTCGTGGTAAGTTGTTGTTAATTTAGCATTACTAACCAAGCCAAGGAGCAAAAAAGGCAGATTTTTTTATAAGTTTTATGTTAATTATTTTCTCAGTGCTGAGTTGCAAGACCTCAGCACCGATTTACTGCTACATTGCCTAAGCAGGTACAGCCGCTTTAGCAGCTTTCTCTTCTTTGACTTCCTGTTTAATTGTCAGGTAGCGAATGACTTCTTCACTTAAGCGCATTGCTCTTTCAACAGGAGCGATCGCAGTTGGTGGCGCACTGTAGTTAAATTGAATGTAAATGCCATCGCGCTGCTTTTTAATTTCATAAGCCAGACGACGCTTACCGCGATTTTGGATTTGGATTTCACCGGCACCTTGTTCTTTAAGCAAGTTCTGATACTTGTTAATCGCTTGCTCTACCTGTTCGTCTCCTAAATCGGGACGTAAGATGTACATTGTTTCGTAAACTATCGACATGGCTTTGGAGTCTCCTTATGGACAGATTGGCTGCTGATATTAATTTATACACATAATTCAAAAAAGAATCTCAGTATAAATCAACATCTGAAGCAACAAGGAACTATAATCTTACCAGTTTTTAAATTGAATCTTGAGCCAAATCAGTCCAAGTTTCAATTTCTTACCAGAAGCTACCCCTTGACTTCTGAAGTTTAACAGCCCAAGGAGCAACTTCAGCAATACCCTTATGGTAAGTTGCTGAGTCACAGCAGAGGCAGTTAATTTAAGCCTAAGACTACTTTTCATCAGGGGAATTCAGTTAGTGGTTGTCAGCCGCTCAATGTCAATATAAATCGATGGGAGAATCCAGGCTCTACTGTTGAATATTGACTGTTTGTAATTTCCCCAACAGCTAACTTATGGTGGCTACCAACTAACAGCTTTTAATTGCATCCAAAAGGATATTAATCAAGGTTATGGCGCAGCGCTATGTGCGAGTTCAAAATCCAGAAGGACAGATTTACTATGGGCTATTACAACTATCCTTGAAAGTCCAAGTACTAGATGCTCCACCTTGGCTACAAGGACAGCCAACAGATTTAATTCTGGAACCAGAAAATTATCACATTCTGGCTCCTTGTGCGCCTTCAAAAATTGTGGCGGTAGGTAAAAATTATGCCGATCATGCAGCAGAAATGGGGACGCCTGTACCGAGCGAACCTTTGCTATTTCTCAAGCCGTCAACATGTATTATTGCCTCAGAGACAGAAATTAAATATCCGTCGCTGTCTCAACGGGTAGATTATGAAGGCGAGTTAGCGCTGATCATTGGCGATCGCACTAGTGATTGTACTCCCGAAGAAGCCCAAACTAAAATTTGGGGTTACACTATCGCTAATGATGTTACCGCCAGGGATTTACAAAAAAAGGACGGTCAATGGTCACGCGCCAAGGGTTTTGACACCTTTTGTCCGTTAGGCCCGTGGATTGTTCGCGAATTAAATCCGGGAGCGAGATTACAAACGTTTTTAAATGACGATGTTAATCCCGTACAATCCAGCTGTATAGATCAGATGGTATTTCCACCAGATGTTTTAGTATCCTACATCAGTCAGGTAATGACCTTGCTACCAGGGGATGTGGTGCTGACAGGGACACCAGAGGGTGTAGGCGCGTTACAGCTAGGCGATCGCGTCCGTGTAGAAATTGAAGGCATTGGTCGCCTAGAAAACACTGTGATTGCTCGTTAATCGCTAACGCACTTGCATATAAACAGCATCAGAAATTGCGGGAATTTCTGCGTAACGTCCCATGAGTGACTGAGCTACAGAATATCCAACTGCTGCAACTAGACCGAGAAAGATAGTGCTGGCTACTGTTTGCACAGCAAAATCTATCCCAGGGAGTGCAACAACCCGCAAAACTATGCTGCACAGAAACACAATAATATCTAACAGAATTGCCTGCATAGTGTTATAGCGAATGAAATGCAGAATTTTTTCATTTCTCACCACTAAAAAGAATAAGGCAAAGAAAACAATTAGTTGTCCTATTTGTCCTAAACTAGCGTAAATGGCAATAATCGGTTGCAGAGGCAAAAATACAACCTGTAGTGCGGGAAATTGCCTTAATAAGGAAATATAACCGAACATCAACCCATCAATTAAGGGCAATAAATAAGGTAGGCAAGCAAAAATGCGATCGGACACCGTTGTAGACCCGCGCCAAGCCATTGTGCGTTCTCCTGTGGCTAAAATTCAACAGTTACTTGAGCCTAGGTTGACACTCCACGCCCTATAAGGGCGGGGATTCTACATTCACAGACTTGCCGTTAGACAGCAGGGTTACCCCAACAGCCCAAGAGGGCAAATCTCCTGTAGCGTAAGTTCCCGTGTGCCCCACGGTAGCTAGACCCCTTCTCAAAATGTTGATGGCTGCATTGATATCCCTGTCTTGATGGAACCCACAGTGAGGACAAACATGAGTTCTTGTTGATAGGGATTTCTGTACTTTCTCACCGCAATTAGCACAATTTTGGCTTGTATTTTGGGGAGGAACTGCAATAGTTACCTTTCCATATTTATGTCCAAAATACTCTAACCAACTGCGGAAAGTGTACCAACCAGCATCAGAGATTCCCACCGCTAGATGCCGATTACGTACCAGCCCTTTGACATTTAAATCTTCATAGGCTACCAAATCGTTAGATTGGATCACGGAGTACGCTAATCTCTTGCAATACTCTTTTCGTTGCCTACTTACCCTTAAATGCTTACGGGCATATCTTATTCTAGCTTTGTGGTAATTGTTAGATTGTTGAAGCTTGGCTTTGTGTTTCTCAGGGCTGAACTTCTGAGATTTTTGGCGATTTGCGCGGTTTAACTGTCTTTCTGACTTGCGGTAAAACTGGGGTGAGGGTTCAACATTGCCTTTATTGTCGGCAATGAAGTACTTTAATCCCAAATCAATACCCACTACTTGATTTGTGGGTTGAGTTTCTATTCGCCCATCAACATCGATTGCAAACTGAGCATAGTACCCGTCAGCACGACGCACTAACCGCACACGCTTAATTTGTTTGAGACAAAA
Organism: Calothrix brevissima NIES-22; assembly: GCF_002367995.1. Classification (GTDB taxonomy): domain Bacteria; phylum Cyanobacteriota; class Cyanobacteriia; order Cyanobacteriales; family Nostocaceae; genus Aulosira; species Aulosira brevissima. The sequence goes on from NZ_AP018207.1 coordinate 6,493,859, forward strand.
GTAGTTCAGGTCATAGGTTCCCTTTAACTTGAGAGTTCCAATACCTTTCTTATCTGAGAAAGTTATTGCCTTTCTAGTTTCTGAAAGCTTCCACCCAGTTGATTTATACTCAACGGAACGGCAGTTTTTCTTAAACTTTGGGAAACCCTTTTTACCCTTCACCTTTTTCTTACAGTTATCGTAAAACCGAGCTATCGCACTCCAACAACGTTCAGCAGCAGATTGTCTAGCCATTGAGTTTAATTCATCAGCAAAGGGAAATTCAGCAGCTAATACCGCACAGTATTTATTTAATGCGTACTTATCTACCTTTGAATCTTTGTTATCCATCCAATAGCGTAAGCACTTATTTTGAATGAATTGGCTAGTACGAATTGCTTCGTCTATCGCCCGATATTGTTGATCCTTCCCTTTGACCTTAAACTCGTAAACAATCATGGGTATCGACCAATTCACCACATACTTATGCTAACACAAAAAGCATAAAGCCGTCTGAGAACGACGGGGTTTTAGACCCAAATTTTTGATAACGCAGTTGCTTGTGGTTGCTAGTAAATCTCAATATTCCTAGTTATTCTATATTCGCAATCCGGAAACCCATCATACATTCATATTGCTCTGGTTGCTGGGCGTTGATGGTGGGTAGTTGATGACCACAACGCAGTTGACCGTGACTCCAACGTGGTTGTCCGCTACGATCGGCTAGTAAACAAGATTGGCAAACCTTAAGGGGTGTGAGGATTTGATCTTCCATTAAAATTACTAGCATTCTCTTTCCTCCTGTAAATTCACACTACGATCCACATTCGATTTAGGGAGGATCGGCTTTTTAGACGCCCCAGCCGGAGAATTACCAGTAAAAAAGTGGATTTTGATTCAATTGGGCAGTGAACGCCTAAAAGTAACCTCTAATGTCTCTTGAGCAATGATGTGCGCGATCGCATGAGCTAAAAGCGATCGCCAAGCAATCAAAATTGCTTAGTAGACTCTATATTTATTCTATGTTGTGTATAGTTAAGCGGCGTTTTTTTAGTAAAAAGTAATACATATAGTAATACATATATTTTTATCTTCAAGGTCTAGCTGAGAGATAGGGGTTAGGGGCTAGGGACTAGGGACTAGAAAATAAGAAGTTGAAGAAGGCAGAAGGCAGAGGGCAGAGGGCAGAAGGTTTTGTTTAGAAGGGGATTCTGACCCCTCCTAAACAAGAGCCACCAAATTTTCAATTTGGTGGGGGTCTTAAACCCTTACTCCCTTCGGTCGTGGCAGAGGGCAGGAATCAGAATTCCCTTCTGCCTTCTGCCTCCTGCCCTCTGCCTTTCTTGATAAATTATCATACACAATGCCCCATGCCCAATGCCCCATGCCCAATGCCCCATGCAATTTCCTTGGTAAAGTTTGGGACTGACATCTCATAATAAATAAGTCAGCAGAAATTAACATCTATTAGCGAAAGTCATTGAACTATAGACGTTTAACTATGTAATCTTGACCGTGGATTGTTGCTACGATGTAACACGCAGCCAAAAATAACCCTTGTGCAATTTCCCTAAGGATAGCTGAAGTGAGTAAGACTAATTCGGACTTTTTGAATGCTAGCGATCCAGCGATCGCGGATTTGTTGAATCAAGAACTTAAGCGTCAACGCGATCATTTAGAGTTGATTGCTAGTGAAAATTTTACCTCTCCTGCCGTATTGGCGGCTCAAGGTTCTGTACTAACCAATAAATATGCTGAGGGACTTCCTGGTAAACGCTACTATGGCGGTTGTGAATTTATCGATAAAGTTGAGCAAATAGCCATCGATCGCGCTAAACAGCTATTTGGTGCGGCTCATGCCAACGTCCAACCCCATTCTGGCGCACAAGCGAATTTTGCTGTGTTCTTGACACTCCTAGAACCAGGCGACAAAATTATGGGGATGGATTTGTCTCATGGCGGACATTTAACTCACGGTTCCCCGGTGAATGTGTCGGGTAAATGGTTCCAAGTGCGTCATTATGGCGTTAGCCAAGAAACCGAACAACTAGACTACAAGCAAATTCGCGAATTAGCCCTCAAAGAGCGTCCTAAGCTCTTAATTTGCGGTTATTCGGCTTATCCCCGAATTATTGACTTTGAAAAGTTCCGCAGTATTGCTGATGAAGTAGGTGCTTACTTGCTAGCAGATATTGCCCATATTGCTGGCTTAGTCGCTACTGGTCTTCATCCTAACCCGATTCCTTACTGTCATGTAGTCACTACTACCACCCATAAAACCCTCCGGGGCCCTCGTGGTGGTTTAATTTTGACTGGGGACGCAGAATTGGGTAAAAAGCTGGATAAATCGGTTTTTCCCGGAACTCAAGGCGGGCCTTTAGAGCATGTAATTGCGGCTAAAGCAGTAGCTTTTGGTGAAGCGTTAAAGCCTGAGTTTAAAACCTATTCTGCTCAAGTAATTGATAATGCCCGTGCTTTAGCGTCTCAATTACAAAATCGGGGATTAAAGCTAGTATCAAATGGGACAGATAACCATTTAATGCTAGTAGATTTACGGTCTATTGGCATGACTGGGAAACAAGCTGATCAGTTAGTTAGTGGCGTAAATATCACCGCCAACAAAAATACCGTTCCCTTTGATCCACAATCACCATTTGTTACCAGTGGTTTGCGATTAGGTTCGCCAGCAATGACTAGTAGAGGATTAGGAGAAGCAGAATTTACCGAGATTGGTAATATTATTGCCGATCGCCTGCTCTCACCAGATTCTGACGAAGTTGCGGCTGATTGTCGGCGAAGAGTTGCAGCATTATGCGATCGCTTCCCCCTGTACTCTCATCTAGAAATTCCTGTACCAGCATTGGTATAGGGTATGGGGCATTGGGCATTGGGCATTGGAACAATTTTGGGTTTTGGATTTTGGATTTTAGATTGTATTTGAATCTAAAATCTAAAATCTAAAATCTAAAATTCCTAGTTCCCAGCCCCCAATCCTGTCTAAAAACTTACCTTTTGAAAATACAGATGCCTCCTCAGATTTATCATCTGATTTCCTTCCTCGTGGCTGCTGTAGTCGTTCTTTGGACTACACCAGATGTCAGGAACATTGGTATAAAAAGTGGAAATGTAGACCAGCCTGGTGGACGTAAAGTCCATCAACGCCCAATGGTACGCCTGGGAGGAGTTTCGATTTTCGCAGGGACAGTTACCTCTTTACTCATTGTTTGGTGGTTAGGTGGCTTTGGCAGCCTACCACCAGACAAGGAATGGCAAATTTGGGGTGTCACTTTAGGCGGTCTCGGCTTCTTTCTCATTGGTTTAGCCGACGACTTGCTGAACTTGTCACCCTTGTCGCGTCTGTTGATGCAAATTATTATCGCAGCTGGCGCATGGAAAGCGGGCGTAAGTATAGATTTTGTTACCATTCCCTATGTAGGCATTGTGAATCTATACTGGCTGAGTTTACCGATTACAGTGATTTGGCTAGTGGGGATGGTGAATGCTATTAACTGGATTGACGGTTTAGATGGATTAGCGGCTGGGGTATCGGGAATTGCAGCTTTAGTCATGTTGGTTGTCGCCCTGTTTATGAATCAACCAGCCGCCGCCCTCATAGCCGCCGCATTGGCTGGTGCAGCACTAGGATTTCTCCGCTACAACTTCAACCCCGCACAAATCTTTATGGGAGATGGCGGGGCTTATTTTATGGGCTTTACCCTAGCCTCTGTCGGTGTAATTGGTTTGGTGAAAATTCCCGCTTTTACAGCAGTATTATTGCCTTACTTAATTCTCGCAGTTCCCATTGTCGATATGTCAGCTGTGATTTTAACTAGATTGCGTAGCGGTAAATCTCCCTTTACAGCAGATAAAAGTCACCTGCATCATCGCTTACTCAAGGCTGGTTTATCCCATCGCTGGACAGTATTATTTATTTATTCTTTAACCCTCTGGGTTGGCAGTTTAGCATTAGCTATAGCTGGTATACCTAGCGGTATGACATACGCTTTTGCAGCTACTTCAGTTATTAGTTTTGCTATTTGGCGAGTTTGGAAACTTTCGCGGTAAAATAATAAATCTTTTTTGTTAAAATTTGAGTCCTGAATTTCCAGGTTTTCTCAACCTCTCCCGATTGCGGAAGCAGGTTTAAACAGGGATTCATATAATTTAAAATCAAAATCTATGAGTGCAGAAATTATTTGTGTGGGTACAGAAATGCTGTTAGGGGATATTCTCAACAGCAATGCTCAATATTTAGCTAAACAATTAGCCCAATTAGGTATTCCCCATCACTATCAAACCGTAGTTGGAGATAATGTTGACCGACTCAAGCAAGTTATCGATATTGCAACTTCTAGGGCACAAATTTTAATTTTTACAGGTGGACTTGGCCCCACCCCAGATGATCTTACCTGCGAAACCATCGCTGATTTTTTTGGCGCACCTTTGGTAGAAAAACCGGAAATTATTGAAGATATGACGGCGAAATTTGCCCAACGGGGTCGGGTAATGAGCGCAAATAACCGCAAACAAGCTTTGATTCCCCAAGGTGCAGATATTTTACCTAATCCCACAGGCACCGCGCCAGGAATTATTTGGCAACCTCGTCCAGGAGTAACAATTTTAACTTTTCCTGGCGTACCCTCGGAAATGTATCGGATGTGGGAAGAAACCGCAGTACCTTTTCTCAAAAGCCAAGGCTGGGGTCAAGAAATTATTTACAGCCGCAGTTTAAGATTTTGGGGAATTGGTGAATCGGCTTTGGCGGAAAAAGTCGCTTCTTACTTTGATTTGACTAATCCCACAGTTGCGCCTTATGCAGGTAATGGGGAAGTGAGATTGCGAGTTTCTGCTAAGGCGGCTTCGGAAGCAGTAGCAGCAGATTTAATTGCACCGATTGAAAAAGAAATCAGAGAAATTGCTGGGTTGGATTATTATGGTGTAGATAATGATACCTTAGCTGTGGTAGTGGGTAAGTTATTGCAGGCATCGGGAGAAACTCTATCAGTGGCGGAATCCTGCACTGGTGGAGGATTGGGGCAAATGTTAACTGATATTTCTGGTAGTTCGGAATACTTTTGGGGCGGTGTAATTTCTTATGACAACTCCGTAAAAGTGGGTATGTTAGGCGTTAACCCAGAGGATTTAGATAAATTTGGCGCTGTGAGTGCTACTGTTGCGGAACAAATGGCGCTGGGAGTTAAAACCCGTCTGTCTACAACTTGGGGATTGGGTGTCACTGGTATTGCAGGCCCAACAGGGGGGAGTGAGACAAAGCCTGTGGGTTTGGTTTATGTGGGTTTAGCTGGGCCGAAAGATGAAGTTACAAGTATAGAGTATCGCTTTGGCTCAACGCGCACTCGCGCTTATATTCGCTATGTTAGTGCCTGTGGTGCGTTGGATTTCCTGCGGCGGAAGTTAGTGACAAGGGTGTAACAGGATTTAATCTAGTGGTCTGTCCCATTAATTCTGATGAGTCACGGATGTTCAGATCCCCGACTTCTTCAAGAAGTCGGGGATCTTGCAACACCGCAAAATTAATGAGACAAAGCACTAGTACGGTTCATTAAGTTTGATTTTTTTTAATGAACCGCCAAGACGCCTTAGACGCGGAGCGGCTTCCCGAAGGGTAGGACGCAGAGAGAAGAAGAAATAGAAGAGTGTTAATAATGAGTCGCGGATTTGCGATGGTGTACGGCTGTGACACCGTCTTGGTTTAGCACTTTGCCATTCTCGACAGTTGCATAAACTAGCCAATGATCGCCGGATTCCATACGATTCTTGACAGAACATTCTAAATATGCTAGAGCATCATTGAGAATGGGAGAACCGTTTTCAGCTTCTTGAGTGGCGACACTAGCAAATCTATCTTGTCCGGGGCCGAAGGGTTTGAGGAAGTGTTTCATCAAGCCTAAATGATTTCCTTCTTGGAGGATATTTAGGACAAATTGATTTCCTGTGTGTGTTAGCGATTCGACGGCGCGGTCTTTAGCTACGGCTATGGTTAAGCCAGGGGGACTAAAGCTAGCTTGTGCTACCCAAGAGGCTAGCATGGCGCTGGATATATCGTCTTGCTTGGCTGTGAGAACGCACAGAGAACCAACAATTCGCCCTACGGCTTGTTCTACAGTGGTGGCGGGTACGCTTTGCGATCGCACTTTTTTCGCTTTCTTCAATGTTTGCGCAAAGTCGGTTCCGGCTTGTTCGCACAGTTGCAAGGTGACATCGTTGGGTTTGAATTTGACGCGGATGGTGTCAAAACCAAAGCGATAACCTGCGTCTTTGAGTTTACCTTCAATTAAATCGACGGCTTCACCACTCCAACCAAAGGAACCGAATACACCCGCAAGTTTATTATTAGTGGCGGTGGCGAGGACAATCCCTAAAGCTGTTTGTACTGGTGTGGGTGCATGGCCTCCCAATGTAGGCGAACCCATAACAAAGCCAGCAGATTTCTCTACAGCCGCGCGGATATCTTCTGGATCTGTGAATTCACAGTTAATTGATTCTACCGCCACACCTGCTTTGGTGATGCCGCGAGCGATCGCCTGAGCTAATGTAGCTGTATTTCCATAGGCTGACGCATAAATTAGCGCAACTGTCAAGTCGGCGGAAGTTTGTTGCTGACTCCATTCCCGGTAAGCTTTGGTGAGTTCAATTAGGGCGTAACGTACCAAAGGCCCGTGTCCAGTGGCGTAAATTCTCGCGGGGAAATCGGCTAGTTTATCTAGGGCTGTTTCCACTTGACGAGCATGGGGAGCCATCAAACAATCAAAATAATAGCGGCGGTCTTCGTTAATTGATTCCCAGCCTTCATCAAACACCTGATCGCCACAAATATGCGCCCCAAAGAACTTATCTGTATAGAGAATTTCTGTTTGCGGGTCATAGGTGCAGAGGAGGTCTGCATAGCGGGGATTGGGGGTAGGAATGAATTGTAAATCGTGACCCTTACCTAAATTTAGGGTTTCATCGCCCCGCATCACCAAAATTGGGACATCTGGATTTTCTAGCGCCCCCCGTAAAGCGATCGCCCCAGGATTAGAACAAACAAAGGTAATTTGCGGTGCGACTTCTAGCAACGCCTTTAAAGTCGCGGCACGGTTGGGGTTGACATGACCCAAAATTACATACTCAATGGCTTTGACATCATATCTTTGCTGCAAAGCATTTAAGTAGATTTGCGTAAAAGTTTCGCCAGGGGGGTCAATCAGGGCGAGTTTATCACCTTGAATTATGTATGAATTAGCTGTTGTACCCTTAGCTAAAGCATATTCAATTTCAAACCTTAACCTTGACCAACTGCGCGATCGCAGTACGGTTGTATCTGTAGCTATTGGGAAAACTTGAACGTCACGAGGTTTAGTAGACATAGGGTATGGGGAATAGGGCATTGGGCATTGGGCATTGGGCATTGGGTATGGGGCATGGGGCATGGGGCATATTTCCCCCTTGTCCCCCTTCTAGCCCCTAGTAATGGTTACCAACTTTACGATGATGCACAGCAGTCAAGGCTTCTGGCTTAGATACTCGTCCGGCGGAGACGGTGCTGTATACTGCCCAGTGATCGCCACAATCCATCCGGCTTTGGACTTCGCACTCGATATAAGCTAAGGCATCGGTGAGGATGGGTGCGCCGTTTTCGGCTGGCTGGGTTTTTACGCCTTCAAAGCGATCTGCACCAGGGGCGAATCGCTTTAAGAAGTGCTTCATTAATGTTTGATAATTGCCTTCTTCTAAGATGTTGAGGACAAAGCGATCGCCTACTTGCATCAGTGATTCAATCGCCCGATCCTTAGCGACTGCAATGGAAAATCCTAGAGGTTTAAAGCTGGCTTGGGCTACCCAAGAAGCTAACATGGCGCTCTTCACATCGCCTTTTTTGGCGGTGATGATATATAAACCGCCGCTAAGTCTCCCCAGGGCTTTATCTAAGTCAGCACTCAGAGATTTCATCGCTTTAATACTGCGATCGCGTGTTACCCACTGAGCTAAGTCTGTACCAGCTTCTTCACACTGTTTATAAGTGTTTTCGCTGAGGGTTTGTTTAATGCGAATGGCGGGGAAAACTGTTGTTAGTCCCAAATTACGGAACTTAGTTAATAAAGGATCTATCGGTTCGTCATCGCCGCCGCCAGTCTCAAATATACCAATGCCTTGCTTTTCCTTCACAGAGCCTAAAACGGTGCTGAGGGCGGCTTGGATATTCGCAGAACTAGAAACCGGCGGTACACCCACCACTAACCCAGCACAACGACCTACTAATTCTCGCAGTTCTTGTAAATCAATGCCAGAACCTAAATCTACCCATTCTATAGCTACCCCAGCTTTGTTGATACCATTAGCAATGGCTTGGGCGAGGCGATCGCTATGACCGTATTCAGAAACATAAAATATGCCAATGACTGTTTCTGGTTTGGGTTGGGTTTGACTCCAACTGCGGTAAAGTCCGGTAAGTTTGGTAACGTTGTGATAAAGTAAAGGCCCGTGACCAGTACCAATCATTTTCACTTCGGGAAGTTCGCCCATGCGCTTTAAAGCTGACAGTACTGACCGCGCATTCGGCCCCATTAAGCATTCGTAGTAATATTTAAAATCAGGTTCAATCGCTTTTAAATCGTCATCAAAAGTACTCTCGGTGCAATAATGCATCCCAAAAGCGTCGCAGGTGTAGAGAATTTGTGTTTTATGGTCGAAACTAAAGATAGTATCCGGCCAGTGCAGGTTGGGGGCAATCACGAATTCAAATTCATGACCGTTACCAATATCCAAGCGATCGCCATTTTTAACAATCCGGCGTTTAAACGGTTGATGTACCAAATCTTCCAAAAACTGAATTGCTACTTTTGAAGCAACTACAGTAATATCTGGAGCTATTTGTAATAAATCTTTCACTAAGCCGCTATGATCTGGCTCAGTGTGGCTGACAATTAAATAATCAATTTCTTGAGGATTAATCAGCCCTGTCAGCGTATCAAAATATAGCTGGCGAAACTTTTCATGGGAGGTATCAACAAGCACGGTCTGCTCACCGCGAATCAAAAATGAATTGTAAGTTGTACCGTTTTGCAGACCAAATTCAATATCAAAGCGATCGCGATCCCAGTCCAAAGAGCGAATAGCTGTAGTATCTTCAGCAATATCCACAGTCTGAATGGTTAGCCTTTTTTCAATTCTTTCGGTGAGTGCTACCATAACTCCCCTCCTTGACAAAATGAGTATATTTTCCTCTAACTTTATTTTGACATGGCTTGATTGTAAATTTTTATTAAAAAATCTATAGGGAACTTAAGAAAATTAAATTGGGGCATGGGGCATGGGGCTTTGGGCATTAAGAAAATAGATTAGGACTTATGCAGACTCTACGAACTCTTGGCGTTCTTGGCGTCTACCCTGCGGGAAGCCGCTTCGCGTCTAATGCGGTTCCAAAAATTAAGGATTGGGAAAATTTTTGCGTAAGTCCTGTAGATGTTGATGGGTAATAGGGAAGTGGGTAAAACAGACAATATTTGGCTAGCTTTGGAAATTGGTAATTCTCGGCTACATTGGGCGTTATTTATCGGCGCAAAGCTTGACTGTACGTGGGATACCGACTATTTACCAGAATCAGTCATCCAGCAACTAGCACAATCTCACACACTGGCTGATTTACCCCCAGAAATTTCATTCCCCCCTATTTACAGAAATAAGATATTCACAAAACAAGAAAACACAGAAAACAGCGAAGAAAAAGAAGAATATGCTTCCCCCTTGTCCTCCTTGTCTTCCTTGTCCCCCTCATCCCCCCTCCCCCTCACCATCGCCTCTGTAGTTCCCAGTCAAACAGCACTGTGGCAAACTTATCCTCATGTGCGGGTAATCACCCTAGAGCAAATACCCCTCAAAAATATCTATCCCACATTAGGAATCGATCGCGCTTTGGCTTTATGGGGTGCGGGTAAAACTTGGGGATTTCCCATGCTGGTAATTGATGCGGGAACAGCACTGACTTTTACATCTGCGGATGCTAACCATTGTTTAGTGGGAGGAGCAATTTTACCGGGTTTAGGCTTGCAATTTGCAACTTTAGGGCAAAAAACCGGACAATTACCCCAAATAGACACAGAATCTATTGCTTCTCTTCCGCCACGCTTCGCTTTAAATACTCCCGAAGCGATTCAAAGCGGTGTGATTTATACCCTGTTAGCTGGAATCAAAGATTTTATTGAGGCGTGGTGGCAATTATATCCAGAAGGGAAGATTACGATTAAAGGAGGCGATCGCACTTTACTATTCAACTATCTGCAAGTTTTGTATCCCGCGATCGCATCCTGTTTAACAGTAGAACCCAATTTAACCTTTTGGGGTATAGCTGAAATATTAGCAGCCCCTTAAAAGCCACGTTTGATAAAGTAAGAGTCGAACATTATCAAACAACAGCTATGTACGTGCTAATTGGTGGATCTGGTTTAGTAGGACTCAGTCTAGCGCAGAAATTGATCGAACTAGGACATACTGTAGCAGTCATTGATATCGATCCTAATGCTTGTCGCTACGCTCGCGAGCAAGTAGGCGCGATGGCTTTTGAAGGTAGCGCCGTCAGTACACAAGTTTTATTAGAAGCAGGAATTCGCAAAGCCGATGCTTTAGCAGCTGTGTTGCGGAGTGATGCATTGAACTTAGCAATGGTAACCCTAGCCAAACATTACGGCGTTCCCCATATTGTGACGCGGATGCGCCATTCCGATTTTGCTGAACCTTTTAAATTAGCTGGCGCTAATCATATTATCGGCGCAGTTGAACTAGCAGTTTCCACAATGGTGAATGCAATTGAATATCCGCAAGTAGAATCAATGATGCATTTTGAGCAAGGACAAATTGAAGTTTTAAAAATTTCAATTCCTAACAATTGTTATGTCGTGAATCGCAGCATTGTCGAAATAGCTCAGGATTCACGCTTTCCTACAGGTTCTCTAATTATCGGCTATCAAGCCCATCCCCATGAAGATTTAACTATTCCTAACGGTAGTACAGTCTTAGAACCTGAATCAACTATACTAGTTGTCACTAAACCAGGTTCACTGCATCAAATGATAGATTTTATTGAAGGCTGTAAATAAAATTAATGAAGCTATATATACGTTTTTATTTAATAGCTGCCGTTTTGATTTTTCTAGTAGCTTGTACATCACCCAATAAGCAGCAAAATTCACAATCTCCAAATAATAAGACTACATCATCTCAACAAGTCGTAACTCTAGACAAAAATTTTCCTGTAGCAATGGGTCAAACTATTTATGTACCCATATATTCCCATATTTATCATGGCGATGAGCCGCAACTTTTAAACTTAGCCGCTACCTTAAGTATTCGCAATACAGATTTAACTAATCCCTTAATTATTACGGCTGTGCGTTATTATGATTCTGATGGTGCATTAATTAGGCAATATTTAGACCAACCGATTCAATTAAAAGCTTTAGGTTCTACAGAATTTTTCATTAATAAAAGAGATACCAGTGGCGGTATAGGCGCAAATTTTATTGTCGAATGGGTATCTGCAAAAGTCATTTCTGAGCCGATAGTCGAAGCCGTAATGATAGCCACGGAATTTCAACAAGGTGTGTCTTTTGTGAGTACTGGTAAAGTTATTAAAAATGTCAAAAACTCTCAAAGCACATCTGTTAAGTGATCAATTAAATGATATGCCTGGGATTGTTGTAACATATTTGGTTTTATTCCGGGCGACTTACTTATCCCAAAATGCAATTTAAAACTTAACATTGAAACCCTCACAAGGGCGGGGAAACCCATTGGTGTCAACTTAACGCGAAACCCGCTTTGTAGCAAGGTTTTTCCCCTCACCCCCAACCCCTCTCCCGGTGGGAGAGGGGAGCAAGAGATTTAATTCCCCTTCTCCTGGGGGAGAAGGGGTTAGGGGATGAGGGCGAAAGTTTTTGTACAACGCCCGCCCTATATAGCTATTAGCTTAAGTTGACACCTATGAAACCCCACCCCTACGAAAAAAAATCTGAATTACGTATGAATGCGGATGGTATTATTTTCTAATAACAAATGACAAATGACAAATGACAAATTAATCATCATCTAATTTCAACAATTGCTCATCAATTTTTTTCAGCCTTTCATAAACTATTTCTTCTGACAAAATTCGCTGACGTATCGCCTCATTTAATGCACCTTTTTCTGCTAGCAATAATCGCCGGCGAATAGCATCAAGCTTACTTGGTTCATCAGTTTTAGGTTCTAAATCATCGACACGACGATTATATAATTCTCGTAATGCTTTTTCTGCACCTGCAACTTGTACTTGATAGCCAGAACGCATCTCTTCATATACAGCTTTTGGTAATACTCCTGTTTTTAAAAGAGTATCTAATTCATCCTGTGCGGCTTTGGCTGTAATTAATTGGGCTTGTAATTCTTCTACCTGTTGGCGCGTTGCTGACACTTGAGATAATTGCAATCGCTTCACTAACCAAGGTAAACTTACTCCTTGCCCAACTACAGATAATAATACTGTCCCAAAAACGATCGCAATTAGTTGTTCTCTTCCTGGAATGCTGGCGGGTATACTCAACGCTAACGCCATCGAGAGAGAACCTTTAATATTGCCAAAAAACAGCACATGTTGCCAGCGCCAAGGAATCGGACGGTCAAACCAACGTACAATAGCTAAGAGTGGGTAAACTGAAACTATCCTTGCTATTTGATAAGCTGCGATCGCTAACAGCACAGCCGGTAGAGTTTGCCATAAAGTTATTAAGTTAATTTCTATACCAATCAGCAGAAAGATAAAGCTATTAACTCCAAAGGCAATAGATTCCCAAAAGCTGAGTAATGTCAACCTTGTAGAAGCTGATACTTTGCCTGAAATACCTACTGAACCAACAATTAAGCCAGCAACTACTACAGCCACTACACCAGAGACGCTAAAAGATTGTCCCAGTTGAAAAGCGCCTAAAGCTACAGCTACTGTGAGTAATATACTACTCAATGGCTCATCAGCACGGACAAATAAACCCGTACTTAAATACCCGACAGCTAACCCGACTAAAGTTCCGCCAATAATTACTACAAATAATTCTTGCATTCCGGCGAGAAATGAAATTGAGCCAGCTGTATTAACTTTGACAATTAAACTAAATAAAACTAGCGCGACACCATCATTAAATAAACTTTCTCCCTCAACAATTGTTGATAGACGAGAAGGGACTTGTACCTCCTTAAATACAGCAATTACAGACACAGTATCAGTAATTGCTAAAATTACTCCCGCCAGTAGTGCAGCTATCCAATTTAGTCCCAATTCCCATTTTAAAATTGCAGCTGTCACGCCAGAAGAAATAATAATTCCCGGCCCGGCTAATAAAGCAATTGGTTTAACTGTAGTGCGCAAGCGGCTAATATCTGTATTAATAGCAGCTTCAAATACCAAAATCGGCAGAAATAAATTTAAAATCAGCGAATCATTCAAACCAATCCGTTGTGGTAACAGTTCTGTGATTGCTAAACCTGCTAAAACTAAACCCGCAACATAAGAAACTCGTAACCAGCGCGACAGTAAAGCAACAACGGTGGCTACGAGTAAAAGAATAATGGAAACCGTGACTAATTCAGCTACATTCACTGGTAAATCTTATTAAAAAACCTACAAAAATCTAAATTCCTTAATTTTGAATTCTGGATTTTGAATTTTGAATTGCTTTGACATATTCCTGAATATCTTCAGCCAGCAGCCCTATACAAGATTCTGGTAAATTATCGCCAGCATGAGGAATAATTTTTAATTCAGCTTGATGTAAACGTTGCTGGTAAGTTTGACTCCTAGCTAAAGCATCAGGGGTATCTTTACCACCTTGTAAAATTAACACAGGATTGGCTAGTAGGTGCAATTTGTCTTGAAGATATTCTGCTGCAATTTCTGGCTTTGGTCGGTTGAAGAGTAATTGACAGGCTGTAGATTGTTGTATGAGAGTTTTATGCTTTTGTAAATACTTTTCAATTTTGCTATGCAAACCGAAAATTTTCATGATTGGTAGGAGCGATCGCAAAATTTGAAATAATAATTTTGGCGCATCCATTAACCACTGCATCTTTTTCCATCTTTTCTCTTGTCCTTCTACAGCCACACCCTCTGGTGATAGCAGTATTAAACCCTCTACTTGTTCTGGATATTTTAAAGCATAGCTGGCAGCAATCCACCCGCCTAAAGAATGTCCGATTAAATACACATTCTCCAGCTTTAACGCTGCTAAAAACTCAGCTAAACACTCTACTTGTAACTCAACACTGTAGTGAACATTAGGATTATCTGACTCGCCACAGCCTAATAAATCTGGGGCGAAGCAATGAAAATTATCTGCAAGAGATTCCATTACTGATACCCATTGGCTGCTATCATTCCAAGCACCATGTAAAAAAATAATTGGCGTTCCCTGACCGACTTCGCGCCAAAATAATAGCCCTTGAGACAGTTTTCTCCGGGAGTTACGAAATAGCGTATCCATCTGAATTTTAACGATTAAGTTTTAGCATAATAATCAATAATCATTGCACAGTAAATATAGACCAATGACTATATGACCAAAAAGATGAAGTCTAAAGAATGTAGATACAAAGCGACTTGTAAAGATGCCAATTCAAAGTAATCTTTACATACCCCAAGAGTAGATGCTGCCAAAATTCGAGGTTTGTCCCTTCATACTTTATACTTCACTTGACTACCGAATAAGTAAATATTGTTATGCCACTATTGTCAAGCCACTATTGTCAAGCCATTTAAATAGTCTTGTAATTGCTGATAGTGGTCATGAGACATTGGTTCTAGAGGTAGGGAATTACGAGAGAATGCTTGGATCTCTGTAACTTCCAATTTATCCTGAATTTCCATCACGCCTTGAACTTCGGCTTCCACTGCAACACAAATCGAATGAATTCGCGGATCTCGGCTTGGCGAAGAATAAACCCCAACTAAACGCCGGATTTTTACTAACTCCAAGCCAGTTTCCTCCAACAATTCTCGGCGGACTGTACTAGGAATATCTTCTCCCCAATCGACCATACCCCCAGGTAACGACCAGAGGCCATTGTCACTGCGCCTAATTAGCACAATCCGACCATCAGGTAGGATGGGAATAATGCTGGTACCGGTAATGGGATGACGGAAAATTATCCCCAATACCGTTTGCCCAAAGCGCCATAAGCTACGTGTAGACTGTAAAGCTATAGTAAACAAAGCAAGAATGTTCAATCTGCAAATTTGTGTATTGTATTCTAAAGTTCCTGACCAATTAACATAACTGCTTAAATACCAAAAAAGTAGTTGTGTACTATACAAAATGTTAATGGTTTGGAGTTTTCATTCTAGCATTTTCTTAGAAGAAGTTCCTGGAAATATGCAGTTTTGATAAATCAGCTTGTATTTACAATCAGTTTTACTGATTTATTAGCTGAAATTTTATCAATCTCAACTAATAAGTCCAGTAATTTGTCCGACAATTCATAATTAATGAGTGAAATATACACCAGCTAGGTTTACATATAAAATCAACAGTATCATCATGCTTTTTTACTTGATTTCAGCTAGATTTATCAGGCAACAAATTCCATAAATACATGAATTTTTTATCAAGATTAATCTGTCAATCTAGTAATGAAGCAAATCATTTATATGAAAAAATAAATTCCTGAAAAATATTTGTTTAAAAATAATTATGACTTACACAACTGGCATCTAGTATTCCTATTTCAGTTGTGCAAAATATCGGTTTTTGCTGTTAACTGTCAACAGTTAACTGTCAACAAACCTCAATAGATTGCTAGATTCAATAGTTGATTGTGTTAATTCCCCCCTTGTGATAGACAAAAATTCACGAATGTGTATGCTATGCAACCAGAAATAGAAGCTGAATAAATGTTGACATTACCCAATTATATACGTTATAATTGTATGCTGTTCAAACTATCTGATAGCTACGCTAGGCTAAATATATATCAATAACAACGGTAGCTGATATTGCCTAGTAGCTTTTTTTGTTGTTTATTTAATGAGGTGAACATGGCTAAGCGCCGTAACCCGAAAAAAGAAAAGGCGCTACGGAACCAGGCATACGCCAGAAAGTTTCGTAAACGAACTACTACAGGAAGAATGCAGAGAAGGTTCCAACAAAGACCTCCTAAGAGTGATGAAGATGAGGGTGTATCAGCAATTGATGCTGAGTAAGCCATCTATTAAAATTCTTACTCTTTAATTGCTCTTTAAATGTTTGATTTTTCAGGGCGTACAGATAATGTACGTCCTGAATTATTTTATGGGCATGGGGCATTGGGCATAAAAAGTCAAAAGTCAAAAGTCAAAAGTCAAAAATATTTCTGAATTTTGAATTTTGAATTTTGAATTTTGAATTGATTTTGTCCCCCTAGCCCCTAGCCCCTAGCCTCTAGCTGAGTACGGGCAGTATTAATTGCGTTGCGAACTTGGGCAAAGCCTGTACCACCATAACTATTACGGGCGGCAACGACTTGACGGGGCGAGATGGCTTCATAAATATCGGCTGCAAATGCTGGATGTATTTCTTGCCACTCTGCCAATGTCAAATCTTTGAGAAGTTTACCTGCGGCGATACTGGTTTTAACTACCTTACCTACGAGGTTATAAGCTTCTCGGAAGGGGACGCCTTTTGCTGCGAGGTAATCTGCTACATCGGTGGCGTTAGAAAAGTCTTCGGCTACGGCTGCTGCTAGGCGTTGAGGACGAAATTCTAAACCTTCACGCAGCAAAATTGTCATTGCTTCTAAGCAGGCTTTGACTGTGTTAACGCTGTCAAATAAACCTTCTTTGTCTTCTTGCAAATCTTTGTTATATGCCAACGGTAGCCCCTTCATAATTACCAGCATGGCTTGCAAATGCCCAAAGACACGCCCAGTTTTTCCTCTGACTAGTTCGGGAACGTCGGGGTTTTTCTTTTGGGGCATGATGCTGGAACCTGTAGCACAGGTATCTTTGAGGATAATAAAGCGAAATTCTTCTGATGCCCAAAGAATCACCTCTTCACTCAGGCGGCTGAGGTGAACCATAATCAAACTAGCTGCACAGAGAAATTCGATCGCAAAATCGCGATCGCTCACTCCATCCAGGCTGTTAGCATAAATGTTGTCAAAATTCAAGAGTTCGGCTGTATAATGCCGATCGATAGGGAAAGTCGTTCCCGCTAAAGCACCACAACCCAAAGGCGAGATATTCACTCGGCGATATACATCTGCTAGGCGTTCCCAGTCGCGTTGCGCCATATTAAAGTAAGCCAATAGATGATGGGCTAAACTGAGCGGTTGGGCGCGTTGTAGGTGAGTATAGCCAGGAATCAGAGTCTCTACATTTTTTTCCGCTATTTCTAGTAAAACAGTTTGAAATTCCCGTAATTGCTGCTGAATTTGTTGGATTTGATCGCGCAGATAAAGTCTTGTATCAGTGCCAACTTGGTCATTACGCGATCGCGCCGTATGCAGCTTTTTACCCACATCACCCACAAGTTCTGTCAATCGCCGTTCTACAGCAAAGTGAACATCTTCCGCATCAACACCAGGCTGAAATTTTCCTTGGCGATATTCTTGACGAATTTGTTCTAAGCCTGTAACTAATGTTTCTCCTTCTTCTGGGGAAATGATGCCAGTATGAGCCAGCATTTTTGCATGGGCTTGGGAACCAGTTAGGTCATATTCAATGAGTTCAATGTCAAAATTAATACTAGCATTAAAAAGAGCGATCGCTGGATGCAACGCTGATTCAAACCTCTGGCTCCAAGTTTTTTGTTCGGTCATAAACGTTAAAGGTGGGGCAATATAAGTTAAGATTTTGGATTGATTAACAATCCATCCAGAAAAATTCAGATCGCCGACAGTCAGCGATCCGATTTTTTGCAAAATCTTAAATCTTAAATTACTTTAACCGTAGCTAGTTAAATTCCGAATCAGATAGCCAATAACCAAACCAATCAACAGTGCCCAAACTTGCCCTGTTTTGATAAAGTGTTGCCAAGCGCTTTGCATTTGCCCCAAAACATTCGGATCGGTAATATTTTGAGCCAGCCATGAAGTTACAGGCGAATGCCAAAATAACTCAGCTAGCACATTGCTGAAATAGTTCATACTTAGTACCCTGAAGTATGGTTATGTCATAACCTCTACTTGTAGGTGATGTCCAGCGTTGAGGGAAGGGAAGGGGGCAGGGAGCAGGGAGCAGGGGGATATAAATGACAAATGACAAATGACCAATGACTATTGACTATTGACTATTATTTAATTTCACTGCTGTTCGTAAAATTTGCCCAGCTAACACTGCTGCGCCAAAGCCGTTATCAATATTGACTACGCCGATTCCCGGCGCACAAGAGTTAAGCATTGTTAAAAGGGGTGCTAATCCGCCAAAACTCGCACCATAACCAATGCTGGTAGGTACTGCAATTACAGGACAATCCGCCAACCCTGCAACTACGCTAGGTAATGCGCCTTCCATCCCCGCTACAACTATCAAAACCGATGCTGACTCAATTAAGTGGCGATTACTCAATAAACGGTGGATACCAGCAACGCCGACATCCCACAGGCGTAACACGCGAAAACCAGAAAGTTCTGCTGTCACGGCTGCTTCTTCCGCTACAGGTAAATCAGCCGTACCCGCCGACAGAATACCAATTACACCGTCAAACTGCGGTTCAATTTCACTGGGAGTAATAGCACAAATTTTTGCTAACTCATAGTAGCGTAAGCCTCTCACCCTAGATTGTAGAGTGGCGTAGATTGCAGGTTCAATTCGGGTAGCCATAACTACCGGATTGCGCTGACGCATCACTTCCATAATTTGCGCAATCTGATCGGGAGTTTTCCCCAAACCCCAAATTACCTCTGGAAAACCAGTCCTCAGCGCCCGATGATGGTCAATTTTGGCAAAATCACCCACTTTTTCATAAGCTAGGTCTTTAAGAGAGTCTAAAGCTTGATTTGGCGTCACATTACCATCTGCAACCGCTTTTAAGAGCGATCGCAAAGCATTTTCATTGGTCATGTATTATTTGTCCTTTGTTACTTGTCATTCGTCATTTGTCATTTGTCTAAAACTCATCACTATTGACTATTGACTCTTGACCCTTGACTAATCAACTATTTTGATTTCATGAATATTCCAGAATGCACCAGCAAGTCCAGAGAATTTAATACCTTCAAAGCGATTACGCAACGCTGACATTGCATAGGCATTTACTAAGTAAATAAATGGTAAATTCTCTTGAGTAATTTGTTGTGTTTCTGCATAAAGTGCTTTGCGCTTGGCTTCATCTAATTCTCTGGCAGCTTTGATATAAAGTTCACCAATTTGTTTTTCCCAAGGCGCAACTTGCCAACCTTGAATTGGTTTTTGTCCTGCTTGTGGCTTTTGATTAAACATATGTAATCCCCCTTCCGGAGACCAAACATTAGCCCCATCATTAGGTTCTAAACCACCAGTTAAACCTAATAAAGCAGCTTCCCAATCAAGAGAGTTAGAAAGTTTGTCTGTATAGGTATTCCAAGCAATAGGATTAAAATCAACTTGAATGCCAATCTTGCTTAAATCCCGTTTAATTTGTGAACCCATTGCTTCACGAATTTTATTACCAGCATTCGTCAGCAAGGTAAAGCGGACGTTGTTACCTTCAGCATCAATTAGCTGATTTTTTTCGTTATATTTAAAGCCAGCTTTCAGGAGTAATTGTTTGGCTTTCTCTATATTATAGTCATAAACTTTTAGCCCTTCTTTTGGTGAGAGATAATAGGGACTTTGAACAGAAATTGGCGAATCTTGCGGTTGACCTAAGCCACGGAAGGTATTATTAATCATTGTTTGTCTATCTATGGCGTAGGCTACTGCTTGACGAAATTCCACAGTGTTAAACCAGCGAGATTTTTTCGGTTCAATTAATGGTTTTCCATCTCTTATACCTTGATTTAAATTAAAAATTAAAAAGGTAGTACCAGAGCCAGGCCCGCCATTATATATTTTAAAATTGCCCTGCTTTTCTTGCACCTTTAATAAAGAAAAGTATTCTGGTGAGACGCCTACAGTATCTAAACCACCGGAACGAAATTGCAGTAAAGATGTATCTGTAGATTCAACAATCTGCCAAACTATTCTTTCAATATAAGGCTGGGCTTTTCCTTGCGCATCTTTACGCCAATAATAGGGATTGCGGCGGAAAACTATGCGTTGGCTAGTGTCATAGCGCTCTAATTTAAACGGCCCGTTCACAATTAATTGATCTGGTGGTGTATCTACGCCCCATTTTGATAGAAATTTTGGTTTACCTTCTTGGTCTTTTGTAGTTACCGATTCGCGTAATGCATGGGCTGGTAAAATTGGATATCCTGTCGTGCTGCGTAAAAAAGGTGCAAATGGTTCGGGAATAGAAAATTCAACTCTCCGATTATCAATTTTTTTGACAATTGGTAGCTTGCGACTTTCTCCAATTCTCATCCCATCTCTAGCATCTGTAGGGATAGCTTCATTAAGATAAATATCATTGTAGGTAAATACTACATCATCTACTGTCAATGGTTGTCCGTCAGACCATTTAAGATTTTCACGTAGGGTAAAAACAATTTTTAATTTATCTTCAGAAATTTGCCATGATTCTGCTAAAGCTGGTTCAACTTTACCATTTTCATAATTTTCTGTAATTAGACCTTCATAAGTCCAACCAAAAATGTTTGGTGATTCCGAACTAAGCGCAAAATTAAATGTTTTCGGATCGCTGAGAATACTAGTTACTAACTGGGGAACTTGAGCGGCTGTGGTTTTAAAATTAGATGGGTTACAAGCTGCAACTGTAAGTCCTGTGACTATACAGATAATTATGAGTAACCAAAACCGTTTAACTGTAGCCAAAATAGTAGAAAATTTCATAAGTTTAATAATCAAATATCAATTTTTAACTGGACTGAGAGTTTAACCAACTTAGAAAAGTTTTAATATTAGTAAAATCCTTTTCAATTCTAGAATTATCAAAAACTTTTATAACTTATTCTTTAACAAAATTGTGCCTATAGCAATCCTATCTGAGTTGTGAAAATATTTTTTTAATGAACCGCCAAGTACGCCAAGTACGCCAAGGATAAGAGAAAGAACAGAGAGTTTGTAAATTTAAAAAATGATTTAGAATTGGTATATTACCACTTAACAATACTTTTTTGTAGTAAAGTATCACCATCAAGATTTACCTGTGAATAAGTAGTTCCCCCTTCCAATTTTTGCAGCAACCCTATTTCTGCCAACTTTTCTGATGCTGGCGGTGTTTCTGATTTCCAGTGATAAGCTAAGTCTCGCAGCCAAGCCTCTACCAGCGTTTTTAAGTAGAATCCCAAGATTGTTTTACTGCTAAAATCTGGATCGTAATGACTAAGGATATTAGCAGTTTCTAGTGAAATCTGAAAATTTGAAAATTTCTTACCATCCCATTTAAAAATATCAATTTTGGCTAGATCTGCGAACATCGCAAATGTCTCATTAGCTAAATAAAACCGAGTATTTTTAGCATTTTGCAAATATGACTTTAATTGTGAAATAACTTCCTCTTTGGCATCTCTCCCTTCTAATTTTGTTGCTTTAACTTCCACTAATAAAACAATTTGCTCATCCTTATCCAAGGCAACAATATCAGCAACATAATTAGGAATCTGAAATTTTGCAGCTTCCATTGTCCTATTTCTCCCAAATAATTTAATAATTCTTGAGAAATTTCTTGCTCATGTATACCTATGCTATCCATTAACCAAGCTGTTACCAAAATTTAAGTTAATTAGCAGCTACTAGTAAAACTACAGCATAGGCACATATCCCTTCTTCTCGTCCTACAGGGCCTAATTTTTCGTTAGTAGTAGCTTTGATACCAATTTGATTTGGTTCTAACTGTAAAACAGCCGCTAGCTTATCCCGCATTATCTCAATATGGGGTTTCAATTTTGGTCGTTCTGCGACTACCACCGAATCAATATTGCCGATTCGCCAACCGCGATCGCAAATTAGCTGGTTTACTTGATTTAATAGCACCAAACTATCTGCACCCGCCCATTTAGGATCTGTCGGCGGAAAATAATGTCCAATATCCCCTAAAGATAATGCCCCTAGCATGGCATCCATAATCGCATGGGTTAGCACATCAGCATCACTGTGCCCCAGCAAACCCAATTCATGGGGAATGTTCACACCGCCTAAAATTAAAGCGCGATCGCTTACTAAGCGGTGAATATCGTAGCCGTTACCTATACGAATGTTTGTCATTTGTCAATAGTCAGTTGTCAGTTGTCAGTTGTCAGTTGTCAAGAAGGTAGATAGTTATTTGTCCCCCTTGTCTCCCTTGTCCCCCTTGTCTCCCTTCTCCCTTTGCCATTTTTCCAGTAAATCCGGACGGCGATCGCTAGTTCTTTGGATTTGTTGTTCGTAACGCCACTGGGCGATGGCGGCGTGATTTCCAGACAATAAGACATCGGGTACTTTCCAGCCGCGAAAATTGGCTGGACGGGTGTATTGGGGATAATCTAACAAGCCTTCTTCAAAACTCTCTGCTGTCAATGATTCCACCTTCGCTACAGTGCCCGGTAATAGTCTTACCACACCATTAAGCAAAGCCATTGCGGGGATTTCGCCACCAGTGAGAATAAAGTCGCCTAGAGAGACTTCACGGGTAACTAAATGCAGTACTCGCTCATCTACTCCTTCATAATGGCCACAAATGACAACTAATTGGTTATAATTTGTTGCCAGCTCGCGCAAAAGTGGTTGATTAATAGTTTGTCCTTGAGGACTCATCAAAATCACCTCTCTTTGCGGTAGAATCGGCAGCGACTCTACAGCAGCGAAAATGGGTTCCGGCTTCATCAGCATCCCCACACCGCCGCCATAGGGTTCATCATCTACTTTCCGGTGCTTGTCATTGGTAAAGTCTCTAGGATTCACAAGATTGACTTGCGCAATCTGTTTGGCTAAGGCTTTAGCCAGCAATCCAGAACTCAAAACTGAGGTAAAACAGTCAGGAAAAAGCGTAACTATATCAAAGCGCACAGTTATTCGTATTCAAGAACACTAATCTTAAATTTGAATGTCTAGGAAACACAAGAAGCTAATGAGTGGTAGGGCTACAGATAAAGTTTGTCAATAGTAACTAAAAGTACCAGAAAACTTAGATCTTGCGGGAGACAAAAAGTTTTTCTATTTACTTACTTTATGTTTAAATATTGTCAAAACTACATTTAAATTAATATTCTGAACTCAGTTAACAACTTTCAGGATGCATCGAGCCAGCCTCAGAACACAGCTTGTCAAAACCTACTCGCCCCCATCGCGGGCGTAGCCTAGCCCCCACTTAGCCCTACTCGCACTATTTTGCCAAACTGGCAAAAGTGGACAGGTGAACAAACAAGGCGCTGGCTTTGAGGAAAATGGACATATCAAGACTGAGGCGTCTTGTGGATCGAGCAAACACTCGCAACTGCAAAAAAGTGTCCTCTAGTACAAGCAAAGCGCAAAAATCGCCAGGCTACTGAACTTTGTTATATTCACACGCCATTCGCCACAAGCCGGGAAACCCGTACTAGGCGATGGCTCCTGAAGTTGTTGACAGGAGAAACACAATGCCGCAATTAAAAGCTAAATCGCTGGAAATGAGGACACCCCAAGCAACTAAAACCGCCGTTCTGGTTATCGGAGGCGCAGAAGATAAAGTTCACGGACGCGATATCCTAAGAACTTTTTTTGGCCGTGCTGGTGCTAGCAAGGCTTATATTACAATTATTCCATCTGCCTCTCGCGAGCCAGCCATTATTGGCGGTAGGTATATTCGGATTTTTGAAGAAATGGGTGCGGAGAAGGTTGAGATTTTAGATATTCGCGAACGGGAACAGTGCGAAGCCTCTCAAATTAAAGCATCTCTAGAAGCCTGTAGCGGAGTCTTTTTGACAGGAGGGGATCAATTACGTCTTTGTGGCGTGTTGGCAGATACGCCAGTGATGGACATTGTCCGACAGCGAGTTAGGGCAGGGGAACTTACCTTAGCTGGCACTAGTGCGGGAGCGGCGGTAATGGGGCATCATATGATTGCTGGTGGTGGTAGTGGGGAAACGCCCAACCGCTCTCTGGTAGATATGGCGACAGGCTTAGGCTTTATTCCCGAAGTAATTGTAGACCAACACTTTCACAACCGTAATCGCATGGGTCGATTAATTAGCGCGATCGCAGCTCACCCCGATCGCTTAGGTATCGGTATTGACGAAGATACCTGTGCTGTATTCGAGCGCGATGGCTGGCTACAGGTTATGGGTAAAGGTAGCGTCACGATTGTCGATCCCACGGAGTTAACCCACACAAATGAACCCCATGTAGGAGCAAATGAACCCTTAACTGTGCATAATTTACGCCTCCATATCCTCAGCTATGGCGATCGCTTCCACCTGTACCAGCGCACTGTATTGCCTGCGGTACACCGGATCTCCAGCTGACGGAATAGAGTATCTGAGGTTACACTGAGTTGATCGTTAATTTATTTCTAACCGTAGAAAAATCAAAGATACAGTATTTAAAAAGAAAAACTGTTCATGATAAACAGTTTACGGTCAATCCCAGTAAGAAACTAGAATATTGGTTCCGAATCTCCATCTACCTATTCCCATGAGAATCCTCAAGATCCAGACCTTACGCGGCCCAAACTACTGGAGCATTCGACGCCACAAGCTGATCGTCATGCGCCTCGATTTAGAAAACCTTGCCGATAAGCCCTCAAATGAAATCCCTGGTTTTTACGAAGGATTAGTAGAGGCCTTGCCAAGTCTGGAGGGCCATTATTGCTCACCGGGCTGTCGGGGTGGTTTTTTAATGCGCGTGCGCGAAGGCACAATGATGGGCCATATTGTTGAGCATGTAGCCCTCGAACTGCAAGAACTAGCCGGAATGCATGTCGGCTTTGGTCGCACCCGCGAAACAGCTACACCTGGAATTTACCAGGTAGTGCTTGAGTACCTCAATGAAGAGGCGGGACGCTACGCCGGACGAGCCGCAGTGCGGTTGTGCCAAAGTATTGTCGATCGCGGTCGTTATCCCAAAGCCGAGCTAGAGCAAGATATCCAAGACTTAAAAGACTTCTGCCGTGATGCATCTTTGGGACCGTCTACAGAAGCGATCGTCAAAGAAGCAGAAAAACGGGGTATACCCTGGATGTCTTTGGAAGCACGCTTTTTGATTCAGCTAGGCTATGGCGTGAACCAAAAGCGGATGCAAGCAACCATGACCGATAACACCAGCATTTTGGGTGTAGAACTAGCTTGCGACAAAGAAGCCACCAAACGTATCCTGGCATCTGCTGGCGTACCAGTGCCTAAAGGTACAGTTATTAGTTTCTTGGATGATTTGGAAGAAGCAATTGAATATGTTGGTGGTTATCCCATAGTCATCAAGCCATTAGATGGCAATCACGGACGGGGAATTACCATTGATATTAGAACCTGGGAAGAAGCCGAAGCCGCTTATGAAGCAGCTAGACAGGTATCTCGGTCAGTAATTGTGGAACGGTATTATGTAGGGCGAGATCATCGGGTATTGGTGGTAGATGGTAAAGTCGTAGCAGTCGCTGAACGCGTACCCGCCCATGTGGTAGGTAATGGCAGATCTACTGTTGCGGAACTAATTGAGGAAACAAACCAAGACCCAAATCGCGGTGAAGGACATGATAATGTACTCACCAAAATTGAACTCGACCGGACAAGCTACCAGCTGCTAGAAAGGCAAGGCTTTACCCTAAATAGCGTTCTTCCTAAAGGTACAGTTTGTTATTTACGCGCTACAGCTAACCTAAGTACAGGCGGCTGTGCTTTAGACCGTACCGATGAAATCCACCCAGAAAATATTTGGCTAGCACAACGGGTAGTCAAAATTATTGGCTTGGATATTGCCGGCTTGGATATCGTCACCACAGATATTAGCCGCCCTTTAAGGGAAGTAGATGGCGTAATTGTTGAAGTTAACGCCGCTCCTGGCTTTAGAATGCATGTTGCGCCCAGTCAAGGCATTCCCCGCAATGTTGCAGGCGCAGTTATGGATATGCTCTTCCCCAACGAGCAATCTAGCCGCATTCCTATTCTCAGCGTCACCGGTACTAATGGTAAAACCACTACTACCAGATTACTAGCACATATTTATAAACAGACAGGTAAAGTAGTAGGTTATACAACTACAGACGGAACTTATATCGGTGATTATTTAGTAGAAGCTGGAGATAATACGGGGCCGCAAAGTGCCCATTTAATCTTGCAAGACCCGACTGTAGAGGTCGCAGTTTTAGAAAGCGCTCGTGGTGGAATTCTCCGTTCCGGGCTAGGTTTTGAAGCTGCTAATGTGGGTGTAATATTAAATGTTGCCGCCGACCATTTAGGTATAGGCGATATCGATACCATTGATCAATTAGCTAACCTCAAGAGCGTGGTAGCCGAAGCTGTATTCCCGGATGGCTATGCTGTACTCAATGCCGACGATCATCGGGTGGCAGCGATGGCGGAGAAGACAAAAGCGAATATTGCTTACTTCACCATGAACCCCGACTCAGAATTGGTGCGCAAGCACATTCAAAAAGGCGGAGTCGCAGCAGTTTATGAAAATGGATATCTGTCAATTGTCAAAGGCGATTGGACGCACCGCATCGAAAGGGCAGAAGCGATTCCTTTAACAATGGGGGGACGCGCGCCATTTATGATTGCTAACGCCTTAGCCGCAAGCTTGGCAGCTTTTGTCCAAAATGTCACCATTGAGCAGATTCGCGCCGGCTTAAAGACCTTCCGTGCTTCTGTGAGTCAAACTCCAGGACGGATGAATTTGTTTAATTTAGGCAACTACCATGCCTTAGTAGACTATGCTCATAATCCAGCTAGTTACGAAGCTGTAGGTGCTTTCGTTCGCAACTGGACTACAGGACAGCGAATTGGCGTAGTGGGCGGCCCTGGCGATCGCCGTGACGAAGATTTTGTCACCTTGGGCAAATTAGCAGCTAATATTTTTGATTACATCATCATCAAAGAAGACGATGATACCAGAGGTCGTCCTCGAGGTTCAGCCGCAGCGTTGATTACTCAAGGCATTACCCAAGTTAAACCCAATGCTCGGTTTGAGGCAATTTTAGACGAAACCCAAGCAATTAACAAAGGCTTGGATATGGCTCCGGAGAACAGCTTGGTCGTGATTTTACCAGAAAGTGTTAGCCGTGCCATTCGCCTAATTAGAACACGCGGCGTAGTTAAAGAAGAAACACATCAACAAAATTCAACTACAGCGATCGTAGATTCCCAAAATGGTGCCGTATCTCCGATCATCAATACGCTGCTTTAGTCAATAGTAGAGATGCGATCGCGCGTATCTCTACTATTAACCTTTGCTTTGCTGCCAATTAACAATATTACTGGTCTTGCTCGGAATTATTCTCTGAATTAGAACCTTTAACTTCTTCCTTAAAACCCCGGAGAGTTTTACCCAGTGCATTCCCCAGTTCGGGAATTCTTTTCGGGCCGAAAATTACAATAGCCACTATCAGAATAATGGCAATTTCTGGCCATCCTAATCCAAATAACATATATACTTCCTCTCAAGCATCTTTAATTAACTATAAAGTGCAGTTGCTATAGTGACTAACTTAAAACTTAAATAGACCAAGGATTAATAATTACAACCCCTGTTCTTTGCAAAATCGTTGTAGTTATAGTTTAGGCTGCGATCGCGGCTCAGATCGAGTTCTTCAGCAACTTCAGTCAGAGGGGAATGACGGAAGAATTCTGAGAGTTTGCTAGGTTGCTCTGAGTGGGTGTTGTGTATAGTCAGACTTTGGGCAAGAAGTTGGATAATATAAAGTTTTTTGTTGGGGGAAAGTTGAAGCAGTTGTTGTTCGAGTTCTGGGATAACCATAATGGGGTTTAAGTGGAGGATAATTTTATTTTACTTTCGCGCTCGCTCCTGGGAAAACTTTGCTATTTACTGAAAGCTGCTTTTTTTATACTTTATTTTATAAATCTTAAAGAAGAATACAAAAATCAAAATTAAATTAATTATTGAATTGATGGAGAATGAGTTTATTTAGTTATTTAGTTGAGACAAACTCCATGAGTATTTCTTTTTAGGTAAATCTAAAAAGAACCAGAGAAAGCTTATATGCTAGCTAAAATAGAAGCTGGTATTAAATATGACATATTTTAAATTAAACCATAGCAATTTTTTGCATACATATGGTATCCATTTAGTAATCTGGAAACCAAAGCTTATAATATTGCCAATTCTGGAAAATAACTATGGGAATAAAAGGCATTTTTGAACGCAACCTCACACAATTATTAAAACTTTAGGAGTAGATGACATGGCTGAAATTCCAATGCAGGCTCAACTGTATATGGGTAGAGGGGTAAATAGTATTACTGGAAAACCATTCGGAACGGCGATTGAATTTGATACTCCTCCAGATGATACTGAAGGACAAGAAGTATCGCTTCATTTACTTGCAATTTCAAGCAGTCGAGAACTAACAGAAACACTGAACATTAGTGCATCCGCTTCTTTTAAGAAAGGGTTTGGAGGGGTATCGGCTGAGTTTAGTTTGGTTCAGTCTCGGCAGTTCAATAACTACTACACATATGCTATGGTTCGATGTTTTGTCAAAAATCCACCTAAGTTGCTTCGCAATCCCCGCTTGAAATCCGAAGCAGAAGATTTGTTAAAGCAAAAGGGATGGGATGAATTTGCTAAAGCATATGGTTGGGAATACGTTGCAGGACATATCACTGGCGGCAGCTATTATGGACTCATTGAGATACAGACAATAAATGAGACAGAGCAACAGGATATAAAACGTAAATTAAGTGGCTTCTATGGTGCATTCGACGCTTCCGTAGAAGTACAAAATTCTCTCAAGGAGATTGTAAAAAATACAACTACCAATGTTTTTGTAACCCACAGTGGAGGATATGGACAGCCTGTGGCAGTATCTTTAGAAGCAATGATTGAAGATGCACGAAACTTTCCAGCAGTTGTTAGTAAAAACCCGATAAAAATTGTAGTTCTTACGTCTGATTATCAAAGTACGGTACCTCTCCCTCAGCTTCCAAACCAAAACTTTATAGTAAGAATTCAACAAAAAAATACTCTAGAAGACTTAGGTCGTGAATACCTCAAATTACGAGACTACAAAGCTAATCTGGAGTTTGTTCTCGAACACTTGATTGAGTTTGATGATTTCCGTGAGCTAGATACACAACAATTACAGAGTAAAAGACAAGAGTATCAAGATTCACTGGATGGAACTGCAAATGAGATTGATGAGATTGTAAAACGTGCTAGTAACTGTATGGATGACTTCGGTCAGTGTCAAACTTATGCGCCTAGTATTCAACGTTTACCATTACCGAAGATTGGAGGTAATTTGATGAACCTTAAGCAAATAGAAGAGCATCTCAGTAAGTTGCGTCAAGAAGTAGAGAACCTGAGAGCAAGACCTGAACTTCCTCAAGGAAGCATAATACCTTGGTATACAAAAGATGGTAGCATTCCTGCGGGCTGGGCAGTTTGCGACGGAGCTAATGGAACACCAGATCTTAGAGGAAAGTTCCTTATGGGCACTACAAATACGTCAAAAGTTGGTGAGACTGGAGACGGTAACACAGTTATCGGTGAGGTAGATGTTACAGCTTATGCTGCTGGTTGGGATCAACATATAACACCAAGCCCCAATGGCGGTCCACAGGCAAATCAGGGTTGGGGTAATCAACAATGGCATCGATTAGTTAGCAACGTGAAAATACCCCAAAGACAGTTTAAGTCCGTCCCTGCATATTGCAAGGTTATTTATATAATGAAGCTTTAGATTTTTGCAATTTCTACTGAGTCTGAATCTCTATCCCTAACCAAGCGCTTAATTCCTGGGCTAACCATTCCATTTCCGCTTCAGATTTGAGAGGAAAATGACTATTAGCAAGCTGATATTTTTGTACTCCAGCCCAAAGTTCTAATTGTGCAGGTATATTAATTCTATTGCCATCAGAATCTTTAGTAAAATGTGGTGGAATATACACTAGTTTAGTAATATTATTCCGGGGAGATGGTCGGGGACGATGAAATTTAAATCCAAATAACTCATAGGTTGAAGATACTTGTTGACTATCCAGGCGTAATTTCATACTTCCCCAGATATTAAATAAAAAACTATACATCATAAAGCCGCCAGCGCCCCAAAAAGGCAGGGAGAACAAGGCAAAGGGGATATTAACCGGAAAAGGTGCAGCAAGCGCCCCAATCGTCCAAAATAGGATGAATGAATTCCAAGCGATCGCAAAGGTACCTAAGAATAACATCGATGCTTGCCAGCCATGAGGCGGAATGAGAATTTCTAGCACATCCTGATTTTTCGTCAGTTGAATTTTGCTCCCTGGTGGTTGACTAATCGTTAAATCAGTTAAATCAGTCGCCTGGTAAACTAGGGGTTTATCTAAGGCTTGGATGGCTTTGAGGGCAGAACTGGCACGCTTTTCTAGGCTAGGTTCGATCAGCCAGCCTAACCAATGACTCAAATCAGGACTGATATTAGCTGCTTGCTCAAACTGAATGCGAAAATCCTTTTGGGGTAAATCGGCGGGATGAGTCCCCGTTAACAAGTAAATTAGCGTTGCACCCAAGCTGTAGAGATCCGATGCAGGAACGGTGCGCCCACCAAATTGTTCTAGTGGCATATAACCGTAGGTTCCTACCACCGTCCGCGTTGAACCTTCAGTTGCCAAAACAGTTTGTACTGAGCCAAAATCCACCAGATAAACTTGACCAACACTATTACCAGAGCGATCGCCCAATAAAATATTGCTAGGCTTAATATCGCGGTGAATTACAGGCGGATGTAGCCCGTGTAAGTAAATTAGAATCTCTAAAACAGCCTTGGCTATTTGTTGAATTTCCACCTCTGTAAAAATTCGCCCAGATTTTAGGTATTGCTCTAGAGTTTGGGCTGAGATATAACTCTGTACTAAGGCAAATCCTTTAATCGTCGGTGAATTTACTTCAAAATAATCTAAATAGCGAGGAATAGCAGGATGTGATAAAGATTTTAAAGTTTCAGCTTCTCGCTCAAATAGCTTGAGATCGTCCCATTCAAAGTCACCGCCAAAAATCAGTAACTTGATGATGACGAGTTCCTGAGTTAGTAAATCACGGGCTAATAGGGTTTGCCTTCCCGCTTTTTTTCCCAATTGCTGCTGAATTTCGTAGCGTTCGCCCAATATTTTTGGAATCATAATGATTACTGATAGCGCTACGCCTAGAGGTGGTGAGAGCCTGTGACTGTGCCAATAAACAAGCTGATATCTTTATTATAAATATGTAATTCTATGCCTTCCAAAATTTGGCCTTACATTACCCCTGGGATTCCTGATGATATGTTCGAGCATTTACCAGGAATACCCATGAGCCAGCGAGAAGTGAGACTATTACTAATTGCTCAATTACGGCTTCAGCCAGATTCCGTATTATGGGATATTGGTGCAGGTACAGGTACAATTCCTGTAGAGGTAGGATTATTGTGTCCTTACGGGCAAATTATCGCTGTAGAACGAGATGAAGAAGTAGCTAATTTGATCCGGCGAAACTGCGATCGCTTTGAAGTCAAAAATGTGGAAGTGATTGAAGGTATTGCTCCAGATTGTTTGCAGCAACTAAAACCTACTCCTCACCGTGTATGTATTGAGGGAGGACGCCCGATTCAAGATATTTTGCAAGCTGTGTGGGATTATCTGCCGCCTATGGGTAGAGTAGTAGCGACAGCTGCTAATCTAGAAAGTCTCTATGCTATCTCTCAAAGCTTTTCTCAATTACAAGCACGAAATATTGAAGTTGTCCAATCTGGCGTCAATCGCTTAGAAATGCGAGGTTTTTCGCAAACCTTTGCCGCCATAGATCCCATTTTTATCCTCAGTGGTGAGAAACTAGAGTGAATCTACATAAATTTAGCGGCTAGGGACAAGGGACTAGGAATTTTAGATTTGAGATTTTGGATTTTAGATTTAGGTTTAAATCCAAAATCGGAAATCCAAAATCCAAAATTGAATTGCCCAATGCCCCATGCCCCATGCCCCATCCTCAATACTTCTATGCCTTGGTCTCGGATTATTAGTGGAATTGTTGCGATCGCGCTGGCTCTATTTTCTACCTTGTTAGGGGGCTGGTATTTTACCATAATGATTGCAATTGTGGTGTTTTTAGGACAACAGGAATATTTTAATTTGGTGCTAGCCAGAGGTATGGCTCCTGCTGTCAAAACCACTATGTTTGTCAGTCAAGTTTTACTGATAATTTGTACGCTGAATGGTGACTTAGCTGACGCTGTGATGCCGATAGCGGGGACATTTATTTGTTTTTACCTGCTATTTCAACCCAAAATGGCAACAATTGCTGATATTTCCGCTTCGATTATGGGGCTATTTTATGTGGGTTACTTGCCTAGTTATTGGGTAAGATTGCGATCGCTCGGTAACGTCGCCCTCAGCAATCTACCTTTAGGCGGTTACTGGCCTGCTAGTTGGGCAGATATTCTAGACCAGGCAAACCTGGCCTCCCTTCCCCAAGGACTGAAAGCGACCGTGCTGACCTTTTTTTGCATCTGGGCAGCTGATATTGGCGCTTACACCATTGGCAAGTTCTTCGGCAAAACTCGTTTATCTGATATCAGCCCGAAAAAAACCGTGGAAGGTGCTGTATTTGGCATTAGTGCTAGCATCGCTGTCGGTTTAGGCGGTGCTTATTATCTTCACTGGACTAACGCCCTGTACACTGGTTTAGCCTTGGGTTTACTAATTGGGATCGCTAGTCTTTTAGGCGACCTCATCGAATCTGTGCTGAAGCGCGATGCTGGAGTCAAAGATTCTGGACAGTTGATCCCCGGACATGGCGGCATCTTAGATCGTACAGACAGTTATATCTTTACAGCGCCCTTAGTTTACTATTTTGTGACTTTGTTATTGCCCTTGATTGCCAAGGGGGGGTGAGGGGGACAAGGGAAGGGGGACAAGGGGGACAAGGGGGACAAAGAATTTTGGATTTTGGATTTTAGATTTTAGATTAGAATCCAAAATCGCAAATCTAAAATCTAAAATTGTTTCAATGCCCAATGCCCAATGCCCAATGCCCAATACTCATCATTCTGCAAAAAGATAAATTATTATAAATAATAAGCAATTTAAGTTTTTGATTTTTAATGATCAGGGATTGACGTTAATCTGCCCGCGACAGCGTAACTGACCTGGGATCAGTGTGAGTTCTTGGATATCGACCTCTGAACCGAGATCGAAGGTGTACTCATGATTACTCTGTTCTGGAGTGACAATATCGCACTTGATGAGAACTGGTGCTAGTTGCAACTCGCGACCATTAATTAAGTTTATGCCCAGGTATATATCCAGGGGCATAGATTGACCTTCAGATGTTAGAATGCCACTCAGTATAATTTGATGATTTTCCAGAATAATTTTTTGCCAAGAAATAGACTTGGTTTTTGCGCAGTGTTCTGGTAAAAGTTTAACCAGTACATCATTTAAGGCCGTTAATAACAGCTCGGATGAGAGGGAATTATTCAGATCCTTCTCTTCGACGATCAATTCACCAACTACTGGTACTGTTTCTAACAGTTTGAGCGGCTGTCCTTTAATAACCGAGCCTATGTTGACTTGAATATTTTCAGCGATGAGTTGAATTTGTCCAATATGGAGGCCTTGATAAACAGCATGACTAGCCCCAATCGATACCCAAGGAATTTTTCCAGAGAGCAGTTGGCGATCGCTGGCTTTAATGTCCACATCGATGTGCGCAACTTGACTTACTTGCGCTCGCAACCATATCTTTAGTGCCGTTGTGAGCAGATTCGTAATTATCCGTATCTTTTGATTACGTTTGGCATCGGAATTTTGCTCAGTCATTTCACTTGTTATTTATGAGTAGTGACTCAAACATCGGTAGAAGTTAATCAATCCATAAATGTAACATTTATGGTGATTAACGACAAAGGACAAATTTTATGATTTAAATGTTAACGGTAGAATAAGTAATTTCCACATGGAGGCTAGGTTACAAAAAGTTCTCGCTCAATGGGGTATTGCCTCACGTCGTGAAGCTGAAGAAATGATCAGGCGATCGCGCGTGCGGATTAATGGTGTGTTAGCACATATAGGTCAAAAAGTTGACCCAGAAAAAGACAAAATTACAGTTGACGGCAAACCAGTTGTTAGCAAGCAACGTCCGGCTCCTATATATTTGTTGCTTAACAAACCTGCTGGGGTAGTTTCTACTTGCTACGATCCCCAGGGAAGAACAACAGTTTTAGATTTATTACCCAAAGAATTACGTAGTGGTTCTGGTATTCACCCAGTAGGGCGTTTAGATACAGAATCCACCGGTGCATTATTACTGACTAACGATGGCGATTTAACATTTGCGCTGACCCATCCCAGTCACAGCGTTCCTAAAACTTATCGTGTAGTAGTTAAAGGACATCCGCCAGAAGAACTGTTACAAATGTGGCGTCAGGGTGTGATCCTAGATGGTAGAAGAACAAGACCGGCTCAGGTGCGCCTCATCGAAAGTTTAAATGCACAAAGCTGTTTAGAGATTGTTTTAAAGGAGGGACGTAACCGCCAAATTCGCCGTATAGCCGAACAATTAGGCTACCCGGTCATCAAGCTACATAGAACTGCCATCGGACTGATTAAATTACAAGTTCCCAAACAACCCTATCTCAAAGAGGGTAAGTATCGTTCCCTAAGAAATGATGAGATGCGCTTTTTGCAACAGCAAATCAAGCACATACCTATTACAGATTCAGCTGAGTTAAGGAGTGTAACTACACATGAAATGGTTCAACAGGAAGGATAATCAGCCACCAACACTGTCAGTAGAGCAACAACAGTCCGAAAAATTAGCGGAAATTGGCGGTCAACTCTGGGCGGCGCGTCAAGAACAAGGCTTATCTTTAGAAGAAGTCGTTATCATAACCAGAATTCCCAAACGCCTCCTACAAGCGATTGAAGAAGGGAATTTAGAGGAATTGCCAGAACCAGTTTATCTTCAAGGTTTAATTCGGCAATTTGCCGATGCTTTAGGTTTTAATGGCGTGGAATTGTCTAGCACTTTTCCCATTGTCTATCAACAAAAGAACCCTAAACCAGCTTGGACGAATAAGCCGATTAATCAATTACGTCCTTTGCATCTGTATTTTCTTTATATATTTGTGATTATCTGCTCTGTAAGCGGCTTATCTCAACTCTTAAAAGATTCTGGCTTACAAGCAAGTACCACCCCACCTAAACCCAAAGCAGCACAACAGACTAAATTACAACAGACACCAGATATCAAACCATATAGCAACACCCTGATGACCACTAAACCTGGTACGCCAGTACAGGTGGGTGTTACCCTAAAAGCCTCATCTTGGATTCGGGTAATAGCTGATGGTAAAACTGAGTTTGAGGGTACTCTTCCACAAGGAACTCAACGCTCTTGGAAAGCTAACGAGCAACTAACTGTGAAAACTGATAACGCTGGTGGTGTATTGATGAGCGTCAATCAGGAGCAACCCAAAGAAATGGGTGAGTTAGGAAAGCCAGAGGAAGTGCAAATTGCTGCTAAACCCCGCCTCATACCACGTTAATTCTGAACGCAAGATAAATTATCTAAATGAATAAGCACTTCAGTTGGTGAATTTCGCAATACTGAAGTGCTTATTCATGTTGTTGACTTAATTTGGATGATAATCCACCAATCTCTCAGGATTCTTTGGGTGCGCGTCCGTAGAGTGTAGTCAAAACCTTGAGCTTCTGACTTAATTCTTCAGTCAATGCTTCTTTTTGATAACGCCATCCCCAATTCCCCTCAGCAACACTGGGGAAATTCATTCGCGCTTGTGTTCCCAATCCTAAAACATCTTGTAAAGGAATAATTGCCTGATTGGCAATAGAACTTAAAGCCAGTCGAATTAAATCCCAATGAATTCCTTCGGGACTGATACAGCCAAGATAAAGTAATAAGTTGCGCTTTTCCCAATCGCTAGCTTGGTTGTACCAGCCGATGGTAGTGTCATTATCATGAGTGCCGGTGTATACTACAGCATTGCGCGGGTAGTTAAAGGGTAGAAAAGGATTACCAGGATCGGAACCAAAAGCAAATTGTAAAACTTTCATTCCCGGAAATTCAAATTGATCGCGTAGTGCTTCTACTTCTGGGGTAATTACTCCTAAATCTTCTGCTAATACAGGTAAAGTGCCTAATTTTTGTTTGATTGTCTCAAACAATTCTTCCCCAGGCGCTTTTAACCATTCGCCATTAATTGCTGTTTCTTCTCCTTGTTCCACAGCCCAGTATGCTTCAAAACCTCGGAAATGGTCGATGCGAATCACATCTACATAATCCAGCATGGCTTGGAAGCGTCCCAGCCACCATTTAAAGTCTTGCTTTTCTAATTCCTCCCAGTTGTATACTGGGTTACCCCACAGTTGACCTGTAGCACTAAAGTAATCTGGTGGAACGCCAGCCATCAAAGCTGCTTCGCCTGTCTCTTCATCTAAACAGAAAATATTAGGGTTAGCCCAGACATCAGAGCTATCATGAGCTACATAAATAGGAATGTCACCAATGATGTGGATACCCCTCATGTTGGCATATGTCTTGAGTTCCGACCACTGATGGAAAAATTCAAACTGAAGATATTTGTGAAAGTAAATTTCTTCAGTTAGCTGTCGCTGTGCTTGCTCGATGGCTTTGGGTTCGCGTTTGGCAATTTCTGGTTCCCAAGTATACCAACTTGAACCTTCATGTGTATCTTTCAGTGCCATGAATAAAGCATAGTCATCGAGCCAATAAGCTTTACTCTGACAAAAACCAGAAAATTCTTTTTGCTGTAAAGGTGTGGCTTGAGTTTTAAAGTTCTTACAGGCTTTTTTGAGCAAATCAAGCTTGATGGGCGCAATTTTGTCGTACTCTACCTGAGAGGTGTCAAATGCTGGTAAGTTAGCAAAGTCATCTTCTGTGAGTAAACCCTGGTCTTTGAGTTGTTCTGGACTGATGAGTTGGGGGTTACCCGCCATTGCTGAATAACATGCATAAGGAGAATTACCATACCCAGTAGGCCCTAAAGGTAAAACTTGCCAATATTGTTGATAGCTTTGTTGCAGAAAATCAATAAAATTATAGGCTTCTAGGCCTAAATCCCCAATCCCAAATCGACTGGGAAAGGAAGTAGGGTGCAGCAAAATGCCACTGGATCTAGGGAAAGGCATAGTTAATTAGATGATATGGGAGCAAGCGATCGCCTTAACATGACGCTAGGGGATCGCATCGAATTTATCACGGTAGGGGTTGGTTTAAAAGCTGCCTATGGTGATAGATGTAGAGAATGTAACAATTCCCTATAAAAGCTCATAATTCCTACTTAATCCTTAATAATGCAGATGAATTACAGAAATCCCGCGCCGACAGTAGATATCATTATTGAATTGGTGGATCGCCCTCATCTACCCATAGTGTTAATTGAGCGACATAACCCGCCTTTAGGTTGGGCGCTTCCTGGTGGTTTTGTGGATTATGGTGAAGCTGTGGAAGTAGCAGCGAAGCGGGAAGCTGAGGAAGAAACGGGTTTACAGGTGGAGTTAATTGAACAATTTTTGGTATATTCTGACCCCAACCGCGATCCGCGTCAGCATACGATGAGTGTTGTGTTTTTAGCGATCGCCAAAGGTGAACCTAAAGCCGGTGATGATGCGAAGAATATCGGCATTTTTGAGTCTTGGCGGGTTCCTGGGAATTTGTGTTTTGACCACGATCGCATTTTGCGCGATTATTGGCAGTATCGGCATTATGGGTTGCGTCCGAGGTTGGGTTGGGGGAGTTAACCGCAGAGGCGCAGAGGGCACAGAGAGAGGGAGTAATTAATATTTCGGCTTTATAGGTTGAGTTAGGGGAATTGAACCGCCAAGACGCCAAGTGCGCCAAGGAAAAGAGGAGAAGAATACCTCTGCATCATTATCGAGATTATACTGAGGCAAGGGTATTTAAAGGTGCATTATGGATGCTGAAGAATTATTAGAGAAATATGCAGCAGGGGAACGGAATTTTCGTTCAGTCAATCTGAGTCACAAAAATCTCAAAGGTGCAGACCTGAGTGAAATAGTCCTACAAGATATAAATTTGACTGGAGTTAATTTAAGTGGGGGAAATCTAACCAAGGCGACGCTGAATAGTACGAATTTCACTAAAGCGTCTCTTAGAGAGACAAAGTTGGATTCTGTAAGCGTTTCTTCAGGAATATTTTCTTGGACAGACTTTAATGGTGCTGACTTAAGTTGGTCAACTCTGAATAGCGCAAATTTGAATGATGCAAACTTAGAACAGGCAACTCTGACAGGTGCAAATCTAAATAGTGCAAAATTAATCTATGCAAATCTAGATACAGCGAATTTAAGTGGAGCAAATCTTAGTGGTGCAGACCTGACTGGGGCTTCTTTAGCTGAAGCTAATCTCAGTCAAGCTAATCTAGATAAGACAAATTTGGGTCAGGCGCACTTAACTGGATGTAACTTAACTCTGGCAAACTTAAGTGAGGCAGTATTGCAAAGTGCCAAACTCGAAGGAAGTATATTTCATAGAGCAAATCTCTATAAAGTTGATTTGTCAAGTATGAATTTGGTTGGTATAGATTTTACAGCAGCATCTCTTCTATATACGAACCTGACAAAAGCATTACTTCAAGGCGCAAATTTAGAAAGAGCCAATTTGCGATGGGCAAATTTAATGAATGCGAATCTAGATGGTGCAAACTTGAGAAGGGCTGATTTAACTAAAGCATATATTTACGGAGCTAGCTTTAAAGATGCTGACCTAACTGGTGCGATAATGCCTGATGGAGAAGTTTATAAACCGATCGCCTGTGAGATGGAAGTCGGTAAGCAGCAAGCATCGTTGGGGAAAGTAATATCTATGACACGCCAAGTTATTCGCACTGATAATGCACCGGAACCAGTGGGGCCGTATAATCAAGCGATCGCCGCTTCTGGTCAAATGTTGTTTGTAGCTGGACAAATTGCCATCGATCCCCGCATTGGTCAAGTTGTCTATACTGATGATGTTAAAAAGCAAACTGAACAGGTAATCGCTAATTTAGAAGCTATCTTAAAAGAAGCTGGTGCAGGTTTTGAAGATGTGGTAAAAACTACCGTCTTTCTCGCTGATATGAATGATTTCGCGGCTGTAAATGCGATTTATGCCAAATATTTTCCAGAAGACACAGCACCAGCACGCGCTTGTGTAGAAGTATCGCGCTTACCTAAGGATGTTTTGGTAGAAATTGATTGTATCGCAGTGATACCTGGTTAATAAAGTCACAATAGGGACATCCAATTTTTTAAATACCCAATCAATTTGTAGTGCGAGCGTCTCGCTCGCTGGTGTTCAAAAGCGAGCAAGATGCTCGCACTACGGAATTTGGGTAATTTATTATTTGTAAGTCCCATAGCTCATATATATTTTCTGGGGTAGAGCATTGCTTTACCCCATTTTGTTTTATGGCTGTTGACTGTTGACTGTTGACTGTTGACTGACTTGATGTCCTAATCTATCTGGCTACGGCTACATCCCAAACAAGGCGCTTTTGGTTCGCATCACCACAAATTTCATTTATTACGACATTTTTGCACCTCTGAAGGCGAAGCTTGCAGCTTTAAACTCGGAAGTTGAACTTCTGAAGGCGAGGTTTGCAGCTTTGAACTCCAAGCTTGCACCTTTTATGCGCGAAATTGCACCTTTGAAGGCGAAGTTTGCACCTTTTAACCTCACAGTTGCAGCTTTTTAGTTGAACTATTAATTACATAAGGTGAATGCGATCGCTTTTCTCTCCACATACGGCAAAATTTACACTAACCCTTGTGCAGCTAACTCTTCCTTAGCCAGTTTTTTCACCAGTTTCCGCACAATTAACTTGATATTTGCCGCACCTCTAACCATTGTTGAAGTGGGTGTTGCAAAATTTACTTAATCAACCGTCGACCGTCAACAGCGCCCCACTGAGAGCTACACTCGAAGTGTCAACCGTCAACTGTTAACATTGAGTATACTTTTTTGGTAAACGAAGATTTGCATTGATATGTCACCTTGGACTAGTCTGATAACTGCTTTGACACTGGTACTCTACTTAGTCATTACAATTAATGTTGGTCGAGCGAGAGGTAAATATAAAGTACCACCTCCACAAATGACAGGAGATCCAAACTTTGAGCGAGTTTTGCGCGTTCAGCAAAATACTCTAGAGCAAATAGTTCTGTTCTTACCGGGTTTATGGTTATTCTCTTTTTACGTTAACCCGTTATGGGCGGCTAGTATTGGTGCAGTTTGGCTGGTAGGACGAATTGTTTACGCTTGGGGATATTATCAAGCTGCGGAAAAACGTCTGGTTGGCTTTGGTATCAGTTCTCTTAGCGGTATGGTTCTACTTGTTGGTTCGCTGGTTGGTAT
The DNA here is from genome assembly GCF_002367995.1 of Calothrix brevissima NIES-22. Lineage (GTDB taxonomy): Bacteria > Cyanobacteriota > Cyanobacteriia > Cyanobacteriales > Nostocaceae > Aulosira > Aulosira brevissima. The sequence continues at coordinate 6,534,411 of NZ_AP018207.1, forward strand.
CATCCTATCTTTAGTGCAGCTTTAATTTATGCTTCTAACCAAGCTTGCAAATCAGCCAAACTAGTAAAATCTAGCAGTGCTTCCCCTAGATTTTCTAATTGTTCTAGGGGAAGAGTTTCAACTCGTTCACGCACCTGTTCAGGTAATTCTCCCACCCGCCGAGTTAATTGGCGGATAACCAGCGCTCTTTCTCCTTCTTCCTTAATTTCCCGGTACACTCTCGTTTCTTGAAGCGTAATTCCTAGCATTGATTCAACCTCTTTACGACTCAATTGTTCAAATTTGTACACCATTATCGTGACCAATAACTCAATTATGGCGCGACTTGCAGGTTCGGGTTGTTCAATAGAAGAACGCTCAACTAAATATCTCGCCTCTTGAGGTGCAATTTCATCATCTAGAGTGGTTAACACCATCAACGCTACCCATAAAGGTAAGGTGCGAATATCTCCCAATTCATCCAAATATATCCGATTTACTTGGTCGCCGTTGAGTTGATTGCGATGGGGATATATGTCACTCTGTTCAATGGTACGTGAAGGATAAATGATGACTATTTGCCAATCGCTAAGGCGATCGCGGTTGCGGTAAAAATATAATGATGATTCTGCAAAGACTCTTTCATAAAGCCTTTCGTCTCTTTGAAATTGCACTTCACAGAAATACACCACTCCCGGACTTTGATTTTCTGGTGGTAGAAATACCCCATCAATTTCAAATTTCGGTTCTTTGACAGCTACGGAATCAAATTTATAATCGCTTGCATTTACTGGCGGATTTGTCAATATTTCAAAGAGTTAGGACTTACGCAGTGTCAGATAGTTTTCATGCTTTTTGTCAATGGTCAATAGTCCATAGTCCAAAAACCTGAATTTTGACCATTGACTTTTGACTTTTGACCACCCTTGTGAGGGTTTTTGTGTTTGGTGCGTAAGTCCTAAGAGTAAATTCGGGGATTGTTGAAATAGTTTGTAAAATATTGAGTCTCGCCGCATTTCAGAGTTTTACTGATTTTTTGGAGATATATGGCAATCTTAAGCTAATGCGCGTCTAAATTGCATAACTATTAATCAGGGCTGTTGACTGTTGACTGTTGACAGCCCTCACGATGGATTGTGCAACTTACAGCAGTTTTTATATATTTAGACTACAAGCTGGTATCTATATTTCTTTGTACCTTTGCAACGGCAGTTGCTTCAAGTCGGGAAACCCGCCCAACGCACTGCCTCGCCTTTGCGACTTTGCGTGAGATAAAAAAATGTGGTTCATTTACGGGAAGATGCTGTCAAAGCAGAATAACCGGATTGCTATTTTTTTGTGAAAGTATTTTGCGGCGCGGACAATGAAAACGATTATCATTATATATTAGCGATAATCGTTTTCAAATCTCATGTCATCAGGAAATCTTACTCCTACTACCCCAGTACATCGCCCTCGGCGCTTGCGTCGCACTGCTACCTTACGTCGCATGGTTCAGGAAACAACATTGACTGTAGGTAACTCCAAAAAATAAATTATTCCGTTAAAGTCGTTGACGGTTCACAGTTAACAGTCAACGAGATAATTTAGGTATTATTTTTGATGACGTACTTCCACCACAGTATGCACATTACCACGGGGAGTAAAATCTGCTTTGACTGTCGCTTCTAAAGGATCGCAAGCAGCGACAAAATCATCAAGAATTTGATTTGCAGATTCCTCGTGAGAAATATAGCGATCGCGGTAACTGTTAATATAAAGCTTCAGCGCTTTTAATTCCACTACCCGCTCATCAGGGACGTAGGTAATATAAATCGTTGCAAAATCCGGATAGCCAGAAAACGGACATTTACAAGTAAACTCCGGTAAAGTAATGCTAACCTCATATCGCCTACCCACACGCGGATTGGGAAAGGTAATTAATTTTCCTTCCGCAATCTCACGTTCGCCATATTTTATTTCTTTGGTGTCAGTTGTCATTTGTCAATAGTCAATAGTCAATAGTCAATAGTCAATAGTCAATAGTCAGAGACGCGATAAGCCTTGTCTGTACAGTTGTTAGTGGGTATTTAGTAATTCTCCCTTGTCCCCCTTGTCCCCCTTGTCCTCCTTCCCTTGTCCCTACCCCTGCTCCCAGTCTGGACAATTATTATCATCCCAGCCGTGAGGATGCATGGCACAAACTAATAAATTACCACCATAAGCTTGTCCGTGGTAATGGGTACAACCGATACAAGCCGGATTTTTTGCTGCTGTGGCTTCAACTGAATAGGGAAAACCCGGATCTAAATCTGTAACTACATCTTCTAGTTCCCAGTAAGCCTCAAACATTGGCTCGGCTAAATCTTGTAAATACTGATCAACTTCAGTCGCAATTGTAGTTTGTACCTGTTCAGTAATTTCTTCTGTGAGTTCCAAAAAAGCGTCTACCATGTCACTCATTCCCAGGAAAAACTGCTCTACTTCCTCAGCCACAGTCTCAATGATGTCGATCAAATCTTTTTGCCAATTGTCCATAAACTTGACACCTTTACTGGCTGATGAATAGAGCGCTCAGTGTGACCTGGCTGGAAGTACTAGTATCTTAGCTGAAAGTTCACAAAGGATTTTGGATTCCCGCTATGATTTACTAGGTAGATCCTAGTTCAAGTATATGCAAAAATTTACTGTGTTTGCGCTGTTGCTAAATTGCTGCTATTGACTAGTCATTACGTTGCAACCGTTTTAACTCTTCTTGCAGTTCTAGCACTTGGTTACGCAAGCCATCTACATCATCAGTTGGGGAAGAATCCTTGACGGTTGGTTCTTCATCTTCCTCGACAATTTCGATGCGACGAGGTTCAGCAGGCGGTGTTTTGTCTGTAGGTGCGGTTGATGATGGAGGCTGTTGAGCTTGCTTCATCATATCTTCGACAAAGCGGCGGGCTTCATCTGTGGTCATTTCGCCCTTTGCCACCATCTCATCTGCCAGTTTTTGGACTTGCGATCGCAGTTCGGCTAATTTTCCCCCTGCTTTCTCACCCGCGTAAGAAGCTAAACCAACACCGAGGTAAAAAGCTTTTTGAACAATATCTCCAAAACCAGGCATTGCTGCTGAACGCTCCTAAAAATAGGGCGACCCGGAGTTTACGCCTACCACAAGCATCCCGTATTGCTGCTACCTTCCGGTCCTGACAAGATTTGGGCGTTGAAGTCGCATAAGTCCAGGTCTATTAATAGAGTAGCACAATAATTCCGTAATTGGATGTTATTCCACAATAATTCGCCATTCGTGTAGCTGATAATTCACACAACCGTTTGCTACCAAGGGGTCACGGGCGATAATTTCTCGGGCTTCTGCCATTGATTGCGCCTCAAATACCATCATTCCGCCGCCAAATTCTCCCCAGTAACCAGTTCTGGCTTTATGTCCTTTAGCAATCAAATCCTCAACGTAAGCTTTATGAGCGGGTACGTATTTGTCAAAGGTAGGTTTATCAACTTTGCCGGTTTCAATTTTGACGAAAATTGGCATTTACTCACAACCTCCAGAATTTTGCTATCCTCAAATCCAAAGGATAAGGGAACTCCAGAAAATAAATTATCCCAAATTGTAGGGCTACGGTTACCCCGCCCCTACGAGTTGCGGGCTTGGTAATACCAATTCAAATAATCTTTGCAACACATCAAAATATTATCGAGGGCATGGCAGTGCCAGTGCCCCTACAATCTGTCGCATTCTTTTTTCCAATTGGTATAAGTTAATGATTGGGATGTTTTTTATTTGGGGGACTTACAAAAAATAAATTACCTATATTCCGTAGTGCGAGCATCTTGCTCGCTAATGTTACAGCAGTTTTCATGTATTTATACCACACGCTAATATCTGTATTTCTTTGTTCCTTTGCAACGGCAGTTGCTTCAAGTCGGGAAACCCGCCCAACGCACTGCCTCGCCTTTGCGCCTTTGCGTGAGATATAAGTAAGTCGGCGTTAAAAAATCCACCTATGCAACGAAGTGTAAAGTCAAGCAAAGAAGCTCAAAAATGAATCGTTCCAGGGTTTTTACAAAACTCAACATACCTTGGTTTTATCGTGCAGACTTACTTAAATATGTGGTTCATTTACCTGAAAATCGCTGTAAAAAGCGAGCAAGATGCTCGCACTACAAATTTATTGGGTATTTAAAAAATTGGATGTCTCTGGAAGTCCCTAAGTTGTTTGTCTTCTGCTCTTTGCCCTCTACCTTAAAATTGAATGAGTCTTTTTTTCATAGCTTTGTTACCACCGCAAGATATTCAAGATTACGCCAACGACATCAAGCAGTACTTTGCTGATAATTATGCCAGCCGACACGCGCAAAAGTCCCCACCGCACATTACGTTGCAACAGCCTTTTAAATGGGCAAATAGTGATTTATCTAAAATAGAAGCTACTTTGGCGGAGTTTGCGAGTCAAAAACAGTCGCTACCAATTACCCTCAATGGATTTGCAGCTTTTCCGCCCCATGTCATCTATATAGATGTGGTGCAAAGCCCAGAATTGCTGAATTTGCAAGCAGACTTAAAAGCCGTTGTCGAAGCAAATTTAGGTATTGTAGATAAGGAAGGTAAAAACCACCGCTTTACACCCCACATGACAGTTGCTTTCCGCGATTTAACCCGACAAAATTTTCAAGCAGCTTGGACAGAATTTGCAAATCGCCAGTTATATTTTGAATTTATTGCCGATAAGGTAACATTATTAATTCACACTGGTAAGCGATGGCATATTAAATCAGAATTTGCTTTTTTACCCAATTGATTATTTTTTTGTTAGCAAATTATCTAGTATCACCAACAACCCATCTGCGATTTTCAGCATCCCATAATAATAGAAAAGTCACCTTAGCTGGGACGATTTTTCCTGTTTTCATGGTGTATTCTAAACTAGTATTAACTGTAGCTGCATTTTCGTTGGATTGTACTAAATTGACTTGTGATACATATACACTTTGGACTTTATTCCCCCACCAATCTATATAAGAAAGATAGCCGTTGGGGTGAAGTTTGCGATTATTTTGATAGCTGGGTGCTAGCAGATTCCAAGAAGTTTGAAATTGACCTTGATTGATAATTGCAAAATAATTTTGTATTGCTTGTTCTGGTGATGGACGTTCAACTGATGTGGGTGTTGTGGGAGAAACTTGCACAGATGGGGTAGGTGAATAATCGGGAACGCTGGGACTAGGAGTGGTGGTATTTGGTGTAGTAGTTTCTTGAGGTTGATTGCGGATTGTTGCAGATTCGTTAGATGGTTGTGGGGACTGTGCTACTTGCGGTTGCTTATTGTTAGCGATCGCAAAACCAATAATAGCCGCACCAACAATCAAGCCACCTGTGATTAAACTGGCGATTAAGACTCCTTTTTGTCCGTTATTTGTGGGTTGAGGATTAGTTGGCTGATAAGATCCACCAGGACTAACGGGAATTGTCTGTTGTTGATAAGATACACCTGGGCTAACTGGGATTGTTGGTGGTGTTGATGCTACTGGTTGCGGGTTATAAGGCTGTGTAGGTGGAAAGGTATTTGCGCCAATTTGCAAGGCTTGTAGCATTTCTCTAGCTGTGGCGAAGCGATCGCGTGGATGATAGGCGATCGCTTTATCGATTACTCCGGCTAATGTTGGACTCACGTTTAATGCATAATGAGACCAAATAATTTCCCCTGTTCGCGGATCTGTTTCTAATTCTTGTGGTTGTTTCCCCGTCAGCAAATAAATTGCTGTCATCCCTAAACTGTATAAATCGCTGGAAAATACCGGTCTCCCCATTGCTTGTTCGCTGGGCATATAACCGGGTGTACCAATGATAATCGAGCTGGTAGGTAGCCCTTGGGAATTAAATACTGTCCCCATTGTTTCTCGCACTGCACCAAAATCTATGAGTACGGGTTTACCGTCGCGATCGCGCAAAATAATATTATCTGGTTTAATATCGCGGTGAATAATCCGCTTTGAGTGAATATACTCTAAAACTGGTAATAAATTTACTAATATTTCTTTAACAGCACTTTCACTAAATCTTCCTTGCTGTTGCATCTTTGCAGTCAGAGTTTGACCTTGAATCAACTCCTGAACCACATAAAATTGCCCTTCTGACTGAAAATAAGCATATAAGGCGGGTATTTGGTCTGTTGCACCACCTAAATCTTCTAAAATCGCTGCTTCTCTTTGAAACCTTTCTTGTACCAGTTGATAAACCTGGGGATTATTCTGAATTGGCTTAAGTTGTTTAATCACACAGCGACGCCTAGAGGGCATTTGGGTATCTTCTGCTAAGAAAGTTTCACCAAATCCACCGCCCCCTAAGGTATCAATTACTTGATAGCGATTGTTAAGCAGCGTTTGCATTAATTGGAGTTAGCCAGTCAGAATCAGGATATCAATTGTATATTTTATAGCATGTTGGGTTTGAGATTTAAAGAAGATAGCTTTGTTGAAGGGAAGGAGGACGCAGCGACGCGGAGAATAACAAATGACTAGGTTTGGTATTGATTGGCGATCGCTTCACCACACCCATAGCAATCCTAAATCATTTGTGAAATTTATCAATTCTCAATTTTTTCTCTTATCCTTGGCGTACTTGGCGTCTTGGCGGTTCATTTAAAAAAATATTTTCACAACTCAGATAGGATTGCTATATGAAAATATCAGGTTATTATCCTGCTATAAATATCTGCTCTACTGTTAAATTTAATTCCGGGAATGTTGGAGACTGAATTTGATCGCTACCCCGAAATTGAGTAACTTGATATTCACCATTAATCAATTGATAAAGTGAAAAAGTAGGTTGTTTGGGATTGCCAATAAATTTTCTTGCACCTAACGCTGCATAGTCAACAACCCAATATTCAGGAATACCCATTTCTTCGTAATCAGCAAGTTTTAAATAATAATCATCTCGCCAATTAGTACTTACAACCTCTATAACTAAAGGGATTGATGCACCATTGATAATAGTGGAAGATTTTTCCCAAAGAGGTTCCGAGGCTAAAGCTGCATCATTGACGATCAAAACATCTGGAAAATAACCTGATTCTCTTGCTGGAGGTTTTACTATCGCTTGATTGGGGATAAAGTAGGGAAGATTTAACCTGTCAAACTCCACAGATAGCTTTCTTACCAAAAACCCCTTTACTTTCTCATGTTTCCCTGTAGGCTGTGACATTTCCACAATTTCCCCATTGTGCAGTTCATAGCGTACCCCTGAGTTGTCGGGATACCAAGCAATAAATTCATCAAAAGTAACTATTTTTGGTAAAGCTTGAGTCATATCTTTATTTTTGTTTAGGTGTATGTATTTCCATGATGGCAAAATTTCCGATGGCAAAATTTCCAACTTTTTATTTATTGCTGATTTCTCGCATTAGCAAATACTGCGGCTGCATTTGCTGAACCTACATATCGCCAATGCCAAGGTTCAAAACTGACACCTTGTTTATTGTTGGGAGGAAAAGACAGTTCAAAACCAAATTCTTGAGCATGTTTAGTCAACCAACGATAAGCATCTGTATTTTCAAATGCTAAAGTAATATCTTTTTTTGGAGATTTACCATCTGTTAAATCTAAAGCAAAACCTGTATGATGTTCGCTATGTCCAGGAGGGGCACTAATTTTTGCGGCTGCTTCCTCAGAACCCTGGCGTTTAATTTGGTTTTGAAATAATTTTTCTTGTTGTTCTATAGTCCGAAATCCAGATACAGGAATAATCCAAATACCTACTTCTCTGGCTGCATAAGTCATTTTCATAAATGCTTGTACAGCTTCAGTATTTAAATATTCAAAGCGCTGATCTGCACCTGTTGCATAGCTACCAATCAGCATCATTTGGCTACGCTCGGCTTGTGCGTAAGGAAAATGCCCGTAAGCAATTTGATTTGATATTATTGTATTTTGAGTTTTGGTTTTCTCAATTTGCAAGGTTCTACTAATTTCTAGGGGTGTGGAATTAGTAGGAATATTCGCTGTTGGTAAAGCTATAGGTTCTGAGTTGGGTTGCGCTGTAACTGTAGTTGTTACTGTGGGAGAAGTTTTCGCTTGCACGGGTACATTTGAGGTGGAAAATTTCATCATTAAAGTACCGCCAAGGATAACACCAATTGCCACAATTGTAGCAATAGCTAAAATTTTCACAATATAAGGTAATTTTGAGAAAAATCTCATGATCGTTTATAAATTATTTGCTAATTAGTTACTAATTATTTGCGTAGAGGCTATTTTCCACCGTTGGTCTACAAACTGTAAAGTATATCTGACTGTTCTAGTTTTAAAATCAGTTTCTTTAGGTAGAATATTGCCATTTTTATCAAAAAGTGTGCGGTCTTCCGTAACTTTGACTTGAATAGTGGCTTGGTTACCGTTAACAGAAAACTCGTCTACTCCATCAATTTTTTGTAAACCATATTGGTAATAATGACCATCAGTTTTGAGGGAATTTATAGAACCATCATAGCCAGCAACTTGCTCGTATTGTTGACCAGTAGTTAACTCAGAAGCGGGTTGAGGATTGTAGGGTGGTGCAAACATCACTTGCTTGGCTTTTAACCAATTATTAATGACATTTTTTGCTCCTGATTCTGTGAGTGTTGCTGTTGATGTTATAGGTGTTTCTACCCTGGTTGAATTATTCTCAGATGTGGTTGGTTTTTCTGTGTAAATAGGTGTTGAGGGAGTATTAATTTGACGATTAGAATTAGAAGAGTTTGAATCAACTACTTTGGATGTTGGGGGAGTTGATTGTTGCTCATTGATATTAGGTGAATTATTAGATGAATTTAAGCTTGGCGATCTGGTTGGTGTAGGAGATGTGGCTACATTTATTGATGGTTGAGTTGGACTAGATAATTGCCCTCTAACTAACCATATACCACCGACAACTAATGAGCCAATTACACTACCAATAATTACCCCTTGTTGCCAAGTAGCCAAACTTTTAGGAGATGGTACTGGTTCTGGAGAGTAAGAAATTGGCGGCTGATATACAGGGGGTGGAGATGGAACTGTTGGCGTTGAAACATGTCCTCCGTTGACTGGTGTGGCAATTAATGTGGGATTAGTAGGGGGTACGGTGGGTATAACAGGTACAGTGGGTGCAACGGGATTTTGCAAGGCGATTAACATATCTCTAGCAGTAAGATAGCGATCGCGCGGTGATTGTTGCACAGCTTTATCCAACACAGCCGCAAAATCTGGGCTAATATTAAACGCAAAATTTCGCCAGAGAATATCCCCTGTAGCCGGATTTGTGGGAAATTCTGAGGGTATTTTCCCTGTAAGTAAATAAATCGCTGTCAGTCCTAAACTATAGATATCGCTGGAAAATACTGGCCTACCTACCGATTGTTCCATCGGCATAAATCCCGGTGTTCCAATGACAATTGATGGGGTGGAGTTACCAGAGGCGGTCATAATTGTGCCCATTGATACTTTGACCGCACCAAAATCAATTAATACGGGCTTGCCATCAGCGAAACGCAAAATTATATTATCTGGTTTAATATCTCGATGAACTATATGCTTGCTATGAATAAATTCTAGAATTGGTAAAATATCAATTAATATTCCCTTAACAGCAATTTCACTTAATACCCCTTGCTGTTGGATTTTTTGCGTTAAGGTTTGACCTTCAATATATTCTTGGACTAAGTAAAATTGCCCATTGTCGATAAAATAGGCATATAGTTTGGGTATTTGATTACTGCGATCGCCTAGTTCTTCTAATATGGCTGCTTCTTGCTGAAAGCGTTGTTGAATTAATTGGTAAACCTGGGGATTATTGGCTATAGGCTTAAGTTGTTTAATTACACAACGGCGATTAGAAGGCATTTGAGTATCTTCGGCTAAAAAAGTTTCCCCAAATCCTCCACTCCCTAGCACTCGCAAAACTTGATACCGATTATTTAATAATGTCAAGGTCATAAACACTCCTCTTTGATTTGTGAACTTACTCGTAAACAGAGCAAACACAGAACGGGTAATGGAAAAGTATCAGATTAGGTATGGTTTCAACAATCAAACTGGATTTTGATATTTATCATTGCCGAATTTAGCAATGATTGTCTAACGTATTTGCCTGACTACGCAGTATAAAGTTCCGAAAAATCTCTCTAGTCATTGGAAAATTAAGGAATATCCGATATTGTAATTACGGATTTTTTACATATAATTTATATTTAGCTGTTCAATATCATAAACTTTTAGTACCTGTAATTAATTTAGTTTTTGTGTAAAAAATTAATTTTTGATAAGTAAACAACTATTACTGTTAAGCAGCTAAATTTCAGAGTAAGTAGCCATCATGAACTGCGTATACCAGAATGGATAAAAAATAGCCATTCACGAGAAAATCTCACAAACCTGTGCATGAAAATTTCTAGCCCCTAGCCCCTTAAGCAATTTATGGTGCAGCCACCTTCCCAAAGTCGGACTGTTTTTAACTCCAATCCTTTTCTAGAATTAAATAACCAAGGTGAAATTCTTTACTTTGAACTCAAAAAGCCACAGCATATTTTGGGAAGAGATCCCAGCACCAGCGATTTACTAGTACCGCAACATTGGGAAGTAGTTTCCCGTTGTCAAGCGGTGTTGTGTCAAGAAGGCGCAGATTACCGCATTTATGACGGCGATGGACAAAAAGCGAGTAGTAATAAGCTATATGTCAACCATTCCCTAATTACCCCCAAAGAAGGCTATTGTTTAACGCATGGTGTAGAAATTCAAATTGCCCAAAACCCAAATCAGCTGATTCAAATTAGATACGGCAATCCTGCTAACGCCCATACAGTAACTACACCAGCAATTCGGGCAATTTCGTTAAAACAGCGATCAATTTTACTCGGACGCGATCCTCAAGCTAGTTTACAGTTAGATGCGCCTACGGTTTCTCGGCGTCACGCAACCATTGATACTGATGGACAAGGACGCTACATTCTGCGAGATTACAGCACCAATGGGGTGTTTATTGACGGTAAACAAGTCATGGGAACGGCTGTACTGTCAAATGGGGCGAAAATCCGCCTCGGGCCGTTTACTTTGGTGGTGCGCGATGATAATTTAGAAATTCTCGATCAAGGCGATCGCATTCGTCTAGATGCACAGAATATACTTTTAGAAACTAACGGTAAGCGGCGATTAGATAATTTATCTTTTGCAATTGAACCGGGACAATTTGTTGCTTTAGTCGGGGGAAGTGGTGCAGGTAAATCTACCTTAATGCGGACACTGTTAGGAATTGAGAAAATTACTAAAGGTGAAGTGCAGATTAATGGTGAAGATTTGCAAAAAAACTTTAATTTGTACCGCACCCAAATTGGTTATGTGCCCCAAGATGATATTATTCACCGCGAATTGACTGTTGCTGAGGTACTCACCTATGCAGCAAAATTGCGCTTACCACCAGATATCCAGTTGCAACCACTGGTAGAAAAGGCGTTAGAAGCAATTAAAATGACTCATCGGCGTCATGCTTTAGTTAGCGATCTCAGTGGCGGACAACGCAAACGGGTAAGTATTGGCGTAGAATTATTAGCCGATCCCAAATTGTTCTTTTTAGATGAACCAACCTCTGGATTAGATCCTGGCTTAGATAAGCAGATGATGCAGCTATTAAAGGATTTAGCCCATCAAGGGGGAAGGACGATTATTTTAGTCACCCATGCAACAGCTAATATTACCGAATGCGATCGCATTGTCTTTCTCGGTTTAGGTGGTAGACTGTGCTATTTTGGTACACCCCAAGAAGCTTTGAAGTTTTTTGGTGTGAGTGACTTTGCCGATATTTATATTAAACTCGAACAAGAACAAGCAGTTGTTAACTACGCAACTTTATTTCAGCAATCACCGTTTTATCAACGTTATATTGGCAATCAAATCAATACTGTAACTCCGCAGCCATCAAAGTCTTTAGCACCAACACGCAAAAAAGTTTCCTTTTTACAACAGTGGTTTTTATTAACGCAACGATATTGGCAATTAATTTTACGCGATCGCGTTAATCTTCTCCTCTCACTTTTAACCGCACCTATCGGTATTGGTTTAATTACTTTAGCCATTAAAGATAAAATACCCTTTGTTGTAGGCGCAGAACCAGATCCCAAACTTGCACCTTTAGCTTTGCAAGTATTGTTTGTCTTTACTTGTGCAGCTTTATGGGTAGGACTTTCTAGTTCTTTGCAAGAAATTGTCAAAGAAGCAGCAATTTATTTAAGAGAAAGACTCGTTAATTTAGGATTATTAGCCTATCTTAGCTCGAAAGTTACCATCCTTTCAATTTTAGCGATCGCGCAAACTTTATTAATGCTGATAGTCATTCTCATCGGCTTTAAATCTCCAAATTCAGAATTAATTTCTTGGCCGATAGGATTAGCAATTACTACTTTCCTCACCTTATTAGCTAGTTTCAGCTTAGGTTTATTAGTATCAGCATGTGTGAAAAATAGTAGTCAAGCTAATAGCGCTTTACCATTACTTTTACTACCCCAAATTATCTTTTCCGGAGTATTATTTAAAACAACTGGCGATATAAATAAAACATTATCATGGCTGATGTTAAGTCGTTGGTCTGTAGGTGCTTATGGTGCTTTAGTAAATGTCAACGGTTTAGTCCCCGAACCAACCAAATTACCTGATGGAAGTACAGTCCCCCAACCATTTGAACCCACAGCAGTTTACGAAGCAACATGGGGCAATTTACATTTAAATTGGGGATTTTTATTGTTACATGCCGCCATTTATTTAACTATTACTTTTTGGTTACAAAAGCGCAAAGATATATTTTAATAAATTGGGCATGGGGCATTGGGCATTGGGCATTGATAATTAATATATATCCTCTGCTTTCTTTAGCATCTTCTACCCTGCCCAATTATCCTAAATTGTGTTTATAACTATATAAATAGTGAAAATTTTTGCTGTATAGATCCCCGACTTCTAAAAGAAGTCGGGGATCTGAAAGTCGGCTATATACTGGATCAAACTTAAATTACTACCACAATTCAAATATGAGCTTATTTTATAATTCTTTCTTTATTAAAACTCAAGAATCTGTAACAAAACTCCAAGAAAAATTTTCTAGAGTAGAGACATTTTCCGAATCAGAATGGATTGTCTGCAATTTCCATCAAGATTATATCAATGGACTATTTGAGCCTGGATTTTACTTTACTCCAGATATTTCTTTAGAGTTTGCTGAAACAATCTTTATTAGCGTTGAGACTAGTAACGATCAATTTGAGTATGAACATTCCCAAGCAGGAAATATCATTAGAAAACTTTCTTGGCTATCAGATGGATGTCAATCAACATGGGCTTGGTTAGAAGGAGAAAATGAGGAATGGGAAAAACAGATTATATTTTCTGAAAATAATTTTGCTAAAACATTAGAAATGGTAAAATATGACGATAACCTTGAGCTATTACCTGAAGAACAGCTTTTAGGGAAACAGCAAGAATTGCGTGTAATTTGGGAAAATCAGCAATATTTACTCGATGAAAAGCTGCCGTTAGGTGATGCTACTATCGGTATTGCTATTCAGAATTTTTTTGGCATCAAAATACCAATTTCTATTTTTTGAAATATCGCAAATTATAACTGTCTTGGTATTTGGCAATATATTCGGCATTATGCATTTCTATAGAATTTAATAATTTATTAGGAAATTGTTTTGGTGAATATGTCGGTTGATACCAAGGTTGATTATTAAAGTAATCTTGTATGCCCGGAGTATCAAACTTTCTACCATGAATAGCAAATACCCAATTACGCATAATATCTAATTCAAAACCATCTTTCCCCGCTAAATCTGCATCAGTTACATATCTTTGAGAAAGCCAAGAATAATCGTTAGTTGTAGCGTTATTAGTTGGTGATGTATATGTATTTGTAGAACCTGAAAATGTCGGGGTAGGAGTTGGAGTGGCGTTCCCCGAAGGGGTTGCCGTAGGTATCGCTTGCGGTGTTACAGTAGGTTGAGCGATGGGAGATGGCGAACTAGTGGGAGTTTGTGCAATTGGAGATGTCGCATTTGATGAGGTGTTTGTCGGTGTTACCGTTGTATGGACTACTTGTTGAGTAGGTTTTAACACCTGACTCAGAATTGCAGAAGCACCAATTAATCCTCCAGCAATTAAACCACCCATAATAAAAGCGTTGCGATTATTACTTTCAGTTTTTGGCGGTTCAGTTTTTGGCGGTTCAGTTTTTGGCGGTTCGGTTCTTGGCGGTTCCGTTATCGCCCCAGGACTCACAGGAACCGTTGGCGCTAGTGGTGCAGAATTCACCTGCGGTTGGTAGAATGGTTGCGTTGGTGCAATGGAGTTAGATATGCTCTGTAAAGCATCTAGCATCGCTCTAGCAGTAGGATAGCGATCGCGGGGATGATAAGCGATCGCGCGATCGATAATCTCTGCCATCATTGGGCTAATATGACTAGCATATTGTCGCCAAATAATCTCTGCTGTATGGGGATCTGTTTCTATTTGCTGCGGTTGTCTCCCTGTCAGCAAATAAATTACCGTCATCCCCACACTATATAAATCGCTAGAATAAACCGGTCTACCTGCGGCTTGTTCGCTAGGCATAAATCCTGGTGTACCAATCACAATTGAACTGGTAGGATTTCCTTGAGAATTTACCACCGTTCCCATCGACTCCCGCACCGCCCCAAAATCAATCAGCACGGGTTTACCGTCACGATGGCGGATAATAATATTATCTGGTTTAATATCTCGGTGAACAATATATTTACCGTGAACGTATTCTAATACAGGTAACAAATTTAGCAATAATTCTTGTACAGCCCCTTCACTAAATAAACCTTGGTGTTGTACCTTCCCTGTTAAAGTATCTCCCTCCACCCATTCTTGCACCAGATAAAATTGTTCGCTTGCTTCAAAATAGGCATATAAAGTTGGGATTTGATCAGTCGCACCGCCCAGAGTTTCTAAAATCGCCGCTTCTCGTTGAAACCGTTCTTGCACCAGTTGATAAATCTGGGGATTATTTTGAATCGGTCTGAGTTGTTTTACCACACAACGGCGCTTTGAGGGCATATAAGTATCCTCTGCAAGATACGTTTCCCCAAAACCACCAGCACCCAACGTGCGGATAACTTGATAGCGATCGTTCAACAGGTTCATGGTAATTTGTAATTAAAAAACATCAGATGGATTTAGCTCCCCGACTTTTTTAAAAAACCAGGTATCTAAGTATTTTATGCCCTAGACTAACGCACTTATAATAATCGATACTAACAAGTTGAATATCTGTGAGCTAGGGTACTTTTACCTGTTGAGCCTGAAAACCCACTCGCAGACCAAATTTACCATGATATTTGAGGTATCTTAACCACCACTAGGGACTGCTTTCAAACTCTAAATTAGACTTCAATGTAGGTTGGGGAGCCACTGCGTTGGACGGGTTTCCCGGCTCCCTCAGTGGCGTTTGAGGAACGTAGACGCGGAGCGGCTTCCCGCAGGGTAACCCAACATCCCAACGCCTACGCATCTGTCGCATTCTTTTTTAAAATTGGTATTAGATATATGTAGGACTTACGCAATAACTCTCCCAAACTCTCTTTACTACCCTTCGGGTTCTCCTTTGGAGTCCGTGGTTCGTTTTTTCATGATTTTGCGTAAGTCCTGATATGAAATGAATCTCTTTCTCGCTCAATTTTGACTAGCTTAATTACGTGACAGAAACATTTACCATCTGCACGCGAGTCACCTGTAAGCCTATGAATTAAATTATTTGTCCTGCTTGGCTTTTTTGATTATTTGCAAGTAGACATTAATTTCATTAACTTCTACATCATGTTCAACTCTCGTTACTTTCCAGTTCTCCTTTTTTAGATAAACTTCCTCTCCCAGTCTGGGAATAAATTGTAAATCATAAAATTTTTTGAGGAAATCTTTTTGGTTCTCTTCCCATAAAATTACTTTGGCTCCTTCTTTGCTCATAGTCATAGTTTATCCTTACTTTGTAACTTAATTTCAGTCAGTAATTTAATGACATACATCCAGGCAGTTTATCTTAATAATTCAACTCAATAGTGTAGTTCAAACCACATTATTTCCTAACACCTATATCCTCTGTGTGTTATTCGCTCTCAAACTACAGTGAAGATACTCAATATTTTTTCTAACAATTTCAATATAGTAATACCAATTGGAAAAAAGAATGCGACAGATTGTAGGGGCACTGGCACTGCCATGCCCTCTAGAATATTTTAATGTGTTGCAAACATTATTTGAATTGGTATTTAAAAAAATAGCGATCGCATTTATTTTTATATATGAAAAACCATCATTATTAAAGCATGAAAAATTATTGAAACTGGAGTTAAGAGAAATCAAAACAAAAAAAGGAGCCAAATAATGTGGCTCCTCAATCAACAACAGGTTTTAAAAACTGGATTACTTCACAGTTACCTTACCACCAGCTTCTTCGATGCGCTTCTTAGCATCTTCAGCAGCTTCCTTAGCAATACCTTCCTTAACAGGCTTGGGTGCTGCTTCCACCAAATCTTTGGCTTCTTTCAAACCTAAGCCAGTGATTTCGCGAACAATCTTCAGTACAGCAATCTTCTTGTCAGCAGGTACAGATTCGAGAATTACGTCGAATTCTGTCTTCTCTTCAACTACTTCAGCAACAGGTGCAACACCAGGAGCTGCGATCGCTACGCCAACAGGTGCAGCTGCGCTAACGCCAAAAGCTTCTTCAATTTGCTTAACTAATTCAGCAGCTTCTAACAAAGTCAAAGATTTCAACTGTTCTAAAATGTTATCGGTTGTAGCAGACATTGATATAACTCCTATGATGTTTGTTTTCGTTATTTGTCAGTTGTCAGTTGTCAGTTGTCAAAAACTACTCTACTTTTGACTTTTGACTTTTGACTTTTGACTTTTGACTGTTGAGTGTCTATTCGCCAGCACTATCGGCACTATCGCCTTTCTCTGCATCAGCAACTGCTTGCAATGCACGCGCCAGTGAACCAGGAACTTCGTTGATACCCACAGCAATCTTGGTAGCCAAAGCGTTGATGGCTCCAGCAATTTGACCCATGAGTTGTTCCTTAGATGGCAAGTCTCCTAGAGCCTTGACATCAGGTTCTTTCAACAAGCGACCTTCCATGACGCCGCCGCGAAGTTCTGTCTTCTTGGTGGCTTTTTGGAAATCTTGGTAAGCCTTAATTGCCGAAGAGAAATCGTCTTTAACTAGCAAAAAGGCAGAAGACCCTTTGAGCAGTTCTGACAATGGTTGCCATTGCTCTTGATCTTGAATGGCAATGCCCATCAGGGTGTTCTTTGTTACCTTACATACAGTGCCGCTAGGACGCAGCCGCCTACGTAAGTCTGTGATTTCAGCCACAGTTAACCCCTGATAATCAATTACCAGTGCCAGAGTTGACTCGCTCAAAGTTTCTTTGAGGTCAGCAACTATCTCTTGTTTGTTTTCTAGCGTTCTACCCATCTTTTATTTCACCTCCCAGAGCAAAATCATCGATTTTCCCTACTGTTGTGTTTTGTTCTGACCAACTCAAACAATAAACCCCAGCTGGGACAGCCGGGGTTTATTAGCAAGTCTGTTGTTGCCATAGTCATCACACTATTACTAGCGGTATTTAAGGCAATTTAGAGTTGCAACCTCGGCAGGATATTAAGCCATAGGCCCCTGCTGTCTTTGGCTGTGTTTATTTAGCTTTACTTGTCAATTGTCAGTCGTCAGTTGTCAGTTGTCAGTTGTCTTTTGCTATTACAAATGACTAATGACTAATGACTAATGACTAATGACCAATGATTATGCTGCTTCGGTCAGTTTTAAATCCCGTAGGGCACTGATATCGACTTTAATAGAGGGCCCCATTGTGGAAGACACATAAACTGTGCGCCAATAACGACCTTTGGCACCTGAAGGGCGGTTACGGTCAATCGTCTCTTGTAACGCCTTCAGGTTGACTAACAAATCTTCTGGCGAGAACGATGCCTTACCAAACATAACATGGACGATGCCTGTTCTGTCGGCCCGGAATTCTAATTTACCAGCTTTGAATTCTGCGATCGCACTGGCTACGTCAAATGTCACCGTACCACCTTTGGGTGATGGCATCAAGCCTCTGGGCCCGAGCAATTTACCCAACTTCGCTACCTGTGGCATGACATCTGGTGTCGCAATCAGCTTGTCAAAGTCCATTCTGCCTTTTTGGATTTCGTCAATCAGCTCTTCTGAACCAACGACATCCGCACCAGCATTACTGGCTTCGTTAACTTTTTCACCTCTAGCAATTACTGCCACACGTACTTCTTGTCCTGTACCTTTGGGCAGTGCTACAGTTGTCCGCAATTGTTGGTCTGTATACTTTGGATCTATCCCTAAGCGAATATGCGCTTCCGCCGCTTCAGGAAATTTTGCTGTTGCTGTTTCTTTCAGCAGTGCTAGCGCCTCTAAGGGTGCGTAATCTCTATCTTCTACTTTGTCCTGCAATGCCTGCAAGCGCCGTGATATTTTTTTTGCCATTCTTCTCTCCTGGGGTACTTCCGAAGCTTCGCCTCTCCCCCGATAATTTTTTGTCAATTGTCAATTGTCAGTTGTCAGTTGTATTTTTTCTTCTACTAATGACTAATGACCAATGACTAGTCTGCTATGGTTACGCCCATATTCTTGGCAGTACCTTCGACAATCTTCATCGCCGCGTCGATATCGTTAGCGTTGAGGTCGGGTAGTTTGGTTTGAGCTATCTCTTGTAATTGCGCTCTGGTAATTTTACCAACTTTCTTTTTGTTGGGTTCGTTAGAGCCACGCTCAATTTTCGCTGCCTTGCGAATAAGTACTGATGCGGGTGGGGTCTTGAGTACAAATGTAAAACTCCGGTCTTCATAAACCGAGATTTCTACAGGAATTACCATCCCAGCTTGGTCTGCTGTTTTGGCGTTGTACTCTTTGCAGAACATCATAATGTTAACGCCATGTTGACCCAACGCAGGGCCTACTGGCGGTGCTGGGTTGGCTTTTCCAGCATTCAGGGCCAATTTAATGACCGCTACTACTTTCTTTGCCATTTTTATTTAACTCTGTTTCTCTACCTGATTAAATTCCAACTCTACTGGTGTATCTCGTCCAAAAATCGATAGCAAGGCTTTGAGCTTACTCCGTTCAGGAGAAACTTCAATTACCTCACCTTCAAAGTCTTTAAACGGCCCAGAAAGCACAACTATCTTATCACCAGTCGCCATATCAATTTTTAGAACTGGCTCCTGTTCGCTGGTTTGTTTGAAGATGCGCTCAACTTCTGAATGACCAAGGGGTACTGGCTTCACGTGACCGCGACCTTTGCCGGTGCCGCGTTTTTGTTCTGCTCCCACAAAATTAATTACATGGGAAGTGTTGCGCACTACCTGCCAAGTATCATCATTCATCACCATGCGCACCAATACATAACCAGGGAATACTTTTTCCTCTGTAGTTTGGCGACTGCCATCTTTACGGATTTTCACCGCCGGCGTGTGCGGAATCTCGACTTGGATAATTTTATCAGCCACATCAAAAGTTTGAATGCGCTGTTCCAAGTTTGTCTTGACACGTTTTTCACAGCCTGAGGCTACTTGCACCGCATACCACCGTGCTTCTTTGAGCGCTGCTTCTGCGGCTTCCTCTGACTGCAACGTCTGGTCATGTGGTTCGTCTGTTGCAAAAGTCATCAGAACACCTGTTTTGCTGCCCACCCAAACAATCCATCGACCAAATAGATCAAAGATGCGGATAATGTCACCATCAATAAAACAGCTGCTGATTCGCTCACCAGTTGTTTCCGACTAGGCCAGACAACTTTCTCAAGTTCTTCTTTGGTTCCTTGAAAAAAGTTATTTAAGGCTGACCCATTTGTGTTTTCTGGGATTTCCGCTTCATTTTTTTTGGCCACAGCCGTTTATCCCCCCGTTGTCTCTAGAGCTAGAAGCTACTAATTGTGATTCAGGTTTACAGCTTGAGTCAATCCCAACTTAAATCTGGAAGCAAAAAAGCTGCAAAATAATTATACCCGAAATCACCACTACTAGCTGCTATGTTAGCAGCTGTATTGATATTCCGGGCTGTGTTTTTTGCTTTTGAGCGCGCCCTGGAGGACTTGAACCCCCGACATCAGGTTTTGGAGACCTGCGTTCTACCAACTGAACTAAGAGCGCACAAGCTGTCTTTGAGTCAGTTATTGCGTTGAACTCATTTATTAGTTTAACGCAATTCCGGATCTAATCATACCTTACTTTTGTCTGGAATGCAAGTGAGCGGCAGATGCCGCTTTTTAATGCTCACTTCTCCCATACTTCGTAATTATAAATTACAAAGGGCGATCGAAGCGTTGCTTAATCCGAGTGGCTTTACCAACACGTTGACGGAGATAGTACAGTTTAGCGCGACGTACTTTACCACGGCGCATGACTTTAATACTATCGATCCTTGGAGAATGTACCAGGAATACCCGCTCAACGCCTACGCCTTGAAATACCCGACGGACTGTAATTGTCTCGTTGATACCACCATTACGTTTGGCAATGACTACGCCTTCATAAGGTTGGACGCGGTATTTCTCACCTTCTTTAATTTTGACACCGACTTTAACTGTATCGCCGACATAAATATCGGGCAGATTAGATTTTAGCTGTTCCCCTTCAATGGAACGGATGATCTCTTGAGCGTTCATTGCCTGTCTGCTTTAAAAAACTCACGATCATCAATCATAAATCTATTCCAGCCTGAGAGTCCAGTAGTTGGATATGGATGATTTTACTTCACCCTAACTACCACAGATAAAAATTATTACATAAGTATTATGGCTACTAATTTAGTAAAAGGTTACATAAAGCACATTAATTTACTAGTATTTAAGGGATTGACAAAGTGATGAAATGACGAATAGCGAAGATATTATTAGTGATATTTCTTCTACTGACCACTGACTACTGACCACTGACTATTAACAAAATTATGAAATTTAGTGTAGTTATAACTACTTATAATCGTTTAAATTTACTCAAACGAGCCATTACATCAGCACTTAACCAAACGATTCCTTGTGAGGTTGTGGTTGCTGATGACTGTTCCTCTGATGAAACGGAAAATTATCTTAAAAGCTTAGGTAACTCTGTGGTTTACCATCGCAATACGATAAATCAAGGTCATGCTGGGACGGTAAATTTTGGTGTGGAAAAAGCTAGCGGCGACTGGATTAAGTTTTTAGATGATGATGATTATCTTGCGCCTAATTGTCTAGAAGAGATGGCAAAGGCTATTTCACTTCATCCTACCGCAGTTATCTGTTCTTGTATTGCGGCTCAGGTAGATAGTAATGGTGTGGAACTCAGCCGTACCCCAAAATTTGGTACGGGGTTGGCTTTATCTATTCCTCAAGCTGATATTCATTACGGTATGCTTTTGGAATTGGTACCTTTTGGTACACCAGTGCAAGTAGCTTGCTCGCGGAATGCGTTTTTGCAATCTGGTGGTTGGGATTCTCAACTTGATGCTAACTGTGATGATATTGATTCTTGGATTCGGATTGCCCAGTTTGGCGATGCTATCTTTTTAAATCAAAGTCTTGCTTACCGGACAATTTGGCCTGGTGCTTATAATCAAAAGTTGTCTTTATTTAAACGCTTAGAGACTAATATTTTAATGAAAGAAAAGATTTATGCGTTAGTTAATCAAAAGCATCGATCGCATCTACCCAAGTTGGAGAATACTAAAAATTATCTCGTATTACATTGGTCTATTGTCGCTTTACAGCAAAGACAGTTAAAGGTATTTTTCTCGATGGTATATCCAGCAATTTTTTCGCCTGTGGCTTGGTGGATGTTGTTGACTGCTGTCGTATCGCGGCGTTTAAATCGTCCTAATTCTCGGCTGCAAAAGTTGGTGTTAGGGACTAGGGGCTAGGGGCTAGGGGCTAGGGGCTAGGAAAGAGATTTTTTGATAAATGGCTGTCTTGGCTAACTTCTTACCTCTGTGTCTCTGTCTGGAAAAGTTCTGAGCGCCGGCTTCCGGCGCTCAGACTTTTCGCTGTGTCCTCTGTGGTTAAATCAATTATTTGAACCGCAGAGAACGCAGAGTGCGCAGAGAGAATATTAGGAATTAGTGAGATTTAGGAGAATTTTTTCCGCAATAAACGCAACCGCATGATAATTGGCTTTGTCCAGCGCCAATCAAGAATATCGTGGAGTAGTGTGTAGAAGCAGGGAATGATAAACAAGGTTAATACTGTTGCTAAAGACAAACCGGAAAATACTACTACTCCTAATGGTTGCAAAAATTCTGAACCTTCACCAATGCCTAAGGCTAGGGGAAACATACCCAAGACTGTGGTAATTGTGGTCATTAAAACTGGACGTAACCTTTGGGGTGCTGCTTTTAAAATCGCTGTTTTGCGGTCAACTTCTTCCCGTTCGAGAATTTGGTTTGCTAGTTCTACCATGATGATGGCGTTGTTAACTACAATACCTACTAGTAAAACGGCACCAACTATCACAGTTGCACCAATGGCTGTTTTGGTGATGTAAAGTCCGAATATACCCCCAGCTAATGCTAGAGGAATGGTAAACATAATGACTAACGGGTCAATGAGAGAATTGTATTGTACCGCCATGACTACAAATACTAAAAAGCTAGCTAATCCGCCTAATAGCTGTAATGAACTTTGAAGTTGTTGGTTAGATTCAGCAGCTGTACTTGGTAATAAACTAACGCCTTCAGGTAAATCTATGCTATTAACTACTTTATTTACTTGGGCGAGAGCGTCACTTAGGCTAGCTCCTTCGGCTAAGTTTCCGGCTATTAAGAATACCTGACGTTGATTAATGCGTTGTACTTCTCCGGGTGCTTGAGCTTCTACGATTTTGGCAACATCTCGCAAGCGAATTTGGCGATTATTATCGACAAATAAAGGTAGCCTTTCTAATTGGGAAGGTGCTTGTATTGATGCTTCATCTAACTGTACGCGAACATCTACTAAACGGTTACCGCGTTGTAGTTGAGTGGGTACGCTACCTTCGAGGGCTGTTTGAATTGTGCCACCGATGTCTTGAGTTGTTAGTCCTAAGGCTGCAACTCGTTCCCAGTCGGGTAGAATTTGAATTTCTGGTTGACGGTCGTCTGCATCAGGACGGAATCTGGCGAGGGTGGCTTGCTCTTCTAAGGCGGCTAAGACTTGACGACCAGCTTGTTCTAAGGTGTCTGTGTTATTTCCCTGAAGAATTAAATCAATATCAGCACCTCTGATGGGTGAGTTGTTGAGAATTAAACCTCGGACTTGACCGGGGGAAAGGCGCAGGCGAATTCCGGCTAAATTCAGCTTGTTAAATTGCTGGGTAACTCTTTCTACGTAAGCTTCTACGTTAGTACCTGTTTTGAGGGTAATGTTGCTAGTACCTCGCAGGGGATTAGCATTAGTGGTGTTACCAAAGAGCGCACCCCCAATTGTTGTGAATACATATTCGGTTTCTGGCTGACTGCGGAGAATTTCGTTCACCGCATTCATAACTTTTTGATTGGTTTCTAAGGGTGTACCGGGGGGAAATTGAGCATTTAAGTTGGCTTGTCCGGTGTTGATGCGGGGGAGAATTTCTTGGGGAATTTGTGGAGCCATCCACAAACTACCACCACCAAACAGCAGTAATACTACAGCGACTGCAACTAACCGCCAGCGCAATATACCAGCTAAAAACCGACCATATCCGCCTGTAGCTGCATCAAATCGGCGGTTAAATTGTTTTAGAAGCCAAAATTCGCTCAACCTACTGGAAAATCGCCATCCCAACATCCGCGAAGAGAGCATCGGGACAACGGTAACGGCGATTAAAATTGAGGCGGCGACGGAAAAGCTGATGGTGAGAATTAATTCGTTGAATAGTAAAGCGATAAAGCCACCAATGAGCAAAAACGGTAACACCGCTACCAAGTTGGTACTGGTGGAAGCAATCAGGGCTGATTCTACTTCTTGGCTACTTTGTTCAGCTTGAGAAATGAGTTGCTGCGAACTCAAGCGGGTTTTGCTATCTTTACCGGGCGTCATTCCCGCACCTTCGGCGATGTTCTCCAACATGACGATGGAGTTATCAACGACAATACCGACACCAAGGGCTAAACCACCTAAACTAAAAACGTTGAGAGATAAGCCAAACATTCCCATCAAGATAATTGCGGCGAGAGTGGCTAGGGGAATGGCAATGACGATGATAAATGTTTGTCTGAGGGAACCCAGAAAGAGTAAAACTGCGATCGCGGCTAATGCTGTCCCAATCAAACCAGAACTGGTAACATTGGAAATAGAATTACGGATAAACCGCGATTCATCTAGGGTAGGTGTCAAAATTGTCCCTTCGGGAATCACCCCAGATTGACGCAGTTCTTCTAAACGTTTTTTTACACCATCAACAACATCAATAGTGTTTGCATCTGGCTGCTTTTGAATGCTGACTTTGACTGCTTCTTCCCCATTCAAGAGAACGTAAACCCGTTGTAGTTCTGAGCCATCAATAATTTCGGCAAAGTCCCGCAAGTAAACGCGGCGTGGGGGAATTGTACTGAGGGGATTGCTGGCTGAGTTAGCAGATGAAGTAGAGCCTACCTCAAAAGATAAATTTCTCAATTCCTGAGCATTTTTAAACCTTCCCACAGTCCGGGTTAAAGGTTCGGAATTTCGCCCTAAAATCCGACCGCCAGAGACATCAACGTTACGGTCTCTCAGTTCATCTAAGACATCGGTTAAACCTACACCTAAGGCTTGTAACCTGTCTAAATCGATATTAACCCTAACTTCTTCTTGCACTCCCCCTGATACATCTACCCCGGCGACTCCGGGAACTACACCGAGTTCGCGGGCTAATTCTTCTTCAGCGAAAACCCGCAAATCCACACCTGCTAAGGATGGTGAGGTTAACGCCAACTCATACACTGGTAATTGGGAAGGATCGACTTTAAATAAGCGCGGTTCTTCAATGGTATCCGGTAAGGTGCTTCTGGCTCTGTTAAATGCTGCTGTTGCATCATTCAAGGCTTGGTCAATATTTCCCCCTGGTTGGAAGAACAAATCTAAGCTGACTTGTCCCTCACGAGTTTGGGAAAAAACCTGTAATACTCCCTCTGTGGCGGAAAAGGCTTCTTCTAAAGGCTTGGTGACTTCATCAACCGCAACTTCTGGAGAAACGCCGGGAGCTTGTATTCGCACCCCAATTCGGGGATAGGTAATTGATGGTAGTAAATCTACTGGCAGTTTGATGATAAAAAATACACCTAAAACTATCACTGCCAGGGTGAGCATAAGTGTGCCAATGTGTTGGCGGATGGAGATAGCGCTGATACTAAAACCGCTACTTTGTTTTACCTGCTGCATCTTTCTCTTTGATTATTCAAAAATTACTGTTGATTCCCTTTTGGGGTTGACTGAGATTTTTCTGAAATAATTGAAAGACGCACGGCGTCCCCATCTTTTAGCGGTTTACCACTGCGCACAACATAGCTTTCTCCTGCTTGTAACCCAGATAAAATTTCGACTTTGGCATCAGCCCTTTTTCCCAAAGTTACAGCACGGGCTGTGACTTTGGCTTTACCTTCAGTATTTGTAATGACAAATAAAGTGCCTGTTTGCTTATCTGAGGCTTGTTTATTTGCTGTGGTTTGGGAAGCAGCTTGATTTCTAGGTGGTTTCTGAATAGCTGTTTGTGGTACTACTACTCGCTGGGCTGCTTGAGTAGCAAAATTAACTCTTGCTAATAATCCGCTACCAATTTTACCCTCGCTGTTGGGAATGACTACTTCTACAGGAATTAACCTAGCTGTCGCATCGGCGGCGGGGGAAATGCGGGCGACTCTCCCGACTAATGTTTGATTGGGGAAAGCATCTAAACGCACTTCTACAGATTGCCCAATTTTAATTTGTCCAAGTTCTAATTCGGAAACTTGGACGACGACTTTAACGCGATTAAAGTCGGCTATTTTTAATACTTCGCCACCTGCTTGGAGTAGGTTACCTGGTTCTGTCACTTTCTCGGTAATTACACCAGCGATGGGAGATGTTAAGCGAGTATAGGAACGGCGTTCCTTAGCTTGGGCAACTACGGCTTTTTGGGCAGTTACTCGACCTTGGGCGGCGGCGACTGCTTGCTGTTCGGTGCGTACTTGCTCGGTGGCAGAGCGTAAGGCTTGGGCGGCTGTTTGGGCGGCGGTGCGGGCTTGTTGGGCTGTTTGCTCGGCGATCGCGCCTTGTTGAACTAGTTGCTGTTGGCGTTGGGAATCGGCTTGAGCTTGTACTAATTGCAACCGCGCACTTTCGACTTGAGCGCGGGCATTACTTACTTGATTAGTAGCTCTGGCTACCTCGGATTGCAGTGAGGCTAATTCTGCTTCTGCTTGCTTGAGGTCTGTTAACAGCAGGACATCATCTAATTGTCCGATGTTTTGCCCTTGTCTAACGCGATCGCCAACATCAACATTTAATCCTAATAATCGCCCTTCAACTTGCGATCGCAGTGACACTGTACGGTAGGGAATGGTACTACCAGTATACTCCGGTTGTGTTTGTAGACTATCCGTGCGCGCGATCGCTACATCTACAGGTGTAGCGCCACCCCCTTGTCTACCTGTATTAGGCGCTTGAGATTGAGCATCGGCTGATTCTTTAGGAGATGAAGCACAACTCGCTGTGAATAAGCTCAAGCCCAGGAAGCAAGCAATTACTAACTTAGACTTTGGCTGATATTCTTGATGAGTTTTGAGATGTAACCGAGAGTTAATTATTTGGGATGCAGCTTTGGTATTTGGCATGTTTAAGAGTTTGTGCGGCTTATTTCCGTCCAAAATCATTGATTTTCTCATCGGGCGGCGCTGGCTGAAAACAGCCGTCTACAAAGACAAAAGCAGATAAATTCTCTCTGCTGTACTGCTGTCACCAATTCTTTGTGAATTTGCATGGAATCAGCTTTTTCCCTGAACGGTTGAAGCTAGATTTCCAGCCTGCATATTACAGAAGGAAGAATTAGTTGTAGACAGTGCCAGAGAATTTAATGTACTGAACTCCTCATGTAAATTTAGTATACGTATTTTTAGTCTTCCTAAGATCTGCCGCAAGATATAAGACAGCGCCAGATAAAAAAATAATTTTTTAATTTTTAGCTTCTATCCGCAGACAGAAAGAAACTAAAAATTTGCTGGTTGAGCATTGTAGCTAAACTATCAGTAATGATTTCAATATCTAGTTTAGATTAAAAATAGTAAAGAAATTTGGTATTAGGGACAGATGTAATGTAGGGATTTTCCAAGCCAAACTATCTATACTATCTATATTATTTTGTCTGAGGAAGGAAAGCAGTGAAATCACCACTCAAACTGACACAAAGCGCTGAAGAATCACAGATTGCAGAATTTTTTCAGGAATCAGTGGGTAAGTGGCGATCGGAGCGGCGTTATTACACCCTATCATCAGGAACTATCAAAGAAATAGTCAGCGCGATCGCCATTCGGTTTTTAGAGCCGGGATGTGAAGAACTACAAAAACTAGCGCAATTACACGAATTACCAGATGCAGTCAGTTTGGTATGTGGTACAGAAGTCACCTGGGATAGTACAGATGTAGTCACAGGTAAGCAAGAATCTCAAGGTTCCACATTATTTGGTGCATTAGGAAATATTTTGTATCGCGATCGCGGTTTCGCCACATCTAAACCAATTACCGCCGAATATTATTTCCCCAATCCCAAAACATTGTGTTTGCGCACAGAGTACAACGGCTCAGTATTTGAGGAAGAATTAAAACTCATTGGTACTAAATACCGTACTCGCCAGACAATTATCTCTCGTGCTGGCGAGCAGTTAATGATTGGTCAGTATTTAGAGAAGAGATTAGGGTGAAGGTAGGAAGGTAGGAAAGGGGACAAGGAGGACAAGGGGGACAAGGAGGACAAGGGGGACAAAATCAATTCAAAATTCAAAATTCAGAAATACTTTTGACTTTTGACTTTTGACTTTTTAAGCCCCATGCCCAATGCCCTACTTATGCATTCACTACTTCGCCACCGTTGGGGTGGAGAATTTGACCGGACATATAAGAAGAGTCATCGGATGCGAGAAATACATAGCTAGGTGCGACTTCTTCCGGTTGTCCGGCGCGTTGCATTGGTACTTGAGAACCAAAGCTCTTGACTTTTTCCTCTGGGAAAGTAGAGGGAATTAGGGGAGTCCAAATCGGCCCGGGAGCTACACCATTCACCCGAATTCCTTTCTCTACAAGTGATTGCGAGAGAGAACGGGTAAAAGCGACAATCGCCCCTTTCGTTGCTGAGTAATCGAGCAGTTGGGGGCTACCTTTGTAAGCAGTCACAGAAGTAGTGTTGATAATTACGCTACCTTCTTTGAGGTGGGGTAAAGCAGCTTTGGTGAGAAAGAACATACTAAAGATATTGGTGCGGAAAGTCCGCTCCAATTGTTCAGCTGTAATATTCTCAATACTTTCTTGGGGATGCTGTTCGGCGGCGTTGTTGACTAAAATATCCAGGTGTCCCAACTCCTTGACGACTCGCTGCACAGCTTGTTGATCGAATTGCTCGTCACCAATATCACCTGCAATTGTTAAGCAACGTCTGCCTTCTTTTTCTACCAAGCGTTTTGTCTCTTCCGCGTCTTTATGCTCACTTTTATACATAATCGCCACATCTGCGCCTTCTTTGGCATAGAAAATGGCAACGGCTTTACCAATACCGCTATCACCGCCAGTAATTAAAGCTACTTTACCTTGTAATTTGCCACTTCCTCGGTAATTAGAATCATCAGACTGGGGTTTGGGCGTCATTTGCGCTTCACTACCAGGAGTATTTTGCTGTTGCGGTGGTTGTAGTTCTTTAGCTTGAGTCATAAACTTGCTGCTCCACAGTAATTTATTAGTTGCGTTTTTCGGAAATGCGATCGCATTTCAAAGGATGTTGGACAAGCTTTTATATTTACCCAACAACCTTTTTGGCGTTTCCATACTTCACAACACTGTGACTCAACTGTAGAAAACCAGGATAATTACTTTCTCTATCATTGGGAAGGAAAGTATATATACAGCAGATTATCGTTGATTGTAGGGGCACTGGCACTGCCATGCCCCAAAGCCTGTACCTCATTTACCTAAAATATGCTGTATATCAGCGATCGGTTGAGTCCGATACATTTTTGCGGGTAAGGGACGATACCAGAAGCGCTAGATTACTCATGTTCGTGGCTGGAATATGAAGGAATCGCTGTAAAGCCTTGGTAAGACTGACTTAAGGATTTATTCGAGAAAATTTTTGCTAAAAAATATCAGCATTTTGCTAATTTTAAGCACAAAATAACCTAAATTTAAAATATTAAGCGGATAAATATATCCCAGGTTTTGTAATCAAGTCGAATCATATGCGCCTATCAATAATTCTTAGTGCCGGATACTTAATATTACTCGGTCTCAACGTACCAGTAATGTCTCAACCTCCCATCGAGATAGCACAATCACCAGTACGTACTAACTTGAATCAACGGAAATTACAATTCAATCGCCGTTTGTGGGAGAAGCAAAATATTCTTAACTATCGCTATACATTTAGTAATGGTTGCTTTTGCATCCCCGATGCTAGGGGCCCGGTAGTAATTGAAGTCAGGAACGGTAAAACCAGATCTATCACTTCTGTAGAGACAGGTTTACGAGTTACTAATCCAGAATATTTTGAAAATTACAATACCATTCCTAAGCTGTTTAATGTCATCCAAGATGCGATCGCGCGTCAAGCCTTCAGCCTAGATGTCAACTATTCTGCAAGATACGGTTATCCAACTCAAATTAATATCGATTACAACGCCCAGATAGCTGATGAAGAACTATATCTGACAATTGAGAATTTTCAAGTACTTCGCTAAATTCTCAAATTTGTTGATGGTTGACAGTTAACCGTCAACCGTCAACCGTCAACAATTAAGCCACTGGATAACCAGCAGCAGCCAAGGCTTCCTTGATAGCAGTTTCCGAGACTTGAGTATCAACGCTTACTAGCTTAGTTTTAGGATCTGCTTGAATATTAGCATTGGCATCGATGGCTTTAAGTGCATTGGTAATATTGTTTGCACAAGTAGAACAAGCCATATTAGGAACAGTAAGTTTCAGTGTCATAAGTTTAAGATGATTGAAGGGAAATAAAACCAGACCAAGCTTGATACCATTGCTGCATTTGCTGAATTCCAGCAGTTTGCGATTCGATGATAGCTTGAGTCAAACAAATAATTTGTGAGTGAGTAGCTGATTTCCAGCCATCCCCGACATGATTACAGCTATTGAGTGAAGCTATTAAGGCAGATCCGTCAAAAAATCCTTGACTGAGATTCACCTTACATTCATCCTAAATTCTCCATTCGACTGGAGAGTCCAGTTAGTTTACAAGTTTTTTTGCCAAAGTTTATATTTGTTCACAAATTTATTGAGCTTAATGTAATACGAAGTCTAGCTATAGCCAGATAGATTAGGACATCAAGCTAAGATAAAACTCTGACACTAAAAGGCTTTTAAGTCTGTCAACTGTCAACTGTCAACTGTCAACTGTCAACAGCTATAATACAAAATCCTTGCCAAACTCATAAATTTTGTGGTATCAAAATAATTAATCTGTAGTTTTTCCTCAAATCCGGGAAAACTAACTTTAGACAATTGAGACGCGGCTGCTGAACCTAAGTCTCCTAACCTCTTCAATTAATATTGCGAGTCTAATTCCAGGCTCTACATATTTTTCATGCAGCCAAAAAATATTCAACGTCTCTTGCGTGCTTTAGCTCGGCAGGGTTTGGATGTAAGTTATCACAACCATACCTATTCTGTTCGCTTAAGTAATATTGCTGATGCAACTGTAGCAGAAGTACTATTACCAGAAAACTTCCCCGTAGAAGCCAAAGCTTTAAAGCAATTAGCAAACCTCGCTAGCATTCGTCACCCAGCAGGCGGATGTGTTTGTCGCGCCTGTGCTACGCCTGATTTTCACCCTGGTGATGGGGGTATAGCTATTGGTTCTGTAGTTGAAACTGTCGGTCAAATTATCCCTGCGGCTGTTGGTTCTGACATTAACTGCGGAATGCGCCTGCATATCGCAGATTTAACAATAGAGCAATTTCTCGCCAAACGCGACATATTTGTCGAAAAGATGAAAGGCGATTACTTTTTCGGTACGCGCGATGTCACAATGACTGCCAATGCCATGCGTGCATTGTTTCAGCATGGGGTTCCTGGTTGGTTAGATGCAATGCTAAATCTACCTACAGGGAGTTTAGTTAAGTCTGATGTAGAACAACTAGCAAAGGAAAGCGATTATGGCATCTTCTTTGGTGGTTCAATGGATGGTAACTGGAAACTTGCACCCGCAGAATTAGTTCCCGATGAGGGATTAGTACGCGATGGGGGACTAGGAACTATTGGTTCTGGGAATCATTTTGTCGAAGTCCAACGAGTAGATAAAGTAGAAAATCGCGCCTTGGCTCATACTTGGGGAGTGCGTGAGGGACAGTTAGCTTTCATGGTTCACTCTGGTTCCCGCAATGTAGGTAAGTATATTGGGGGAATGTGGCGAGATAGAGCGAAAGCGGCTTGGCAAAAAGGTTTAAAATACCCACAATCCCAGATTTTCCCGCTTTCTGTGTATTCCCACCCCGAACTAGTCGCCAGTTATTTAGAAGCTGAAGCCACAGCTGCTAACTATGGTTTTATCAATCGCCTACTGTTAGCAGAACTACTACGTCTGCGGTTACGGGAAGTTTACGGTGATGTGGAAGCACCTTTAGTTTACGACTTACCGCACAACATCACCTTACCCGAAGGTCAGGGATGGGTAACCCGCAAAGGTGCTTGTCCAGCTTATGCAGAACAACCTGTGATTATTCCCGGTTCAATGGGTGCTTACTCATATTTGATGGTGGGTAAAGGTAATCCGGCATTTTGTTATTCTGCATCACATGGTGCGGGGAGAGTAAAATCTCGTTTTGAACTTAACCGCAAAGGTGCATCTCACAGTGAAGCCGAACTCGGATTAACTGGAGTTGACTGCATCACCTTACGGGAAGAACGGCGAATTGAAGAAGCACCAGCCGCTTATAAACCAATTCAATCTGTAATTGATGTCCAGGTTGAGGCGGAAATGGTGGGTATAGTGGCGCGGTTGAGTCCCGTGTTGACGTTTAAAGCGTAAAAGGGTGAAAAAGTGCGATCGCTTTTTCTGCTTCACTGGAAAATTAGAGCGATCGCATATCCAATGTTTGAAAATACAGCAAATTCCTGGCTAGATTCTTAAATCGTCACAGATCCTCATTGACTCAACATCATGAGCTAAATTCTCTGGTGATGTAGCGCTTTGCAACCTAAAAACAAAAAGCCCCCGGTTATTACCAGGGGCGTTCATCTTTATTCCCACTAATGAGGATCGCATCTATCTGGTTTTGATTCAAACCTAGATATGCGATTAATGCATTAAAGCAATGTATTAATCGCAATCAATCAATAAATTAGTTGAATGCAATACAGATTTTGCCAGGACAATTCCTACATATTTTTCTGCGATCGCCATTTTTGGGTAAATAAGCTGGTAAATCTACCCTTTCTACGTCATAGATACAGCAGATTACACCTAGATACTGTATGATTTCCCGCAAATGAGAATGGAGAGCCTATGAGCGCGATTAGATGTTTGACTTTGTTACTGGTGCTGATGCTTTCGTTGACAGTAGCGCTTCCAGCTACTGCTGCTGTATGCCAAAACTATCATGGACATCGTGTTTGCATTCTCAGTATCCAACGCAGCGCTAAAAATTACTGGGAATACAAAGCCTCTGTGAGTGTAGATGATGTCAAAGAGCCGACGAAAGTTTATAACTGCCGCTCTCAAGTTAAAATTCTCAAAGATGGGACTTTTGTACCATTTGGCGACAAAGACCCAGGTGAACTGATATGTCGTTTCTTTAAGCAGTAATTTTCATCGCTTTTGGGCGTTAAATACACCCCAGATAACGAGAACTGTCAAACTTAAATATGCAGACACAGTTATCCATTCTTGCCAGTCAGTAAATAAGCTTAGTTGTGGGTTATCAAAGAGAAATACATTCATCATCAGCGATCGCACTCTCATCATAGCTAGCTAATTCATCATAAAGTTTCTTGGTAGCTAATCCTGAGATGATCGTCAGCGATCGCAGTTTTTTTTAGCAAAAGTTTTTACAACTTCTATCAGTCTACTATTTAACATGAATACCGCAAGATTTAAATATATAAAATCAAATTTATTGATACTTATCCATTGTTTTTGATATTTTACAAGCTATAGCCCATCGGATGATTGCTGAAAATAGACAAAAAATTGATGAATTATGTAGTATTTTGTTAAGCTAAACTAAATTTCTTGTATTTAAAGCAAGGTAAAATGCTCAATACATAAAAGTTTAATTAAAGTTAAACTTTGCAAAGTAGATAGGTTTGAGCTTATCTGTCTGAATTTATTTACTTAATTGTCTTATATGTCCTTGTATTTTTGCCAAGCTACTCATAGAATATGTGACTGTAAAAAGTGCTACAACACAATACAAAAGCTAGGTATTAGCTATTAAAGTAAAAATCAATGGATATTGAGAACATAGCTCAGATTTCCAAACGGGATTTGGAAATCATTCAACTACATCAGTTTCAGCAGCCTATTTACTGTTGTAATGTCACTGCGATCGCCTATGCTTTGACTGCATTGGGATATCTGACGACTGTTGATGATATTTTCTACATCACCCACCTACCGATCGCATCGGTTTTAGATGATGGGATGACTTTAGCAGAAACCTACGACAGCTGTAAAATCTACATAGAAAGAAAAGGCTTACCTCTGTCGATTCGGATGGAGCATTTTGATAAACCGAGTATGACACTCGAAGCATTTATCAAGGAAGTGGAAACTGCTGTTTGTGATGAAACTGATGTTCACATTCTCAACTTTAATACTCGGATTGCCCATGAAAATCCCAGTTTAGAAGGTGGACATTTCTCCTTATTGGCAGACTACGATCCCAAAACTCAAGAA
Organism: Calothrix brevissima NIES-22; assembly: GCF_002367995.1. GTDB lineage: Bacteria > Cyanobacteriota > Cyanobacteriia > Cyanobacteriales > Nostocaceae > Aulosira > Aulosira brevissima. The sequence continues at coordinate 6,568,491 of NZ_AP018207.1, forward strand.
GTCACCATTGCAGATACCAATCCTAAACGGTATACCCGGTTTTGGAAATGCTCAATTCAGCGTTTATATGCAGCTTGCGTAGATAAAGACTCCTCATCAAATCGCTCTCGCGGTATGATTGTGCTTCGCAGGCTAGAAAAAGTTAATCTCGCAGCTAATGGAGTATCTCATCCAGCAGAATTGGCTTTAAATGCTCTCCATTCGGAAAACAGTTGAGTGTTGATGTAGGTTGATAATCTACCAGTCAGCTAAGACCAAACTTATCTGACTGATGCATTGAGCAGCAACGCTAATGAGTGCAAATTGCAAGTTGGTGAGGTACAGATAATTGTTGATTGTAGGGGCATTGGCACTGCCATGCCCCGAAGCGCGTACCTCATTTACCTGAAATATGCTGTATATATTCATCGGGGTTTAGCACTGCTAAACCTTGAGCATTTATTTAACAAAAATTGTAATTTATAAGACCAATTAAATTTATATAATTGCCTTTCCATAGACAGACGATTATCTCTATCAGCGAAGTTATATTATTTTTAGTCATTAGCTGTTTAAAAAATTTAAAGCTCCTCTATATTTCTGTGAGGAGCTTTATTTATGTTGAGATTATCTTTATTCAAGATATATAGCAATCCAATTTGATTTGTGTGGAGCGTTCTTTTCTCGATAACTAATAGAAAAGCATTATCATGTGATGTGGGATTATGAACTAGTCAAACCTGTTTTGTCACAATGGTAATGAATTTTTACTACCGTACACTTCAATGTTCTTGCTATCAATAACCGGTGAGTGAGTATATATACTACTCATAGGCAGACGATGAAAGCTGAGTTCATCCCCTATGAATCTTGAGATTCTTCAGCACTAGGTTCTGCTTCAGTTTCCGTCTCCGCTTTCAGATTAACTTTCGGTTTAACGGGTTTTGGCCCCCTTACTAGTGCGGGACTAACCTGTTGCTTGGTTTCATCACCAAAAGATGATTTTTTTCCTTTACCAGAGGAACGATTACCTCTCGATTTTGAGCCTCTAGGATGAGACTCTGGCTGTAAATCAGCCGAATTTTCCGAATTTTTGTCAGTATTGGCTTGAGCCTGACGTTCCGATTTCTTGATTGGGCGTTCTATCATTGTAGATTTTTGTAAAGCTACCTTTATGATACATCGGTTTGCTGACGATGGATCTAATAACTATTCTTTTCAATAAATAAGTCTGATTAACAAAGCATCATCTATCTTGGTGAAATTGTGATTTAGCTACCTCATAAGCAAATACCAAATTTCTGTCAGAAATCTGGTATTTAAATCTTCATGAATAATTTAGATTTACTAAAGTTACTTGATCCGCGACCAAAAATGAACTTTGGGAGTGAGATAAAAAAGAGCGATCGCTAATATTAATTCAATAGGTATCAGCGAAAAAAATAGACTAGAGCATAACCAAAAAGTCGCGAATAATAAAGCTAATATTTGCCCAACAGAATTATTGATTTTGGGAGTGATAGCTAAACAAAGTAAAGCTAAACCTAGAGCAATCGATGAATAGGCAAAGTTTAACATAGTGAGTAATTAATAATGTCAAAGAATCCCAGATAACTGATGAACTGCAAGCAAACCGATATCTGTCCAGAACCCTAGCGCTGCTACTGATGTCTCAACGCTACAATACCTCTACAACATTGTAGAATTAGAACCTCATTTCCTCAAACCGTTGGTTTACCCAAACCGGAAATTTGATTCCTTTACTATACCTTGACGAACATCCGTGAAAAGTTTGTTCGCGATTAACATAATTATCCCAACTGCAACTGATTTTATAACTTTTCTGGTGCAGTTTGGGTGACTTACCTTGTATCATAATTCCCTATTGTAGATATCAAACTTATCAATGCTTCCCTATCAGCTAACGCCGTCATTACCAAGGAAAGATGAGACTGTCTAGTTTTAGGTTGATACAAGAAAATACCAATTTTTGGTTACAAAATGCTACGTTTACTTTAATTAGATTTACTTACACAAAAGCATAATTTTACCTTTTAGATTCTATCTAATTTCCCAGAATAATTTTTGCTTTTGCACTTTATGATTCCCTATTTTAGATATCTTAGCATAGAGATTAAAAAATAAGTTACCTACAGAGAAAATTAAGGTGAGAGAAGATTAATCGATGTGCGTGAGGATGATTCCACCTTCAGCACAAGTAATTGTTTTATTACCGTAAAATGAAATAGCGACGCGAGCGATCGCTGTTTTCAAATCAGCGCATCAGGCGTTTCCTGACTTGTATCTCACAATAGCTGATGGTGTTTTAGAAGTATTATTTGTTAAGGTATCAGCGCCGACAATACCGCTAGCTACAGCAACATTAGTCAGCCAGAAATTCCGCCTGGTTTTGCTTTTATTCATATATTCTCTAAAAAAAGTATAATTAATTACATTGAGATAGATGTTTGGGACTGAGATATTATGGTGAGTTCTGGCTGGAATCAGCGCGGAAAATACTCCTCAACTCATCTACCAAAGGGTTTAACCCCTCATCCCGAACTGCGTTGAAAATGCTACAAGTACAACCTTGGTAGGCGAATTTATGTCGTCTATAATGAGCCTTTATTCACATCTTGCATTCTAGACAAGAAGAGACTTGCTTTATGTAACTTAAGGTGTAACTTCCTATTGTTCTGGCTGACTGTGAAATTGACTATCTATATAAATTTTATGAATGCTGAAGATTTTTTGACTCAGGGTTTAAACAAAAACTTTCAAGGGGACTATCAAGGAGCGATCGCGGATTATACTCAAGCTATAGAACTGAAGCCTCAGTTTGCAGAAGCTTACTATAATCGGGGGATGCTTGTTAGTGGAGAAATTCAAGATTATCACAGTGCGATCGCCGATTTTAATCGAGCTGTAGAAATTAATCCGGATTTTGCGGAAGCTTACTGCAATCGCGGAAATGTGCGTTTTCTGTTACAAGATTACGAAGGCGCGATCGCCGATCATCAACAAGCATTAAAAATCAACGCCAATCTTGCTGAATCTTATCACAGTTTGGGTAAGGCTTATTTTGCCTTGGCAGACTACGATACAGCCTTAGAAAATTTTCATCAAGCTGTAGAAATTAATCCTGTGTTATCTACTTATATTAATGTTGATATTGCCAATGCTTTCCACAATCGCGGTGTTGCACGTTGCGATCGCGGCGATAATCAAGGAGCGATCGCAGATTTTAACCAAGCTTTACAGTTAAATTCTCACTTCGCTGCCGCTTACACCAATCGCGGTAATGTTTATCATATCCTGGGGGAGTATTTGCAAGCAATCAACGACCATAACCAAGCATTACAAATCGATGGCAATTTAGCCGAAGCTTACCACAATCGCGGCAATGCCCGTTATGCTCTCACAGATTGTCAAAGAGCAATTAAAGATTACAATCGCGCTTTAGAAATTAATCCTAATTTTGCTGGTGCTTATTATAATCGCGGTTTGGTGTACGCTCACCTAGAAGATTATCAGCAAGCGATCGCGGATTTTAATCACGCCATCGAACTCAATCCTGATGATGTCCAAGCATATTACGAACGGGGTTTGGTGCGCAGTGCTTTAGGCGATTATCAAGGAGCGATTAGCGACTATAACCACGCATTGCAAGAGAATCCCACCTTAGATTTAGTATACGGCTTAAGAGCTAACGTGCGTCGTCAATTAGGAGAATATCAAGAAGCAATTAAAGATAGTACAAAACTGCTGCAACTTAATCCTCTCATGGCTGAGGGATATTGCGATCGCGCTGCGGCGAGACGTAGTTTAGGCGATTATCAAGGGGCAATTAAAGATTATGATTGGGCTTTGATGTTTAATGCCAACTTAGCTACAGCTTACTATGGACGGGGAATAGTTCGGGAAGCTTTGCAAGATTACCAAGGCGCAATTAACGATAATACCCAAGCCATCGAAATTGCTCCAGACTTTTCCCAAGCTTATTGTAACCGGGGTAACGTCCGCCGCCAAATTGGGGATGAACAAGGAGCGATCGCAGATTATGACCAAGCTATTGTACTAAATCCCGAATTAGTGGAAGCTTATTATAATCGCGGTTCTTTGCGTTATGCGATGGAAGATTATGAAGGCGCGATTGCTGATTATACCCAAGCTTTAAAATTAAATCCTCGTTCGGCTGCATTTTATAGCGATCGCGGTAATGCGCGTTATGCTTTAGAAGATTATGAAGGGGCAATTGTAGATTATAATCAAGCGATCGCTATTGAGCCTAGTTTTGCTGAAGATTGGTTTAATCGTGGACGTAGTCATTCATGGCTAGGCGATTTAGAAACTGCACTGAAAGATTTAAATCAAGCCTTACAATTGCAACCCCATTGGACAGAAGCTTATTTAGTACGTGCTGATGTTTACCGTAATTTAGGGGATTACGAAAAAGCTATAGCCGACTTCCAAGAATCTGCTAATTTATTTCACAAAGATGGTAATTTACAATACTACCGCGAAATTCTCAATTTAATTGCCGAATTAGAATAAGAAGTTGATGGGTTGCGAGATCCCCGACTTCTTGAAGAAGTCGGGGATCTAACCACTCCTGTGATATATTCACACTTCATTCTTCAACAACGCCGATTTTGCCTTTGCTTTTTTGATTCTAGTAGCTCTAGCTTTACGAATGCGATCGCTTTTCCGCACCCCACCTGCTATTTTATATTCGGAACTGTCGTTACCATATCTACAAGCCACACCTAACAGTATTCTCTGAGACAGCTGATTTAAAGATTTTTCCATCACATTAAGTTCAGTTGTGCTGGTATCAGCTACTTCCAAAGCTTGATTATGAGCATCTAATTTCTGGCTTAATGTCTCAATTAGTTGCATCATCTTTTGTAAATCGCAAGCATCGCCAAAACTTATATTTGGATCGATAGCTTGTAATCCCATAGCGCGCGCTTTCGCTTTTTCGAGAATTCGCGATGTTAATTTTTGACGTGCCATAGATACAATCCTGTATAAAGTTCTACAGCTAGCTTGCCTTAATCAATCTTTATTTTGGTTCAGCATAATTCCCAGAATATTGTATGGCTAGCAATCAAATATGGGGAATATTACGTAAATCAACGTAAGTACAGCATATTTTCCCGAAATCCCGCCGTCACTCTCAAGGGTGCGGCTAATTGAACATAGACGCGGAGCGGCTACCCTGCGGGCGTTATTTCGGGTAAAGGCGAGAATTGTGGTAAAATCAGAAATTAACTGTAAACTTGTGGATTCACACAATGAGCAAGACGATCGCCTTTTAACCCAGCAATCAAATTTGCGATCGCCATTTCTGCCATTTTTTTTCTTGTTTGCTGACTAGCACTACCAATGTGCGGTGTAATTATTAAGTTATCTAAACTCAACAACGGACTATCCATTGGTAAGGGTTCGATTTCCGTCACATCCAAAGCGGCTGCGGCTATTTTTTGTTGCGACAATGCCCGATACAATGCATTTTCATCGATAATCGTACCTCTAGCGGTATTAATTAACATAGCTGAAGGTTTCATTAATGCAAATTCGCGATCGCTTAACAAATGATAGGTATCTTCACTGCCTGCTGTATGAATTGTCATAAAATCGGATTCTTGCAGTAACCTTTCCAAACTGACAAATTCCGCATTCAGTAATTTCTCTATTTCTGGTGCACATCTTTGTCTACTTGTATACAAAATTTTCATATCAAAACCTTGGGCACGACGAGCAACAGCTTGTCCAATGCGCCCTAAGCCGATAATCCCTAAAGTAGCACCTGCTACATCCGAGCCTAATAATAAATCTGGTTCCCAAGTCTTCCACAAACCCGCGCGAGTAAACTTATCTGCTTCCACCACTCGCCTAGCTGCGCCCATAATTAATGCCCAGGTTAAATCTGCGGTAGCATTGGTTAAAATACCAGGCGTATGACCAACAGGAATTTTTTTGGCTGTAGCTGCGGCAATATCGATGTTATCGTAACCTACTGCCATTTGACTAATAACTTTGAGAGAAGAAGCGGCGATTAATTCACTATCAATTTTGTCGGTTAACAGACATAATAATCCATCAACCGCCTGAGCCTTAGCCAGCAGAATATCATATGGTGGTGGTTGACGTTCCATCCATACTTCTACATTTGCGATTGTTTGTAGTTGTTCTAAACTAGCAGGTAAGCGGCGCGTGATAAAGATATGAGGTAAGGACATATATGGAAGGGAAGGGAAGGGGGACAAGGGAGACAAGGAGGACAAGGGAGACAAGGAGGACAGGTATTTGTGAATAATTGAGGATTGCTATAGTAGTTAATTTATCTGTTGCGGAAAACTCTGCATAAAGCGATCGCAATCCACCTATATGAAATCATATAAGTAAACAACATTCTTGAAGTTGACTGTTGACTGTTGACTGTTGACTGTTGACCGTTGACTCTTGACCAATGCCCCATGCCCCATAACCTATGTGCCCACGCGGAGTAACAACCAGTAGCTCGACTCAAGCAAAGCAAACAATTGTCCCGAAATTGTGGTTATTACTGGTGGGTGTGAATCAATATCAAGATGCGGAACTTCCTTCTCTACGTTATTCCGCAGTTGATTGTCAGGTACTTGCTGAAGCTTTAGCAGTTGCAACCAAAGAGCAATTTCCGCAAAAAGAGGTAAAGATTTATCACGACTTTGCCCAAAAATTGCCACTATTATCCACACTGAAAACAAGTTTACAGGAAATTGCGGCTAATGTGCAAGCAATTGACACAGTTTTATTTTATTTTTCTGGACATGGGATATTACAACCAAATACTCAAGAAGCATTTTTGTGTTTGGCAGATACCCGTAAAGATAATTTAGAACAGACTGGATTACCTGTTAAAGAACTTTTGGCACAGTTAAGTAAAAGCGGCGCACAAAATCAATTAGTTTGGCTAGATGCTTGTCATAGTGGCGGAATGACACTGCGAGGAGTTGGCGAAACTTTATTAAATCCCACGCCGCAATTAGTAGAAGTTTTGCAACGCAATGCAGGTAAAAGTAAGGGTTTTTATGCCTTACTTTCCTGTGATGTTAATCAACTATCTTGGGAATTTCCCGAATTAGGACATGGCGTATTTACTTATTTTTTAACCCGGGGTTTATATGGTGATGCTGCCGATGCTCAAGGCGTAATTTTTGCAGATGGGCTATATCGCTATGTTTATCACCAGACTTTACAATATATAGATAAAACTAATCAACAGTTACGCTTAATTAACCAGCAAAAACGCGGCAAGGGAGACACAGAACTGAAGCGCGAATATCCCTTACAAACGCCTAAGCGGATTGTGGAAGGAGTGGGAGAATTAATATTAGGTAAAATTCCGGCGATCGCTGAATCGAATTCTGTAAGATTAGCATTAATAATTGAGGGGTTTATTGGTTCTCAAGGGACGCGGGATTTTAGTAAGATATTAGTTGACACTGGCGATTTTGAATTGGAATATTTGCTGCGTTCTGGAGAAACAACTGGTAAAGATATTCGCTATGCAATTCAACAAGCTTTAGGTGTCTATTATCGCCAAGTAGAAAATGATGGCAAGACAAGGGGAGAGGGAGAAAAGCCTGGATTCGCTAATTATAATAATGATGCATTTCCTCAACCTGTCTTGGATTTGCGGGAAACCTCACAGCTAAATGCAGAAGTTTATTTGCATAATTCCCCGCATTCTCTACCAGAAGCGGCAACTATATTATTATATCTACGGGGAAGATTGGAAGAAACTCCCGCCGGAGAAGCTGCATTATTAATCGCAGATGATATTTGGCTGAGTCGTTCTTGGTTAAAACAACAATTACGCCGTTCTCAAATTAATCAACAGATTATTATTTTAGATTTTCCTGTAGTCGCGACTAATGTATCTTCCCTGCAAGAGTGGGTAGAGGATTTGCGCCTAGAATCGGAGAAAGGACAATGTATTATTGCGGGTACTTCGCCAAAAGATAATCCTGAATTTTTCGCCCAAACATTAATTGCAACTTTAAAAGCTGCTAATCAACAATCTGGTTTATCTGTAGCAGGTTGGATTACTCAATTACAGGTGCAATTAGCAGCACAAACACAACGCAATCCATTTTTACCCTTGCATTTTTGGTTATCAGGAACTCAAGGTGTAATTGAAATTATCCCCGCCACAACTGGCGCACGCAGTCAGAAAAAATCGGCTTTAGATTTAAGAATTTGTCCTTACCGAGGATTAAGAGCTTTTGCGGCAGAAGATGCACAATATTTTTTCGGGCGAGAATCTTTAACTCAGCATTTAATTAGTCAAATTGCTCATAAATCTTTCTTAGCTGTAGTTGGTGCTTCTGGTAGTGGTAAATCTTCCGTTGTGCAAGCAGGATTAATTGCCCAATTACGTCAGGGGAAGCAATTACCTGGGAGTGATTTTTGGTTAATTAAAAGTATGCGTCCCGGTGTGCGTCCTTTGGCAGAGTTGGCGAGGCGGTTGGGGGAAGGGGGACAAAGGGAAGGGAGACAAGGGGGACAAGGGGGACAAGGGGGACAAGGAGGACAAGGAGGACAAGGGGGTTTGTCTGCATCGTCGCAGCTGGTACTTGAGGGAATGCTTTACCAGGGGGTGGAAGGTTTTGTTTATTGGTTGCGGAGTCGTCCTGAGTCTGTGGTAGTTTTGGTAGTGGATCAGTTTGAGGAGTTGTTTACCCTTGCACCTGGTGAAGATAGACAGCGATTTTTAGAGTTGCTGCTGGGTGCAATGGAATATGCGGCGGATAAATTTAAATTAGTTATTACTTTACGCGCTGATTTTATCGCTGCTTGTTTGGAAGTTCCAGCGCTGGCGAGTTTATTACAAGAATCTAGTATATTGGTTCCGCCGAATTTGAGCGATCGCGATTATCGTCGTGTCATCATTAATCCAGCAGAACAAGTCAGCTTAAAAGTTGAGTCGGAATTGGTGGAGGTTCTATTACAGGAGTTAAACCACTCGGCTGGTGATTTACCACTGTTAGAATTTGTTCTAGAACAGTTGTGGGAATTCCGCCAAGATGGAAAATTGACGCTCGCAGCTTATCAGCAACAGGTAGGTGGGATTAAAGGTGCGTTAGAAAGAAAGGCGCAAGCTGTTTACGAAAGTTTAGATTCTCAGGCGCAAGATTGTGCTAGATGGATTTTCCTGTCTCTGACTCAATTAGGCGAAGGTACAGAAGATACCCGACGCAGAGTATGGAAATCAGAGTTAGTAGTGCAAAAATACCCCGTCGCTTTGGTGGAAAGAACTCTGCAAGTATTAACTGCGGCGAAGTTAGTTGTGGTGAATGTGGATGATGAGGTGGTGGGAGGGGATAAGGGGGACAAGGGGGACAAGGAGGACAGGGGGGATTATGTTATGGTTGGTGTGGCGGCGTCATCGGTGACAATAGAAGTAGCTCATGAAATTTTGATTCGTCATTGGTCAACTTTGCGCTGGTGGTTGGAGGAAAATCGTAGTAGATTGCGATCGCAGCGTCAAATTGAACAAGCAGCAGCTTTATGGAAACATAATCAGGAGCAAACTGATTTTTTGTTGCAAGGTATCCGGTTAGCTGAGGCGGAAGAAATTTATATTAAATATACCGATGAATTATCTGAAGATGTGCAAAGTTTTATTGCAGCTTGTTTAGCAGAAAGAAAACGTCAGCAATTTGCACAAAAGAAGCGTCTGCGTCAAGCGCAACAAGCAATTATTGTGATTAGTGTGTTGGGTATTGCGGCTAGTGGTTTTGGTGTTTTCGCTTATTTGCAAAAACAAGCGGCGCAATTAAGGGAAATTTCTGCGTTAAATGCTTCCTCGGAAGCTTTATTATTATCCAATCAGCAACTCGAAGCTTTAATTGCTAGTGTAAAAGCTGGGAGAGAAGTTAAACAAGTATCCACAGCAAATAAAGATATTCAATTAGCAACTGTCGCGACGCTTGAGCAAGCTGTCAGCCAATCTCAAGAAATCAACCGTTTACAAGCACACAGCCAACAAGTTAACGCTGTAAGTTTTAGTCATGATGGTAAAATTATCGCCTCTGCTAGCGATGATGGGACAATTAAACTTTGGCGTGCAGATGGTAAAATTCTCAAGACGATTACCGATAATCAAAGATTTACATCTGTAGTTTTTAGTCCCGACGATAAATTAATTGCTGCCAGTACGGGTAAATCTATCAAACTCTATAATATAGATGGAAAAATCATCAAAGCTTTCACAGGACATACTGATATTATCAACAGCGTTGATTTTAGTCCCGATGGTAAAACACTTGTATCTGCCAGTCGAGATAAAACGATAAAGTTATGGCGAACTGACGGAACTTTGCTGAATACCTGGAATGCTCATAATGGTTGGGTAAATACTGTTAGCTTTAGTCCCGACTCTCAAATTATTGCTTCTGGTGGCGAAGATAATTTAGTCAAGCTGTGGCGCTTTACTGATGGGAAACTCCTGCAAACGCTGTCAGGACATAAAGAACGCATTACCTCTGTAAAATTTAGCCCAGATGATAAAATTATCGCTTCCGCTAGTGGCGATAAAACTATAAATTTATGGAATCGTCAAGGCAAAATTTTACAAACCATTGAAGGACATACAAACCAAATCAATAGTATCAGCTTTAGCCCAGATGGTAAAATGCTAGCTACTGCTGATGATGACGCAGTTGTTAAAATTTGGCTTAATCAAAATCCATCCCAAATTGAATATATCCTCAGCCAAACTTTAACAGGACATGGTGGTGTAATTAATAGTCTGAGTTTCAGCCCAGATGGTAAAATGATTGCTTCTGCTAGCGCTGATAAAACTGTCAGACTTTGGGAAATAAATAATATAGGAAATACCTTAGATAAAGGTAAATTTTACAGTGCCAATTTTAGCAATGACAACAAAATGTTTGCGGCTGCTGGCTGGGATGGCATAATTAAAATATGGCAGCGAAACGGAAAATTAATTAAATCTATATCTGGAAACAAACAGCCAATTTATGCTGTAGACTTTAGCCCAGATAATAAAATTATCGCTGCTGCCAGTGACGATAAAACAATTAAATTATGGAATATAGCCAATAATTCTCTACTTTATACCCTCACAGGAAATTCTGAGCGAGTAACTAGCATTAGTTTTAGCCCCAATGGTAAAATGTTAGCTGCTGGTAGCGCCGATAAAACTATTAAAATCTGGCAACTTGCAGATAAAAAATTACTTCACACATTCACAGGACATACAGACGCAATTAGCAGCGTCAGTTTTAGTAATGATGGTAAACTGCTAGCTTCTGGTAGTTACGATAATACGGTAAAACTTTGGCGCATTGATGGTAGCCTTGTCACAACTTTACAGGGAAACGGACTAGCGATCGCATCTGTGAAATTCAGTCCCGATAACACCATCCTCGCTGCTGCTAGTTTAGACAATAGCATCAAACTGTGGAACGTCGCCAACGGAACTTTAATCCACACCCTCACCGGACATTCCAGTGGTGTCACCAGCTTGAGTTTTCTCCCCCATAGTCAAATACTCGCCTCTGGTAGCGTCGATGGTACGATTAAGCTGTGGAATATTCGCGATGCCTACGGCGGTAAACTACGCACTTTACTCAAAACTCTAATCGGTCACCCTGGTAAAATTAATAGCATCAGCTTTAGCCTTGATGGTAATACCCTAATTAGCGCAGGTGAAGATAGCGGGTTAAAGTTGTGGAATTTGGATTTAACCGAGTTACGCCAAAGCGGTTGCTTGCGTATCAAAGATTACCTTAAAAATAATCCCAATGTCAACGAGAGCGATCGTCATCTCTGCGATAATTAACTCTTAATCATGACTTGATTGGTGTATTTTTTCGCACAAAACATTCTGACCCAGTACATTATATATTATGCCATAAGTCAGGTTACAAAAAGTATTATGCAACCAAATAGACGAAAATTTTGCCAATTGGCTCTAATATCTAGCCTATCTAGCATTTTTTTTCCTAATATTGTTAATAAAGCAGTTGCAAAACCGTTTATCTCCCCTAAACAAAATATATCTTTCCTCCCAACAGCTAAAAGGTGGTTAGTACATTTAAACCAAGATTTATTACCCTTTTGGACAATGGAATCAGCTTTAGGTTACCCCATTGGGAATTTTCCATCAATTCGCTGTAATAATGGCGCTTTGTTAGACAGAAAAAATCCTTGTCCGGAAATCAAAACCTTCCGAAATTTTAATAGACTGATGCTACCTCGAACTTATGTTGTAGCACTTTCTCGCCAGACTTACGCCTATGGAGTTGCTTTTCACCTCACTGGTGAACCCAAATATTTAGAATATGCGCAAGCTGGAGTTAATTATCTACGCGCACAAGCATTTGATAGAAAAAATGGGGGAGTATATAGCTACCGGGATGATGAAAAGAACACCTGGGAACCAGCAGTAGAATATCGTAATCCCCAAGAACAAGCTTATTGTTTACTAGGACTCAGTTTTTATTATTATTTAACTCGCGATCCTGAAGTATTATCAGATATTTTAGCCGTCAAAAATTACATTTTTAGTAATTACAATAATTCCCAGTTAGGGACATTTCAGTGGGTTTTAAAAAATGGCAACAATAGCACTGTTACAGACAAACATCTTTTAGCTGTGCTAGACCAACTCAACACTTATATGGTTTTGCTCACACCTTTATTACCAGAACCAGAACAGAGTCAATGGAAGCAGGATATGGTAATGCTATCACAGATGATGCTATCTCATTTCTATTCTGCAAAAGATAATTTATTTTTTCTCAGAGCCGAAAATAAGTCTCTAGAGACAACAGATTGTGATTTTGGACATACTATTAAATCAATGTGGATGTTGCAGATGATTGGCTTAATAGTTGGCGATTCTCAACTAGAAAAATTTGCTGAAGAAAATGGCTTACTCGTCCTAGAAAGAGCATATTTGCAACAATCCGGTTCATGGGCATCTCAAATAAATAAAGGAGGCGAAATCAATCATGATAAACAGTGGTGGATTTATGCTGAATTAGATCAGTTTGCTGCATCTCTAGCAGTAAAAAAACCTGCTGTTACTACCTATATTTCCCAAACATACAATTATTGGTTCAAATATTTTGTAGATAGCAAATATGCAGAAGTCTGGAAAGGAATAGATGCAACTACTAATCAACCTAAACCTGATGATTTACCCAAAATGCGTCCCTGGAAGAATGCTTATCATTCTTTTGAACATGCTTTAGTAGGCTACATAACTACACAGCAAATTCACCATCACCCAATTGTGCTTTATTATCAGTTTAATCAGCTTCCTCAGCCTCAAAACATCCGTCCTTATTTTTATACAAGCACAATCAAAAAGCTAGAATCACTCCCTAATCAAATTTATAAAGTTACTTTCACGAATTAGGAATTATGAATTATAAATTATGAATTACGAATTACGAATTACGTAGGCGCAAGCCTTCCCGCAGGGTATTACGAATTACGAATTACGAATTACGAATTCTTAAAGCATCTAACTGTTTCAACTGCTGTGACTGTTCTTCCAAACGAAGAGAAAGACGCGCACAAACCAATTCGCATATCTCAAAAATTAGCGAATCGGTAATTTCATAAAACACACTCACACCTTGGGGTTGACGTTTAATCATCCCCGCTTTGGTGAGAATTTGCAGATGCTTGGAAACATTCGCTTGTCCCAATCCCGTAATTTTCATGATTTCTGTGACATTTTTGCTACCCGACCGCAAAGAACATAAAACTTGCAATCTGCTAATTTCCGATAACACTTTAAAATAATCCGCAATTTGCCCTAAAGCAGCAGGTGAATTTTCTAACATAAAGATTCGCTAATTTATATATACATTTATTATATTACTATATGGTAGTATAATCTATTTTCTGCAACAGAGGCGTTGCATAATTGGGGAATTTGGGGAATGTAATTCATTTACCTGAAAATCGCGCTCAAATTGTTCCACTATTAGTCTTTGGTTCTGACAAAACAGAAGAAATTACAGCAAATCAGGACGCGGAGACAAAAAAGTGCAAATTATTAAGCGCAATGTTGAATTAAGAGTAAATGACAGTTTAATGCGTGTCTATGTAGCAGCACCTAAACCAGCAGGACAGTATCCAGGTATTGTATTTTACAGTGATATTTATCAACTAGGTAGTCCCATCATTCGTTTGGCGAACTACTTAGCAGGATTTGGCTATGTAGTAGCAGCACCAGAGATATTTCATCGCCTGGAATTAATTGGTACGGTAATTGAACCCGATGATTTAGGAAGAATGCGGGGAAATGATGATGCAAGACGAACTGCGATCGCAGATTATGATGCTGATTGTCGCGCAGTAATTGAATGGCTCAAAACCGATAGTGCCGTTGCTCCTGGTAAAATAGGTACGCTCGGCTTTTGTATTGGCGGACATTTAGCTTTTCGCGCTGCATTTCAACCGGAAATTAAAGCTGCTGTCTGCTGCTATCCTACAGGCATTCCCAGTGGTAAATTAGGGCAGGGCGTAGCTGATACAATTGATCGTTTTAATGAAATTAACGGCGAAATGCTTTTGGTATTTGGAACTCTCGATCCGCACATCCCCGAACCAGATAGACATAAGATAATTACAACCCTAGAAAATGCCAAGATACCCCACAAAGTTCTGAATTACGAAGCAGAACATACATTTATGCGCGATGATGGTTATCGCTACGATGCGGTAGCTGCTACCTCAGCTTGGGCGGAAATTATCGCGTTTTTAGGCAATATGTTTGCCAAATGAGGAAAATTCACCGAATTTGAGATTTACAAAGGGTAATAGCAACTCACAGAAAACAACCAAAATAACCGAGAATAATTGAGTGCTATTCCACCCTTGAGGAGTAATTTATCATGTCCGGTCTACTAAGAGCATTTGTTCCCAAACTCTTGTTCAGTATAACTTTAGCAATATTTTTAACTCTGACTACTAATTCCGCTTTTGCTGCTAGCTTGGGATTAAATAATGGTTATCTTAGTTCTTGTCCGGCTTCAGATAACTGTGTTGTCAGTCAAGATGCTGATGCTAAACACGCTATTAAACCGATTCCTTACCATGTAGATCCCAATGTTGCTAAAGAGACTTTACTTAAAGTCCTCTCAGTAGTTCCCCGTACCGAAGTTGTAGAACAAACAGAGAATTACATTCATGCTCTTTCTAAAAGCCGCATCTTCAAATTTGTTGATGATGTCGAGTTTTATTTTCCCACGGATGAATCAGTAATTCACGTGCGATCGGCTTCGCGGGTGGGGGAATCGGATCTCGGCGTTAATCGCAGGCGCATAGAGCAAATTCGTCTGGCTTTGCAAGATTTAAAGATTTAGATGATTCTCCCAGGAACTTCTCTGTAAAATCATCGCGATTGTTGACGGTTGACGAGCAGATCCCCGACTTCTTATAGAAGTCGGGGAGCTAGCAAACCAGGATAATTAATGAGAAAGCACTAGTCTCAGCGCCCCTATTTTATAGGAGTTGGAAGCTACTATGGATATTGCTCAGGGCGATCGCTATTTGTTAACTGCGCTCAAAAAAACTTCCCAGGTTTGCAGCTTTGGTGTTGTGTTGATCGGCTGCTTTGTGCTGCTGGGTTGGGTGTTTGATATTCCTACTATCAAAAGTATATTACCTCAGTGGGTAACAATGAAAGCTAATGCCGCACTGGGCTTTGTGTTTGCCGGACTGGGGTTATATTTTTTACAATCAACTAATTCAGGTAAACGACGATTAGCTCAAGGTTGTGCTTTATTTGTTACCTTACTGGGACTGCTGAATCTCAGTCAGTATGCATTTGGCTGGAACCTGGGGATAGATCAACTGCTATTTACAGAAAAATCAACAGCGATCGCCACTTCTTATCCTGGAAGAATGGCTGCGGTGACAGCATTCAATTTTACCTTGATGGGTATAGCTTTGTGGCTGTTGCTGGGGAGAATTATTCCTTATCAACTGGTGCAAATATTAGCACTGGTTACCACGTTAATTACCTTACAAGTAGTTATTGGTTATATTTACGGTGCTGAACTGATATTTGAATTAGCATTTTATACATTTACTGCTCTACATACAGCGATCGCCTTTTTAATTCTCTCACTGGGTATCTTATTTGCCGCCCCTGAGGGAGGATGGATGAGTTTATTTGTCAGCAATACCGCCGGGGGAATTACCGCTAGGGTGCTGATACCGGCGGCGGTGGCGATTCCCTTTATTCTGGGATGGTTGCAGTTATGGGGAGAAAGGATTGGCTGGTTTGATGAGGCTTTTGGGCTTTCTCTCCATGTTACGGGAAATGTCGTGGCTTTTTTAGGCTTAACTTGGTACTGCGCCCACAGATTAGCGCAGGTGGATCTCAAGCGTCAAGAACAAACGCAGAATGCGATCGCCCGATTATATCAATTAACAGAACGCACTCCCCAAGGCGAACATTATATAACAACTAATACTCAAGAAAAACGCCTGTGGGATTTTTATTCTGCTCCTCTGGGTAAATTGCGCGATCGCCGTAAAATAGTAATGACAATGGCTATTGATATTACCGATCGCAAACAAGCCGAAGCCGATTTACAAAAATATCAAGATATCTTTCAATTTGCCGAACATGCCTTAGCAATTAGTAGAGAAACTGTAATTGAATTAGTTAATCCGGCTTTTGCGCGAATGCATGGTTATACAGTGGCAGAATTAATCGGAAAACCGATTTTAGAATTGTTTCCCCCGGAATCTCATGCACAGGCACAGATGTTTATGCAACAGGTGAACGAAACCGGACACCTGACTTATGAATCAGAACATCTTCGCAAAGATGGCACAATATTTCCAGTATTTATTGATATAACAGTTGTTAAAGATGAGTGGGGTAATATCCTTTATCGCATTGTCAATGTATTAGATATTACCGAGCGGTATCAAGCCGAAGTTGCTCTGCGTGAAAGTGAAGCCCGCGCCAGAGCCAGAGCCAAAGAATTAGAAATATTTTTAGAAGCGATTCCCGTCGCCGTTTGGATTGCACATGATCGCGAATGTCATGTAATGACAAACAACCGCGCCGCTTACACCATGATGCGCAGACAGCCAGGGGGAATCATGACAGCTACACCTGCTTCTGGGGAATATCCCTTTGATTTCAAAATTCAAAAAAATGGCGTAGATATTCCTCCCCCAGAATTACCTATGCAAACAGCAGCCAGAACTGGGGAAAGTGTAGAAGCTAACTTTGAATTTGTCTTTAATGATGGTGAAGTCAAGTTTCTTGATAGTCGCTCTGTGCCATTATTTGATGATGCGGGTAACGTGCGGGGCGTAATTGGCGCATTTTGGGATGTTAGCGAACTGCAAAGAGCCGAAGAAAGATTTCGCGCTACCTTTAATCAAGCCGCAGTGGGAATTGCCCATGTAGGATTGGATGGTAGGTGGCTGCGAGTTAACCAAAAACTCTGCGATATTATTGGGTATTCCCATACAGAATTAATCCAGAAAACCTTTCAAGAAATTACATATCCTGAAGATTTAGAAAATGATTTAGCTTACATACAAAAGTTATTAGGCGGAGAAATTCAAACCTACTCAATGGAGAAACGTTATCTTCGTAAAGACGGTTCTCTAATTTGGATTTACTTAACAGCCTCCTTAGTCAGACAACCTGGGGGAATTCCCGACTACTTTATTAGTGTCATTCAAGATATTAGCGCTCGCAAAGCCGCAGAATTAGCAGTTAAGCAACTCAATGAAACCTTAGAACAACGAGTAGAACAACGCACCGCCCAACTAGCAGAAGTCAACCAAGAATTAAAACGCTTTGCTTATAGCGTATCTCACGATTTGCGATCGCCCCTACGCGCCATTCGCGGTTTAATTGAAGCCTTAGTTGAGGATAATGGCGATGGTTTAGATGAACTCGGACATGAATATGCTCGCCACATTGCCGATTCTGCCCAACGCATGGATCGATTAATTCAAGACTTACTCGCCTACAGTCGCCTCAGCCAAACAGAAATTCAGTTGCAAATTGTTGATTTAACAACTCTCGTCTCAGAAATTCTCCAGCAATTGGAACCTGAACGCCAAGCCAAACAAGCCGAAATTACCATAGCCCAGCCTTTACCCCAGGTAATTGCCCAGCGTACCATCTTAACTCAAGTCCTAATTAATTTATTGACAAATTCTTTAAAATATGTAGCGCCAGGTGTGAAACCACAAATAGAAGTTTGGGCAGAAAACCGCCAAGATTGGGTTCGCATCTGGGTTACAGACAACGGTATTGGCATTGAACCCGAATTTCAAGAACGAATTTTTGGCGTATTTGAACGGCTACATAGCTCAGATACCTATTCAGGTACGGGAGTTGGACTTGCGATCGTCCAAAAGGGTATTGAACGTCTAGGCGGGCGTGTCGGCGTTGAGTCAGAGTTAGGAAAAGGTAGCCGTTTTTGGCTAGAACTACGACAGGGATAATTCGTAATACCCTGCGGGAAGGCTTGCGCCTACGTAATTCGTAATTCGTAATTTATACCCAAATGACCAATGACTAATGACCAATGACAATTGTACAGACAAGGGTTATCGCGTCTCTGAGCAATGATCAAACCTTAGACAGAAGTGTGTGACGATGAACTCTAGTATTCTGTTACGGGGGCACATGTATTACCACTCCGGCACAGAATCATTGAGTAATCAACAGTTAACAACTATGAGTAATACTCGGCAGAATTTGCTGCTGCTAGTAGAAGATGAGCCAGGAAATATATTATTAATTAAGCGGGCAATGAGTAAGCTAAAACTCAATATTCAAATTCAAGCAGTTGAAGATGGCGAACAAGCCGTAAACTATCTGAAAAAATCTCCTTTACCTCAGTTAATTTTGACAGATATTAAAATGCCGCGCATGAATGGGATAGAATTACTTGCTTGGATTAAACAACAACCAGAATTTTCGCAACTACCTGTGATTATGTTCAGCAGTTCTGGAGAAATCGAAGATATTCATCAAGCAACTACCTTAGGAGCTAGTTCCTATATTGTGAGACCAGGATCTTTTGCCGAGTTAGTAGTAGCAATGCAACAGATTACCTCATACTTTAATTCCGACTCAACTAGCAATCATAGGAATTATGAATTATGAATTATGAATTCTGAATTGGATAACCGTTATTTTTCCTTTGAGCCTGAACTAAAGGTGAGAACAATGGCAGATTTGGATACCAGAACTGTCTTATATATTGAAGATGATGCTGCTTACACTTTATTGGTGAGGCGTGCCTTGCAACGCTCAAAGTTAGGGAAATTGCCTCATTTACGAGTCTTCACAACATCAGAAGAAGCTATACGTTATTTATCAGGACAACCTCCCTATGAAGACAGAATAGCTCATCCTTTGCCAAGTTTGCTGTTAACAGATTTACGCCTACCGGGAAAATCAGGATTATATCTTGTGCGCTGGGTACGGCAACAAGCAGAATTTGAGCACATGCCTATAGTGATGTTAACAGGCTCGGCTTTGGATGAAGATATTGAGTCAGCTTACGAGTTAGGTGTAAATTTTTGTTTAATTAAGCCAGCAGAAGTTGAGATGTTAGTCAGCATCATTCATGCACTCAGCGTTTACTGGATTCCCCCACCAACTAAAGCAACTATCTAAAATAAATCAAAAAGGGAACTAATGATGACTGAACGAGAATTTCCGAATTGGGAAACGCTATATCAAGAACAACCTGTTGAAAACATGCCCTGGTTCAACCCCAACTTAGATCCAGATGTTGAGGAAGCCCTCATCAACCTGGAACTGAGCAATGGTTCAGTCCTGGATTTAGGAACCGGGCCGGGAACCCAAGCGATCGCGCTAGCCGAACGCGGTTTTCAGGTGATGGGGACAGATTTGTCAGAGGCTGCTATTCATCAAGCAGCAACCAAAGCAAATCAGAAGGGATTAGAAATTTCGTTTGAGCAAGATGATATTCTTAACAGCCATCTACAACAATCTTTCGACTTGATTTTAGATAGAGGGTGTTTCCATGTTCTACCACCCCACAGCTATGATACTTACGTGCAAACAGTCGCGAACTTATTACAACCAAAGCGCTACCTGTTACTAAAATGCTTCTCTCAAGAGGAAACAAGAGAACAAGGCCCTTATCGCTTTACTCCAGAGGAGATTCAGCAGATATTCAAAGAGCAATTTGCTCTGCATTCAGCTAAACAAACGGTCTATCATGGGACATTAGATCCCCTTCCCAAAGCACTTTTCTGCATCCTAGAAAAGCAGTGAAATTTTATATATTTCGATTTCGTGCTGACTTAGGCTGCGTTCGATGTGCGCCAAAATATTTCTCACTGCGATAACGCAGCCACACCCGTAAAACTTCTGGTATCTGCTGTTTTTGCTCTTTGGTTAATGTATTGTAAAGAGTCAATGCGCGATCGCGTTCACCACGACAAGCTGCATTGTTATGAGCATCCCAATAGCTGCGAGCCACGCGAATGCGACGACAGACTTCTTTAATTAATGCTTCTCCGGTGAGTGGAGTATCTGACTTTGCCATACTTAATTACCAAATTCAGATTCAGTTACCGCTTTGACATAAGCGATCGCTAAGGGTGTAAGTTTATTTTCTAATTCTGTCACCAAAACGCGATCGCTTTGTGACCAAATTCGCGGTTTCCCATATACAGCAGGCTGTAAAATTCCCCATAATTGCTGATTATATCGCAAATGAGCATGAATTAAGGCTCTATGTCCCATGTGCTGATGCTCAAACTCTTTATTGACAATTTCTGGACTAGCAGTTTCTATATCTTCAACATAAACTGAAGGATCGGCGCGGAGTGCAGCTGCAAATAAAGGATCTTCTTGGGGTAAAGACTCTGATTCTAATGTCCAGTCGAAAGTTGTCGCCTCTGGTATATCTGAATGGCGTCGCCAATAATAAGCGACTTTCGCCAGCTTTTTGTCTGGATTGCGTAAATATAGAAAACAGCGATCGCACTGTAACGCTTCGCCAATTAGGGGTAAAATTTCCCTAAAAATAACGTCAGGATCGCTGTTTCTCTCTAGCACAGATTGAATATTTTTTGGCAGAACTAAGCTATTCATCAATAGATCGGTAAGTTTCTGTGATATTTTCTCTGGGCTGGGCTAGGGAAAACATCACTCTACCGATACAAATTACCAATCTAGAATACTTCCACTGTTTCCAGGTTGCTTTCTAAGCCAGCAACTATCAGACTTGTGGTTTGTAAAATTGCCGCGCGATCGCCCATTCTACAACGCTCAAATAAAACATTCCCATCTAATTCTGTATGGGCTGCTAATGTTTCTAAAATATTTTCTTGCGCCTTTAAGTTACCATTGGCACAAGCCGCATACAGTAATACACCTGCCATAGTATACATATCTAACATCGGCTCATCCCTATCTTCGTGATGGACAATGTTGGGAAACTCAGATAAAGGATGAACGATTTGATCGAAAGTTAATTGTGTCATATTTTCTAGCCGAGTCGATGTGATGAATAGGTTCCAACCCCAAATAAGCAGCGATTACGGTGTTTACTGTGGTTGAGTGCGAACAATTTGACTTACTTTTAACGGCGCGAAATTCTTTGTGCGAAAGACTTTGGTAGTTTGTTTCATTAGGTTTGCAGTGCTGACAAACTAGCAAAATTTAGGAGACAGACCATTAATACCGTGATGTAACTGTAAATTAAAGTAGGCAAATTTAAAGATCTGACGATCTCATCTTGCGCAATCAATACAAGCATATATACTGAACTTAAGGGTCTAAAAAACCCTTTAGATTTGGATTCCTAAATAAAGGTGAGAAGCTAACTAGCAAAAAAGTAGCTAGCTTCTAGGTGGTCTACCGTTTCTTTGATCTTCAGCTGCTTACTGCTCCTAGTCTTAATATTAGGCTTGTCATTTTTTTTTGTCAAGCTGTCATTTAAATGTGACATATACGAATGTCTTGCTTTTTGGAATTCATGAGAGAAAATAGAGACAAGAACGATATTCACAATTTTGACTTATGACCGACAGAAGGCGCTCTGAAGATTACAAACAAATTAGTGGCTATATCCCCCTGGAATTAGCCCTAGAATTTAAAAGTATTTGTGCCCGCTTAGGCATTTCTCAAAGCGACGCTTTAGAGGAGATGGCTCAAGAGTGGATAGCTAAAAAAACAGATGTATATGCGCTCAACGTGCAAAAAGCAGCGCCAAAAACAATTGCTGATGTCGTCAGAATCAACATGGCAAAACTCAAGCGTTGTGGGGTGAAAAACTTACCCGCCTTAGCTAAAGGCGAAGTATTACCAACACCAGGAGATTTTGCGATTATTACATCCGCTTTAGCTATCCCAGAAGAGGAAAGAAAAAAAATCTGGGAAGAAACTTTTAAAATTTCCGTATATCAAGATACACAGGGTGTAAAAGTATTTAAAGATTCTCAAGGTGTCAAACAAGATGAGTGCGAGTATTCTTAAAATCCTCAACTTACCGGGGTGGAACTATAAAATGTCTTATGAAGGGGTTTCAATTTTAGCCCCAACCAAGCGGGATGCCACTTACTTGGCGCAAAGCTACGGAGAAGCACTCAGCGAAACTGCATACAAAATTAATGGTAAAGTGCGGATTAAATGGCGAGGCTGTAAGCAACCGATTGAATTTTTTGGGTGGATGGCTACCAAAGCAGCGCCTACAACCTCACAGACAGCCGAGCGGATTTTGCAATATCAGGGTGCGGTATTTTGCAGCCAGCTACATGTCCCGTCAGAGTTGTTATACCGCATGGTTGCGGCTGCAGAAAACGATCGCCCTGTAAGTATAGTGAGACAAGATACTCGCAAACAAATAATTGTGAATCAGCCAATGGTTGAGATGCTAGAAACACCGCCAGAAATTGCGACACACAGAGTCATGACACAGTTTTGGTTACCGCAAGATTTAGCCGAACTAGAACAAAGATTGCACAACGATAGGGGATTCACTTGGACTTATTCTGCTGGACTCAATGAAAAAGCTTGGGCAATTTTAACCACACAGTTTGAAGCTTTTGAAGTTGAGGGGATTTGGTACAGACAGGGAATCTGTTTATCAACGCCGCAATTAGTACCGATTCCTTCAGGGGTATTTGAACCAGCTTAAATTCATATCCCCTCCTGTAAAAATGGAGGGGATTATTTTTTAACTCTGATCACAAAAAAAGGGAACGGGGAACAGGGAACAGGGAACAGGGAAGGATGTAGTTTGGGTTGAGGAACGAAACCCAACACTCAAAGTCCTGTAATTGTTGGGTTTCACTTCGTTCAACCCAACCTTGTATCTGTAGCCAGATAGATTAGGACATCAACCTAAGATAAAACCCTGACAATAAAAGGCTTTTAAGTCTGTCAACTGTCAACTGTCAACTGTCAACAGCTATAATCAGCAATTCTAAAGTTTTGCTGTAATTCCCCACTTGCTGACATCGTGGTGAAAGTCTAGCGCTGACAACATTACAACAGCGATCGCGCTTTATAAAATCAAGCTATTATTTAGTTTGTAAATAATGCAGCGTCAAACTCAACTTTTGCATGAAAGTAGCAGTCTTCAGTACCAAAGCCTACGATCGGCAGTTTTTAGAAGCTGCAAATAATCCCAAACAGCACGATTTAGTCTTCTTTGAACCCCGACTAAATCGAGATACAGCCATCTTAGCCGCCGGATTTCCTGCGGTTTGTGCATTTGTACATGATCAGGTAGATGCTTCGACTTTAGAGATTCTCGCTTCACATGGAACTCACCTGATAGCTCTGCGCTGTGCTGGTTTCAACAATGTAGACTTAAAAACCGCCGCAGCTTTAGGTATTACCGTTGTGCGCGTACCTGCTTACTCACCCTATGGGGTTGCAGAACACGCAGTAGGCTTAATTTTAAGCCTCAATCGCAAAATTCATCGCGCCTACAACCGGGTACGGGAAGGTAATTTTTCCCTAGATAAATTACTCGGATTCAACCTCAACGGGCGGACTGTGGGAATTATCGGTACAGGAAAAATCGGCTTAATTCTGGGACAAATCATGAAAGGGTTTGGCTGTCACCTCCTCGCCTATGATGTGTTTCGCAACCCAGAATTAGAAGCCATCGGTGGTAAGTATGTAGAATTACCAGAATTATTTGCTAATTCTGATATCATCTCCCTACATTGTCCCCTGACAGAAGACACTTATCACTTAATCAACGAGCAAGCGATCGCCCACATGAAACCTGGCATCATGATTATTAACACTAGCCGAGGTGCGCTGATTGATACCGAAGCAGTAATTGCTGGGTTAAAATCTGGGCAAATTGGCTATCTTGGTGTCGATGTATACGAACAAGAATCAGAATTATTCTTTGAAGATTTATCTGATGAAATCATCCAAGATGATGTTTTCCAATATCTCACAACATTTCCCAACGTACTAATCACCGGACACCAAGCCTTCTTTACAGAAGAAGCTTTGCGTAATATTTCTGAGGCAACCATATCTAATATTACTGATATTGAAAAAGGTCGCCCCTGCCAAAATGAAATTCGCGCCCAACTACCCGCAGAAAATAAGGTACTGGTGAATTGAGTCAATAATTCGTAATTCGTAATTAATAATTCATTAATTACGAATTATAAAAGAATGCGCCAGATGCTAGGGGTATGGCATTGCCATACCCTCTAGAATATATTGATGTAGCGCAAACACTACAGCAGATTGCCAGTTGTTGATTGTAGGGGCACTGGCACTGCCATGCCCCGAAGCGCATACCTCATTTACCTGAAATATGCTGTAAATTGGGATAAGAATGCGGACAGGACAAGGGTTTAGGGTTGTATATTTGTCTGTCTTTTTAAATTTGTATCAGGTAAAAATACCACGCTGTAGGGGCAAAGTATTACTTATGCCTCTATTTGCATACAAATAATATTTGCGACACATCAAAATATTCTAGAGGGCATGGCAGTGCCAGTGCCCCTACAATCTGACGCATTCTTTTTTCCAATTGGTATTACTTGAAATATTCTGTATTTTACGCACCTGTGACGCATCATTTTTGGAAAAAAAATCTCATATTGTAGCCCCTATTTTCTATTTTCTGAATAAATTAGTAATGTCTAAACTAGAGCCTAAATGACAGATTTATTATTATTTAATAATTCAATGATACCTATTGATTAAAATCAATGATTATTCAACCTGACGAATAATAAGTCTTACTGATAACTACCTTTATAAATTAACATTTTACTAATTGACTAGTTTGCAGTCAATATAATAATAAGAACTTTAACTATAGAAAATATCTTTTTGGTAAAAACACATGGCATTACTTACAGAAGCTAATCCAATTACGAAAGCACCTGGACTATTGACGATTGAGACTGCAAAAATAGGTGCGGAAACTACTGCTATTCGCTGTCTTGATTGGGATAGAGAACGTTTTGATATTGAATTTGGATTGCGGAACGGCACAACCTATAACTCTTTTTTAATTCAAAGCGAAAAAATCGCTTTGGTAGATACTTCTCACCGCAAATTTGAGAACTTATATCTAGAATTGTTGACTGGATTAATTGACCCAGCGCAGATAGATTATTTAATTGTGAGCCACACAGAACCCGATCATAGTGGTTTGGTGAGAAACATTTTAGAATTGGCTCCTGATATCACCATAGTTGGTGCTAAGGTTGCAATTCAGTTTTTAGAAAACATGGTTCACCAGCCATTTAAATCAAAATTGGTGAAAAGTGGCGAACGGTTAGACTTAGGTAATGGGCATGAATTAGAATTTATTTCTGCACCGAATTTACACTGGCCAGATACCATTTTGACCTATGACCATAAAACTAAAATTCTCTATACCTGTGATGTGTTTGGAATGCATTACTGCGACGATCACACCTATGATGAGAATTTTAATGTCATCGAAGAAGATTTTAAATATTACTATGATTGCTTGATGGGGCCTAATGCACGTTCGGTTTTAGCAGCACTCAAGCGAATTGAAAAATTAGAAATTGGTACAGTGGCGACAGGACACGGGCCTTTACTACAACACCATATTTCTGAATGGTTGGGTAGATATGGAACTTGGAGCCTAGAACAAGCAAAAACAGAGACATTAGTAGCCATGTTTTATGCTGAAGATTATGGCTATAGCGAACAATTAGTGAGAGCGATCGCACATGGTTGTACCAAAACCGGTGTCGCTGTCGAATTAGTCGATATTAATAGCGCTGAACCCCAAGAAGTGCGGGAATTAGTCGGACAAGCATCTGGTTTAGTCATTAGTATGCCATCCCAAAATTCAGTGACAGCACATGCAGCGATTGGTACTATCTTAGCGGCGGCGCATCAAAAACAAACCATTGGCTTATTAGAATCAGGCGGTGGCGAAGATGAACCAGTTTATCCCCTACGTAACAAATTCCAAGAATTAGGATTAACCGAAGGCTTTCCACCGATTTTAATTAAAGAACATCCTGGTCAATCTACAGAACAATTGTGTGAAGAAGCAGGTACAGATTTAGGTCAATGGTTAACCCGCGATCGCACTATTAAACAAATCAAATCTATCAATACAGATTTAGAAAAAGCCCTTGGGCGCATTAGCAACGGACTGTATATTATTACAGCCAAAAAAGGCGAAGTGCAAAGTGCTATGTTTGCTTCTTGGGTAACTCAAGCTAGCCTCAATCCTTTAGGTGTAGCCATTGCTGTTTCTAAAGATAGAGCCATAGAATCTTTGATGCATGTAGGCGATCGCTTCGTGTTAAACGTATTAGAAGAGGGCAAATATCAAAGCTTAATGAAACATTTCCTCAAGCGTTTTGCTCCCGGTGCAGATCGTTTTGCTGGCGTCAAAACTTATCCCGCAACTAATGAATCGCCTATCTTAGCTGAAGCTTTAGCCTATATGGAATGTGAAATTACCAGCCGCATAGATTGTGGCGATCATTGGATTATTTATAGCACCGTGCAAACAGGAAGAGTCGCCAAAATCGATGGATTAACAGCAGTCCACCACCGCAAAATTGGTAATCATTATTAATTGGGAATGGGGCATTGGGCATTGGGGAGCCACTGCGTTGGACGGGTTTCCCGGCTCCCTCAGTGGCGTCATGGGGCATTGGGCAAAAGTCAAAGTTCAAATAGAATGCTTAATTTTGAATTTTGAATTTTGAATTTTGAATTTATTTTGTCTCCCTTGTCCTCCTTGTCCTCCTTGTCCCCCTTATCCCCCTTCTGCCTTCTCATAACTACCGCTTCACACATTAATTGAGAGTGCTCTATGTATCAGCCTGCTGAAAATAACCCAACTCCCATGTACCAAATTAATCGGGGTCGGATTGTGCGTAGCTTGGAATTTATCCAAGACATAATTGTGATTTCTTTATGTATTGGGTTATTTAGTTTCATGGTGATTCAGGTGAGAGATATGTTTCTCTCCTTGCTTCCTCCCCTAGATTTTCATGTTGTCACTGCTGATATTCTCTTTTTACTTATCCTCGTTGAATTATTCCGACTGCTGATTATTTATCTTCAAGAACAACGCATATCTATTGGTGTAGCTGTTGAAGTTTCTATTGTTTCCGCCTTGCGAGAAGTAATTGTTAAAGGCGTATTAGAAATAACTTCTAGTCAAGTGTTAGCAACTTGTGCATTTTTACTAGTTTTAGGAATCCTACTTTTCTTGCGAGTTTGGTTACCCCCCACCTTTGAAGGTATCGATCCAGAACAAGAAGTGTCCAAACGTTATAAACGTCGCTATCTAGAAGAATTAGCAAAAAACAACGCACGTTAAGAAGAAAGGAAGGGAGACAAATAACAAATGACTATTGTAGAGACGCGATTAATCGCGTCTCTAACCAATGCCCAGTGCCCCATGCCCCATGCCCATATCAAGAGGTTACTATGAATGCTACTTTAATACCCAACCGCAGTAGAGATGTTCAGGTTGCAGAGATTGGTGTAAATACTTTGATATTGCGATCGCGTACTTGGGAACGTCTGAAATTTGAGATTGAATATTCTCGTCAACGCGGTACGACAGCAAATTCTTATTTGATTCAAGCTGATAAAAAGGTTTTAATTGATCCTCCTGGTGAGTCTTTTACGGAGATTTTCTTAGAACAAATAGCACAGCATATAGACTTAACTACCTTAGATTACATTGTGCTGGGTCATGTCAACCCCAACCGCAGCACGACTTTAAAGGAGTTGCTGTCTTTAGCGCCCCAAGTAACTTTAATTTGTTCTCGTCCGGCGGCTAATGCTTTAAAAACCGCTTTTCCGGAATGGGAATCCCATATTCAAGCTGTGCGATCGCAAGATACCCTGGATTTAGGCCAAGGACATCAACTCTCATTTATTACCGTTCCTACTCCCCGTTGGGCTGATGGGCTATGTACCTACGATTCCGCTACGAAAATTCTCTACACTGATAAGTTCTTTGGCGCTCATATCTGTGAAGATACTGTATTCGATGAAGATTGGAAAGCTTTAGATGCGGAACGTAAATACTATTTTGAATGTCTTCACGCGCCCCAAACTAAGCAGGTGGAAGTTGCTTTAGATAAATTAACAGTTTTGGGTGCTAAATGTTACGCTCCCGCACATGGCCCGGTGGTACGTTATAGTTTGAGTCGTTTTACCTATGATTACCGTCAATGGTGTCAAGGTCAAAAATCTCAAGAGTTAAGCGTCGCTTTACTTTACGCCTCAGCTTATGGAAATACAGCCATTCTCGCCAATGCGATCGCTCAAGGTTTAATTGAAAATGGCATTAATGTGGAATCGATCAACTGTGAACTCACAGAACCAGCAGAAATTACTCGCATTGTCGAAGCTTGCGATGGCTTTATTATCGGTTCGCCCACTTTAGGCGGACACGCACCGACGCAAGTTCAAACAGCTTTAGGAATTGTCCTGTCATCGGCGGCGAAAACTAAGTTAGCTGGGGTGTTTGGTTCTTACGGTTGGAGTGGTGAGGCGATTGATTTACTGGAAAATAAGCTCAAAGATGCTAATTATCGCTTGGGCTTTGAGACAATTAGGGTACGTTTTAGCCCGACTCCTTTTGTTTTACAACAGTGTCAAGATGCAGGTGCTAGCTTTGCCCAAAACCTCAAGAAAACTAAAAAACTACGGACTTCTCGCCAGGTAGTCACAGAAGCCAAGGTAGATCGCACAGAACAAGCTGTAGGTAGAATTATTGGTTCTTTATCTGTCGTCACTACTCGCGATCGCGACAATCATAAAGGTATCTTAACTTCCTGGATATCTCAAGCAACCTTTAACCCACCAGGAATTATGATTGCGATCGCTCAAGAACAAAATGCCGATTTAATGTGTCATCCTGGGGATAAATTTGTCCTGAATATCCTCAAAGAAGGTAGAAATGTCCGCCGCTATTTTTCCCGTCAAAGCAGTTTAGGCGAAAATCCCTTTGCTCATCTTCCCACCCAAACCGCCGAGAACGGCTGTTTGATTCTCACTGAAGCCTTAGCTTATTTAGAATGTACCGTCCAAAATCAACTCGAATGCGGCGACAGATATTTAATTTATGCTGTAGTTGATAAGGGTGAAGTATTAGAACATGAAGGTGTCACCGCCATCGAACACCGTAAATCTGGCAGTCAGTATTAATTAATCCATCAGAGGTTAAGTATTACTCCACCCAATTAATTTTGATAGGTTGCTGTTGTTCAGATCCCCGACTTTTTGAAAAAGTCGGGGATCTTTGACTAATGACAATTTTTCCCGAAAATTTAAGTCTTATTATTGAGATATTTTTTCAATTATTTATAAAATTTACCGAGAAATTATTTATTGTACATCAGTTGTTTTACTAAAATTTTGTAAGTTTTGCTACAGAAATTTTTGGTTGATTTTTCTGCATCAAAAGAATGAATTTTAGGAATAGAAAAGTAAAACTTTGTGTAGCAAATTACAAATTTTTATGCATAATAGATACAACTATCTTGGGCTAAAATTTGGTTTCAGCATGAGTTAGCCAGAGCTAACACTCTTTATAGCTAATTTAGCTGCAAATAACTATTAATAACCCTTGATTTTAGGTTGCATGAGAGCAAATATGTAAAATCACTGATAACAACAGTTGCTCTGAAACCGAGAACAGCTAAGTTATGAGTCTTGACTTTACATCATAACTCAATGTAACGTATCTTACTTTATAGGTGTGCAGAAATTCCCAGATTAATTGCTAAAACCAGCAATTAATTATGGATATTTCGTGGAGAGGAAAACGGAAATATGTCTCATTTATTTTGGAAAAATCTGGTATTACTACCAGTATTTTTGGGTGCAAATGCATTAGCTTCATCTAGTGTCATGGCAGCAGAAATATTAAATTCTGCTAACTCAGCAGCAGCCAAAAATTCTAGCGATGCTACAACTGCCTTAGAGCCAGCAAAACCAGCTAAAACAGAAGAAAATCAAGTTTTAGTTAGTCAAGCAATTAATCAAGACTCGATGTCTCAAGTTACGTCAGTATCGCAATTTTCTGACGTACAACCAACCGATTGGGCATTCCAAGCATTACAATCTCTCGTTGAACGCTATGGTTGTATTGCCGGCTATCCTAACGGAACTTATCGAGGAAATAGAGCATTAACTCGTTATGAATTTGCAGCAGGTTTAAATGCTTGTTTAGATCGAGTTAACGAACTGATTGCGACAGCAACAGCCGATTTAGTCACCAAACAAGATTTAGCTACCCTTCAGCGTTTACAAGAAGAATTCTCCGCCGAATTAGCAACCTTACGCGGTCGAGTAGATTCTTTAGAAGCGCGGACAGCAGAACTAGAAGCAAATCAATTTTCGACTACCACCAAGTTAGTTGGTGAAGCAATTTTCGCTGTTACTGATACCTTTGGCGAAAACAACAATAACAAAACTGTTTTTCAAGACAGGATACGTTTAGACTTACAAACCAGCTTTACCGGTAGAGATACCTTACACACCCGGATTGCGGCTGGTAACGCCAATTTGTTACGTTTGCCCGGTAACAGCTTTGAAAGTACCCAAACCTTTAACCTTGGCAATACTGGTAGTAACAGCGCGATTATCGACTGGTTATCCTATTACTTCCCCTTGGGTAACTCCCAAGTCTATATAGCCGCAACTGGCGGTATTCACAGCGATTACGCGCCTACCGTTAACCCCTACTTTGAAGGTTATGACAGTGGTAACGGTGCTTTATCTACCTTTGCATCTGAAAGCCCAATTTACCGGATTGGCGGTGGTACAGGCGGTGGTGTAAACTTTGCTTTCGGTAATAGTAAGAGTGGTTTCCAACCTTCCATCACCGTAGGTTATTTAGCATCTCAAGGTAATAACCCCGCACCAAGGGCTGGTTTATTTGAAGGTAACTATGCAGCTTTAGCGCAATTAAACTTGAACGTTGGCGATCGCTTATCTTTTGCCGCCACCTACGTTCATGGTTATCATGATGCTGGCAGTGCTTTATTTGATTTCGGTGGAATAACTTCTGGTGTCGTCGGAACTAATCGAGCTAACTTTCCCATTGGTTTAGCCAATCCCTATAACAGTAATACCTACGGTGTAGAAGCTGCTTTCCGACCCAGCGACAAACTGTCAATTAGTGGCTTTTTAATGTACAGCGACATTAGCAGCTTAATTGGCAATAGTAACGATGAAGTTTGGAGCTATGGTCTGGGTGTAGCATTACCAGATTTTGGCAAAAAAGGCAACCTTTTGGGCATTTTTGCAGGTGCCCAACCATATTTAGGTAGTGTCAGTGGCGATCGCCCTTACCATATTGAAGGGTTCTATAAATATCGCGTCAGCGACAATATCTCCATTACTCCCGGCGTGATTTGGTTAACAAGTCCCGGTCAAGTTGCTAATAGCGACGATGCAGTGATTGGTACTTTAAGAACCACTTTCACCTTCTAAATTCTTCGAGATCAGGAAAAGCAAAAAGGCGGTGGGGTATGTTCCTCACCGCCTTTTTTCATCAACCCAACTATAGCAATCCGATTTGATATGCGAACAAAAGGGACAAGGGAGACAAGGGAGACAAGGGAGACAAGGGAGACAAGGAAGACAAGGGAGACAAGGGAGACAAGGGAGACAAGGGAGACAAGGGAGACAAGGGAGACAAGGGAGATATGTGTTTGTGAACCATTTAGGATTGCTCTATATTAAGAAACGCTAATACACCTAAAACCCTAACAAATGACCAATGACAAATGACCAATGACCAATCTTAAAAAAGAAATGTGCTTCTCAGAATACCTACAGTCACCGAATCATTATTAGGTGTATGACCAGGTTCTATAATATGAATAATTCCTGGTGTAATACTAATATTATCTGTCAGGCGAATGCGATAATAAGCTTCAATTTGCGTTGTCGTTCCTGGTTGTCCGCCCGCACGCCCTAAACCTGTATTAATAAAATCAGGCACATTGCTACCATCAGGTAAGTTACTGCTAGTAATTTTTGGCGGTTGTCCCACATAAATTCCCCCTAGATTTCCTCTACCAAATAAATCGGGAAAGTTGAGAAATGCCATATAATTTGTGGTTTCTACACTCCCAGTTTGTCCGGGAATGTAAGAACTAGTGTAACCACCCCAAGCACCAAGGGTTATTTTAGGTGAAATTTGCCATGTGACAGTTGCACCCACAGCATTTGTTTGTAAAGGTTCTGAGTTGGCGCTTAAACATTCATCCCCAACAAAAGTCAGCAAACAACCATCTGTAGAGTAATTATTGACATAATATAAACTCAAATCTAGAGTATCAATTGGCGTTAGCAGTAACTGTACCCCTGTAGTAGTATTGCCATCAAATAAGCCACTACCTTTACCAGGATTGCCTGGATTATAACTAGAATAAAGTGCTTGCAAGCTGGCACGTTTAGCAAATTGCCAATCCACAGCTATCCCACCATGACCAAAGCCCATATTTAAAATTGGGTTGCGTTGAGCAAAGTAAGATAACGGCCCTGTAGCGGCGCTTTCTACGCGGTTAGGGCCGCGAAAAGCAGTTGTCATATTGACGCCTTCTGTTCCCGCCATCACGGCTAAATTATCAGTAACTAGCCAGTGATAATTGAGGTCACTAATAATTAATTGATTATTAGTATTAAATTCATAACCGAGAAAAAAATCATTACGAGAAACGTTATTGGCAGTAAATCGCGGATCGGTATTACCAATACCATATAACAAACCTGTAAATAGGTAACTGCGAGGGTTAAATTGAGTAGTTAAATATATTTGTGCTTGAGAGACAACATTAATATTTGTACCAGCATCATTGGAATCTTTAATTCCATCACGAGGATTAACGTCACCGCGATTGCTAGTCCGTCCTTGAACACCAGAGATAACAATTCCTGAAAGTTTACTTGTGGGGGAGAATTTATTAGCTTCTAGTTCAGCAGTGCGTGCTTCTAAACTATCAACTCTACCCCGTAAATTAGCTAATTCGGGAGCAAATTCTGACTGTAATTTTTTAATTTTGTCGAGTTCTTCGCGAGTCACAGCATCAGTAGTTGCTGTTGCAATTAACTCATTAACTCTATCTAAACATGCATTCAAACCTGCGGCGAATTCATAGCGAGTCAAAGCGCGATCGCCACGATAGGTACTGTTAGGATAACCTGCTATGCAACCGTAGCGTTCTACTAATGATTGCAATGCACCAAAAGCCCAATCTGTAGGCTGTACATCTTTGAGTTGAGATACCGATGTGACTTGTGACATCGGATCTACTGTTTCTAGATCGGGCTGATTCGTGGAGGACGGTAAGCTGTATTCTTGCGCAGTGGCTTTTTGTACAACACCATTGACGCCCGCCATGATTAACCATGCGAGCATCCAGGCTTTACTCTTACTGTGGCTAATCATTTTTTTGTTCAACTTTTTTACTCTAGTTACACAGGTGAAATTTCAGTATATGTAACTTTATTGCTAAACATCTTGAGTAAAATCACTACTATTTGCCAAATAAAAATAAAAAATTTCTGGGCAATATTTCTGCGGCGCGAGTATAAAAGATAAATTACTTAGTCTCTATAGACTCTCTGGATCGAGTGAAAATTAGCATGGTAAATCGGTTGCGAAAGCTGACGCCCAAACCCTCAGGGAAAATTCAGCCTCGTGCAGGTAAAATCAACCTTCTGTTTGTCAAACCCCAAACCAATAGTCAGCTGGGAAATTGGTTAATATCAATCATAGCGATCGCGGCATTATTCAGCAGTGCTGGTTTATTGATTGCTTTTAGCTGGATTAGCATTCTTTTTATCTTCAATCCAGAGAAGATTATTTGGCTAAATAAATATTTACCGGAATGGGCGCAAATTACAGTCGCCAATGTGGGAGCAAGACCCCAAACCCTCAAACAAATTAAAGCCAGCCTAATTCAAAAAAAACTGGTAGCAGGGGAAATCATCGCTTTGGCGAAGGAACGACAAAACAGGTTTTTACTACCAGTTATTCAACAACGCTCCAATTGTCAATTAGATTGCCAAGTAATTGTCGAATTGCGGGTGTATCAAGAATCCCAAGATGTAGAGTTACAAGGCCAACCAGAAAAATATTACCATCTGGTTTCCCAATTAGCGATCGCCGGGCCAGATGAAGCTTTTGTTCGAGCTAGTAATAATGAAGAGAGTGAAGCAGATAACGCCGAAAACAGCCTCCCCTTATCGTTAAATGAATTAAACCGCTTTACCGGAGAAACCCCATTAACAGGTATTTGGTTTGATTTACAAGGTAAAGTACCCCAAGGCGCAGGTGCGATCGCCTACGGTAAAATTGTCTATTACGATCCACAGCGCCACCAGCTGCATGAAATGTTGGCTTGGAAAAGCCCTAATGGACAAGTACCGAAATGGCAGCAAGTAACTGGCGACGCTACCAAAGAATTAGTTATTGACCAAACGGTTGGCTTAGAACCACAAATCCGCGTTTATCAAGTTAAATCGGCAAAATTAGCAGCTAAATCGATTCACTTAGCCGAAATTTCCCTAAAAACACTATTCTTATCAGATAATTCTTACCAAGATGCTTTATTACTCGCCCGCAATGGTCTATGGACACCAGCATATCAATGGTTGAAATCTTTAGAAAAAAAGCGAAAACAGCCATTTCCGCGAGAAGTTCAAGGACAAATGGCGCTGATGCAAATGCATTCGCAAATTACTAAAAGCCAAGCCGATCAAATTTGGGCGATTCCCAGTCAAGAAGTACTTGCAGATTTGATTGATGGTCGCTGGGAGAAGGCTTTAGAAGTATTTGCGGCATCTGCTGAGAATGTCCAAGAAATAGCCACTCTCTTACAAATGGATGGGGGTAGGTTATGGAATCGCACCACCACTGCATTGCGAGTTAATCCCAATCGCCCAGAAGTTGCAGCTTGGGGAGCCTTAATTTTAGCTGTACAACGGGGGGAAGAAAGAGCGATTTCTTGGTTACAAGCACAACCAAAAATTAGCGCCGATACTCTGGTGCGGATTCAAGACTTATTAGTCATGCTGAATAATGAAGGGGTTAAACCCAGAATCATCTCTACTCACCCCAGCCGCATTATTGGTGCAGTCCAACCAATTACCAAAGTAGTTAGCACAGAATGGCTTAGACCAAACCCCCAAGCAGGTTTACAACTTTCCGATAGCGAAGTTTGGTATCAAGTCGAAGTGAGTGCATTTCATGACGGTAAACGCTGGCTAAATTTCCCCTTTGCTAATTTACAGCTACCAAAAATTTCGCCGGCAAAATATATTTGGGAAACTTTGGGTATTTATTCTGACCCAGAGATTTTACTTGTAGTATGGTTAGCCAATGGCGAACAACAAATCGCTACTGCGACTATTCAAGGTATCAAATTACAGGATGGGGCTTTGCGCCTACTAGTAGCTGGAGAAAAAATTGCTCGCGATGCCAATAACTTACAGCAACCCCAGCCTTTAGCTTTAACAGATGCAGCTTTAGAATGGGTACAACCATCACCCCTAACTGTGGAACAACTAGCCCAACAAGATCCCGCCAGAGTTAAAGCTATGTTGCCTACGGTGTGGCGAACTTTACAAAAATCTGGTCAAATTCCCCTAGGTACTATGCCTAGTTTGCAGCAAATGCAGCAACAATTGAGTTACTGGCCCGTACAGGTGATGAATTTAACCAATAATTCCCGACCAGAAACTATCCTGACTATTTCCGCAGAAGCGATCGCTTTATTGAAAGAATCCCTACAGCCAGAAACTATACCGCCAAAAAATTTATCCCTTCCCCGCACTATCATCTTGTCTGATAGCGGTAAAGTACTTTATACTGATTTTCAATCTGATTCCGAACAAGCACTGACAGCGATCGCTAAACTGGCAAATAGTCACTCTCTATCTTTGTTGGTAGAGAATGGCAATCAGTACAGCCTCAAGCGCTGGTCTCAGAAAAATCAACGCTTTGAGTAGTAATGGCAATCAGGCTGAAGTATGTAGACACCCGGAGGGTGCCTTGCTAGAGGCGAGAATGTGTTCAGTAAATTTACTGCATGGAATTGCGGACATTTTTCATGTCCCTTGAGCCTCCAGACTTCAGACTGGGATTTGCTTATTATTCTTGGCTATTGCTAGATTGGCGCTGTTCTTTGAGGTTCTGCAACTGTATCAGCAAAGAATCAATCTCTGCTTG
This sequence comes from Calothrix brevissima NIES-22, assembly GCF_002367995.1. Lineage (GTDB taxonomy): Bacteria > Cyanobacteriota > Cyanobacteriia > Cyanobacteriales > Nostocaceae > Aulosira > Aulosira brevissima. Next base: position 6,605,234 of record NZ_AP018207.1, read on the forward strand.
TAAGTGCATGAACTTGATTTGCTGATCGTCTTGGTAATAAGACTTGTTTAACTTGCTTGCTAAAGCTTGCTGGGAAGAGCGGTCAGAAACACTAGATGAATAGGTAGACATAGTTAACTCGATCCACAACTCAACTCACACCATTAGAGATATTATAATAATGTAGTTTTAAGCTTTGTTAAATAATTGTATCGTTTCTATCATTTACTCTAATAGATTTGGAGATATGTGATAAGAGACTCCAATTACCCAAGATGTGTTCCAGGGAAAACATCGCCAAACTGGGAGGAAAGTAGTAAATAAAACTTATGGTTAAACGCCAAACCCATAAGAAATTACTAGATTCTTGTGTTGAGAGCCTTTAGTGGTGCAAGATGTGTACCACTGGTATTTTTCTGTTTGCACTAAAAAATTTGTATAAATCACCGTGACTGTAAGCCCGTCTGTTGCTAAATCTTATCGCCAACCTTGGCCTGGACTGATAGAAGCCTATCGTCAATACTTGCCTGTCAGCGAACAAACGCCGGTAGTTACCTTGTTGGAAGGTAACACACCACTAATTCCCGTACCAGCGATCGCCGAACGCATTGGTAGACAAGTACGTGTATATGTGAAATACGATGGTCTTAACCCCACTGGTAGCTTCAAAGACCGGGGAATGACTATGGCCATATCTAAGGCGAAGGAAGCAGGCGCTAAGGCGGTAATTTGTGCCAGTACGGGTAACACTTCAGCAGCAGCCGCCGCTTACGCCAGAAGGGGAGGAATGAAGGCTTTTGTGCTAATTCCTGATGGTTATGTAGCTTTAGGGAAATTAGCCCAAGCTTTACTTTACGGTGCGGAAGTCTTAGCAATTAAAGGAAATTTTGACCGCGCCTTGGAAATTGTCCGAGAGATGGCGGAAAGCTATCCGATTACCTTGGTAAATTCGGTCAATCCCTACCGCCTAGAAGGACAAAAAACAGGCGCATTTGAAATTGTCGATGCCTTAGGTAATGCTCCCGATTGGCTGTGTATTCCTGTAGGAAATGCGGGGAATATTTCCGCCTACTGGATGGGCTTTTGTCAATATCACCAAGTTGGGAAATGCGATCGCCTACCCAAAGTAATGGGATTCCAAGCCGCAGGTGCAGCCCCCTTAGTAAATGGCCAGCCAGTAGCGCACCCAGAAACCATCGCTACAGCGATTCGCATTGGGAATCCAGCAAGTTGGGACAAAGCGATCGCTGTTAAATCAGCTAGCCAAGGAGAGTTTCGCGCCGTCACCGATGAAGAAATTCTCGATGCTTACCGCTTGTTAGCTTCCAGCGAAGGTGTATTTTGCGAACCAGCCAGCGCCGCTTCTGTTGCGGGACTATTGCAAGTGAAAGACCAAATACCCTCAGGAGCCACTGTAGTTTGCGTCCTCACCGGTAATGGTTTGAAAGACCCAGATACAGCCATTAAGCACAGCAATAGCCAATTTAAACAGGGAATTGCCGCCGAATTAGGAGCCGTAGCCCAAGCGATGGGATTTTAAGGCAAATATATAGCAATCCTATTTCAGTTGGGGACTTCCAAAAAATAAATTACCCATATTTCGTAGTGCGAGCAGCGTTCGACTGAGCGCTCACGCCGAAGTCTTGCTCGCTTTTGAACACCAGCGAGCGAGACGCTCGCACTACAAATTTATTTATTGGGTATTTAAAAAATTGGAAGTCCCTTGAGAAAAATGTCGGTTTTGACTGTTGACTGTCAACAGTTAACAGTCAACAACTATGCATGTAATATTTCACAAATCCGCAACGAATATTCTCGAGCAATTTTGACTTTTTAAATTGGCGAGCTAGATTCGCTAACTGTTTTCCTAATCCTTAATTGACCAATTACTTGAAATTTTAATTGAAATTTAAATGGTCTAGAGATACTGCTGTAAGTACCATTCATTATCCGGATTTGGTTAATCTGGTGAGTATTAAAAATGTGATGTGTTTGGTGTGGGGTTAATTGAGAATTTAGATTATAATCATTAATTAATTCATCATTATTAGTAAGAATAATCCCCATAATTAAGGAAGAATATTTATCGATATTAGTTAAGCTATCGTCCCATATATCTATAAAAAATTCTTGCATGAATTCCTGAATTACCAGGATACTCATAAAAGAATAATCTATCAGCAGCTTACTAGCTGTTGATAAATCTGTTTTCAAAGTAATTGTTGCTTGTTGGTAATCGATAAGAAAATCAATATTTTCCTCAAGCAGATTATCTTCTCCATCAATCACAAGATGGCATAAGGTAAAACCTTCAACAGGTATTTTATCCAATTGGTAGGTAAAATTTGCTGGTGAATTATCAAGAATAATTTCTTGATGTACTTCTTGCAGACTTGGGTGACTGGAACTACTTTGTTTAAACTTGGGACTGATTTCTAAATTACCGGGATAAATAGCAATTAATGGTAATAATTCAGCTTCCGTAGCTGAGATTGGTATATCCAGAATATGTTTTGCTGTCTGGGTAATTAATCCAGCCAGTTCTGATTGTAGCAGTTCGCTAATATTGCTGAGTAAGTTTTGAATCACGACTATGATGAATTATCGATAGTTTTTAGGTATAATTCTGCGGTTATACCAATTCAAATCAGTTGGCGACACATCAATATATTCTAGAGGGCATAGCAGTGTCATACCCCTAGCGTCTGTCGCTTTCTTTGTTCAAATTGGTATTACTTGACTATTTTGCTGACTGCCATATTGACAAATGTAGCAGATTGCACGTTGGTGAGGTACAGATAATTGTAAAGCCACAGCAGCGATCGCACCCCTACCCTTGTACCTCATTTACCTGAAATACTCTGTAATTAATGAAAATGTATCAGCGCAGCTTCTGGCTTTACAGCAATCAATCTTACAAATAATTTGAGTGGTTGAAAGATAACTGTAATACAATTGACTAGTTTTTACAAATATTTTGCGTGATTGTACTGGTTTAAATGCTTTTTTAGAGTGAAATTTAAATTTTGCTGTAAATCTCCATATTTTAGAGTTTATGGCACTGCCATGCCTGTACCATCTGTCGGATTCTTTTTTTAGATTGGTATCAGATTTTCATTAGGATTTTAAGTATGTTCATAGTCAGCACTAAAGTGAAGCTGCTCATTAAAGCTGCAAGGCTCCAAACCTGGGCATAAATAAACAAAGCCTACCTAAGCAGGCTAAATTATATGCATCTTCATATTGAATTGGTATTACTAGGAATGGATTAAGTAAGTCGGTAGAAAAAAACCAAACTATGTTACGAAACGTAAATTGCCTTGAAACCCTTACCAATGACTAATGACTAATGACTAATGACAGCCCTTGCCAGTTCTGTTTAATTGCACCGCCCTACTTAAGCGAAAATTGCTGCTAACAAAAATAAGCTGTCTACCAAAATGGTGCTTAACACTGCACCACCAAAGGCATACCAATGTCGCTTTTGATTAAATAAAGGTACGATTCCCAAGGTTAATAGTAACAAAGCTAAAATACCTGCCCAAGTTTGCCCCCAAGGTGTTTGTACTTGGATGAGAGCGGTTTGTAAAATTGCGGAGACAGCGTCAGGCTCTACACGCATGATTTTTCGCCAATAGGGCATTAAATCTACTACATAAAAGTACACATCCGTTAAGACTGTACCGAGTAAAGAACCTAAATAAAACCAGCTACCAACTTTGTGCCAATTTCGCGCCAGACACCAACAAGCAAAGGGTAATCCAATAGATTCTACTGGTAAATGCCATAAGGGTTCCCAACGGAACCATCCCCAATAAATTGCCCCTGCTAGCCAACTCCAGCTAAAACCCAACAACAAATCGCCCCAAAGATAAGTTGCAGAACGTGACATTAAGGTAAAACTCAGCCATACCCAAAATCCGGTCATCGCTACACTTAAGCTGGGAAGCGATCGCACTAATGGCGCTTCAATAAATACTGGTACAGATACCAAAAATACCGCCGCCGCTAGCACTAGCCAAAGCTTTGTGGATGCGGGCGCAATTGGCAGATTGGGCGATTGCGCGAGTGTTGTTTCTAACTCACCTATGCCCTTACGCCCCTGAGTAATGCTGTGTAAGTCAGTATCTATAGAGTTGGTAGAAGTACCGTAAGATGCCAATGTATTATTAATCAACGTTTTTAATAATTGTTACTAAACTTTATCTTACTTAAGATATCACACTGAAAAATCCCCCCCTGGGGCATATTTATCATACATGATTTTGCGAGAAATGGGTGA
>NZ_AP018207.1:6610103-6873931 GCF_002367995.1 Calothrix brevissima NIES-22
AAGGAGGACAAGGGGGACAAGGAGGACAAGGGGACAAATGACCAATGACAAATGACTAATGACTAATGACTAATTAGCGATCGCACAAACTTTAAAAGATTGTCGTCAAGACTTAATCTAATTCAGGGAAACTCTAGCTATTAACCGCTAATCTCTTGGAGAGTGCTAAATTAATGGCGCTTCTTGGTGGGGATAAATGTAGAACCCCACAACTGTGTTTTGTGATTATCCTGGTAGGTTTCCCAGGTAGTTGATTTGTGTAATTGGTTGTATCGTCAGCGATCTCAGGTAACGTAATGGCTCTAGTGAAACGTCAAAAGTTCTTAATGTTGAGTGCGCTATCTGCTAGCCTCTCGGTAGCTGCATTTCCTCTGCAAGTTCTCAGCACCCAGCCTACCCCAGTGGTGGGTGAGGGGGTGCAACAAATGAATATTTTGCAAGCGATTATTTTAGGTTTTGTCCAAGGAATGACCGAATTTCTACCAATTAGTAGTACCGCTCATTTAAAAGTTGTCCCTGTGGTACTGGGTTGGGGCGATCCGGGGGTAGCTTTTACAGCAATTATTCAACTGGGTAGTATTGCGGCGGTACTGTGGTATTTCTGGCCGGATTTATCACGGATTGTTAAAGGTTCGGTGAGAGCGATCGCTTTAAAAGATTATCATGACTATGACTTACGCTTGGCTTTAGGAATAATTTTAGGCACTGTACCGATTATTTTCTTTGGACTGTTAATTAAAAAATTTATTCCTGATTATGATAATTCTCCCATTAGAAGCTTAAGCGCGATCGCTATTGCTTCTATAGTCATGTCGCTGCTATTGGGATTGGCGGAACAAATGGGTAAGCGGGAACGCAACTTTGAGAAACTGAGCATGAAAGATGGGTTATTGATGGGTTTAGCTCAATCTTTAGCCTTAATTCCTGGTGTATCGCGTTCTGGTTCTACCCTCACCGGGGGGTTATTTATGGGATTAGAACGGGAAACCGCCGCCAGGTTTTCGTTTTTGCTGGGTATTCCCGCCATTACCTTAGCCGGCTTGGTTGAGCTAAAAAGTGTTGTGGAAGCCGGATTAAGCAACGATCAAATCATTCCCTTAGTTGCAGGTGTAATTTCGGCTGGGATTTTTTCTTATATTGCGATCGCCGGCTTGCTGCGCTTCCTGAAAACTCGTAGCACCTGGGTGTTTATTTGGTATCGATTGGCATTTGGTATCGTCATCTTAGGGGCAATTAGTGCCGGTTTGTTGAAAAATAGTTAATAGTCCCTAGTCCGTAGGGGTGGGTTGTGTGAAATGTTCACAAAAAAACAGATATGTTAGTTAAACCCTCCCCTACTTAAATGGCTGTTGACCATTGACTATTGACCCTTGACCCTTGACTCTTAACTCATGAGTACAATCCATCCCGCCCGAATTAGCAAAGTATTACCAGATTCCATCGCTGCTGAAATTGGCTTTGAAGCGGGAGATGCGATCGTTGCAATTAACGGTACTCGTCCCCGCGATTTAATTGATTATCAATATCTATGTGCAGATGAAGTTCTCGAACTCGAAGTTTTAGATGCTGCTGGTAAAACTCATCACCTGGAAATTGAAAAAGATTACGATGAGGACTTAGGGCTAGAATTTGCATCGGCTTTATTTGATGGGTTAATTCAGTGCAATAACCACTGCCCATTTTGCTTTATCGATCAACAACCACCAGGTAAGCGTTCTAGCTTGTACTTGAAAGATGACGATTACCGCTTAAGCTTTTTATATGGTTCTTATTTAACTCTGACTAATTTACCTGAAAAAGAATGGCAGCGAATTGAACAAATGCGCCTGTCTCCTTTATATGTATCGGTTCATGCTACAGAACCAGAAATTAGAACTCGATTATTAAAAAATCCCCGCGCTGGGCAAATTTTGTCACAACTTAAGTGGTTTCAAGCAAGAAGATTGCAAATTCATGCCCAAGTTGTCGTTTGTCCGGGTATAAATGATGGTATACATTTGGAACACACAATCAGGGATTTAGCGTCATTTTATACGGGTGAAGTACCAACGATCGCATCCGTGGCGGTGGTACCAGTAGGGTTAACCAAGTTTCGTCCCCAAGAAGATGAACTAATCCCAGTAACGCCAGCAAAAGCTCAAGAAGTGATTTCCCAAGTGCGATCGCTTTCTGTTGACTTGCGGCAGAAGTTCGGTTCCAGTGTGGTTTGGTTAGCTGATGAATGGTTTTTAATTGCAGGTGAGGAATTGCCTAGTGAAGAAGAATATGAAGAATATCCCCAAATTGATAATGGTGTTGGTTCGATTCGGTTATTTATTAAGCAATTCACTACTGCGGCTCAATCATTACCGTCAGAAATTTCTCCCAATAAAAAATTAACTTGGGTAGTTGGTAATGCAGTGGAAAAAGCATTTCAACCGCTTCTCCAACAGTTAAATGCTGTGAGGGGTTTGCAGGTAAACATGCGAGCATTAGCTAGCGATTACTGGGGACAGCAGATTAGCGTTACAGGTTTATTGACAGGGCACGATCTACTTTTAAATTTACAAGACCAAGATTTAGGTGATGGCATTTTGTTGCCAAGTGTCATGCTAAAACATGGTGAATCGTTATTTTTAGATGATATGAGTATTGCAGAAGTCGCCAGCAAACTCGGAACTAAAATCTTTCCTGTAGCCGGAATTGAAGAATTACTTGATACCTGTATTGCTTAAATGATAACTAATCCAGCGATTTTGGATTGTGGCTGAAACATGCCTAAATCTTATAGCTGTTGACTGTTGACTGCGATGCACTGAGCTTGCCGAAGTGTTGACTGTTGATAGACTAGAAAGCCTGTTATTGTCAGGGTTTTATCTTAGCTTAATGTCATAATCTCTCTGGCTACAGCTATAAATCGAAAATTTTCCCCTGCAAGGATTTGTTCGACAAAAGCCTTTGCAGGAACCTAAATATTCTAAAATCTAAAATCGAAAATCTCAAATTGCTAAGGTCAAAATTTCAAAGTCACCAGTATAAAAGGTAACTATTAACTACTAGTTACTTAGTTTTGACTACGCTTGATTGCTGTAAAGCTGAAGCGTTGCTGGTTGACGGTTCATAACTAACTAATAAAGTGAGGAGTGGGGAGTGAAGCATCAGAAAGAGCGATTTAAGAACATACAGCGAAAAATTAAAAAAGCCGGATTCTTTATTTTTAATTTGCAATTTTTACTATTAAATAGTTTAGGCATTTTACCAGCAAATGCCGCAGATGCAGAACCTGTATTGAGTATTGTTTATAGTCAAGATAATAGTAATCAATGGTCAACAATTACTAACCGCTTGCAAACAGCAGGGGTGAAATATTGTGTAATTGCTTTAGATAATGTCAGAAGTCCGGCAGATTGGGGCGATCGCCGGGTGTTATTTTTACCGAATGTAGAGACATTAACACCAGCCCAAGCGATCGCCTTAGAAGAATGGATGAGTCAAGGTGGACGCTTAATAGCTAGCGGCCCTGTGGGTAGTTTGTCAGCACCAGGGGTGAGACAATTGTTGCGGACACTGTTAGGCGGTTATTGGGGATTTAGCCTCAGTCAAACTCAGCAGTTACAACCCAGCAAAACCAAACTCCCCGAAGATTGGCTCAATCAAGATGGACTATTTGGTAAAGTTTATGGCGGTGTTCTCGTAGCCGAAAGCTTGAGTGCACCAGCCGCAGTGTGGAATGCTCAAGATCAACCAGCCGCCGTTGTCACAACCGATCGTTCTACCTTATTAGGTTGGCGTTGGGGAGTGAACACAGTCACCTCAGCCGAATTAGATCGGGCTTGGTTACAAGCAGCGATTCAGCGTCACATGAAATTACCCCCCAGTGCTAGCCGCAAAGTCGAAGGCGGCGCACCTAGCTGCGCTAATTCTGCCGAAGTTGCTCTAAAAACTAATCCCCAACCAGGTGTACCCACAGCTTTACAACCAATCATCCCCAAACCAGCGCCATCGCCCACAGATCTACAACCAACCACGCCAAAATCGCCCACACCCAGCCCCCAAACCTCACCACCGAAGAATCCCCCCACATCAGGAGCGATCGCCACTGCGCCTCAACCTAGACCCCTAATAAACGTCATCCCCCAAAATTCCCGGGAAGCAATTGACCAATTAGAAGAAACAGTCAGGTTGGATGTTGTCCCCAATTCCAATGCGCCTATTGGGAAGGGAGAAGCGATCGCCTTACAGCAAGAGTTAGAAAACCTCATTGGGCGCGTCCAAAGTGCCCATATCGCCGCCGCCGTTTCCGCCAGTGGTAACCCTGAAAGCACAGCCAGTAACACCCCAGGATTGAAGATAGACCGCGCCGGGTTCATTGCCAGTCGATCTGGTGTTACCATTCCCGATAGCGAGCAAGCGATCGCCCAAGCTAGGGAAATCGCCAAAAATTTACCCCAATTAGTCGCCCAAGGAAATTACGCTTTAGCGCGTCAGCAGTGGTTGAAAGCTAAAGCTTTGTTATGGAAACAGTTTCCCCTCGATCGCCCATTAGCTCAACCAGAAATCCGTTCTGTGTGGTTGGATCGAGGAACAATTGTTCGCGCAGGTAGCGAACAAGGACTGGCACAAATTTTCGATCGACTGTCACAAGCAGGCATTAACACTGTATTTTTTGAAACACTCAACGCCAGTTATCCCATTTATCCCAGCCAAGTAGCACCCCAACAAAACCCCTTAATTCGCGGTTGGGACCCGTTAGCCTCGGCAGTGAAATTAGCTCACGCTAGAGGTATGGAATTACACGCTTGGGTATGGGTATTTGCGGCGGGTAATCAACGCCATAACGAAATTCTCAACCAACCGTCTAATTATCTCGGCCCAGTTCTAGCGGCTAATCCCGATTGGGCAAATTACGATAATCGCGGTAACATCATTCCCCCAGGACAAACCAAGCCATTTTTCGATCCAGCTAACCCCCAACTGCGGCAGTATTTACTCAAACTCTACGAAGAAATTGTTACTCGTTACCAAGTCGATGGAATTCAGCTAGACTACATTCGCTATCCCTTCCAAGATCCAGCAGCAGGGCGAATTTACGGTTATGGAAAAGCCGCCAGAGAGCAATTTCAGCAACGAACAGGCGTAGATCCGTTGAAAATTTCCCCAAGCGATCGCGATTTGTGGCAACAATGGACAGCATTTCGCACCGAACAAGTCAATAGCTTTGTCGCCCAAGTTTCTCAACAATTACGGCAAAAGCGATCGAATCTCATCATCTCAGTCGCCGTCTTTCCCCTGCCAGAAATCGAACGGGTACAGAAAATTCAACAGCATTGGGAAGTTTGGGCGAGACAGGGAGATATCGATTTAGTTGTACCCATGACTTACGCTTTAGATACCCCACGTTTCCAACGCCTCGCCCAACCTTGGATTATCTCTACCAAATTAGGCGCAACTTTACTAGTCCCAGGAATTCGCCTACTTTCCTTACCCACAGTTGGCGCATTCGATCAGCTGCAATTAGTCAGAGATTTACCAGTTAGCGGTTATGCACTCTTTGCGGTTGAAAACTTAAATAATGAATTACACCAAGTTTTTAGTAATACCCAAGGTAAAGTACAACCAAGAACTAACGAACCCATTCCCCACCGCCAACCTTTTCAAACTGCGGCTGTACGTTACGCTGCCTTACAAAAAGAATGGCAGATGATGTCACAAAATGAACAACTGAGCATGTCTGCAACAGAAATTGCTGAATTTAATAACCAAGCAAAAGGTTTACAAACAGCATTAACTCAGCTTGCAGATGCACCTTCAGCCAGTAAATTTATTGCGGCTAAGGCTTCCCTAACTCGTTTCCAATCTCAATTCAGAATCTGGATGCGCCAAGAAGCCACAGAAAATCCCTATCAAGTCAAAGTTTGGGAAAATCGCCTAGCAACTATTGAAAGACTATTGCGTTACGGCGAACGCCATATGTTATCGCGTATTGGTCAATAGTTAATTGTCAATGGTCAATTGTCAATGGTCAATTGTCAGAGACGCGATGAATCCTTGTCTGTACAATTGTCCTCCTTGTCTCCCTTGTCTCCCTTGTCTCCCTGCCCCCTGCCCCCTGCCCCCTAGCCCCTACCCCCCTTGCCATACTTATATCAAGTGGCTACACTTATACAGTGAATTTACTGTACCAATTTCTGTAAAAAAAATACAAATATATTGGTAGGGGCTTGATTTCTCTATTGATGATGCAATTGAATTATTGATGGTTCAATTACTGCCGATCGACGCGAACAAACGCTAGTATTTATCTGTGTGTATGTAGATTTATATTTAATTGACTATCTCGGAAATCAAGCAATACAGGCGTTTTTTTCTTGATAACCATACTTTATGGTTAACTTCAGCATGTCATAAAATTACTATGGCAATCCGTTTCTGGATTTGTGAAATATTACATATATTGTCGTTGACTGTTAGCAGTCAAGAGTCAAAACCGATATTTTTCATAATTGAAAGAAGATTGCAATAGATAATTATTCGTATCTATAGGAATCCGCTTTGATTACTGACATTATGTGCGTAGGGAGGGAACAGGGAACAGGGAACAGGGAACAGATAAGAAGGAATAAAAGTGTACTGTTTTTTTCTCCAAATCAAATATAAGTCCTAGTAGTCTGTCAGGGTTGAAATGAGGGACAGTAGTGTGAGCGTCTCGCTCACGCGGGCAAGATGCCCGCACTACCAAAAACCCCTCAAAACAAAATTGACAGAGGGAGCATCCCAAATGTGCAAAAAAGCCCTCACCCTATAAGGGTGGGGCTAGAAATACGAAGCCTGCCTTCTTTTGCTAAAAGTTTGATAGCCTGCGAAGGCAGGCTTTGTTGCTATAGCAATACCCTAGAAGGGTATTGCGTCAAAATTGGGATGCTCCCTTGACAGACTACTAGAGTGCGGTTAATTAGTCATCAGCTAATGTGCATCTAAATTGCATAACTACTAATCAGGGCTGTCAACAGTCAACAATCAACAGTCAACAATCAACAATCAACAGTCAACGCCTATGTAAGTTTATAAAGATTGACACTTTCTGAGGAAAAAAATGCTAAATTCTAAAAACATCATTGATGGTTCATGGCAATTTTATTGCCTGCCCAAATTTGCCAGATTTACTGCTTGAGAATGATGATTTCTATCTTCATAGCCTGTAAATATCCAAGATATGAGATTGAGTTGACTTAAAAAAATACAAAATATACAACCAGGATTTGCTTGAAATAACATATGCAAGCCATACCGCAGCTGCTGTGGATAAAATGCTTAGAGTCAATAATTGATTTTTCGCCTTTAACAGTTGAACCAGAAACATTATTGTTAGATGCGATCGCCTTGATGTCGCAGCAAGGTAAAATTGCTGTAGTTGCCTCATCTACAAGAATATTCGGCTGCTTAACCGAAAAAGATATTGTCAGGTTGTTAGCTTCAGAAATTGACCTCAAAAATACAAAAATTTCTCAAGTAATGCATCCGGTAACAATCACTTTTAAGCAGTCTCAACTAGAGAATTTAGCAATATTACTGACTCAATTGCGTCAATCACCGTTGAATTTGCTGTTAGTTGTAGATGAACAAGAGCGACTCATTGGTACAATCACTAAAGAAAGCAGTTATCAACTGTTAGATAGCGATCTTAACCAACAGCAACCAGCAAATAGCGATCGCCAAGTTAACCTAGAAGCACTAAGAAATAGTGAAGAACGGTTTCGTCACTTAGTAGAAACCAGCAGCGATTTAATTTGGGAAGTAGATAAAAACGGACTCTATACCTATGTTAGTCCGAAAATACGCGAGATTTTAGGCTACGAACCAGAGGAAGTTTTAGGAAAAAGCCCTCTAGAGTTTATGCTATTGCCAAGGCGATCGCATCTGAGTGCAGATTTTGCCAAAATTTTTGTGACACCCCAAGCATTCCAATGTTTGGAAAATACCCAGATTCATCAAAATGGTAGTCTAGTAGAGCTAGAAACTACTGGTGTACCCTTCTTTGACTCAGCAGGTGAATTCCAAGGCTATCGGGGTATCAGTCGTGATGTTACCCAAAAACAACAAGCAGCAATATCATTGCAAAACAGTCAACAGCTGTTAAAAGCAATTTTAGATAATTCCTCAACAGTGATTTACATTGTCGATACTGACAACAAATACTTACTCATTAATCGCCAATACGAACAACTGTTTAATATTCAGCAAGCAGAAATATTGGGCAAAAGCATATACGAAATTTGGAGTCCAGAAATTGCCGATCAATTTGCAGCTAATCACCATCGGGTAATTACTAATGACATCGCCATCACTGTAGAAGAAGTAGTTCCCCAGTCAGATAGATTACATAATTATTTAACAATTAATTTCCCTTTAAAAGATGAGTGTGGTGTAGCTTATGCTGTTTGTGGGATCTGTACAGATATTACCGAGCGACAATCACAAGAAGAATCATTATTACGTTTTCGCAAAGCTATTGAAAGCGCCAGCGATGCTATTTCTATGGGTAATATTGCTGGGGAAACTTCTTATATTAACCCCGCATTTATCAAACTCTATGAATACAGTTTAGAGGAACTACAAACCATTGGCGGCCTATCTGCAATTTTTACCGAACTAGCAGACTATCAACAGGTAATGCATAGTCTCCAACAGGGTGAATCTTGGCGTGGTGAAGTCACAATGCAAGTCCGTAGCGGTCAACTGGTGCAGGTATATTTATGTGCTGATGCTATTAAAGATGCTACAAACAAAACAGTGGGTACAGTTTGTATATATACAGATATTACCCAACGTAAGCTAGCAGAAGAAAGTTTAAGACTACGCGATCGCGCGATCGCTGCCAGCAGTAATGGTATTATCATTGCTGATGCCAGCATCCCTAACGGCCCCATCATTTATGTTAATTCTGCTTACGAACAAATGACAGGCTACAGCGCCGCCGATGTCATAGGACAAAGCTTTTGTTTGTTCCAAAATGATGAAATTCATCCGCAAGATTTACAAGAATTGAATGCTGCAATGCAAGCCGGTCAAGATTGTACCGTGATTCTCCGTAATTATCGCAGAGATAAAGAACTAGCTTGGCATGAGTTAAATATTTCTCCTGTTTATGATGCTACAGGTAATCTCACTCACTACATCGGCATTCAAACAGATATTACCAAACGCCAGCAAGCAGAAATAGCACTACTTGTCAGTCAACAAAGATTGCAATACCTACTCTCTTCTACCCCCGCCGTCATCTATACTTGCAAAACATCAGGAGATTTTGGCACTACCTTTCTCAGCGAAAACGTCAAAACAATTATGGGTTATGAAGCCAGGGAATTTCTTGAAGATAGCAGTTTTTGGTTGAGTCATATTCACCCAGACGATATACCCCAGGTGTTGACTCAACTTTCATCTGCTGTAGAGCGCGGTTACTATAAAGTAAAATACCGTTTTTTACATAAAGACGGCAGCTATCGTTGGATATATGATACTGGTAGATTAGTCCGAGATAAAACTGGTGAGTTAGTAGAATTTGTTGGTTATTGCGCAGATATTACCGAACAAAAGCAATTAGAGCAAGAACTGATCCTAGCCTTAGAAAAAGAAAAAGAACTCAACGACCTCAAATCGCGGTTTATTTCCATGACTTCCCATGAATTCCGCACACCTTTAAGCACTATCCTATCTTCTGCCGAATTATTAGAACATTATCGCCATAAATGGACTGAAGAAAAACAAATTACACACTTGCAACGGATTCAAACTGCTGTGAAGCGAATGACCGATATGTTGCACGATGTTTTGTTTATTGGTAACGCTGAAGCGGGAATCTTAGAATTAAAACCCACAGCCTTTGATTTAGTGCAATACTGCCATCAACTTGTAGAAGAAGTGGGAATAGAACACAACAATCCCCATCTCATCTCTTTTACTAGTCAGTTAGAAGCTATATCATGTTTGATGGATAAAAAATTATTGAAATACATCCTCAGTAATTTACTGAACAATGCTATCAAATATTCGCCATCTCATAGCAAAGTTGAGTTCACGCTAAATTGTCAAGGAGGTCAAGTAATATTTGAAGTCCAAGACCAAGGAATTGGTATCCCTCCCGAAGATATACCATATTTATTTGAATCATTTCATCGAGCCAGCAATGTAGATAATATCCTGGGTACAGGATTAGGACTGGCTATTGTAAAAAAGTGTGTTGATATCCACAATGGGAAAATTTCTGTTGACAGCACATTAGGCGTAGGCACAAAATTTAAAGTTACTATCCCCTTAAATAATCAAATTACCATAGGTTAAAAATTATGACAAAAATTTTAGTGATTGAAGATGAAGAATTAGTCAGAGAAAATATTTTAGATTTACTAGAAGCCGAAGATTTTGATACGATTGCGGCTGCTAATGGCAAAATTGGGCTAAATTTAGCATTATCAGAAATTCCCGATTTAATTTTATGTGACATGATGATGCCTGAATTGGATGGTTATGGCGTGTTAACCACATTACGTCAAGACCCTTCAACGGCGACAATTCCCTTTATCTTTCTCACCGCTAAATCTGCTAAAGCCGATTTTCGTCAAGGAATGGATATGGGAGCAGATGATTACCTAACCAAGCCATTTACCAGGGCTGAATTATTAAGTGCGATTGTCAATCGGCTAGAAAAACAGGCTGCTTTGAAAAAGCACTTGCTATCAACTCAGTCAGCAACAATGGCTAGCTCACCCAAAATGCAATTGTTAGAAGTTTATTTACAGCGAGTAGTTAAACAAGATAAATTTCAAGAATTTGAATTATATTATCAACCAATAGTAGATATTAGCTCAGGTAAAATTATTGCTGCCGAAAATGTTCTGATCTGGCAAAGTCCAGAACTAGGTTCAGTCCCATCTTTAGAATTTATCGAAGTCGCCGAAGCTCAAGGTTTAATTCTCCCCCTAGAAAACTGGGTATTCACCAGCATCTGCGAACAAATTAAAATGTGGCAGTACAATCTAGATTTCTTGTCATTGACTATTAATATCAATGTTTCCAGCAGTTTATTTTACTGTCCCCAGTTTATTGAAGATATCTCTGCCATTCTCCTGCAAAAGAAAGTCGCACCAGAACGGATAGAAATAGAAATCAGTGAAAGTATAGTTATGCAGAATTTAAATAGAGCGATCGCAATTTTGCAAAAACTCAGTGCTTTAGGTGTGAAAATTGCCCTAGATGACTTTGGTATCGGCTATTCTTCCTTAACCAATCTCAAAGAATTACCGATTAATACCTTAAAAATAGGCAGATACTACATTCATAATGTCAACTCTAATCAAGAGAAAGCCGCACTGACAATAGCTGTCATGGAAATGGCTCATAATCTTAATTTACGAATTATAGCTGAAGGTGTAGACACAGAAGCAGAACTGGATTTCTTACGCCAAAATAACTGTGATGCTATGCAAGGATTTCTTTTAAGTCGTCCATTACCAGCAGCAGAGTTAGAAAATTTCTTCTAAAATTTTTTCTAAATAACACCACTTGTTTAAAATAAAAGCTTCGGCATTGCTCTACAAGGCAAAATATTGTTTAGCAATGCCATAAGCTAGTTGGGTATGTAGAATTGGCTGACTTGAGACTATTATAAATAAGTCGTCTTCCTAGTTGTGTTATGTTTCCAGTATAAGATTACGTCCAATTTGTATAAGTTGTATATTTTGTATACGAAAAACTAAAACAATATCTATTTTTTAATAAAACTAATGGCAAAGCGATCGCTACAAGCATCTGTAGAAGGTATTAGAAAAGCTAAACAAGCCTTTAAACGTAAAGGCTGGACGCAAGAATATTTAGCCGCAACTGTTGGTTTGGAAACCCGCCAACCAATTTGGAAATTCTTCACTGGTAAACCCATTGATCGCCAAGCTTTTAATGAAATTTGCTTGGCGCTAGAGTTAGATCCAGCAGAAATATTGCAACATTCTACAGAAGAAGAAGCAGTCCCAGCAGACAAACCAACCCAGGCGACTTTAGATATTAATAATCTAGTAGACAGGCTCAGGTCTCTGCACTATGGTAAAATCCAAGCCCAGTGCGGAACCTTGCATCTTTTAGATATCGCCCGTCCCATCGCCTTAAATGAACTATATGTAGATGTGAATATTTTGGAGGAAATGAGTAGTAAAACTTGGATAGATATTCATGAATTACAAAACTGTCAATCTGATAAATTTGAGCGCTTCGGCTTAGGTCAAGTCCGACAACAACGGGTAAGCGGACTAGAAGCAGTTGTCCAATATTCTAAGCTGATGATATTAGGTAAACCAGGCTCAGGAAAAACGACATTTTTACAGTCAGTGGCTATTAGCTGTAATCAAGGATTATTTCAAGCGGACTGCTTGCCAATTTTTATTAATTTAAAAAATTTAGCGGAAGATACTAAAGATACACCGCAAACTAATTTAGTAAATTATATTCATAACAGTTTTGTACATTTTAATATTACTGAACAGCAAATAATTACCATATTATCTCACGGTAGAGCTTTAATTTTGTTAGATGCCTTAGATGAAGTCGCCGAAAAAGATAGCGAAAGAATCACCAAAATTATCCGCCAATTTCTAGAAATATTTCATCAAAATAAAATTATTATTAGTTGCCGTATCGCTGCCCAGCATTATAGATTCCAAGGATTTACAGAAGTTGAAATTGCTGATTTTACAAAATTACAAATTATCACCTTTGCCTACAAATGGTTTTTAGTCATTGCCAAGAAAACCCCAGCTAAAGCTCAGGAATTGGCACAGAAGTTTATGCAAAAATTGGAACTGCCAGAAAATGCCCCCATTCTCGAATTGGCAGCTACACCAATTTTATTAAATCTCACCTGTTTGTTATTTCAATTTGCTGAAGATTTTCCCTCACAACGTGCTGAACTATATAAACAAGGGTTAGACTTACTCTTAGTCCGTTGGGATGAAGCCAGAGGAATTAAACGCGATCGCCTTTATCGCAATTTATCACTCCTGCAAAAAATTAAACTCCTGAGTCATATAGCAGCAGTTACCTTTGCTCAAGGGCAGTATTTTCTGCCAGAAAATAAAATGCGCCAACTGATTGCTGACTATTTATCTCAGCTTCCCCAAGCCATACAAGATACAGATGCCTTAGAATTAGAAAGCGAAGCGGTATTAAAAGCAATTGAAGCTCAACATGGATTATTAATTGAAAGAGCTAGAGGAATTTATTCTTTTTCCCATTTAACATTTCAAGAATATTTTACAGCCAGAGAAATTTTTGCGAATGCTAATAGCTCAACACTGCAAGAACTAGTTAGTCATATTCATGAAGAACGTTGGCGAGAAATATTTTTACTCACTATCGGGATGTTAAAGCCTGCTGATGATTTATTGCAGCTCATGCAGCAAAAAATTGCGGCTTTAGCCACAGTCAAGGGTAAATTAAATGATTTTATGAATTGGGTAACAGAAAAATCTGTTGATATTCAGCCATCTTATCATCCAGCGAGTATTCGGGCATTTTACTTTACCATAGCCTTGCCACCAGACCATCCTCTAGCTCGCAACCAAATTTTTGCGATATCTTTAGATGGGCGTTTAGCCGGAAATCTCTGCACTGATTTAGCCTTAGATTTAGCCTTAACTCACGCTTTAGCTGTCAGCTTAACCATGACTGCAGATATATTCTTTCAACGGTTGTTTGCTTTAAGTTTAGCCCTGGATTTAAAACATTTGTTGAAGGAAAAGCCTGCTTTACAAACATCGCTGCAAGATTTAAAAAAACAGCTACCCTCACAAAAACAAAGTAGAGAAACACTAAAAATTTGGTGGCAGAATAATGGGGAAGCTTGGATTGAACAACTGCGAAAATTGATGATTGATGAGCGCCAAATTGGACATGATTGGCAGTTTAGTCAACAAGATTGGCAACAATTACAACAGTATTGGTACGCTAATCAACTACTATTAGATTGTCTCAATAGTTCTGCGGAAATTACCCCCGATGTGTGCGAATCGATTAAGAATAGTTTGCTGTTGCCTTGTAATTAATAGTTTTGGGGCATTGGGCATTGGGCATTGGGCATGGGATAACAATATTATATTTAGTTTGAATTTTGAATTGCCTTTCCTGAGAGGGATAGATAATCAGGGTATTTTCGCTAAACTCAAAAATAGCGATCGCTTGTTGTGATTGTGTTGCTACTTTTGGAAGCGTTTCATGATGACATTCCCTCAGCGTTTCTTTCCCCTGCTATTGTTATGGACTGCACTGACAGCTTGTAACCAGACTCGCGCTTCCTTGGATGAGTTCACACCGCAACCATCTACATCTCCGGTTCCGGTAGCACAGAATTCCACAGCAGCCAAAAACATTATCCCAACTGAACCACTATCACCCACACCAATCCGGATTAACCTCAAGAACTTACCAGCGCCTTTTGCGACAGATAGCGCCTCCAAAAGCCCAAAGGTTGTACCCATTCCCCAAAATCCATTGCTGCGCGTACCACCGGGGTTTACAGTCAATATCTTTGCTGAAAATTTAAATGCACCTCGTTGGCTGGCTTTAACTCCTAATGGTGATGTACTGGTAACTGAAACTCGACAAAATCGCATTCGCCTATTACGTGACAGCAACGGTGATGGGGTAGCTGATGTCCGCCAAACTTTTGCAGATGAGAAAAATGGCGTAAATATTCCTTTCGGTATGGCTTTTGCAGGTAATTCCTTCTTTTTGGGGAATACTGACGCTGTGCTACGGTTTGCCTATAATCCCAATCAACAGCAACTTAACGGTACTGGTAAAAAAATTGCTGATTTACCTGGTGGTGGTTATAACCAACATTGGACACGTAACGTAGTAGTTTCACCCGATGGTAACAAACTCTATGTTTCTGTGGGTTCGCAATCGAATGTCGATGAAGAATCCTTACCCAGGGCTTCAGTACAGCAGATGAATTTGGATGGTTCGCAACAGCAAACTTTTGCTTATGGCTTGCGTAACCCAGTGGGATTAGATTTCCATCCGGTAACCAAAGAACTGTACGCTACAGTTAACGAACGTGATGGTATTGGCGATGACTTAGTACCAGATTATTTGACCAGCCTGCGACAAGGAGAATTTTACGGTTGGCCTTATGCTTATCTTGCGCCAAATAATCTCGACCCCCGCCAGACAACAAATAACAAAAGTAAACGCCCTGATTTAGTAGCCCAAACCAAAACACCAGATGTATTGTTTCAAGCCCACTCAGCCGCCTTGGGTTTGCAGTTTTACGATGGTAAAACCTTTCCTGAAAAATATCGTCACGGTGCTTTTGTGGCTTTTCGTGGTTCTTGGAACCGCGATCGCGGTACAGGTTATAAAGTGGTATTTGTGCCTTACGATCAAAATGGGCGATCGCAAAATTACTATGAAGACTTTCTCACAGGCTTCTTACTCAATCCATCCATCCCAACTACTTGGGGGCGACCTGTCGGGTTACTGGTATTACCTGATGGTAGTTTATTAGTCACAGAAGAAGCTAATAATCGTATATACAGGATTCAATATACAGGCATTAAAGATTAAGGATTGAGAAATGGTTTTGATGTTTCTCATCTTTGTAAGCTAAATTAGGAAAAAACATCTAGTCAAAGCGATCGGCTATAAAAATTAGATATGACAGACCAAGAACGTGAAAATCAATCAAATAGCAGCCAATCTTCCCATTCTGGTGCAAGATATTGGGGAAATGTAGAAGTTGTGGAAGAAGGCGATAACTATAGAATTAGTCGCGTAGAAATCAAGCCAAGACATAGTATTAAACCACAAATTCATTATCACCGTAACGAACATTGGGTAGTCGTCTCTGGTGTCGCCAAGATAACTTGTGGCGAAGAAGAAATATTCTTGAATCGCAACGAATCTACCTATGTTCCCGCCGCAACACTGCATAAAGTAGAAAATCCTGGTTCGATTCCGCTAGTGATTTTAGAAATTCAAAATGGCGAATATTTAGGTGAAGATGATATTGAACGTCCTTACGATTTAAATTTAGTTAAACCTGTCAACGAAATTTAATTAGTAAATAGGTAGAAATCAATCAAACTATATCTGCAAGGTTACACCCTTGCAACCCTTATACTAATGACCAATGACCAATGACTAATGACCAATCGCTAGTTATCTTTAATTGCTCTTAGAACATCTAGCACAGAAGTTGAGCTTAACTGCATAGTATCAATTTTCTGTCAATGCGTAAGTTCTAAAAAATAACATTCAAGTCATGACCGTCATGACCTAAGTTCTGCTGGATATGAGATTTGATGTTTGTAGCGATCGCGTTACTATTAAACGTCAATCGTCAATATAGCAGGCTGGACAATGGCTGATAGATAAAAAAAATTTTGGCGATCGCATCCACTGGGAATATTTCAAAAATCAGGCAAGAATCCTATAGTGAGAAAAGATGGTAAGCTCATGAGAATGCCTGATTTGTTGAAGCTGACATAGTTATAATTGACATTAGCAATGTTAAACCGTTTGAAGATTGGCAGCAAAATTGGCGCTAGTTTCGCTCTAGGTCTGACAATTTTAACTGCCCTGGGACTTATTTCTCATCGTACTACTAACGAATTAATCTCTACATCATACCTAGAAAATCATACATACCAAGTTTTAGGATTACTGCAAGATTTAAATAGCAAGCTACAACAAGCAGAAACAGGACAGCGCGGTTATATAATTACTGGTGAAAAGCGTTATTTAGAGCCATATCAAGCAGCGATTGAATCTATAGACCAACCTCTAACAAAACTCCGCGAGTTCACTGCTGATAATCCCGTTCAACAACATCGACTCGAACGATTACAGCCACTAATTGCTGAAAGAATAACTATCATGCAAAAAGTGCTGGAATTGCGAGATAGTCAAGGCTTAGAAGCAGCTAAAAAGCTCATTCTTACCGATGAAGGTAAGCGGTTGATGGATAAAATCCGCTACCTGACTGATGAGATGAAATTAGAAGAAAATGAATTATTAACTCAGCGTTCAAACCAAGCAAAAGCTGCTGCTAGAGCCACTATTTCTACTATTACTTATGGGATTCCTATATCTTTTATATTGATAGCTTTAATCGGCTATTTGTTATCTCGTGATATTTCCCAACCGCTAGAAAAATTTTCTCGTGTAGCTGCGAAAATTTCTGATGGCGATTTATCAGGTAAACTCCCCGATACAAAACGCCAAGATGAAGTGGGTATATTGACACGCAGTTTCAATCAAATGATTGCCAATTTACAAGAAACTAAGCAAAAAAATGAACAAGAAAATTGGTTAAAATCCAACTTGGCTGAGTTTAGTAATAGCTTGCAAGGACGAAGGAATTTAGTAAATGTGACTGAGTCAATTTTATCTAAGTTAGCACCTTTAGTTAGCGCCCAACAGGGTGTGATTTATTTAATGGAGAATCGAGAAAATCAGCCAACATTAAAGTTATTTAGTAGCTATGCTTACAAAGAAAGAAAAAATTTAGCTAATCAATTTCGCTTGGGAGAAGGTTTAGTAGGTCAGTGTGCTTTAGAAAAGCAGAGAATTTTACTCACCCAAGTACCGCCTGATTATATCCAGATTAGTTCTGGCTTAGGAGAAACACCACCATTAAATATTGTAGTCTTACCTGTATTATTTGAAAAGCAGGTAAATGCTGTGATTGAATTAGCATCATTGCAAGCTTTTAGCGAACTACATTTAATTTTTTTAGAACAAGTTAGTGAAGTTATTGGTATTGCTTTAAATGCCATTAATGCTGATATGCTAACTCAGCAACTCCTCCAGCAATCTCAGGAATTAACGGAAGAATTAAAAGCGCAACAAGCAGAACTGCAAAATAGCAACCAGTTATTACAACAACAAGCAGCAGATTTAGAAGCATCCCAACTACTTTTACAGGAACAGCAGGATGAATTAAAACAATCTAACGAGGAATTACAAGCTTTAAATGAAGAGTTGGAAGAAAAAGCTGAGTTATTGGCGGTACAAAAGCGAGAAGTTGAGGTAAAAAATCAACAAATTGAACAAGCAAGACTATCTTTAGAAGAACAAGCTCAAGCATTAACTTTATCTTCTAAATATAAGTCGGAGTTTTTAGCGAATATGTCTCATGAGCTAAGAACACCGCTAAATAGTCTGTTAATTTTAGCGCGGTTAATGTCGGAAAATTCTGAGGGTAATTTAACTGCAAAACAAATCGAATATAGTCAAACTATCTATAATGCTGGGACAGATTTATTAGCCTTAATTAACGATGTTTTAGATTTAGCGAAAGTTGAATCTGGTAAATTTACTATAGAAAGTAAGTCAGTTAATTTTCTTGATTTACAAAGACACTTGCAAGCTAATTTTCGCCAAGTAGCAGAAAATAAAGGATTAAGTTTTAATCTAGAATTTGACCAAAACTTACCCCCAGAATTTTATACTGATCCCAAACGCTTACAACAAATATTAAATAATTTATTGGCGAATGCTTTTAAGTTTACCGAACAAGGTAGAGTCAGCTTAGAAGTGAGGTTAATATCTCCAGATACAGTGGCTTTTGCTGTCAGCGATACAGGTATTGGCATTGCAAAAGAAAAACAGCAGTTAATTTTTGAAGCCTTTCAACAAGCAGATGGTACCACCAGCCGCAAATATGGCGGTACAGGCTTAGGTTTATCTATTAGTCGAGAACTAGCTCATTTGTTAGGTGGGAGAATTGAATTAATAAGTCAACTAGGAGAGGGAAGCACTTTTACGCTTTATTTACCACTACAAGAAATGCAAACCAATGTCACAGCTAAAGCAAGTGAAATTGTCAAGCAGAAAAATTTGCTAGTTACACAAATAACTTCTTCTCTTCCCCTAGTTGCTCCTTCTTTGTCAGTAGTTAATCTTCCTAATTCTCAACCAGAAATTGCCGACGATCGAGAAAATATCCGCGTAGGTGATAAAGTATTGCTGGTGATTGAAGATGATGTCAAATTTGCGCGGATTTTGCAAGACATGGCGCAACAACAAGGATTTAAAGTTTTGCTAGCTTTACATGGTCAAGCAGGTTTGGCGCTAGCACAACAGTATAAACCAGATGCAATTACTTTAGATGTATGTATGCCCGATCTGGATGGCTGGATGGTGTTAGATCGTCTCAAGCATAATGGAGAAACGCGCCATATTCCCGTACATATATTATCTATTGACGATCGCCAACAACGCGGTTTAGAGTTAGGCGCGATCGCTTATTTACAAAAACCTGTTTCTAAAGAACAATTAACAGGCGCGTTAACTGATATTAAAGCTTTTCTGGCACGAAAAGTTAAAAATTTACTCATCATCGAAGACGACCCAGTGCAAGCCCGCAGTATTATAGAGTTGATTGGCAATGGTGATGTGCAAAGTACCGCAGTCAATACAGCAGCTGAGGCTTTAGCGACACTGCGATCGCAACGGATTGATTGTATTGTCTTAGATTTAGGTCTACCGGATATGAACGGGTTAGAACTAATTGAGCAAATTAAACAACAACCCGATTTAGTCAAGATTCCCATCATTGTCTATACCGGAAAGGAACTCTCCCGCCCAGAAGAAACCCAATTACGACGGCTAGCAGAGACTATAATTATTAAAGATGTGCGATCGCCTGAACGCTTACTTGATGAAACTGCCTTATTTCTCCATCGTATCCAGGCTAATTTACCTCAGTCAAAGCGACAAATTTTAGAGCAACTCCGCAATTCTGATACTATCCTGGCACATAAAAAGATTTTAATTATTGATGACGATGTCCGCAATATCTTTGCGATCACCAGCTTGCTAGAAAGTTACCAAATGCAAGTAATTTTTGCGGAAAATGGTAGAGATGGCATAGCAATATTGCAAGCTAATTCTGATGTTAACGCCGTCTTGATGGATATAATGATGCCAGAAATGGACGGTTATGAAGCCACTCGCGCTATCCGTCAACAGGTACAATTCCGTTCTCTACCCATAATTGCTTTAACTGCAAAAGCAATGCAAGGCGATAGAGAAAAATGCATCGCAGCCGGAGCTTCAGATTATCTTACTAAACCTGTAGATACAGAGCAATTACTTTCTTTATTACGGGTTTGGCTATATCGGTAAGATACTCCCATACCTTTAAGGGAACTCCAGATAATTGATAATTGTAGGTTGGGTAGAGCGTCAGCGAAACCCAACAAAGCCGCCTGAGTGTTGGGTTACGTTCCTCAACCCAACCTACGCCTTTTTGGATAAATAGGAAACCTGTCTACGGCAATACAGTTGAGTGCAGGATAAATGTAGGTTGGGTAGAGCGACAGCGAAACCCAACAAAGCCGCCTGAGCGTTGGGTTTCGTTCCTCAACCCAACCTACGTCTTCCCATGCCCCATGCCCCATGCCCTATGCCCATTTTTAAAGCAGATCTATTGATTAAAAAAAATTGTAAATATGATTTACCGAATAAATTGGTTGTGATTTTACCTTTGATTGTCTGAAATATTCAATATTTTTAGATTTTATTTATATTAAAGTTGAAAGACTGAAAACATATAACTATTAGAGGATTTAGCGATCTGACTTGAGGCAGTCGTGACAATAAGGTAAAAATTATAAATTGAAAATGAGTTTTATTAAATAAATTGGGTCTATATTAATGTCTAGTACTTTAGAAATAGCCAACAACTGTGAGATTTTGACTTTGCTATATTCACAGCAAAATCATTAATTAATAGTTGCTTGTGTCTGTTATGAGTTTACCAAAAATCAAATTAGAGGATATCGAAATTCAGTTATTGCTGGAAGGAGTATACCGCTATTGGGGTTATGATTTTCGCAATTATGCCTTATCTTCTCTCAAACGTCGCATTCATCATTTTGTAAAAAAAGAGAATTTTACCAGCGTTTCCGATTTACAAGCGCGGGTGTTGCACGATCAAAAATGTTTAGAAAGATTTTTACTGAATCTCACAGTAAATGTAACTTCGATGTTTCGCGATCCTAGTTTTTATC
The DNA here is from genome assembly GCF_002367995.1 of Calothrix brevissima NIES-22. Taxonomy (GTDB): domain Bacteria; phylum Cyanobacteriota; class Cyanobacteriia; order Cyanobacteriales; family Nostocaceae; genus Aulosira; species Aulosira brevissima. The sequence goes on from NZ_AP018207.1 coordinate 6,631,145, forward strand.
TCTCCTTGAGAAATGAAGTCATTCCCCTATTACGCACCTATCCTTTTATTCGCATTTGGCACGCTGGATGCTCAACAGGAGAGGAAGTATATTCAATGGCGATTTTACTACAAGAAGAAAATCTTTACCAACGTTGCCGGATTTATGCGACTGACTTTAATGAAAAAGTACTGCAAACAGCAAAAGCTGGCATTTATTCTTTAAAACTCATGCAAGATTACACCCAACTGTATTTAAAAGCAGGTGGTAAAGCCTCTTTTTCAGAATATTACACCGCAGCTTATGATAATGCTATTTTCCGCGCATCCTTACGAGAAAATATTATATTTGCTCAACATAACTTAGCGACTGATAGCTCTTTTAATGAGTTTCATATCGTTATATGTCGTAACGTTTTAATTTATTTCAACCAAGATTTACAAAAGCGCGTACATGAACTGTTTTATCATAGCCTTTGTCCTTTTGGTATCTTAGGGTTAGGCAGGCAAGAATCAATTCGTTTTACCACTCACGATCAACAATACCAAGAGCTTGTCAAAGGTGAAAAGCTTTATCGGAGGTTGAATTAGTGACGGCTAAAATTGTGGTGATTGGTGCATCTATTGGTGGGTTATCGGCGCTAAAAATCTTGCTAAAAAACATGCCAAAAGATTTAGCATGTCCGATTATTGTGGTGCAGCATCGCCATCTAGATTCGCGCGATCGCTTGAGAGATATCTTACAAGAAAATACAGCCTTAAAAATCCGAGAAGTCGAAGATAAAGACGAAATTTTACCAGGATATGTTTATCTAGCACCGGCTGATTATCATTTGTTAGTGGAATCTGGTTTCTTCGCACTGTCTACAGATGAGCCTGTTTCCTATGCTCGACCTTCAATAGATGTTTTATTTGAGTCTGCTGCTGATATTTATGGCGAGCAAGTTATTGGTGTGATATTAACAGGCGCAAATGAAGATGGAATGCAAGGTTTAAAAATGGTAAAATTAAAATTTGGCCTTGCTATTGTTCAAGACCCAACAACTGCCGAATGCGCTGTGATGCCAAAAGCAGCTATGAATGCTGTGGCTGTAGACTGGATTTTACCCCTAGAAGAGATTGCCCAGAAATTAATTTACCTTTGTCATCATACTGGTAAAGGCTCGCTATCTAAATGTCAGTAAATTCTAACAAAATCGCCTGCAATTTTCTCTGGAATATTCAGTTACCAATTATGAAAAATTAGATCCCCGACTTCTTAAAGAAGTCGGGGATCTAGCATGAGAGGATTTTCACAATAATAAATGTCATCTACCCCAGGGTAGAAAATTCGCGTTGAAAACCATAATTTTACAGATATTCAAAGCTTAATTGCCACACTTTGCTCAGATTTTTTTTATCTGCTAGAATCCTGAAGAAACTATTAACTTTCGGAAAAAAATTTGGAGATAAGAATAAAATATGCTTTCCGAAAAAAGCCTTAATCCTACCATTCCGGAAGATTCTCTAATTTTAGAAGGTTTAAGAGTTTTGCTAGTGGAAGATAATGAGGATACACAGCTCTTACTCACTTTTTTACTAGAGGATGCAGGTGCAAATGTAGTAGTCACAGGATCGGCCTATGAAGCCTTAGCAGCGTTAGAACAAATGCAACCGGATGTCTTGCTGTGTGATATTGGCTTACCGGAAATAGACGGTTGTACTCTAATGCGGAAAATTAGAGCCATGTACACAAATCAATTCAAGCATATTCCGGCGATCGCTCTGACTGCTTATGCCCAAGAAACTGTGGAACAAGAAGCACTAGCTTCAGGATTTCAGGCTTACTTTGTCAAGCCCATAGAACCAATGGAATTTGTGAATTCCGTGGTAACCGTGCTGAATAAAAGCTACCAAGCTCATCCTGCTTGCATGTCGCCTACTGCAATCTGATGTCAAGCATAGTGTTATAAATCTCAACTTTCATCAGAATTTGGCTATTGACAACCGAAAAAGCCAGCAAATCAGGATTTATAACGGCAAAGTTTTCCCATTTTAATGGCACATATTATATCAGGTTTAAGCATATTTGTACACTACAAAGAGAAAGATGATCTCTAAGCAGAGTATGTCTAAATTATCTATATATATGGTAAACACCTGGTATATCTGGAGGCTTGGCACAACCAAGCCTTTTTTATTTTCTAATCGTATATAATTATACTGTAATGATAATTTACTTCGCAAAGCTGGGAAAACAGATAATATTTGGCACAATTAGAGCGATAGCAGGTTGTGACTTATTTGCATACATCCCATAGGATGATGATCTGTCATAAGAGTAGGTATAAATTATTTTAGTACGTTGTTAAGCACAGCAATGATCGAGGTTTGGCTCGCAACCAAACCTTTTTTTATTTTTAGAGACGCGATTAATCGCGTCTCTACAATTACGCAATTAATCGCATTTCCTCATGTCTTAGCGCCTAATTATTAAATTGTGTGCATTCTCTGGCTATGGTGATTGAGAATGTTGCAAAATCTCGGTAGACTAGCTGCGCTGGCTGGAGACAAATGTATTTTGGTGCTATATGGGTTTAATTCGCAGTCATCGTCTGCAATTGACAAGGCGTCAATTTTTCCAAATTTCTGGATTGTCTGGTGCGAGTTTTTTACTTGGTGGGTGCGGTACGCCAAGTTTTGAAGATTTGGTAGGTAAACTTTCCGAACCGCTAAATCAACGCTTAGAAACTTTAATATTTAATCCGCAAAAGCCTGTACCAGAATTTTCCCCTAGCCAAATTGAACCAAAGGCGCTAATAGTTAATACTTTTCGCAGTACGCCAATTATCGATCCGCAAAAGTATCGTTTAATTGTTGATGGTGAGGTAAATCATCCCTTAAGTTTGAGTTTGCCAGAAATTTTTGCTTTACCCCTGACTTCAATGATTATTCGCCATGTTTGTGTAGAAGGCTGGGCAGCAATTGTACAGTGGGGTGGTGTACGTCTGCAAGAAATAATTGCACTTGCTCAACCTAAAGCTAATGTCAAATATGCTTATTTTAAATCAGCCGATGGCTACTATGAAAGTTGGGATATCGCGTCAGTATTGCATCCACAAACTTTACTAGCTTATCAAAAAAACGGTGAGCCTTTACCAGTTGATAACGGTGCGCCTTTGCGTTTAGCTTCACCTATAAAATTAGGATATAAGCAAAGTAAGTGGGTAACTCAAATTACTCTAACTAATCAGTTATCAATTTTTAAAGGTTACTGGGAAGACCAAGGTTATGAATGGTATGCAGGACTATGAAAAAGTCAAGCTATTGAACAATCATAACAAGAAAGAGGGACAAGGGGGACAAGGGAGACAAGGGAAGGGGGACAAGGGGGACAAGGAGGACAAATAAATATCGCCTTCTTGACTATTGACCATTGACTATTGACTATTGACTATTGACCAATTATCTATGAAATTTTTTGATAAACTACATGATAATATTGCCCGCAATCAAAGCCTACTATTTGTAGGACTCGATCCCAATCCAGAGATGATGCCCAAACGTTATGCATCTTTAGATATCATGGATGGTTTGTGGAATTGGTTGCAATTTATTATTGCCGAAACGGCAGATTATGTCTGTGCTTATAAGCCAACTTTCGGGTTTTATGAAGCTTTAGGTATTCCTGGTTTAGAACTATTACACAAAACTTTAAAAGCTATTCCGCCACACATTCCTATTATTTTGGATGCTAAACATAGCGATTTAAATACTAGTACTATTTTGGCGCGGACTGTATTTACAGAATGGGGTGTTGATGCTATTACACTCAGTCCTTATACCGGACAAGATCATGTGGCACCATTTTTAGTTTATCCCGATCATGCAGTATTTATTTTATGTTGTACATCTAATCCTGGTGCGGAAAGTTTACAGCAATATCCGGTAACCGAAACACCTTTATATTTACAAGTAGTCAAAGAATCAAAAAATTGGGGAACCCCAGAGCAATTAGGCTTAGAAGTTGGGACTAATAATCCAGAAGTTTTGGCGTTAATTCGCGCCATTGCACCGGAAAGATTGATTATGGCTCGTAGTATTTGGGTAGAGGGTAGCAATCTCAATCAAATTGTCGCTGCTGGGTTGAATGATAATGGTACGGGGTTGATAATTCCTGTGCCTCAAGATATGCTATCTAGTCCCCAATTATCTCAAAAAATCGCAGATTTACGAGTAGAAATTAATGAATGTAAAAATAATATTAATGATGAGAATTCTACCTGTAATGTCTGGTTACCAGATGTCAGCGTTTCTAATATACATCCGCAGCAAGATTTAATTTTACAATTGTACGATATTGGCTGCATTATGTTTGGTAGCTTTGTGCAAGCCTCTGGCGCAACTTTTCCTTATTACATCGATTTACGTAAAATTATTTCTAATCCGCAAGTTTTTAATCAAGTATTGAGTGGCTATGCAACTATTTTAGAAACTCTCAATTTTGATCGGATTGCGGGTATTCCCTACGGTTCTTTACCTACAGCTACTGGTTTAGCTTTACGCCTTCATTGTCCAATGATTTTTCCGCGCAAGGAAGTTAAAGCACATGGAACTCGCAAGGTAATTGAGGGTAACTATAATCCAGGTGAAACTGTTGTGGTTGTGGATGATATTTTGATAAGTGGTAAAAGTGTGATGGAAGGTGCAGAAAAATTAAAATCTGCGGGGCTAAATGTTCAAGATATTGTTGTATTTATTGACCATGAACAGGGTGTAAAAAATAGGTTAAGCCAACATGGTTACAATAGTTATGCGGTTTTAACTCTTTCGGAAATTACAGAAACTCTGTATCAAGCTGGACGTATTAATGAGGGACAATTATTAGCTTTTAAAGAAGGGTAGTAAGTCAAAAGTCAAAAGTCAATAGTCAATAGTCAATAGTCAATAGTCAACAGGGATGTATACCAATCATATATGAATTATAAATACTTATCTTCCTTGTCTTCCTTGTCTTTCTTAGACTTCTTGCATAAATATCTTTTTGTCTCACGCAAAGACGCAAAGAAGAAGCTAAGAATAAGGACTTTTGCAAGAAGTCTCTTGTCTTCCTTGTCCCTTTTGTTTGCATCTTAAATAGGATTGCTATAGTAGGGTGTGTTGTCATTTAGTGCAACTTACTGTTAAGAATTTATATAATTTAAGGTGCGTTAGCCTACGGCATAACACACCCTACTCATATTTTATATTTTTTCATATCCATTACATTATATTATTGAGGAGTGTGTTAGTCAGATAACAAGATAAATTGCACTTTGTTAAATCTCTTGTCATTTGACCTGATTTTTGGGTTGAAATTTTACCTCACTACTGCTGACTAATTATGAATGCTTCTCTCAATCAACTAATCAAAATATTAATTTTTACGCTAATATTTCCTTTGATTTTTCTCAATTTATGGTTAGCATTTAAATTTTTCCATTACTTTGAACCAATAGTGATTATTTTAGTATTAGCAAGTTTGTTTGCTTTTATTTTAAACTATCCGGTTTCTAGTTTAGAAAAAGGCGGACTGAAACGTAACTATGCGATCGCATCTGTATTTATACCTGCTGTGGTAATTGTAGTTACGTTAGCTATGATATTAGTACCGATTGTTTTAGAGCAGTTTAATGAAATTGCTAAATTACTACCCCAATGGATTGATGCGAATGAGACAAAATTTCAAAGTTTAAATGCTTGGAATTTAAGCGAAAATTTGCAAGTAAATATTGGGCAAATATTAACGCAATTAAACGATCGCTTACCTGATGAATTAGAGTATTTATTTAAACATCTTTTAAGCATTATTATTGATACTATTGATAGTATTTCTGAAGCCATAGTCACAGTAGTATTAACATTTTACCTATTAATAGATGGTCAAAGAATTTGGGAAGGAATATTTCAAAAAATACCTTGGGATTTTGCCCAGAAAGTGAAAAATTCCTTGCAGCAAAATTTTCAAAACTACTTAATTGGTCAAGTTAGTTTAGGACTGCTGATGGGAGTTTCGGAAACTTTAATGTTTTTAGCTTTTCACGTGCAGTTTGCACTACTTTTTGGCTTGGGAATTGGGGTTTTAAGCTTAATTCCTTTTGGCGATGTTATCAGTCTGATTGTAGTGACTTTAATTATCGCCTCTCATGATTTTTGGCTAGCAGTCAAGGTGTTTGTTGTAGCTATTGTAATTGACCAGTTAATCGATCAGGCGATCGCACCTCGGTTGTTAGGAAAGTTCACAGGACTAAGACCGGTTTGGGTGATCCTTTCCTTACTCATAGGTACTTATATAGGCGGATTGTTGGGCTTGTTAATTGCAGTACCTATAGCTGGTTTGATTAAAGACGCAGCAGATGGCTTTGTATCTGATGTTTCCAGCAAGGCGATTGCGGGGGAAGTTGTAAGTAGACAATAAAGTTCTTTACTGGCTCGTAAAGTTCTTTACTGGCTCGTAAAGTCCTTTACTAACTGTCACAGAGTAAAAGTACTTATAGTATATTTTCTTTCAAGTTGATGAAAATTGAATTTCTACTTGATTACTGAATCAACTGCTTGTTTCTATTAGAATAGAACTGCGATCGCTAAAATTTTGCTTAATAGATAAATATCCGCTTATTGAAGTAGCTTTTGTGACAGTTTAATGAAACTAAAGATTGAATATTCAAACTAATAAGCGGTAACAATTAATACTTAAACTTACATAAAAATGTTTAGTTAAGATCCTAGCCAGTTAGCTTCCCAAGATTCGAGACTAGCTTTATGTTCTCTCCAATCTGGCATGATGCTACCTAATGCTTTCCAAAAGGCATCTCCGTGATGGCGGTGTAATAAGTGGACTAATTCATGAGCAACTACATATTCCAACACAGCTAAAGGGGCGTGAATTAACTGCCAATTTATGCGGATTACTCCATCCTTACCGCAGGTTCCCCAAACTCGTTTTTGCTCGGAAAGCTTAACATCTGGGAGATTGACACCTAATTTACGTGCATAGACTTTAGCGAAGTGTTGTATATCTTGCCAAGCGCGATCGCGTTTCCAAGTAATCAACGCCTGCTCAATCGCATCCTGTTGTTCATCTTTGCTCAACTGCTGTGGTACTTGGATGTAAAAGCGGCTTTTGCAAGTAATCATTACCTGTTCTACATCGGCTGACTCTACCTGCAACATTAAGCGCCGTCCCCGATACATTACCTTTGCGCCACTCACATAACACTGGGGAATTTCTGGGGGATGCTTTGGGCGACAATCTTCTACAGCATTAAATAGCCAGCGCCGTTTGCTATCGAGAAAAGCAGTAATTTTTTCTGAGGGAGTATCGGGTGGTGCAACAACTTCCACAGCTTCAGGGGTAACAACGATGCGCTGGTTTTTGGTACGCTTACTATAGCGCACAGTGTAGGGGATGCTAGTTTGACCAATTTGCAGAACAGGCATCAGCTTGTCTCAGGAAGGGAAGAACTTACATCTGCTTCAAGTAATTCCTTGGCACGCTCTGAAAGCGATTTTTCTTCGCCCTCCACGGCCCAGTAGTCAGGGCCAGGGAAAGCTCCAGACCCTACGGGAACATTATATTTTTCACAAATAGTTTTACATAACGCGCTTAAGGAATAACTCAACTCATCCAATTCCCACTTAAATTTTTGAGAAGTGAGTTGGAAAGTAGCTAGTTTGGCTTTTTCCTCAATTTTCTTAAGGTCTAATTCAAGTTTAGGCGATCGCATCAGATAAACTCGTGTGCCTTCCTGGAGAACACCGTATTTTATCAAAGTGTTGATAGTTTTTTCTCGTCGCTGTTTAGTAGATGCTTCTCTTACAGCTTGGTTAGTCTTTTCTCTTATTTTAATTTGATAATCGGCAACAGAAGGTAAAGGGATTATTTGTTCTAAGTTCAAAAATTGAGAACCATTAATATTGTAAATATTAACTTTTATACAACGTATATCAATTCCTCTTTCATTAAGCCATAATACTGTTGTAGTAATCTCTTGAGAAAAGCTTGGCGCAATCAATATTATTCGAGGAGTATTACTAATAAATCCCTCTTCAAACTCTTCAATATCTAAAAAGCGTTTTATTTCTAGTTCTGCATTTGTAAAATCTTTTCCTGACTTAGATAGGAATTGTTCATGAGCATGGACAACAGCCTCAAAGTTCATAGCTGATACCATCGCAGCGTAGCGAATACTCTGCAATTCCAAGTGTCCGCCATCCTCGACTCGCTTTATTTCAATAACAACTAGGTTGCCCTCTTCATCTAAACCTAGTAAATCTATTCTGCGCTTACTGTCTTCCCAATTAGAAAATTCCTCGGCAATAATAAATAAACCAGGGTCAATTACTTCGGGGTTATCTCGCAAAAGTGGTTGTAAATGTTGCCGTTCTCGCCATCTTTCATTGACAAAATCACTGGGATTTATTCTTTGTAATTTCTGCTGGCTCTTATCAATTTCATAAAATGGCATATAACGCTTATTTTACACAATAGTAATGATTGAATGAATTGGTGATTACATTAATAATTGCAAGATTTCATGTTCTGAGATAGTTTTTTAGAGCGTACTCATCAACCTTACTAGGTATATCTTTCCAATTTTCTAGCTTTAAATTAAACACTAAAGCCCGAACTTTCTGCCGCAGTTCTTTACGTAACTGTTCTTTCAAATGCCAGCCAGGGGGCGCAGTTTCATCACTGGAGTAGAGTTGATCAATTGCTTGTGCTGCTTTCTCTAGGGGATTTGATTCACGATCGCAGACAGCACTGCTAGAATCACTCTGGCTGCTATTGCCTTCACCCTGATTTACTGGCAAGAATGCTTCTAAAATTTTGAGGACACCGTAAGCTTTTTGGCTCAAGCTTGTTTGTTTATGGGCTTGTTCCGCCACTTGCATATCGCGGACGATTTGCTCATATCGCTTGAGGGTTTCGGCGGCTTCCAGTTGACCTTGTTCAAACTGGCGTAAAATTTCTAAAACTCTTTCGGAAAATGTCCCATAATATAAGGGATTCTCATCAACTTTCTGCTGCATGACTTTGCGGAGTTCGGCACTTTTGCGGACAGCAGCAGTTTTGATTTCCTGTTGGGGCTGATTTACTGCAAAATCCTTCCAAAAATCTGGGTCGGTGATATCATGTAACTTGCAAAGTGTGGTGATGCCTGTAATATCCAGGTGTTCGTTGAGCATTTCGCGGATTTTGGCACTGACATCACGAGTTAAGGTAGATTCTTGTTTCTCAAAGGTCAGTTTTCCCAAGGGTAAAAATCCGGCTACCCATTTCAGGTCATTTCTGTAATCGAGAATCAACGGGTCAGGGCTAAGGGCATCGTAAGCTTTAATAAAGGTTCTGGCTAGACGGTGAAATTCATACCATTTATCCTCGCTTCCCAAATGCTGAATCAGGGTGTCGTATTCTTGGCGGATATCTCCGGTGTTGCGGGGGATGGGTTTAACAATTTTCATCACCTCAGAGTGGGCGGCTTTGAGTTGGTTGCGTTCCACATCTAGGTCTTTCATAGCGTTTTTCACGTCGGCTTGGCGGTAGGTGGCTAAAGCTTCGGTGAGGTTTTTGGTAACGCCGATGTAGTCAACAATTAGCCCAAATTCTTTGTGAGAACCATAGACGCGGTTGGTACGAGCGATCGCCTGAAGTAAGTTATGTTCTTTTAAGGGGCTATCTAAATACATGACGCTTTCGCGGGGTGCGTCAAACCCAGTTAGCAGTTTATTGCAGACAATGAGGAAATGCACTGGCGGTACTTCCCCACTCTGAACTTTGGCTTCGTAGTCGGCATTTTCCCCCAGAAATTTGTTGATAGCAGCAACTTCCCCATTTTTATCCAAGGCGTATTTTCTTAAGTCTTGGCGCAGTGCTTCAATATATTTATCTTCGCTGGGTTTTGCGTCTTCTTGGTTGCTGGAATAAATGGGGACACTCATGGCTTCCGCCCAGGTTTTTGCTGTGTCTGGGTCAAAACCTTGTTTAATTAAACTTTTAGCAATGATTTTATCTAATGCCCGTTTATAAAGAATTATTGCTTCTCGGTCGATGGCGACAATTTGTGCTTTAAAGCCTTCTGGGGCTGCATGGCAGGAGAAATGCGCCCAAATGTCGTAGGCTAGTAGTTCAATGCGTTGGCGGTGTTTGACTAAATCCTCAACTGTTACGCCTCGCGCTTTGATTTTGTTAACCAGTTCTTCTGGTTCATTCGCAAACCAATTATTAAATAGAATATCTAGTTTTTTCTCATCTACTTGCCATTCTGCTTTAAGGCTGGTGTAACGGATGGGAACGGTAGCACCATCTGCCACAGCGTCGTCTATGCTGTAACGGTCGAGATAAGTTTCACCGGGAAGGCTGAAGTTTTGATAAGTGTCTTTGTCAGTCTTTTTAATAGGTGTACCTGTAAAGCCGATAAAACAGGCATGAGGTAAAGTTTTTTCTAAAAATGCCCCTAAATCTTTTTCTTGGGTGCGGTGACATTCATCTACCAAAATAATCCAGTTGTGGCTATTGGCTGCGGCTGTGGCTGACTGGTCAAATTTAAAAATGGTGGAGAGTAAAGTTAAGCCGATAGGGTTGCAGTGGATGGCTGTTTGTAGTTCTTCACCAGATGTTATATGAGTGGGGTTAGGTAGTCCGCAGGCTTTAAAAGTTTTGTCTATTTGCTCATCTAAGTCGATGCGATCGCTCAGAACTAAAATGTTAGGATTTTCTAGAACTGGGGAATTGAGAGTTAGGTGGTTTTTGAGTTTGAGGGTAGCAAACACCATTGTCAGGCTTTTACCTGAGCCTTGGGTATGCCAAATCAGTCCTTTGCGATATTTGCGGTTTGGGTGTTTGGGGTCTGGTTTTAAGGGGGCAATTACTCGGTCTACAATTTTGTTGACAGCGCGAAATTGCTGATAGCGACAGACTTTTTTAATGATTTTCTGTTCTCGTTTCTCGAAGATAATGAAGTGTGCCAGGATGTCGAGTAGGCGAGAAGGTTCTAGTAAATACCAAAGTTGTTTCTCTAATTCGTTTCTAAAAGAAACCTCACCCCCTAGCCCCCTCTCCTTGGAAGGAGAGGGGGAATTTTCTGTTGTTTGGTTCCAGGTTCCCCAATAAGCTGAAGCTGCGCCTGTTGCACCGTAGAGAACATTTACGCCATTGGTGATGATGTTGAAGGCGTTGGAGTAGAACAGGCGGGGTATATCGCGTTCGTATTGTTTAATTTGCTCAAATGCTTCTCCGGTTTTGTCTTTGGCGGTAAAGGGTTTTTTGGCTTCGATAACCACCAGGGGAATACCGTTGATGAAGATGACAATATCAGGTTTACGGGTTTGCTGGGATTGAACTGTCAACTGATTGGTAACGGTGAAGGTGTTGTTTTCGGGGTGGAGAAAGTCTATGAGGCGGATGGTTTTTTTCGTGGCTTCACCGGGAACGTTACGGCTATAGTTTCCTCGCAGCAGGTTTGTCCATTGTTCATTATCGGTGACTGCCAGCATATCCTGGTAGGTAGCGCGGGCGACTTCTTGGGGGATTTTGTTGATGTGTTGGATGGCGGTAATGAAGATGTCGCGGAGGATGACTTGGTTTAGGCTGTCTCTGGCGGTTTGGTTTTGTTGGGGTGGTAGCCAAATGTAGCCGAATTTGACTAAGGCATCAATGCAGGGTTTTTCAACTAGGGTGTATTCGGAGGCTTTCATGTTTTAACTTTTGGGGTTGTGAACCTCACCCCCTAGCCCCCTCTCCTTTGAAGGAGAGGGGGAAGAGGAAGGGGTGGGGAGATTGGGGTTTTCGGGAGGTAGGGAATAAGGAGAGGGGGAAGAGGAAGGGGTGGGGGGATTGGGGTTTTTAGAAGGTAGTGAAAGGAGGAAGGATTGAATTTTGTTGAGAACTTCGTTGGTGTTGTAGAGGACGGCTTCGTTTGAGAAGCGTAATATTTTGTAGCCTTGAGTTTCTAGAAATTGTTGACGAATAGCATCTTCTGCTTGAGTGTATTGGTGTATTGCACCGTCAACTTCAATAATTAATTGGGCTTGGGAACACCAAAAATCAACAATGAAGCGGTCTATTGAATGTTGACGGCGAAATTTATAGCCCAAAAGTAGTCTATTACGTAGATATTGCCAAAGGTGATTTTCTGCTGATGTTGGTTTGTGGCGCATTTGTCTAGCCAGTGGCTTCAGCTTTTCCCAAAGTTCTGGTGATGTTTTCCAAATACCAACTTTTACCCTTTCTTCTCCCTCAAATCTTTCTTCTCCCTCTAAAAACTCTTCTCCCCCACATTTCTCTTCTCCCCCCTCTCCTTTCAAGGAGAGGGGGCTAGGGGGTGAGGTCAAAAATTCATTAGTGGATGAGATTGACGAACTATATTCTCTACGATCTGTCATAGGTTGAACAGTAAATGGCAGGAAATGGCATTTTTTGCCATACTAAATTTAGTAAGCGCATAAGAGACACCTATGAAAAGTATAAATATTTCTCTGCCTGATGTAATGCGTACTTACGTAGAGGAACAAGTGGCTAGTGGCGGTTATAGCACAGTTAGCGAGTATTTCCGTGAATTGGTGCGTCAAGACCAAAAGCGCAAAGCTGAAGAACGTTTGCAAACTTTATTATTAGAAGGTTTGAATTCGGGAAGTGCTACACCTTTAACTGACCAAGATTGGGATGATATCCGTCAAGCTGTGCAGAAAAAAATTTCTCAGCAGTAAGCTTTGAAGTTGAATAGTTACAATAAAAGTCATTATCCCAAGCGTTCCCAAAAATCTCGATCATGGATTGGCAGCAGTATATACATTCAGACCCAAAAGTTTTATTAGGGAAACCAACGGTAAAAGGTACTCGTTTATCGGTGGAATTTATACTTGGGTTGTTTGCTAATGGTTGGACACCACAGCAAGTATTAGAAAATTATCCTACTCTGACACCCGAAGCACTACAGGCAGTGTTTGCCTTTGCGGTTGAGTGTATGCAAGAAGAATCTTTTTATACTCTACCACTGTTATCTGAGACAGCGTAATGCGATTTTTGGCGAATGAAAATTTCCCGTTGAGGAGTGTTTTAAGTCTGCGGGATGCTGGTTATGATGTGGCGTATGGTAGCGAAGATGCACCGGGGGCTGAAGATGCGATTGTGTTGGCACGAGCAGTTAATGAGGAGAGAATTATACTGACTTTTGACCGTGATTATGGTGAGTTAATTTACCGCTTACGGATGCCTGCCCCCATCGGTGTGGTTTATTTTCGATATTTTCCACCTACGCCAGAAGAACCAGCGCAGAATTTATTGCGGTTGTTGAGTGTTGAAGGGTTGATTTTAATAGGATATTTTACTGTTTTGGAGCGTACACAGCTGCGTCAGCGTCCTTTACCTTAATGTGACTTTTATTTATTAGGTGGTATTTCGACGCGAACGCGACCTGTGAGAAGGTCTTGCATTAGACCATGTTTTACCTTTATTAATCTGTCAAGAATTTGGTAACTGTATTTAATTGTTTTTTGAATTTCTTCAGTAGCTTGACAAATTTGTTGTTGTTCTAAAATCGGCGGGACGATCACTTGTAATTTTTCTACTACACTTTTTGTGATTTTAACCATTGAGCCGCTAGTACCAGCAGCAGCGTTTTGTAAATACCCTAAAGCGTTTGATGATGAGAGATAAATTTCCAAAAAATTATCTAGAATGATATTTTGATTGATGCGAAAACGCATTAATAAATCAGGGTACGAACAATTCTCAATTTCTCCTCTAAATAATGCAGAAAAGCCAACACGTTCACGAGTATTTGAACGGCTAATAAGGAAATCTCCTGGCTCAAGTGTGAACTCAAATACTTTTGGATCATTTATTGGTGCAGGCTTAATACAAGTCGGATTAAATCCATCGGGACTTACTGCACCTAGACTAAGAATCCAATGTCCTGTTACCTCATTAGGACAAACAGGTGAATAACCATTTTGGATGCTCTGAGACAAAAGTTGCTTAAGTTCTATAAGTTTCCAATTCTCTGGAATCTGACCGATCGCACTTTCCTTAAATTTCGTGTGACCAATACCGCGAGTGAGGAGTTGCTGGAGTAGTCCCTGCTTGACTTTGCGGGTTTGGTCGATGACAGCTTGAGTGGATGCGATCGCTTCATCCACACTGCTCAAAATCTCAGCAATTTTCTTTTGTTCAGAAAGCGGAGGTAAGGGAATTTTATATCTTAGCCAATCATCAAGTTTAAAAATCATTTTCTCAACATCTACGCCGACACTTGACTGAAAACAAGTCTGTTGAAAATAGGTAGTATGTGAGAAATAAGCTAAATATTCTGCTAACAAGCCAGGTTTAGTGATTAATGTAGAATACTCATTTGATACAACTGCTCCATCAAGTTCTGGCGGAACTAGTCCGCAAGCTCCATGAATAATTTGTCGTCTTGATATTAGAAAGTCACCAGCATTTGTATAATATTGAGTCTTAGTAAGAATTTGTTCTCCTAAAAGTCTTTCTCTCGGAACTATCCCCCCACGGCTTCTTTTTGCTGTGACAAGTTGATACTCTTGATCATCTTGAAGTTGCGCTGGTCGTTCTACAACTTCTACTACATCATCGAAAGACTTAAAGTACCACCCTTCGGGAAGATGAGGTTTTTTAGGAATTCCTGGTTTGACGCTAGGCGGATATTGAGATTTACGAGCCATAACCGAGTTCCTCCAAAAATCCCAACATCTTCGCCTCAGCAATATCTTGCTTAACCACTAACTTTGTCACCACCCTCAACTTTACCCTGCCAATTTCTCAACCAAACTTTAAATATTAACTAACATCAAAAACCCAAACCTTTTTATCATACCTCTTGAGCAGAATGTAACCTTTCCTCATTCCCAATCTCACCAACTATCTTCCCATCTTGCACAAAATAACTTTTAATCACATTCTCCCCTCGGTCATCCAAACTTTTATCACGTTTTTTAAACTCATCCAGCACCTTAAAAAAACAATTAAACGCCCTACTTTCATCACCTGTAAACAATAAAATAATATTCGCCCAAGAATTAGAAGTCCGCACATTAAAATATCTTTCTATCCAAGCATGGAAATGCTCATAAAAATCAACTTCCTCATCAGTCAGTTCCAAACCTAACTCACTGCGAGCAAATTCATAACCTGTTAAAAAATGACTTAATATAGTAATAGAAGACTTACCAATATACATTCCTGGTTTGTCTTTTATTTTTTCCAAAACTGCATAAATGCCTCCCATTACAACCTCCTAACTTTCTCACCACCCTCAACTTTCCCCCTGCAAATTCCCCAGCCAAATTTGAAAATCTTCCACAGAGGAGAAATCTAACAAAGCCTCACTCAAATCTTCTAACTGCGCTAACTTCAATTCCCGCACTTGCGCCTCAACTTCCGGGGTAACTTCTCCCAACTTCCGCTTAAGCAGACGAATCACAATAGAAACTTCTCCCTCTCGCTTCCCTTGCTCAATCCCCTGTTCAATCCCCTGCTCAATTCCCTTTTGCATCCAACTGGTGACAATCTGCATAACTTCCTCCCGTGCTTCTGGTTCAATCCTACCAAGTTCCTCTTCAAAGGCTTGTTCCTCTGCATCTGTAAGTTTTAAATACGTATCCACAAAACCTGATATTAACTGCATTCTGGCAGGGTCTAACCGCAGTGTCACCAACAACCGCAAACATTCGGCTTTGACTTTGGGACGGTCAGCAGGTGCAATCTGCATTTTTGCCATTAATGCACTCGCCACTGGGTTAGCTTGTCCTAAATAATTACGCCAATTGAGTTGATTTAATTGAATAACCCGATAATTAAAGTTTAATACCTCAAATTCGGGAAATTCTACTTTAAATTGAGTTGCAGCCGCTTGCTTTGGCTGGTCATAAGAAAACACCACAATCGGATAAATTGGCAAATCGTACTTTTCAAATAAACGCGCAAAATAACGAAACATTCGTTTACCAAAATCTGCTTGTGCTTTGGCTTGGTTCTCTACATGAATCAAAAAATAAGATGGTTGACCACGGAACTTTACCTGCACCAGTAAATCCGCCTCATAACGTTCCCCTGCTGTTACATCTGTAAATACTTCCTTATCCAAAAACACTAATGTATTTGGTTCTAGATAAGCGATGACATCCGGTACAAATAGCTCAAGAAACTCTAGAAAAAAAGTTGAAATGAGTTCTTTAAATAAGCGATCATGATCAATCATCACTCATAACCCAATTCTTTTAAAAATCCCAACATCTTCGCCTCAGCTTTATCCCGCTTCGCCAACAATTCCTTTAAAACCTGCACTTCCGCCGCCACATCAATCTGTTCTTCCTCCTCAGCCGTCTGCACATATCGGGCAATATTGAGATTAAAATCATTCTTCTCAATCTCTGCTAAATCCACCACCCGCGCAAACCGTTCTGCATCCGCAAACGCCAAAAACGCCTTAACCAACCGTTCCACATTCGCCTCAGAGAGAGTATTTTGGTTTTTCCCCTCCACCATCTCCTCAGCACCATTGACAAACAGCACCTTACTCCGCCGCTTGGCTTCCTTCTGCTTGTTAATAATCAACACACAAGCCGGAATCCCTGTGCCATAAAATAAATTTGGTGCTAACCCAATCACCGCCTCAATCAAATCATCTTGCAAAATTCCCTGGCGGATTTTCGCCTCCGCACCCCCGCGAAACAGAATCCCGTGCGGTAAAACCACACCCAACTTACCAGTTTCATTCAAACTAGCAATCATGTGCTGCACAAATGCCAAATCACCATAGGATTTAGGCGGACAACCATAAGTATCCCGGCTAAACTTATCCCCATTTTTCCAAGCTTCATCTCCCCAATTCTTCAAAGAAAACGGCGGATTTGCCAGCACTCGGTCAAATTTTTTTAAAACACCTTTTCCTTGCTTCTCTTCTCCCCTCTCCTTACCAAGGAGAGGGGTAGGGGGTGAGGTTTCTAAATGCTTCGGTTCCCGCAAGGTATCCCCCCGCAGAATAAACGCATCATCAATATCATGGAGAAACAAATTCATCTCACAAATTGCCCAAGTGTTGAGGTTCATTTCCTGACCGTACAACTGCAACGAATTGGGATTTTTCCCCTGACGCTTGAGATAATTCACCGCCTCCAGTAACATACCCCCAGAACCACAAGTAGGGTCATAAATGCTCATCCCCTCATCTGGTTGTAAGCACATCACAATTAAGCGAGTCACCATCTTGGGAGTGTAAAACTCGCCTCCCTTCTTCCCTGCATCATCAGCAAATTGAGAAATCAGATATTCGTAAGCATCCCCCAGAATATCCGCCTCAACATCACAATTCCGCAGACGATGCTTGCTAAAGTGCTGCAACAATAACTCTAATGTCGCATCGGGGAAGCGTTCTTTATTGTTAAAGTCCACATCCTGAAATACTCCCCGCAGCCGAGTATTTGCATCTTCAATTGCCCGGAAAGCTGCGTTAAGATTTTCACCAATATTCGTGGAATGCTTCCTGATGTCATGCCAAAACGCCCCAGGTGGAATGTGAAAGCGGTGTTCTTCTGGGTCAGCCGCTAATTCCGCATCTTGATAAAGTTTCAGCCGTTCCTCATATTCTTCTTCCCAGACATCACACAACCGCTTGAAGAACAGCAACCCAAAAATGTAGTGTTTGAAGTCTGCTGAGTCAATCTTTCCGCGCAAAATGTCCGCCGCATCCCACAGATGCTTTTCTAGCTGCTGTTGGGTGATTTTGCCAACATAGGTCAGGGGTAGCTCAACAGAGGTAGTAATTTCGACCCTAGATATTTTTCGACTCACTCTTAACGATTTCTCCAGCACTTCAGACCCGTAAACTTACCTCAGAGGCAATAATCATTTATATCGTATTTAAACTGCCTTAGTAGCAGTGATTATGTTTAAAAACCAACGTAAACCAAAAAATCATTTAGGTAAGCGTAAACTATTTTACATATACTAGGATTCTTCCATACTAAACCTTTAGTAGTACAATTGTTCTTGTAAGGATTTTGTGAACTATAGTGCGTAATCTAAATCTCCAATACAAACAACTTGTACAGTTGTAAAGAGAGATATTGAGTGTTTAAGAGTTTGAGATACCTGTCCAGATTAAATGCCTTATGTCAACAGCACGCCATGTTATTGCGCTCTTAAAGAGCTATCTGGAAGGTGAGGAGCAGCAATTTTTCTCAATTGCGCTTCAGATGGCTGCACATGAGGCACGGCAAGGACACACCAAAGTTGCTCAAGAAATTCAAAATCTCATTGATAAAGCTAGGACTCCGTACCGTGGGGCACACGGGAACGTTAAACGCCTCTGGAGACATCGACCTCTGCTTGGGTGGAGAAATCCCCCCAAGTAAGTCGAGTCGCAGAAAGAGGAAACTTAATCCGGCAACGGATTAGAATCCCCGCCCTTTAGGGCTGGGGTAAATGTCAAAGGAAGCTGTACCGGAGATAGAGACTAGAGGCTAGGGGGTTACAACTCCTCGAATAATTCGCCAAATAATTCTCGTACTTTTTCTTTAGCAGTTTCTAGAGTCACTTTGCCTAAATCAGTGGCTTGGTAAAGTCGTCGGTTTTGTCGCCCTACTCGCTCCTCAACAGAATACAGGTATCCCTTGCGTTCCATATCGTGTAACATCGGGTAGAGTGTTCCTGCACTAAGTTTGTAACCGTGACGCGCCAGTTCTTCAATAATACCTAGACCAAAAATTGGCTCCTTTACTGCATGATGTAGAATATGCAGCCGAATCAAACTTGAATAGAACTCTCTACCATCCATCACCCAAGGCTTTGGCAACAATAAGTTAAGATTTTATTTTCCCCTATATTGAGAGACATTCAAGAAAGTTGGTAAATGGGCATTGGGCATAGGTTGGAGAAGATTTAACTTTTGTCAAATTGCTACGTGGGGCAAGCTATTTGGTAGTTTGGTTAATAACCCTCTTCTAAGAAACCAGATTTTCTGAGGGCTGAGGGGACTTCCAGAGAATAACTTACCCAATTTATTTAATGAGATTTTTCTTTATTCCCTATGCCCCATGACGCCACTTGCTTCAAGCCGGGAGACCCGTCCAACGCAGTGGCTCCCCCATGCCCCATGCCCTTGTACAATTGATCCTGATACATCAATGCTTTGGGCGTAAAGCTGGTGAATTTTTTTATTGGTTGTGCAGTTTGGGCTTATAAAGGATGGGTGGGGGAACTTTACCCCCAAGGTACTCGCACAGCTGAGTTTCTTTCTCTTTACAGTCGGCGGTTTACTACTGTTGAGGGTAACACCACTTTTTACGCTATCCCTAATCAAGAAACTGTCACTCGTTGGCGTACAGAAACGCCCGCAGGTTTTGAATTTTGTTTGAAATTACCGCGAATTATTACCCATGAGGGTTTATTGCAACCTCAAATTCCGGCGGCTTTAAAATTTCTTGAGGGAATGCAAGTTTTAGGTGGGCGTTTAGGGCCGATATTTGCCCAATTACCACCAAGTTATGCACCTACATTGATGACAGATTTGGTGAGTTTTTTAGAAGCTTGGCCGCACAGTGTAGCACCTCTGGCTTTAGAAGTTCGCCATCCTGACTGGTTTACAGAACCCCACGCGAGTAATTTGACAGCTTTGTTAGAAAAGTTAAAAGTGGGGAGAGTGTTGTTAGATTCACGCCCTATCTATACAGGAGATGACGATCCACAGTTGCAATCGGAGCGCCGCAAACCGAAATTACCTGTACAATTTAGCGTGACTGCGCCTTTTAGCCTGATTCGGTTTATTTCCCATCCGAATTTAGCTGTGAATCAACCTTTTATGGAAGAGTGGGTGACGCAGATTCAGCAATGGTTACAGGCGGGAGTGCGAATTTACTTCTTTGTTCATTGTCCGATAGAAGAGCGATCGCCTAACACCGCCCGTCATTTTCAAAATTTACTAGAACAGCATGGTGTCGCAGTTCCGCCTCTACCTTGGAATCACTTGGAACAACCGCCAAACCAGTTAAGTTTATGGTGATTTTTCAGATTTAATATTAATTTTTTTTATGCAATCTATCGAGATGCGCAAAATAAATTACCAATTCCCCAAGCTAATTAAGAAATTGCGATGAGATATTATACCAATATTTGACAAGAAAGTAACAAATTTAAATCAATTAACCTATATTAAATCAGCTTTTCAGAGTTATTAATTAATATTAAGGAATTCAATTCAGGATTTTTTGACTTTTGCAATATATCTCATGGTTGCTTATTTTCAATAAGATGGATAATGGTAGTTATACATTTTTGTGTTCCAACACTATTCTTTCTATTTTTTCCAAAAAGAGGGGTGATAACCCCCTTTGCAAAAGGATGACATAGTTATATGCATCCTAACATTAACTGACAGAAAAATATCATCTGTTAGTATAGAAAGAATGCCAGAAAAACTCAGGGAGCAGTTACACCAAAGGAGGTTGAGATGAGTCGTCTTCTTTATGAAAACTCAGTGTCATATAAAGGATATCTCATCATTCCATTCGTTTTTGGTAAAGCCGATAATTACGAAATCTATTCCTATAAATTATTGGCAGAAATTGGAGATAAGAGCCAATTTCACAAAGCAGAGAATCCAGCAGGAATTTACGGCAGTAGCATCAGTAATATTATTGAGACTGCCAAGGAGCATATTAACAAACATGCAGATTTCATCAATTGCGGGGATAGCTTTAAATCTCGCTATCTTTACCGCTACAATTTGATAATTATCTCTCAACAGGAGGGTAAATATTTTTACGATCATTACCCACCAGAGTTGCTGAATAATATTGCAGCACCAAAATTATTCAAATCCGAATTTGAATGCATCAATTGGATTAAACAAGGTCTAGAAGGTCAATATAAAGGAGTTGACCGCCAGTATATTAGACCAAGAGTAAATTAACAATACTCTTTAGGAAAATTCTATTGGCTGTTGACTGTTGACTGTTGACTGTTGACGGTTGACGGTTAACGGTTGACAGCCAAAATTGGTATTTTTCAGAACTGAGGGTTATACAGGGATAAGGCATTTTCGCGTAAAATTGCTGTAGCGATCGCAAAAGCTTCATCCCCTGTTAAATCCCCATCTTGAATTGCTTGTTCTAGCACTTCTTTTAATAACTGACGCCCCCATTTAGCCCCTAAATAATATAATTCGGGAATTGAATGTGCATCGGAGGAATACATTAATTTAGTAGTTGGCGTTAATTCCAGTAATTGCCCAATAGCTGCTCGCATTCCCGATACACTTAAAGATGGTATTGCCAAACCAAAATCTAAATAAACTTGGGGATAGACAGCAGCTAAATATCCAGCTTCTTGCATGTAAGGATAAGAAGCGTGTAGTAATACCAATGGTGCATGACGATACTGGGGTTGTTCTAAAAGCGATCGCAAATTGAGAGGATTAGCTAAACGTAAATCTAAATCAGGATCGCCAAAGCCTGTATGTAACTGTACTGGTAAGCGATATTTCGCCGCAATTAATAAAGCTTGTTGTAACAAAAAATCAATCAGAGGTTTATCAACTAAGCGTAGTGGTTGATTATTTAACTGTTGTTTAATTTCGTCAAAGCGAGATGCAGCCAGTTCAAAAGTTACAGGTTGCACATTCAAGCCAGTACGATAACAAACAATACTCTTAAAGCCAATAACCCCCGATGGTGGGGGATCGATTTCGCTGTGAAATCTAGCCAAGAAAGAAGCAAAATCTTCGCTTTCGGGAATTAATTGTTCTGCTAGCACCTCCAACCGCAAAATTCTGCGGACAGGAATTAATTTTTCGTGCCAGGATATCGGTAAAATACTTTCAGTTTCTAAACCATCATCGAGATAAATCGCTTCTAAATTTGCCGCTTGAAAATAAAGCTGGGTAAGCTTTTCTAAGCCTAAACTATCTCGTCGCGCGGCGATCGCACTTTCTGTAGCATCACATTCCAATAAAGCCGCAATTTCCCTCAGACTGCGCCGATAAAATAAAGTATGACGCGCATGATGATTAACTATTTCCTCGTCATATCCTTCTGTAAAAGCAGCTGCAAAAGGATAACGCGCCGCTACCTCCGGGCGTAACACATTGTGGGCGTGTTGATCGATTAAGGGAATGTCAGCCAAATTCATACTAATTTGTCAGTTGTCAGTTGTCAGTTGTCAGTTGTCATTAGTAAGGCTTTCAAGTCTAATAATCCCATGCCCCATGCCCAATGCCCAATGCCCCATGCCCCATGCCCATTACTTATGAATAAATACTGCTGTGCCTACTGATGCCCAATCAAATAACCATTTTGCATGATTTGGGGCAACATTGATGCAACCGTGACTGACGGGAGTACCAAATCTGCGATGCCAATAAGCACCGTGAATTCCGTAATTACCCTGGTAAAACATGGCATAGGGAACGTTAGGTACATCGTAGTCTCTACCACGCATTCTGGTAGATTTCAGTTTGGTTTGAATTTTAAACGTACCTACGCGGGTAGGAGTAGATTGTTTACCTGTGGAAATAATAATTGCATAAACAGGCGTTTTACCTTCCCAAGCAATTAGCTTTTGTTTTGTCAAATCTATTTGAATCCAACGTTTCTCAGATTTTTTTAGTGTCTCGATGCTTTGGGTAGTGGTATTATCTTTTGCTTTGGCGGAAACTCCGCACAGTCCTACATCTGCTACGCCTAGAGTGAGTGATATACTGGCAAGCATTATACTTAGACGGCGCATCCATTGATGATTAATTAAGCTTTTCATCGTAAATACACTTAAGAGAAAGCTTAGGATAAAGTTTCGGTTTTTACCCTAAAGTATTCTAACTGTTGTATCAATCTTTGCACTTTTTCGCCAATCGCCAGCCAATTACCCTGGGTAACTAAATGCTTGGGAAATAATTGACTACTTAAACCGATCGCGATCGCACCTGCTTGTAAAAATTCTGGGGCATTATCGATATTAACTCCTCCCGTGGGGATTAAAGGAATTTCGCCTAATGGCCCTTGGAGGCTTTTGATATAATTAGCGCCGCCCATTGCTTCCACGGGAAAGACTTTCACACAGCTAGCGCCATAATTCCAGGCGGTAACAATTTCTGTAGGCGACAGCGCACCGGGAATAATCGGTACATCTTGCGCCACTGCGGCTTTAATCATTGCTAAATCTACATGGGGTGTAAAGAGAAATTGCGCCCCAGAAGCGATCGCATCTTCTAGCTGAGTGACGTTAAATAAAGTCCCCGTACCAATTGTACAATGTGGTAATTCTTGACGCAGTTGGCTAATTAATTGCCCAGCGCGATCGCTATTCCAGGTAATCTCAATCAGCTGCATTCCCCCAGCTGCGACAGTCAAAGCCATTTGCTTTGCCAATTCTAACTTTGACGCCCGGATAACTGCGATCGCCCGGTGTTGTTGCAATTGTGATAACCAAACTAGATTAGACATTACAATTCAAAATTCAAAATTCAAAATTCAAAATTCAAAATTAACAAAGCTAGATATGGGACTTACAAAAAATAAATTACCAAAATTCCGTAGTGCGAGCATCTTGCTCGCTGGTGTTCCAAAGCGAGCAAGATGCTCGCACTACAAATTGATTGGGTATTTAAAAAATTGGATGTCCCTATCATCAGGTTTTAGTAGTATACTTGCCCCATTCTTTTTGCAAATTTAGTATTAAATTAGGATTACCATATATAACAATCCGTTTATTAGTCACAAATACTTGTCCCCCTTGTCTCCCTTGTCCTCCTTGTCCCTTTAAATTACAATGGCAGCAGAGATAGAGCGCAAATTTTTAGTCAAAGACGATAGCTGGAGAAAGCTAGCTGAAGGTAGTCGATATGTTCAGGGATATATTTCGACAGCCAAACAAGCTACTGTTCGCGTTCGCATCGTCGGTAACCAAGGTTACTTGACAATTAAAGGAGCGACTGTCCAATATAGCAGATCGGAGTTTGAGTACCCTATCCCTGTAGCAGATGCACAAGAAATGCTCGATACTTTATGCGATCGCCCTTTAATCGAGAAAACGCGCTACAAAATCGCATACGGTAATCTAATTTGGGAAATCGATGAATTTGAAGGTGTCAACAAAGGGCTAATAATTGCAGAAGTTGAACTCACTAACGAAAAACAGCAAATTGAACTACCAGATTGGATTGGTGAAGAGGTTTCTGATAATCCTAAGTATTACAACAGTAATTTAGTCAAACATCCTTTTTCACAATGGTAATTGTTGACGGTTGACTGTTGACTGTTGACTGGAAATACATATTATTTGAGCAATAGGGAATTTCCAAATAAAAAAATATTCCAATTATCAACTTACCAAACCCGCAACTCGTAGGGGCGAGGTTACCCCCATTAGTGTCAACTTAAGCTAAAAGCTATATACGGCGCGTGTTGTACAAAAACTTTCGCCCTCATCCCCTAACCCCTTCTCCCCCAGGAGAAGGGGAATTAAATCTCTTGCTCCCCTCTCCCGGTGGGAGAGGGGCTGGGGGTGAGGGCAAAAAGCTTGCTACAAAGCGGGTTTCACGTTAAGTTGACACCTATGGGTAACCCCGCCCCCTTTAGGTTGGCGATAAATCTAAGATAAAGCCTGAATAAACTTTTCTACTTTTTCGAGTAATGGTTGATATTCGATTTGTTTAGCTAATTCCTGAGCGTTGTTGTAGCAAGAGAGAGCCAATTTTTTACGTCTTCTTTTGGCGTACAGGCTACCCATATTTAACAAAGTAGAACCTTCGCCTAAGCGATCGCCTAATTCTTGATAAATGGCTACAGCTTGTTTATAGCATTTCAGCGCTTGCCAGTGATTTGCGACATTATTGTAGGCAAAACCAAGGTTATTGAGGGTTGTGGCTTCTCCGGCTCTGTCTTTTAATGCTCTACGTGTTAATAGCACTTGATGGTAAATCAACAGTGCTTGTTTAGGTTGCCCTAAATCGCTATACATAGAAGCAATATTATTCATGGTGGTAGCTTCGCCAATTAAATTTTTGACGGCGCGTTGAATTGGTAACGCAGCTTCAAAATATTCTAGAGCTTGCTGATAATCGCCTAAAGTACTGTAGGCAAAGCCAATTCCATTGAGTGTAGTTGCTTCACCAGAAAAGTCTCCCAGTAAGCGCCGCATTCTTAAAATTTGGTTTTGCAGTAATAGCGATCGCTTTGGTTCTCCTAATTTGGTATAAATCAACGCCACATCATTGAGTGTGGAGATTTCACCTTGAGGATCTTCTAATTTGCGGAAAATTTGCAGCGCACCTTCAAAATACTCGAGTGCGGGTGAAAACATGCCTAAGCGGCTGTAGGTAGAACCTAAATTGCTCATTGCTGTGGCTTCAGCTCGCAAATTGCCAAATTCCCGCGCCACTTCCAAAGCCTCAGTAAAACAATCTAATGCTCTTTGAGTTTGCCAGCAACCGAGGTGACCTAAACCTATGTCATTTAATGTATGACCTTCTCTGGCTCGATCGGGAATAATCCGAGCTAACTTAAGATTTTCGGTAGCTAGTGCGAGATATTCTTGAAATTCCCCCCGCTTATAATAGCGGCTTGCCCGATTGCGACGTTGTTCCCATTCGCTAACTGGATTTAAAGGTTGCGTCATCTGACCTCGGTTGCACTAAAGATAAAGATAGGCTGTTTTGATTAAGCAAATTGATTTGAGAATTAACCTCTCTCAAGTAATAATTCCCAAATTTAAGTTAACCATTATTCTCTATCTTTAGATATAAGACGTAAATAGAGGTGATATGGTATAATTGCATACTTATTTTAAATTCCTCAAAAAAGCCCTAGCTAAAAACCACAAATCCTTACAGGGCAAGGTTTATCAGAATTCATAGCAGTTCCCAGCTTTCAGGATTAAGAACCAGCAAAATATGATTGTTTTAAGTTTAATCTTGGTTTTATTTGGCGATCGCTCACAAATACTGTTGGCTATTTGTAATCTATAATACAGTCAAATATTTTATTGCTGAGTGTCTAAATTAACAGCAAAATAAATTTTGCAGGGAATAAACTCAAGCAGGAACTTTCACGACTTTACCCAATTCTCATAACTTACAAATTCAATCTATCTATCTATATGCGTTTACCTATTTTTATAAGTGCAGGGTTATTACTAACACTGAGCTTAAATGCGCCAGTACTGTCTCTACCTGCAAGTCCAGCACCGCAATCAGCAACAATTGCTAACTCACAGTTAAAGCAATTAACAGCGAATCGTCAGTTATGGAAAAAGCAAAATATTCGTAACTATCGGTATACATTTAGCCGCAGTTGCTTCTGCGCACCCAAAGCTAGCGGGCCGATTAGCGTCACGGTAAGAAAAGGACGCAGCATTTCTCTCACAGATGCGACAGGTAAACCTGTAGAGCGAGAATTGTTCCAACAATACGATACAGTGCCCAAGCTATTCAATATCATTGAAGATGCGATCGCCAAAAAAGCATCTAACCTGACTGTGCAGTACGATCCTAAATTGGGCTATCCCACCCAAATTAACATTGACTACAACAGTCAAATAGCTGATGAAGAAATCTATCTAACAGTCGAGAATTTGCAAAAAATTAATAGATAATTTGATGAGTCGCGGATGTTCAGATCCCCGACTTCTTGAAGAAGTCGGGGATCTCGCAGTACCGCAAAATTAATGAAACAAAGAACTAGGAATTACACAACTGTCACCAAAAATTAAAGTCTTTCTTTGAGTAATAAATTGCTCGCCACAAACTTAAAATAATCTGCCAGTTGTGTAAATCCCGTTAATTACGAATTACGAATTACGAATTACGAATTATTCTGACTTCTCCCATAAACTTTGATAGCCAGTCACAATCCGGCTACCATCTTTGAGGACATGAATCTCTATTTGATCGCTAGCCCAAGAAATTTTATCTTGGAACTCAGGATTAAAGATATGTACTCGTTGATTGCTAGAAGAAACGGGAGAAGTTGGCGAATGAATTGCTAAAGACTCGACAAAAGGCCCGTCAATTAAAATATCTAGTTGTTCTAATAAATCTTGCGTGCCTGGTGGAGCCGATTCCGATTGTAATAACTTCAGAGTAAATCCTGTAAAAGACATGACATTTAACCCAGCAGCTTTGAGCTTTTTAGCTAAAGCTGCTAATGCAGGTGCTTGCCAAAATGGTTCACCACCAGAAAAAGTTACACCTGTATTTTTGGGGTTTTTGAGAATATTTTCTGCCAGAGTATCAACAGTAATTAATTGATTAATTTCAAATGGCCAAGAAGCCGTATTAAAACAACCAGGACATTCTCTCAGACAACCTTGTACCCAAACCACTGCACGACAACCAGGCCCGTTGACTTCTGATTCATCAACATAACCCATGATGTTTAAATACTCAGGGGGAATTTCTATTAGTGGTAGCGATGGGCTGCTAAATTTTGTTTCCATCTCTTTCCTCCTTCAAAGCGTTAATAAAGTTAAGCCATAGCCGGGTAACTTACCGGGATATTGATGGCGTCATGAATTTGAGTAGCAAGAGCCGCCAGGATGTCAGGGCTGACACATTTGAGGTTTTGCACCAGGTAAGGACTAGATGGGGCAATATTATTACCACGTGCTTCTAATTTCCTGACCAAAACGCGCGGACGGGAAGGCAGATTAATTTGAATTTCATCGGGTTTTAGATGCTGAATAATTTCGATATAATCCTCTACCATGTCGGGTGTCCAACGAGACAAAACCATTGTTTGAATAGCCAAATGTCCTGAGTATTCTTGCCGAAATTGCTCGATTCCCGCTAATATATCTGGTAGATTAATTGTCTCTACAGGACGATTAATTCGCTGCAATTGATTTGACGAAACTGCATCTAATTTTGCGGCTACTATATCTGCTACTTTTAACGCATTCCGAACTGTTGGATCGTGCAACATCGTACTATTAGTTAAAACTACTGTCGGTAGTCTAGTAATTTTCTTAACAACCCCAATAATTTTTTCTAAATTTAATGCTAGGGTAGGCTCGCCACTACCGCTTAAAGTCACTACATCTACCCGATCTAAAGGTAATCTTGTGCGCAGATCGTCAAAAATTTGCAT
This sequence comes from Calothrix brevissima NIES-22, assembly GCF_002367995.1. Lineage (GTDB taxonomy): Bacteria > Cyanobacteriota > Cyanobacteriia > Cyanobacteriales > Nostocaceae > Aulosira > Aulosira brevissima. The sequence continues at coordinate 6,659,236 of NZ_AP018207.1, forward strand.
TGTCGGCACAAAAACTTGGCGTTCAGCAGTACTGGCTTGAATTTTCCCCAGCTGACAATAAACACAGTTAAAAGAACAAGTAGATACTGAACAAATGGGATCGATCCCTAGCGATCGCCCAAATCGCCAAGAATTTACCGGGCCGTAAACCGTACAATCATGGGGTTGTGGTTGAGATAAAGTTGTACTCATACTTGCCGCTTCCTAAAATCAAACATACACTGGTATCAAAAATCTATTTAAAATTTAGATTCACTACAAATTTATCTCCAGAATTTGAGGAACTTGTGAGGGTATGGGCATAGGGCATTGGGCATTAGGCATGGGGCATGGGGCATGGGGCATTGGGCATTGGGAATTTTGAATTATTTTTATGCCTTTTCTGCCTTTGCCATCTTGATGCTGTCCCAGGGTTTTATGTACTGCTAATTAGCTACTCCTGATGGCAATCAAATCTGGATCGATGATGGGAAATTCACTAAACAATTGGTATGGCGAATAATAATCAGCAATTTACAATCTTGTTGGTAGATAGCAAGCCCGAAACCGGGATTTTTTTGGCAAATATTCTTGCTGCTCCAGATTATCGATTGCAAGAGGTAACTTCTGGGAATTTAGCTCTTACAGCAGCGCTTGCTTCTCCTCCTCAGATGATTTTGCTGGATGTGGTTTTGCCAGATATGCATAGTTATGAAGTCTGGCAACAGTTGCAATCTCACAAAGCAACTAAGTATATACCAGTAATTTTTTTAGGTTTTGATGCAGAATTAGTGAAGAAAATCCAGCCGAATAAAATAGATTTAGTTGATTTTATTGCCAAACCACTGCGTCGTGAAGAAGTTTTATTACGGCTACACAAACAATTAAATTTGCAAAAAGTTAAAGCTAGATTTCACGAACATCATCAGCAACTCATCCAAAGAAAACAGCAAGCCATCAAACAAAATCGCCATAATCAATCTATTTTAGATGCTACCAAAGTTGGTATCTGCCTCACCGATGAAAATGGCTATTTTGTCGAAGTCAATCAGGATTATTGCCAGATGTATGGCTGGGAACGGGAGGAACTGATAGGGCAGCCATTTACAGTACATTATGGCAATTTAACATTTAGCGAGAAAGCCCATTTAATTCAGCAATATAAAAATTTTCTGGCTTTGAATACCCAACCAGAAAAACGAGAATTTACTATTACTCGTAAAGATGGTTCGCGGTTAAATGTTGAGATGATTCAGGCGATTTGTCAAAAGGATTATAGTAAATTTGTGGTGACAACGCTGATTGATATTAGTACTCATCAAGCAACACAAACTAGACAAAAATCTCGCGAACGTTACTTAGCCGCCTTGGGACAAATTCAACACCAGTTATTAAGTTTTGATGGTAGCAATAAATACTACAAAAAAATTGTAGAAATTCTCGGGCCAATCACTAAAGCTAGTCGTGTATATATTTATGAGCAGCGTCCAGGAATTGCGAGTAACTTTGCAATTAGCCAATGTGGGGAATGGTGCGCTCCCGGAATTCCGCCGAAAATTCTCCACCCAACCCGCAAAACTGTGTCTGCTGAGGATTTTTCGCTGCGGTGGGCGACTTTATTAACTCAAGGAGAAGCGATCGCGGAAATTGTCACCGAATGTCCAGACTTAGAACGGGGAAAGTTAGAACTGCAAGGCGTTTTCGCGATTTTGATGTTACCGATAATTGTTAACGGTGAATTTGTTGGTTTGATTGGCTTTGATAACTGTGTAGAAGTTCGCAGTTGGGAAACTGCGGAGATTTCTATATTACAAGCAATCGCCAACGCGATCGCCATCGCTCACCAACGCAAACAAGCCGAAGATCACTTAAAAGCCCAAATCATCCAACTTCAGCAAGAAATTAGCGTCAGCGAAGCTTCCCGCAAAGCGCGTCTCGTCGCTCTCAAATCTAGCGAAGGTAAATATCGGCAGCTAGTTGAGACATCCCAAGATATGATTTGGTCTGTGGATGTGGATGGTGTGATTAATTTTGTCAATCCGGCGGTGAAACAGTTTTTTGGTTACGAACCGGAACAGATGATTGGGCGGAACTTTACTGATTTTATTTTGCCAGAGCAAGTGGCACTGATTCAACAAAAGTTCGCCAGTCTCTTGGGCGGAGAGTCTATTTTTCACGAGGAAGTTAGCTGTTTTGCCCAAGACGGGAACATTTTATATTTAACAATTAATGCGATCGCTGTCCAAAATCATGATGACTCTGTTGTTGGGATCACAGGTACAGCCAGTAATATTACTGAGCGCAAACGCGCCGAACAAGCATTGCATACCAGCGCCCTCAAACTTTTGCAGCATAACTTAGTGTTAACAGAGTTAGCTAAAAATCAAGTGCTTTATCAAGAAGACTTGAAAGCAGCTGTGAGAGAAATTACCGAAGTCGGTGCGAGAAATCTGGAAGTAGAACGCGCTAGCGTTTGGCTATATGGGGAAAACGATAATATATTGCAATGTGTAGATTTATTTACCCACTGTCAACAGCAACATAGTCAAGGAAATTCCCTGTGCGCCACAGATTATCCGAATTATTTTCAAGCTTTGCACTCAGATCCGATTATTGTTGCCCATGAAGCAGCTACAGATCCGCGCACCAAAGAATTTTTAGATGCTTACCTGACGCCATTTAACATCACTTCCATGCTGAATACACCTATCAGGCTAGGAGGTAAAACTGTTGGCGTTTTATGCTTAGAAGCAGTGGCAATTCCCCATCATTGGACATTAGAAGACCAAAATTTTGCCCGTTCTTTAGGTAATTTAGTTTCTTTAGCCCTAGAAGCCAGGGAACGCCGCCGTGCAGAAGCAGCTAGGCGCATGTCCGAAGAGAAATTAGGCTCGGCTTTGCGCTCCTCTCCCGATCCGATTAGCCTCAGTACATTTCCTGATATGCGCTATATCGAAGTTAACGATAGTTTTTGTACATTTTTTGGCTATTCTCGCTCTCAGGTAATTGGACATACCAGCGCCGAATTAGGGATTTGGGCGAATCCGGAAGAGTCTAATTTCCTGCGGCAAATGTTAGAACAAACAAAGGTACTCCGCAACCATGAAGTAGATATTCGCACTGCAGGCGGGGAAATCAAGACAACGCTGTTAAGTGCGGAAATGAGCGAAATTGATGGACAAAAGTACATCCTGGGTACAGCCAAAGACATCACTGAGCGCAAGCAAGCAGAAAACGAAAGTCGGTTATTGCTGTTGACAACTCAAGCTATGACGCGCGCCATTGATGTTAACAGCGCTTTATCTATGGTTTTACGCCTAATTTGCCAAAATATCGACTGGGATTTTGGTGAAGCCTGGATACCCAGCGATGACGGCGCAATTTTAGAACATAGTTTAGGTTGGTATGGCGATCGCAACAATTTAGAAGAATTTTGCTTAGAAAGTAAAAGCCTGAAATTAGCTTTGGGTGAAGGTTTACCAGGGAGAGTTTGGCAAAGCAAGCAGCCAGAATGGATTGAGGATATTTCTCGTGTCGCTCAACCGATTTTTTTGCGATCGCCCCAAGCAACTAACATTGGATTAAAAGCTGTTTTTGGCGTACCGATTATCGCCGCTAACAAAGTCTTAGCCGTGTTAGTCTTCTTTAAAAGTACCGCCATGTCAGTGGATAAGCGGTTGCTATTGTTAGTCGGTGCGGTAGCTTCTCAATTAGGCGGATTAATTCAACGCAAACAAGTAGAAGCAGCCCATAGAAAAAGCGAAGAACGTTTACAGTTAGCCTTAGAAGCTAGCGATTTGGGTTTGTGGGATTGGGATTTTACCAGTGGGAGAATCTATCGAGATTGGCGCTGGAAAAAAATGCTCGGTTATACAGAAGATGAAATTGAAGAAAATCAACAAGCTTTTGAAGAATTAGTTCATCCCGAAGATTTAGCCGCAGTTAAATCAGCTTTAGAAAACCATCTTCAAGGCGCTACTTCTGTTTATGAAGCAGAATTTCGGATGCGTTGCGCTTCCGGGATTTGGAAGTGGATTCAAACACGCGCCCAAATATTTGAACGCGACGAACAAGGTATACCCCTGCGGATGACAGGTACTCACAAAGATATTACCGAACGCAAAACCTTAGAAAGAGAAATCGCCCTCAGAGAAGCGCGCCTCAACGCTTTTTTCTCTGGTGCGCCTGTGGGGATGGATATTTTAGATAAACAACTGCGGTTTGTGCAAATTAATGAATTAATGGCAGAAATTCACGGAAAACCGCAAAAAAACCACGTTGGCAGAACTATATATGAAGTTGTGCCCCAAATGGCTCCGTTTGTTGCCCCATTTTACAAACAAGTACTACTCACCGGTCAACCAATTCTCAATTTAGAAGTCAGTATTCCCTCAGCGAAAAAACCAGAGATTGTGCGTCACTTTTTGGTTTCTTATTTTCCCATTCCCGGCGAAGACGATCGCCCCTTGGGTGTGGGAACGGTAATGGTAGAAATTAGCGATCGCAAATATGCAGAACAAAAACTGCGGTTAGCCAACGAACGCTTACAATATCTGCTGACTTCTAGCCCTGTAGTTATCTATAGCAGCAAAACCTCCGGGGATTTTGGGCATACATTTATGAGTGAGAACGTGAAAACCATGCTTGGCTATGAAGCGCGGGAATTTCTCGAAAATCCCAATTTTTGGTTGCGTCACGTTCATCAAGAAGATGTTGAATATATCTTGAGCAAATTTTCTCTGTTATTTGAGCAAGAATACAGTTCCTATGAATATCGCTTTTTACATGCTGATGGTACATATCATTGGTTATACGAGCAAGTCAGGTTAATTCGCGATGAAGCCGGAAAGCCGATAGAATGTGTTGGTTACTGGGCAGATGTAAATGCGCGAAAATTAGCAGAATTAGCTTTACAAGCCAGCCAACAACGCTATCAACTCTTAGCTGAAGCCTCGCCAGCTTGTATTTTTCATACCGATGTTGATGGCAATGTTTTATATTTAAATCAACGCTGGACGGAAATTACTGGACTTTCCTTAGCCGAATCTCTGCGCAAAGCTTGGACAAAAGCCATACATCCTGAGGATCGGCGGCGCGTTGTCAACAAATGGAAGCAAGCCAGAGCCGCTAAAAACGGTTATAAATTAGAATATCGAATTTTACGCACAAATGGGGCGATTGTCTGGGTATTATCTCAATGTTTGCCGGAAATGGGCGATGATGGCGAAATTAAAGGCTATATCGGTACAGTGACAGATATTACCGAGAGAAAACTGGCAGAAGAAGCCTTAAAAGAAAGCGCAGAAAGAGAAAAAGCGATCGCCCAAGTAATTCAAAGAATGCGTCAAACCTTGGATTTAGAGACAATATTTGCCGCTACCACCCAAGAATTGCGCCAAGTTTTAGATTGCGATCGCGTCGCTGTTTACCGTTGCGATTTAGAAAATAATGGGGAATTTGTCTCTGAATCTGTAGAAGCTGGTTGGATTTCCCTAATTGAACTCCAAGCCAACTACCCCAATCTTAAACTAGAGAGCGATCGGGGAATAATGACATTATTAATGAATGCAGATATCCTACCCAATACCGATTTATCCACAGAACAAAACCTAACTTATCAATGCGTAGAGGATATTTATCACGCCGGATTTACCCCAGAAACCATCAATTTATTAGAGCGCTTTCAAGCCAAAGCTTATATTACAGTACCCATATTATGCGGCGATAAACTTTGGGGATTATTAACAAGTTATCAAAATTCTCACCCCCGCCAATGGAAAACCGAAGAAATTAATATTGCTGTGCAAATTGGTAATCAATTAGGAGTGGCTTTACAGCAAGTACAACTATTAGCCCAAACCCAAAGTCAATCACAAGCATTACAAGCAGCCGTTGTTGCGGCTGATGCAGCCAATCGTGCTAAAAGCGAATTTCTCGCTAACATGAGTCATGAATTGCGCACCCCTCTCAACGCCATTTTAGGTTTCACGCAAATCATGAGCCGCGAAAATTCTTTATCTCACGAACATCAGCAACATTTAGCCATTATTAATCGTGCAGGTGAACATTTATTGAGCTTAATTAATGACATTTTAGAAATGTCAAAAATTGAAGCCGGGAGAAGCACTTTAAATATTAGCAGTTTCAACTTAATCAACCTGTTAAACAGCTTAGAAAAAATGTTGAATTTGCGTGCATCTGCTAAAAATCTAGAGTTAATATTTGAATATGCTCCTAATATTCCCCAATACGTACAAACCGATGAAAGTAAACTGCTACAAGTTCTCCTCAATCTCTTAGGTAACGCTATCAAGTTTACTAATCAAGGCAGCGTCATCTTACGAGTTTATAGTACATCTTTAGAAGCAGCAGAAAATCCCCCTCATCCCCCTCAACCCTCCCGTATCTTCTTTGAAGTCGAAGATACCGGACTCGGTATTGCACCCCAAGAAATCAACTTATTATTTGAAGCCTTTGGACAAACTGAAACCGGGAGAAAATCCCAACAAGGAACCGGATTAGGGTTAGCAATTAGTCGAAAATATGTAGAAATGATGGGGGGAGATATTACTGTTACCAGTATTTTAGGTGAAGGTAGTAAATTTACCTTTGATATTGAAATTCATCCCGCCTCAGCCAGCGAAATTCAGCTTCAACCAACAAAATCTTTAGTCATTGGTTTAGAACCGCCCCACAAAGAATATCGCATTTTAGTAGTTGACGATGCCGCCGAAAGCCGTCTGGTACTGGTGCAACTACTGACATCTATCGGGTTTAGAGTATGGGAAGCTACTAATGGTGAAGAGGCGATCGCGCTTTGGCAACAATACCAACCCCAGCTAATTTTAATGGATATGCGAATGCCCGTCATGGATGGTTATGAAGCCACAAGAGTCATTAAAGCTACCGAATCTCAAAATCCCCCAGCCCAGCAGCAGACAATTATTATTGCCTTAACCGCCAACGCTTTTGAAGAACAACGAGCCGCCATAATCGAAGCTGGCTGTGATGACTTAATTAACAAACCATTCCGCGAAGAAATTCTCCTAGAAAAACTCAGCCAATATTTACGAGTCAAATATCTTTATCAACAAGAAAACCATCAATTAACAACAGCAAGGCAAACATCAGCGCAAATGCTACCACCTGCTGATTTAATTCCTTTATTAGCACAAATGTCAACTGCATGGTTAAAAGAACTCTACCATGCCGCCGCTCAATGTAGTGACGATATGATTTTAAATTTACTCAATCAAATTACCTCAGATAACGATGAATTAAAAAACTATCTCAGTGACTTAGCAAATAACTTTCAATTTGAGAAAATTATGGAGTTAACAGAGAAAGTAGATATCCAAGATGTCAAAACAATTCTACACTGAAGATGATATTTTTGAGCCAATACTTGAGCAATTTCACCTACTTCATCATGTTTGATACTGAAAAGAGCATGGAGAAGATTAGGGAAAATGTCTGGTGTGATAGTATCCTGAGTAATGATAGGATACCTTGCCTCTACCATCTGTTGCCTTATTTTTGCAAATTATTATTACCAACTCTAGAAACTTGAACAGACATATTGCTTGAGTTCAGTTACTCTATCCTCAATAGCTCTCAAGCTAGTTGATTGAGGAATTTCTGCTGAGTTCCAATTTTCCTCTTTATCCCCCTTGACACTCCAGTTCACTGGAGGATTCAAGATGAAATTAATCTTGAACACAATTTCATAATTGGAGCTTGCATATGGAAAATGCCACATTAAAGTTACGCGGTATGGGTTGCGCAGCCTGTGCTAAAAGTATAGAAGATGCTATTCGTTCTGTCCCTGGTGTGAATGAATGTAGCGTCAATTTTGGAGCAGAACAAGCAACTGTAGATTACAATCCCAAAACCACAGATTTACAAGCCATTCAAGATGCGGTGGATGCAGCCGGTTATGCTGCTTATCCCCTAGAAGCACAAAACTTGCTGGCGGGAGAAGATGATGAAGAAAAACGACATCGACAGCAAGAATCTAGCGAATTGCGGCGCAAGGTGACGCTAGGCGGCATTATTAGCGCTGTATTGCTCATTGGCTCTCTCCCGATGATGACAGGCTTAAATCTGCCTTTTATCCCTACATGGTTGCATAACCCTTGGTTGCAATTAGTTCTTACCACTCCCGTACAGTTTTGGTGTGGTTACTCGTTTTACGTTAACACCTGGAAAGCATTAAAGCGTCATGCGGCAACAATGGATACTTTAATTGCTTTGGGTACAAGTGCCGCATATTTTTATTCTCTATTTGCCACATTAGTTCCCGGCTTTTTCATGGCTCAGGGATTGATGCCAGATGTATATTATGAAACAGCAGCGATTGTCATTACCTTAATTTTATTAGGGCGATTGTTTGAAAATCGCGCTAAAGGAGAAACTTCCGCAGCCATTCGCAACTTAATCGGCTTACAGGCGAAAACTGCGCGGTTGATTCGCAACGGTAAAGAAATCGATGTACCGATTGAGCAAGTAGCCATTGGTGATGTCGTATTGGTGCGCCCTGGTGAAAAAATTCCCGTTGATGGCGAAGTAGTTGCGGGGATATCTACAGTTGATGAAGCGATGGTAACCGGGGAAAGCGTAGCAGTGAAAAAGCAACCGGGGGATGAAGTTATTGGTGCAACTATCAACAAAACTGGAAGTTTTCAATTTCGCGCTACCAGGGTAGGGAAAGATACTGTCTTGGCGCAGATTGTGCAGTTAGTACAGCAAGCCCAAGGTTCAAAAGCACCTATTCAAAGATTAGCAGACCAAGTTACCAGATGGTTTGTGCCGGCAGTAATTGCGATCGCGCTTTTTACCTTTATAATTTGGTACAACATCATGGGTAATATCACCCTGGCGTTGATGACTACAGTTGGGGTGTTAATTATCGCTTGCCCTTGTGCTTTGGGTTTAGCTACACCCACATCGGTGATGGTGGGAACGGGTAAAGGTGCAGAAAACGGGATTTTAATTAAAGGTGCAGAAAGCTTAGAACTAGCACATCAAATTAAAACCATTGTCTTAGATAAAACCGGCACTATTACCCAAGGTAAACCAACAGTTACAGATTTTCTCACAGTTAATGGCACAGCTAACAGTAACGAAATTCAGTTAATTCAATTAGCTGCATCCTTAGAACGAAATTCCGAACATCCTTTAGCCGAAGCAGTTGTCAGATATGCTCAATCTCAAGAAGTACCATTAACAGAGGCGAGAGATTTTGAGGCAATTTCTGGGAGTGGCGTACAAGGTATTGTTTCTCACAAACTAGTGCAAATTGGTACCCAACGCTGGATGGAAGAATTAAAAATTAACACCCAAGCCTTGCAAACAGAAAAAGAACGCTTAGAATATTTGGGTAAAACCGCCGTATGGTTAGCAGTTGACGGCGAAATTCAAGGATTAATGGGAATTGCGGATGCAATTAAACCCACTTCCACCCAAGCGATAAAAGCATTGCAAAAACTCGGTTTAGAAGTTGTTATGTTAACAGGTGACAACCGCCGCACCGCCGAAAGTATAGCGCGAGAAGTGGGAATTAAACGAGTATTAGCCGAAGTGCGTCCCGATCAAAAAGCGGCTACAGTCCAAGCAATCCAAGCAGAAGGTAAAATTGTAGCAATGGTTGGTGATGGAATCAACGATGCACCAGCTTTAGCTCAAGCCGATGTGGGTATAGCCATTGGTACAGGTACAGATATTGCGATCGCTGCTAGTGATATTACCTTAATATCTGGTGATTTACTAAGTATAGTCACAGCAATTCAACTCAGCCGCGCCACAATTCGCAATATCCGCCAAAATCTCTTCTTTGCCTTTATTTACAACGTCGCCGGAATTCCCATCGCCGCCGGAATTCTCTTCCCCTTCTTCGGTTGGTTGCTAAATCCCATCATCGCCGGTGCAGCAATGGCTTTTAGTTCAGTTTCCGTAGTGACTAACGCTCTGCGTTTGCGTAACTTTCAAGCTAAAGGGGTTAGAGGCTAGACAAATTGTACAGACAAGGGTTATCGCGTCTTTAAACAAGCCAAGCGCAATAAAACAGGAGGTTTTTTATGGTGAAGAAAACAGCATTGATCGGTAGTATAGTTAGTTTTGGGATATTATTCGGAATTACATCTAGTCAAGCAGTTGCGCAAACATCCCACGCAGTGCATTCATCGCCAACAGTTCAAACCCAGCAATTTCAAAGAATTGAACAACCATTAGGAAATAAAATCGCCGTTACTCTTGGCGGATTGGGATTAATAGGCTTAGAAATTTGGTGGTTTTTGCTGAGTAAACCCAAATTTCAGACAGCAGTGGCTAAAGATGAGAATCTGAAAATAATTCGTAATTGATAATTATGTTGAATTAATATTCACAACCAAATGCGATCGCTTTCCTGCTTGACTCTCCAGTCAAATGGAGAGTCTATCATAAAATCGATAATCATATCGCACTCAGGGTTTGGTAAGTATGTTAGCTCAAGCAGAAGCAAAGCAGATAGGTGTAGTTGCCAAAGAAAGCGGCGTACCAATTAAAACTATTCGCTATTATGAAGAACTTGGTTTACTCAAATCATCAGGAAGAACAGAAGGCGGATTTAGATTATTTAACGCTGATGTTTTAGAACGACTGCACTTTATTAAACGTGCCCAAAGTTTAGGATTAAGTTTATCGGAAATTAAAGAATTTTTAAACGTTCATGATAGCGGTGAATTACCTTGCGAACATATCAAGATGAGACTGGAAGATAAAGTAAAAGCTATTGATGAACAAATTCAGCAATTAATGATTTTGAGACAAGAATTATCAGGTTTGCTTTCCGGATGGGAAATTAAACCAGATAAACATCATTCCACTATTTGTCCTATTATTGAACATGAATAATCAAAGTTACCAAATAATACAAGTAGAGTGGGCAATCCCCACCCTACTTTAATTTGAGAAATCAAATATGAGTTGTTTTATCAATTGAGAGATAATGCTATTTTATGCAGCAACTTCATCTTGGTTTAGCACCTGCAACCATTCGACAATTGTTTGACGTTGAACAGCATTTACCTTGATACTTGCACAGCGTAGCGCCACTCTGGGGAAGATAGCGCGTAAATCAGCTAACATTTCCATTGTCTCGCAAGCTTCTAAGCAATCAGCAATATAATCAATAGATTCTAGGGTGAGCCATTCGGGTGTCGCTTCTTTGTCGCAAATATGATACTTCATGATATGTCAGATTAGGCGATCGCATTTTCTATTCCCCAAAAGGGGATAAATTTTCCCAATACAAGTTTAACTAGTATAACTTACTACCATATAATTTCTCACCAGCCAGTCTAGTCTTCAGTTTTCTTCAGCTATCTGCTGATGATGCTTTATTATAGCCCTCACTCCAGTCAGCGAACACAAAACAGTGGTTCGTCATTAGCCAAGCTGCTTTGAAGCGCTGTAAATCTCTAATTTTAGATATTGGTAATGAGTAATCTAGCGCAATTTATATTCGGGTTTACCGAACCGTAAAATTCGCGGAAACCGTAATATATTTTCCCGCGTAATTAAGTTCGGTAATCATCATGAGTGCAGTGATAAAAACCGAATTTACACAAGTTTTCATCGTGATTAATATAAGAATCAAAGCAACGAATTAAATCGTAACTCCAGTAAATAAACAATTAGAGGTTAGAAACAATATGGCTATTTTACGTTACAACCCATTTGCTGAAATCACTACAGTGCAACGTCAAATTGATAAAATATTTGAAGATTTACAAGCACAAACCTTGAAGACTCCAGCAGCAGAATTGACGGAAACTGATGATGCTTTGTATCTCAGACTCGAACTACCTGGAGTAGCAGCAAAAGATGTAGATATTGAAGTAACTGAAAATGCTGTTAAGGTAGTAGCAGAACGGAAAACTGAAAATCAAGAGCGGACTCGTTCTGAATTTTATTACGGTAAATTTCAGCGTGTAATTCCCCTAAAAGCGAGAATTCAAAATACCAATGTTACCGCAGATTATCAAGATGGTATTTTGACTTTGACATTGCCCAAATCTGAGCAAGAAAAGAACAAAGTTGTCAAAGTTAATCTAGAACAACCTACTGCTTAGTTTGAAGCTTTTTCCTCCAATGGTTGATTGAGATAAATTAGAGCTTGGTGATATTATTACCAAGTTCTTTTTTTCTATGATAGTACAAGCTTTGGGGCATGGCAGTGCCAGTTCCCCTACAATCAACGCTTATCTATACCTCACCAACTGGCAATTTGCTGTAATTACGAATTACAAATTATTCTGCTTTATTGTTACTCTGAGATTGCTCTTGAATAGTAGCTATTCCATGTATACCAAGTCCCATAATTAGTCCGCCAATTAATCCCCAAGTACCATCAGCGAATACATTAATCCGATGAGCTAAAGTGCGATGATAAGCATAATCTAATTGTCTATCACTCGCTTGCTTATTTCGTGCTAACTGTTCTATATAATTTTCCGCTTTTCCTAATGCTGCATAATCTAAAATAAACCAATAAAGCGATACCCCTATCACTGCTAAACCGGGGATAACCAAAGTAATTAAAAGAATTATTTTACGTGTATTCATTTAACTGTAAAACTTACAAAAAAATAGGTTGAGCAAAATTCAAAACTTCTTGAAACGCACAGTAACCACAATCAACAGTCAACAGTCAACAGTCAACAATTTTCACCATTGACCATTGACTATTGACTATTGACTATAAACTATCCTTCACCAAAATAAGCTGCTAAAGCTTCCGAACCACCAATTAATTGTCCATCAATAAATACTTGGGGTACTGTTGTTGCACCTGTAACTGCTTTTAAAGAATGAGTAGTTACATCTTTACCTAAGACAATTTCTTCATAGTTTAAGCCATGTTCTTTGAGTAAAGCTTTAGCGCGCGCGCAGTAAGGACAACCTACTTTAGCAAATAAAGACACTAGTTTCGGCTTCACTGCTTGGGGATTAATATATCTGAGCATGGTTTCTGCATCAGATACTTTAAAGGGATCTCCTGGTTCTTCTGGCTCGATAAACATGTTATCAATTACACCATCTTTAACCAGCATGGAATAACGCCAAGAGCGTTTACCAAAGCCCAGGTCTGATTTATCTACAAGCATTCCCATACCTTCAGTAAATTCACCGTTACCATCAGGTATTAAAATGATATTACTAGCTTCTTGGTCTTTTGCCCATTCATTCATCACAAAGGCGTCGTTGACAGAAATACAAACAATGTCATCAACACCATTTTCTTTAAACACATTCGCCAACTGGTTATAACCTGGTAGGTGGGTAGAAGAACAAGTTGGAGTAAAAGCGCCTGGTAAGGAGAAGACAACCACTGTTTTATCAGCAAACAAATCGTCAGTGGTGATATTTACCCACTGATTGTTTTGACGAGTACGGAATGTTACATTGGGGACTCTTTGTCCTCGGCGATTTGACAGCATAATACCTCCGAAAATTATCAATCAATGGATAGTATGAGGCGATCGCTAGTCTAAATGTCAATAAGTGTACAATTTTACTAGCTAGGAGCGGCTACCAGCAGGTTCAGTGATAAAAGGTGCGATCGCGGCTACAAATTCAGCAGTCGATTCATATGGTAGAACATTACGCCCAGTTAGTTTGATTCCTCGTCCATGAGGTAAACAGGCGAGGTAATCTGCTAGGCGTTCGTCTGGGGTTTCGGCTTTACCTTCGCGGCTAATACTTGAGGCTTGTTCCCCAACGACAACTAATGTCGGTTGATGAATAGACGCAATTTCTTGACTATAATCTTGTCGCCAAAATCCCGCTAAAAATGAAAAGACGGCATGGCGATTAGCAGTATTTGCTGCACCCGCTAATAAAGCATTTAACCATTCTGCATCTACAGTATCGCCGGTAGCAAAAAGTTGCCGGGTAGAAAAAGAGCGCAAAAATTTTGGCGTGCGTGCATAAAGATAAAAAGCTTTACCAAAAGGTGAGTCAAACAAATTCCAAGCAAGTTTTTGTTGCCATTTTGGTGCTATTTTCGTAATAGTAGCCCAAGCTGGAGGGCCAGCAAATATTAAGGAGTGAATTAACTGGGGTGATTTTTGCACTAACTTAATAGCAATCGAGAATAAAGCACCTTGTACTAAGATAATTACGGGTTTTTGAATTACATTTTGCAAAAAGTAATTTAACTGCTCTGCCCAATCATCGGGATTGTAGGCGACATGGGGCATATCGCTTTCACCACATCCCAATAAATCAGGATTATAAATTTGGTTTTGCTGTCCAGATTGATACCATTCTCGACAAAATCTTTGCCAAAATTGCCGCGATAAACCTACACCAACAGGATGAATTAGTAATAAAGGTATACCTTGAGGTGAAGAATTATTTGGTTGCTGAATTTCGTAAGCACAGCGATAATTTTGCCAAGTGTAAAATTGGGTATTAGATTTGTCATTTTTCATTGTCATTAGATTTGTCAGTAACAACTCGTAGGGATAGGGTAACTCCACACATACAATTTGGAATAATTCATTCCAGCTACCATTAATAGATTGGCGATCGCATCTATCTAGGTGCGTAAAAGTGCTTATATAAATCGTGACAAAGGACAAATAGGACTTTTTGTAAATCTTTGATACTAACAGCGCCTAAATCGACTAAGCTTATGTTATGAGCAAAAAACTTCTCAAAGAATTGCCTTTACTTCTGTAATGTCTAACAGTGTTGATGATTGGCACCCGCCAAATCCAGTCATTCTTTCAGAGCCGCCATTGGATGAAAGAATCAGGTGGTGTGTTCGAGAAGTCCATTTAGACAGTGAAGAAGCACAACAAGCCAGGGAAGAAGCGAGAAAAATTACTCAGGTAACTCAGCAGGCTAAGGCAAAAGCTCTACAGGCTAAGGAGGAAGCTAGACAGGCTAGGGAAAGAATCCAGCAAATTCAGGCGAAAGTTGCAAAGCTGGTGCAGAAAGCAGAGTAAGCAGACAGATAAGGGATTTTTAATTAAAAAAATATACTATTGCTTTCTTGGTAAAGGGAAAGGCAAGAGAGCAGGGAGCAGGGGGATAAGGAATTTTAGATTTTAGATTTGCGATAGCGCAGCGTAAAGCCTTCTCTGCGAGAGGCTGCGCCAACGGCATAGCTACTCTACCCTTCTCCTGACGGAGACGCTACGCGAACGGGAACGACTTCGTCGAACGAGAACGCTTACCCTACGGGAAGGGCTTCGCCCAACGGCGAACGCTTAGAGCGAGTCCGCGAGCGTCTTTTGGATTCTAATCTAAAATTTAAAATCCGTCTTGAAAAGTGACGCTCCTGCGTCGCTAACAGAGCGCCGGCTTCCGGCGCTCCGACTTTTCGCAAAATCCAAAATTGTTTCAATGCCCAATGCCCCATGCCCATTTTTAAACTAGTATTGGTTGCTCTGGTGCAGTTCCTTTGACAATCTGCTGAATTTTTACCTTAATTCCGTATTCTGGGCGCAGTGTAATTGAGGGTTGGGGTACAATGGGGAACCCTGGCACTAATTCAACTTGGAAACGTTGAGCAATGGTAGCCAATAATAAAGCTGCTTCCATTTGCGCAAAGCCTTTACCAATACAAATCCGGGGGCCATCACCAAAAGGAAAATATACACCTCTAGGTAATTGCTTCTCAAATTCTTCTGTCCAGCGTTCTGGTTGAAAAACTTCGGGATTGGGGAAATATTTGGGGTGACGATGCATTACCCACTGACTAATCATAATTGTTGTTCCTTGGGCAATTTCATAGTCACCAATGGTGGTGTCTGCTGCTGCTTCCCTTCCGATCAAAGACACTGGCGGATATAACCGCATGGATTCTTTAATGACTTGCTGGGTGTAAGTTAAGCGAGATAAATCTTGAATTGTTGGTGACTTTCCTTGCAGAACTTCGTTTAACTCCGCCAACAGTTTTGCTTGCACTTCTGGATGTTGCGATAACAGCATCCATGTCCAGGATAAAGTATTGGCTGTGGTTTCATGACCTGCTAGCATTAAAGTTGCGACTTCATCCCGCAGCAACTTATCGTCCATTTGTGCCTGAGTTTCCTCATCCCGCGCTTCCATCAGCATGGATAGCAAATCGTTGGTTTTTTCTCCACTCTGACGGCGATCGCTAATTAATTGATAAATAGCTGCATCCATTTCCTCCACAGCATGACGATAACGAACATTTTCTGGCCTGGGAAACCATTCCCAAACTAAAAAATTCTGTCGCCGTTTGCTTTCAAACCAATGCATTGTCACATCTAAAGCATTAGCCACAACTTTAGCTTCACCTGCATCCACATCAGCGTTAAAGATGCACTTCATGACAATCGCCAAAGTGAGCCGCATCATATCTGCATGGATATCGTGAACCTCGCCATCTTGCCAACTTTGCAACATACGGTTGGTATACTCTACCATTGTTTCCCCATATTCATTAATTCGCCTTTGGTGAAACACAGGTTGAGCTAAACGACGCTGCGATAACCAAGATTCTCCTTCTGCTGTTAATAACCCTTCACCTAGTAGAGTTTTTAATACCCGAAAGCCGCGACTTTTAATAAAAGTTTCACGATTTTTGAGAACTTCTTCAATATATTCTGGATTAGTTAGTACACAAGAAGGTGTTAAACCTAAACGTAACGGGACAATATCACCATAATCGCGACAACGAGTCAAAAAACCTAATGGATCTTCTCCGAGTTCTACTAAATGTCCGACCATCGAGTTAATTGGTGGTGCGGGTAATTCAAAAATATCTTGCGCCATGCAGAGATTCTCCACGCTAATCTGTCTTTTTGCAGATTAATCGACTCATAAATATAATTCGTCACCAAAAGGAGTGATTTCTGGCTGTAAATACAGAATCTTAGGGAGTATCTTTGAGAAATCAATGTAGTAGGGCGGCAAGCTGAAAATGTTGGGTTTACAGCTATTTTCCTGTAAATAGATCACGCTGTAGGGGCACGGCACCGACAATCTTTTGGTACATACAATAATTTTACTAGTGCCGTGCCCCTACGACAGATGTGGTTTAAATAGGTGAAAACTGCTGTAAAAGCAAAGTTGTTTGTCCCTAGTAGCCAATGTGCATGCATTTTATCCCTGTGTTAGGAGTCTAGTAAAAATAAGTTGAACAATTTAATAGTTGTAGTGTGGGCAGCGTTCGACTGAGCGCTCACGCCGAAGTTTTGCCCGCGCGAGCAAGATGCTCGCACTACTTATTTTTACTTGATGCCTTAGCATTGTGCAGCAAAGAGAAGCTTCAAAAAGTTATCGTGTTTGCTGTGCTATTTGCTGGACTTGTGCAACATCTAAATCTAAAGCCTGTGCTATTTGTTCCACAGTTAACCCTAATGCTAAAAGTCTAGGTACAGCTTCTAATTTTGCTTGTATGCGTCCTTTTTGTTCACCTATTTGTTCACCTTCTTCTAAAGCTTCTTGGTAAACTCGCGTTTGCTTCAATTCACTTAAACCAAACATTGCTTCTATCTCCTCTCGACTCATTTGCGGGAATTTATAAACTAGGATTGTTTCAATCAATTCTAGTAATTGTTTTTGTGGTAGTTGCAAATTAACGGCTTGCTGGGTGCGGTTGATTAATTCCCTGGCAGTGTTAATTGCTGTGTCTTCCCCTTCTATTACTAATTTTATCGTAGCAATACCTAGCGGTAGAGATGCAGTTTCACCTAATTCATCTAAGTAAATTATACTGATACGCTGGCTTTGGAATAGTTCTAAGAAATGTTCTTTATCCCCGATATCTATATCTCTGCTGGGATAAATTACTACTCCTCGCCAAGGATTTTTAGGTTTATTTTGGCGTAGGTATAAAGCAATTTCTGATATTAGGCGTAAGTAAATATCTGCATCTGGTTGAAATTGGACTTCGACAAAATAAATTGGGCTTTGTTCGTCTTGGGTGGGGAGAAATACACCATCAATTCTAAAGGCTGTTTGTTTGATTTCAACAGAAGCAAATTGATAGATGTTGGCAATTTCGGGAGGGTTGCCAATTAGTTCAAAGAAGATGGCAGGGAGTTCTTGAAATAGGCGATAAAATATGCTGTCTGTTTTCACGCAGAGGTTTTAGCAGATTTTTGACTATAGTGATTTTACCATTAGGATATCTGTGACGAATTAGTGGCGCGGCAATTATTTCAGTTTCACCAAAGAATGGCTTTCACTTAATTATGGCAACTGGATAATCAGGGTGTTCTGGATTAGGAATTAATCTCTGGTTTCTGCAATCTACCAGTAAATCTATCTGTTCTAAAACCACTTGACCAATTAATACTTCATTACCAATAACTAAAGCTTCTACTACTGTTTCACGTCCTTGGCACTCAACTATTATAGGCTCAGTAACTCCGATTGTTTCTTCACTACCATTTGCATATTGAGCGACACGTTGACCTCTAATTCTTAATCCTAGCTGTTCTACTATCTGTGGTGGAATAACTAAGGAAACTGCACCTGTATCTACTAATCCTTCTGTTTCACATTCGCGCAAAAGTCCCGGTGCTAAGAGTCCTCGACTGACTAAGGCTTCATCTATGGCATTTTTTAACTTTAGTTTGACGCGAACTGAACCCATCATTATTAAAACTAGAATTTATGATCTACTATTGTCTATGCTAGCTCTTAGTGTGGATTCGAGTGTAGATGCGTAGCGGTGTTCGCGTAGCGTCTCCGCAGGAGAAGCTATACCAAGGCTAACGCACTCAAAACTCAAGTAAATGGATTAAGTATGGTAATACCGCATCCCTCGAAATCTTTTGTATTTCTGGTTACTAATGTAATTTGGTGAATTTCGGCAGTTGCGGCAATGATTATGTCCGCTTGAGTGCGAGGTTTTCCTTGAGTTTGTAAGTATCCTCTTAATTCACTTAAAAAAAATAAATTACCCATATTTCGTAGTGCGAGCATCTTGCTCGCTGGTGTTCAAAAGCGAGCAAGATGCTCGCACTACAAATTTATTGGGTATTTAAAAAATTGGATGTCCCTTAGTATCGCAAAGAAAGCCCATACTATTCTTCCGCAAATGGAATAGGGCGATCGCTACATCGTGCAGGAGTCTCTAAAATATAATTTTCGTCAACACAGAGTTGACGTAATTCTGCAAAAGCATCTGCGAGGGAAGTTAAGGAAAATTGTAGGTTGGGTTGAGGCTCTGCGAAACCCAACAGAGCTACCCAAATGTTGGGTTTCGTTCCTCAAACGCCACTTGCTTCAAGCCGGGAAACCCGTCCAACGCAGTGGCTCCCCAACCTACGCGGGTTAAGGTTTTTGAGCTTAACCGAGCAGTATTGAGAGTTGACGTAATTCTGCAAAAGCATCTGCGAGAGAAGAGGCTTTGCTGAAGAAGCAATTAAACATAGAATTGATGTGGGAAATAGCGACGATAAATAAAAAGTTACTCAGATGTAGGTTGGGTTGAAAAACGAAACCTAACAGATCAAAGTCTTGTTTTTGTTGGGTTAATCTTGATTAAGTTTATGTTGTGATTATTCAATCCTGAATTACTATTCTTTAGCTATTATCTGACTATATTCAGTCACAGCATCATATTGGTCAGCCATTAGTGCACATTTTGCTAATATATCCAAATCTAAATCAGGCAATAAAGTACTTTTAGAGACTTTTATATAGCTGTCACCTTGCAAACAATAAACTGATAATAAACCATCTTCCCAAAACCAAACTTCAGGTACTCGCAAACGCTGATAAATTTCTAGCTTATTAATTCCGCCACTCGTAACAGTTATTTCCAAAATTAAATCGGGAATAGATTTTTTTGTGCCTAAATTATAAGACTCATCTGGTTCCCGTCGCGTTTTGTCTTCCTGTTTACCTATAGTTGCACTTCCCCGTCCATAAAAGCGAATATTCTTTGCCCGCATATACACTTCCAGCAACATCGCCAGAGTTTTTTTATAATCCTCATGGTCGTCAGAAAGTGGGGACATAATTTCGAGAATCCCATCTAAATAAGTTAGTCGTGCGCTTGTTCCTGCAAGGGCAATATCAAGCTGTTCTAACTGTTCCCAACTGACATTGTACAGAAGAACGTAGGAAGTCTCAGAAGTCGAAGGTTTTTCCAGGACAGGAGAAGACATAAGTTAAACCATAGAGTGGCTTGTTTCTATCATAAAACTGAGATGAGATAGATCCAGATAATCTTGATTAAGCTATCTATTCAGATTCTATTAGTCCAGTAATTTGGCTGACGCTGAAGGTGCATGACTGCAACTATTAAAATTTGCTGCTCTCTCATGGCATAAATTATCCCATAGGGAAAACTGGCTATGCGGCAGCGTCTTGTATTCTTTGATAATTGAGTCCATGCTTGTGGGAACTGTTCAATACGATTGAGAGTGCGTTCAACTTCGGCAATAAATGCGTCTCCCATGTCGCGGCTGATATTGTCATAGTAAGCAACAGCATCATCTAATTCCTGTTTGGCATCAGGATGAAAATTATAAGCCATTACTTACTCCTAGAACGTAGCTCTCGCAATACTTGTTCACCAGGAATTAAATTAACTTCGCCTTGTTCAACAGCTTGAAACCTGTTCTCTGCTTCTTGTGCCCAAATAGCATCTATTTCTGCTTGATTTTCAGCATCCAGACTTTTAAATAAATGTTCAGCCAGCATTGCTCTTAACCCTGGAGGTAAGGACAATGCAGTATTGAAAATGTCGTCATAAGTATTAACCATAGTTTTTTCCAAATTCTAAGAGCAAGTTATTTTGATTTTAGTTTAGGTTAATTCTTCTGTATCTAGCTAAATACTCAAAACAGCATCGCAGCACTCACTACTTTAGCCGCCAAATTTTGATGGTATTGTCACCACTACCACTGGCAAGAGTTTTGCCATCTGGGCTGATAGCTACGGAAATAACCTCGTAATCATGCCCTGTGAGAGTGCGAATTTGCTCTCCGGTTGCCAGATTCCACAGTTTGATGGTGTTGTCACGACTACCACTGGCAAGGATGTTGCCATCTGGGCTGAAGGCGACAGACCAAATCGTGTAAGAATGCCCTGTGAGGGTGCGGATTTCTTCTCCGGTTGCCAGATTCCACAGTTTAATAGTCTTGTCATCACTACCACTGGCAAGGGTTTTGCCATCTGGGCTGAAGGCGACGGAATAAATCGTGTAAGAATGCCCTGTGAGGGTGCGGATTTCTTCTCCGGTTGCCAGATTCCACAGTTTAATAGTCTTGTCATCACTACCACTAACAAGAGTTTTGCCATCTGGGCTAAAGGCGACGGAATTAACCGTGTCAGAATGCCCACTGAAGGTGCGGATTTGCTCTCCGGTTGCCAAATTCCACAGTTTGATAGTTTTGTCACTACTACCACTGGCAAGGGTGTTGCCATCTGGGCTAAAGGCGACAGAAATAACCGTGTTAGAATGCACTTTGAGAGTCCGGATTTGCTCTCCGGTTGCCAGATTCCACAGTTTGATAGTTTTGTCCCAACTACCACTAGCAAGGGTGTTGCCATTTGGGCTAAAGGCGACGGAATTAACCGTGTCAGAATGCCCACTGAAGGTGCGGATTTGCTCTCCGGTTGCCAGATTCCACAGTTTGATGGTGTTGTCCCAACTACCACTAGCAAGGGTATTGCCATCTGGGCTGATGGCGACGGAATCAACTGGGTTAGAATGACCTTTAAGGGTTTTTTCTAGGAAAAAACTACTGGGAAAGCTTTCAACTAAAAATATCGGATTAGTTGGAAACAAGCTATAACGAACATAGCCATAGATTTGAGTTCCAACTATTGTAATAGCAGCACCCACCAAGAATCTTGTTCTCCAATTAGTATGTTGTCTAGATGCCTTTTGTAGCTCTACTTTTGGCTTTACTGGTGCTGGTGATGTTCCAGGTTGAGGCTGATGGGGTAATGTAGCAGGAAATGATGATGGTGGTTGAGTTACAACTACTGCCTCAGTTGGGTGTACTGGTGAAAGTGATGGTAACGGTGAACTAAAATCCTGTAAAACTTCCTCAGCAGATTGGTAACGTTGCTGATAATCTTTTTGCAGTAACTTATCAAGAATCTTCTGCAATTCGCTGCTTTGTGGTTGTTGCAAATGCTCCCGCCAAGAATAAACCCACCCATAACCTTGTTGTTCCCACATTATCCAAGGGTGAATTCCACTTAGTAAGTGAAAGCAAGTTGCACCAAGACTATATAAATCACTTGCTGGATAAGCTTTACCATCCTGCATTTGTTCTAATGGCGCATAACCAGGGGAACCAATTATTGTTCCTGGGTTATTGATAACTGTCATGGTGAGTTGCTTGGAAATCCCAAAATCTATCAAGACTAACTTGTTGTCAGTGCTGCGACGAATGATATTTTCTGGTTTGATATCGCGGTGAATAACTTGGTGTTGATGAACCGTTTTTAGGATATTTAATAAATCAAGCAAAACTTCCCTGATTTTTTCTGCGTTGAAAGTTCCCTGTTGTTTTAATTCAGCTAATAAATTCTGCCCGTTGATAAACTGCTGCACTAAATAAAGATTATTTTCTTCTTCAAAGTACGCCAACAGGGTGGGAATCTGCGGATGTTCTCCTAGTTGTTGCAGTCGCCTTGCTTCTTGCTCAAATAGTTCTGTGGCTTTGTTTATTGCCGCAGTTCCCTGTACTCGCGGCGCAAATTGCTTGATTACACAATATTCATTCAGCTTGTCTAAATCTTCTGCTAAATAGGTTTTCCCGAATCCCCCATTTCCTAGTAATTGAATTGGGCGATAGCGATTTCTCAGCACTACCAAAGGAAATCGGCAGTTAGAGCAATAGGTTGTGGATTCAGAATGGGGTGGGTTGTGGCAAGCTGGATTTAGGCAGCAAGTCATGACTGTGCTTTTATGGGCAAATGCATTTATTATCCCTTAACCACAATCTCATTTTGTTAAAATCCGCAAAATCATCGATAAATTTAGTTTTTTTACAATATGGGTTCTCAGCAGTGAATCTCTGGGGCTGATTATATCTGTGTCAAGTTTAAATGTAGGGTGTGTTGTCTCACGGAGTAAACGCACCGAGATGCAATTAACAATTGAAGGTGCCGTACCCTCAGCAATAACACACCCTACTGGCGTGGTAAAGCTAAAATAGTACTTGCACACCGAGAAGATGATGACGCAATTCGGGTATTGTATAGCCGTCGCACTCCTGATTCGGAAGCAACATGGTATGGGTCAACGACAACTGAAGATGGTACACCAATTGAAGAAAATATTCGCATTGCAGAAGAAGCAATTAAGCTGCGTGTTGAGAAAGCAGATAGAAGAAAGTAAGATTATCAAAGTTAAAGCTTACTCTTATAAGGTGGATGTAAGCTAAAGCTATGCCCAAAAAAATTAGAGAACTTAAAAGCTTGTTATTGCAAGCAGGATTTACATATCGTACTGGTAAAGGTAGCCACACTAATTGGTATCATCCCTTGCTACCTGGGAGAGTTACTATATCTGGTAAAGATGGCAATGACGCTAAAGCTTATCAGGAAAAAGACGTTAATCATGCATTACAAAGGTTAGAAGAAATTAAAAAAACTCAAGAGGAAGAACAAGAATGAATTCTCACTACACAATAATTATTCAGTGGTCTGATGAAGATGAGTGTTTTGTGGTCAGTCTTCCGGAATGGGGAGAATTTTGTCATACTCACGGCGATACCTATGAAGAAGCTTTGAAAAATGCTCAGGAGGTTTTAGAAATGCTGATTGAATCTTCTTTGGCAGATGGTCAACCTTTACCGGAACCTAAAACACTAGAAAAGGCATTTAATGTGGCATAAGTATTTGTTTGGTGTGTTGTCGCACAGCGCAACGCACCGATCTGCAATTAACAATTGAAGGTGCGATCGCCTCCGGCATAACACACCCGACAAAGATTAAAATTAATGTTGTAAATTAAATCAAAATAGATAACTTTATGACTACATCTGTAAATATAACTAAAGTTTACGACGAAATTATAGATTTTATTGCGGCTGGAACTACTCCCCAAAGTGTCGTTAACTTTCAATTGTCAGATTCAACAAAAGAGCGTTTAGAGTATTTAGTCTACCAACATAAAATAGGGGAATTAACGCCAGAAGATAAAAAAGAGTTAGATTATTTTCTGACGCTAGAGCATATTATGACACTAGCGAAAGCAAAGGCTCATCAGTATCTCAGTGCGGAGTAATTCTTTAAAGTGTCTAATCCTTACATTAATGTAGAATTGCGGCGTTTGGTTGCTAATCGCACTGATTATATCTGTGAGTACTGTCTTGTCTCTGAAGTAAATAGATCGTCTGGTTGTCAAGTTGACCATATAATTAGCGTGAAACATGGCGGTTCAACTACAGCAGATAATCTCTGCTATGCCTGTATTTTCTGTAATCTGCAAAAAGGTAGCGATTTAGGTTCTATTAATTGGCAGACTGGGGAACTTGTACGCTTTTTTAACCCACGTAGAGACTTTTGGGGGGAGCATTTTCAACTAAATGCGGCGGTGATTCAACCTATTACAGATATTGGCGAAGTGACAGCACGTATTCTCGATTTTAACGGTGATGAAAGGATTCTCGAACGTCAAGCTTTGATAGCAGCTGGTCAGTATCCTTCAGCATCGGCAATAAAACGTATAAATAAGTAGATAAATTTTGTGCGATCGCATCCTTTACTGGGCATTCTATACTTAGCATTTATCGCTACTCAAACCTAGAAATACCTCAGTAATACTACGATGGCATATCAAAACATTACAGGCTCGCTGTCACCCCAAGATATCCAAGAAATTAAGACTGCACTACAGGCTATTCAAAAAAAGCTACCATTTTTAGTCACTCTCAGCAATGAAGAACGGCGTAGATTATTAAAAATGGGTGATAAAAGTCTCGCCTTTGTCAATAATAGCGTTACGGCTGCTCAGTCAAACCGGGAAATTCTTCCAGCCAGTTTTGATGTTGAGGAACTTATTCAAGATTATCAATTAGCCACTGCACTCACGGAAGTTTTAACTTCTATGCGCCAAATTACTGAACAAGTAGATGATACTCTACTGGCAGTCGGTAGTGAAGCTATGAGTAGCAGTTTGACAGTTTATGATTATGTGAAAACAGCCGCGAAAAAGACTCCAGGTTTAAAAACTGTGGCTCAACAATTAGGCGAACGCTTCAAAGCTATCAAAGGTAGATCGCCTAGAGTTACATCTAGTTAGTAATTATAGGGTTTTCCGTAGGGACACGGCACTGCTGTGTCCTACACCTCGCGATATGGAACTTACAAAAAATAAATTACCCAAATTCTGTAGTGCGCGCATCTTGCTCGCTTTTGAACACCAGCGAGCGTCTCGCTCGCACTACAAATTGATTGGGTATTTAAAAAATTGGATGTTCCTATGTGTTTTGCTACAATCAAACCTCGTTAATGAGGTTCGGAAGTTCTTTAATGAAGTTCACAAGCTCATTAATGAGGCTCAGAAGCTCGTTAATGAGGTTCAGAAGCTCGTTAATGAGGCTCGGAAGTTCTTTAATGAGGTTCAGAAGCTCGTTAATGAGGCTCAGAAGTTCTTTAATGAAGTTCAGAAGCTCGTTAATGAGGCTCGGAAGTTCTTTAATGAGGTTCAGAAGCTCGTTAATGAGGCTCAGAAGCTCGTTAAGCAATCAAAGGGTGAGTTGATTGTGGCGATAAATGCGATCGCTTATCAATCAGCATTATATTTTAATGAACCGCCAAGTGCGCCAAGTGCGCCAAGGAAGATTAGTAGAAAGTCTTTGGTGTATGCTGTGCATATAGAGAGCATCCCACATGTACGAAAATCCCCTCACCCTAAAAGAATACTGTTGGTGAATTAGCAGTACAATTCCTCACCGATCCCGAAATCCCGCCGTCACCCTATAAGGGTGCGGCTAATCAAACAAAGCCTCCTTTAGAGGCTTGGTAACGATAGCCCCAGGCTTCTAGCCTGCGGGCGGTATGTCGGGTAAACGAGAGAAGAATCTAGATCGCTATTAAGAACTAATAGCCACCATTCGCCAACTGTATTCTCAAAGATTAGTGCAGAGTCTTTGGTGTATGCTGTGCATATATGCGTTGCGATGCGAGTTAAAATATAAGTCTGGACAACTCAATTGTGGGAAAAAGTATACATATTTACAGACAGTAAATCCTAAAAGAAAATTAAGAAATTAAGTTTTTCCCCTAGCAAAATAATAAAATAAGAAAGGTAACTGGCAATACAGATATGCCATAGCTTGCCCTACTTACTTTAAATTAATTAGCGCTTGAGTACAGCTTAATATATCGCAAAATAAGCTCGATAAATGATTGCGAAGTATTACAGGCTGGGAGTTTGGTGATGAGTACAGGAATGCTGAACCCCCTACCTCGTAAATACTAGTACCCCTAACAGAAAACACCAGTACCCCTACCCCCAGATAAATTTGAAATTGCTCTGTCATGGGGGTTACAGGGTTTGAGTACAAGTATAATCAATCCAATAAATTCAATGGGCATCAGCTAAACTGTCCTATTTGAAGCTGCCTGATATAAGCAGAAAAATAGCACATGGCTTTTTCAACCAGAAAGTACCGATGCAACAGTCATTAAATAGTATCAGAAATCCCAAAACTGCTACCAAGCCGGATTCTGCAAATACCTCTTTGCTGAAAAATCTACTCTCTGGCGATTTGTTTGAGCCATTATTGAGTGATTTCCGTATTATCTTTGA
This sequence comes from Calothrix brevissima NIES-22, assembly GCF_002367995.1. Taxonomy (GTDB): domain Bacteria; phylum Cyanobacteriota; class Cyanobacteriia; order Cyanobacteriales; family Nostocaceae; genus Aulosira; species Aulosira brevissima. Next base: position 6,685,973 of record NZ_AP018207.1, read on the forward strand.
GCGCGATCCCGCAGCGCGTAATTGGCTAGAGGTAGTCTTTTGCTACCCTGGATTACACGCAATCTGTTTGCATCGTCTAGCTCACTGGTTACACCGTCGCCGGGTAGTCTTCATTCCCCGCTTGATTTCCCATCTGGGAAGGTTTTTCACGGGTATTGAAATTCATCCTGGTGCAGAAATTGGCAAAGGTGTATTTATCGATCACGGTATGGGTGTAGTCATTGGCGAAACTGCGATTGTTGGTGACTATACGCTAATTTATCAAGGTGCGACTCTGGGTGGAACCGGCAAAGAAAGCGGTAAACGCCATCCCACTATCGGCGCAAATGTGGTTATCGGAGCCGGAGCCAAGGTTTTAGGTAATATTCAAATTGGCGATCGCGTCAGGGTTGGCGCTCTTTCAGTTGTTTTGCGCGATGTCCCTTCCGATTCTACCGTAGTTGGGATTCCTGGGCGGGTTATTTCTCGCAAACAAGGCGAACCCCTAGAACATGGTAAACTCCCCGATGTCGAAGCCAGCGTCATGCGTTCCTTGCTTTCCCGCATCGAGCAACTAGAACAACAACTGCAAGAATTAAAACTCAAAAGTCCAGAGTCAACAGTCCAGAGTCAACAGTCAAAAGTCCAGAGTCAACAGTCCACAGTCCACAGTCAAAAGTAGAGATTGTTTTAACTATTGACCATTGACTATTGACAACAGTCCAGAGCCAACAGTCAACAGTCCACAGTCAAAAGTAGAGATTGTTTTAACTATTGACCATTGACCATTGACCATTGATCATTGACCATTGACCATTGACCATTGATCATTGACCATTGACCATTGACCATTGACCATTGACCATTGACCAAGGACAATTATAAATGTTATCCCCTAGTAGTTCTGACTTTCTAGGCGATCGCGTATTGCATATTCCCCTAAGCGATCGCTGGCGCATTTATCACCGCTTGCACGAATTAGAGATTGAATGTTCTTGTCAATCTGATGGTTCTTTACTGGTACGAGTAGATAGTCTGCAAACAGCAATCTTAGTTCGCAGTACTTTAATCCAATTTCTCGCATCCCGTCAACAATTGGTAGATTGGTTAGAACATTGTTGGCATTATCAGCCTGAAGCTTGAGTACAAACTACCATCTCGCCCAAAATCTCAACTTAATAAAAGAGATTTTGTCAGGATAATTGATAATTTTTGCAGATATGCATAATCTGCTCGGAGAATTGGAAGTAGACGCTACTGTTCCCTAAGCAATTTTATTGCAGACTGAGGAAGTAATATCAATTCTCTCCCTGACGGCGACAGATGCAAACGCACCAAATCTAAATTAAATCTGAAGCCTGTTAGTTAATAATTCTGAATTGGTATCGCATTTGTTTTGGGGTTATTTTCCATCTGCTAAATCTGAAATTCTCTTGACATATTTTGGCAATTAGAAAATTGAAGCTGCAAATGTAGAGTTGTACTTTTTAATTTTCCAGTTTTGCCCCTATCTAAAATTGTAAAGTCCACTTATGGTAATTCGCAACAGCGAGAAACAATTCCTTACCTTTTTGCATAACGAGCTTGAACTTTCCAGTGCTGACATTTCCGTAGCGCTACGACATCAAAAAATAGATAACGGCCCTTTACCCATGCTGCTTTGGCAATATGGACTAGTAAATTTAGAGCAGCTAGAACGGATTTTTGATTGGCTCTATGAGCAAAGTTGACTATTAGTCAGTTGTCAGTTGTCAGTTGTCAGTTGTTAATTGTCATCAATCAACCGTCAACCGTCAACCGTCAACTGTTAACTATTAACGTAAAAAAGAATTTGTAAATGATACAGGAATTTGGTTCTTTCTCATACAGATGACTTGAGTTTTTATGGAGCATAATGAAGAGTCATGAATCATGTCTTTTAAGATTCTTCAGCATTTACCGCCATTTTCTAGAAAATATATAGGCATTTACCATTAGTAGCGATTGCAGACTACCAGGAATGCAGTCCAGAAACAATATTAAGAATAATTCCCATAGTGAGATGTTTGAGATGAGTCAAATCCTAATTAATGACACTACATTACGTGATGGCGAACAAGCAGCCGGTGTTGCTTTTAACTTAGAAGAAAAAGTTGCGATCGCTAAGTTTTTAGACGCCATCGGTATACCCGAATTAGAAGTCGGGATTCCGGCGATGGGTGAGGAAGAAACACGCGCTATCTCAGCAATTTCTAACTTGGGTTTGCAAGCCAAATTACTCGGCTGGAACCGCGCGGTGATTTCCGATATTAAAGCTTCTCTAGTCTGCGGTTTAGAGCGAGTACATATTGCAATTCCTGTTTCTGGAATTCAAATCGCTGCTAAATTTCATGGACAATGGCGGGTAAGTCTGCAAAAACTTAAAGATTGTGTCAGCTTTGCCGTTGATAATGGTCTTTGGGTAGCAGTAGGCGGAGAAGATTCTTCAAGAGCTGATGAAAATTTCCTCTTAGACGTAGCATTGTATGCTCAAGAATGGGGTGCATCGCGGTTTCGCTTTTGCGACACTGTAGGCGTTCTTGACCCTTTTACTACCTACAATAAAGTCAAGCGGCTAGCATCAGCCTTGATGATTCCCCTAGAAATCCACACCCACAACGATTTTGGTTTAGCTACTGCTAATGCTCTTGCTGGTATCAAAGCCGGAGCATCTTCAGTAAATACCACAGTCAACGGCTTGGGTGAACGCGCCGGAAACGCCGCTTTAGAAGAAGTCGTCATGGCCGTTAAACGCATTTACAACGTAGATTTAGGTATTGACACTCCCAGATTACTAGAACTATCTCAACTAGTTGCATCTGCATCAGGTAGCACAGTTCCACCTTGGAAAGCAATTGTTGGCGAAAATACTTTTGCTCACGAATCAGGAATTCATGCGCATGGCGTGTTGCAAAATCCCGTTACCTACGAACCATTTGCACCAGAAGAAGTAGGTTGGGAAAGACGGTTAGTAGTTGGTAAACATTCTGGTCGTCATTTAGTATCTAGCGTATTAGAACAGCATGGTATTTATCTTAACTCCCAAGAAGCCCAAACTGTTTTAGACGCAGTACGCCAACAATCTATTGAGAAAAAACGTAGCCTAACTACCGAAGAACTGTTGAATCTAGCCAGAGAACAGAGGTATTCTCATGCAAGATGAAATTGAACTTGACTCACCACCAGCTTTTGAAATCGGTCAAAAAGTCAGATTGCGTAAACTGATTAAAAATGATGGCACATTTCCCGGTCAAGACATCGGCGTAGTTTTAGCCAAAAAAGGAGAAGTTGGCTACGTTGCAAGTATTGGCACATATTTGCAGAGATCCTATATCTATGCTGTGCATTTCTTACATACAGGGTTCGTCATCGGTTGTCGGAAAAAAGAACTAGAATCTGTCGAGGAAATTAATGAAAGTAATGCTACGGAAGAATGATGCCGGTGATTTAGTTGTCTACGTCGCTAAAAAAGATTTAGAAGAAATCGTAGTCAAAGAAACAGACGGCGCTGAGGGGAAAATTCTGACTTTAGCTAACGGCTGGGAATTAGAATTTCGTGATATGCCAGACGAAAACAGTTTACCCCTAACAGTAGAAGCCAGACGACTTGCGTAATATTAATTATGGGGGGAGATAGTAATTGGGGAAGCATCTATCTCTTATATCATTTCCAACTAACTAGTTGATTGCTATAGCTATCTAAATTTGGTCATTTGTCATTGGTCATTTGATATGGATGATAGACCAATAATTAGGTAATGCTATAGTAATTTAGCTCGGAAGATATCATGTATGTTTAAATATACATAATTTAGACTATGGCGACAACGTCAAAAGTTTTAATTATTGTTAAATTTAAGGACATGATATAAGTATTGTATTGGACATGATAGCACCCGTTTAGATTCAGGTTGAACTAAGTTTACTTTTGAGTTTAATTTTGAATTGTGAGTTGCTAAACATGGGTGAAAAATATCGGACATTATCGGAATTAAACCTTGAAGGTAAATTCCTGGGTTTTGTTGGCGATGAAGGGAAATTTAAATACTTGCGTTTAGCCATCCCAGCCGGGAATTTGCAAGTAAAAGTTCCCAAAGAATTGCGCGGTGCTTTAGGTTCTACCTTAGTACCTGGAGAACATATCCGCGTTGATGGTGTTAGCCAATTAAACTCAAACACAGGTAAAATAAAGTTCAAAGCCTTTCGGGTAAAAGCAACTGGTGTTTGCCCTATAGAAAATCTGCCACTTCAAACCAAAGCTAAAATCATGGTTTGTCAAAAAGCTGGTTGTATCAAGCGAGGTGGCAAAGGCTTAGTATCAGAATTAGAAAAAACTTTGTGCGATCGCGGTTTAATCGACAAAGTGACAATCGAACATACCGGTTGTCAAAAACGCTGTAGCAGCGCACCTAACTGCGTTGTCAGGATTGGTAAAAAGCAATACAAGAAAGTTCATCCAGAAGCGATCGCATCTTTGTTAGAGAATCACTTAACTTAAGCAAGCAAATATACTTGCTAAATAATACCTAATTGAAGAATTATTGCTACAAATGTAGGTTGGGTTGAGGAACGAAACCCAACATCCCAACGCCTTGTATATGTTGGGTTTACGCACGGTAAGCCCAACCTACGCATATGTCGCATTCTTTTTTTAAATTGGTATAAATCATACAGGTGGAAAGGGTAAGCTCCCAGTCCGCCTATTTTCCGTATAAAAGTGTAAGATGCAAATAACTCTGCATTTCCAGATTTGTTATGAGCCTAACCACCGCTAAACGCTTTACCATAGCTGAATATCACCGCCTAGCAGAACTCGGCTTTTTCAAAGAAGGTGAGCGAGTTGAGCTAATTAACGGTGAAATCATTAATATGGCAGCAAAAGGTACACCACATTCGGTTTGTCTTACCCGGTTGTCTAGAGAGTTATTCCAGCTTGTTAAAGAACAAGGAACTATTAGAACCCAAGATCCAATTACTATTGCTGACAACAGCGAACCAGAACCCGATTTGGTAATTGCGCGAAATCGTTCAGATGACTATTTAGCGAATCATCCCACCCCATCTGATATTTTACTTTTAATTGAGATTGCTGATTCTTCTTTAAAATATGACCAAGAAGTCAAGCTACCCCTTTATGCAGAAGCAGGTATTTCCGATTACTGGATATTTAATTTAGTAGATAATTATCTAGAATGCTACAGTGAGCCTTATCAAGCTACACAAGGTAAATTTGGTTATCGCCGCAAGGTAATTTTTCTAGCTAATGAGTCAGTTAATTTACCAAATTTTCATGATTTAGTATTGGAATTGTCCAAGATATTTCCAGTGTAAATCTCTTACGATTAATAAATGTATTGATTTTAGCAGCAATTATAGATGCGGTAAATTTTTCCGAAAAACCAACAATAGTCAAAGTAAAAATATGCCAGCCATTGTTAAACTACAACTCTCCTTAGAAGATTTAGCAGCAGCAATATCTTCTCTTAATTTAGAAGAAAAACGTCACCTACAAGATTTAATTGAACAACAAATTTTTGAAGCCGAAGAAGCACTTTACGAAGACGATGCAGAAACGCAAGCAGAAATTCAAGCAGTTCGTGCTGAGTATGCTTCAGGCGATTATATTACTATCAATGAATATGTTAATAACAGATCGGAACAAGCATCATGACACTGACTGTTGTAATTTCAAAGTCGGTGCAAAAGCAGATTGATGACTTACCTAATGATGTCAGAGAACGTGTGGTTGAGAAAATCCAAAATCTTGCAGATGAACCGCGTCCCGACGGAGTTGTAAAATTAAAAGGCTCTGATAACGAGTATCGTGTTCGGGTTGGTGATTATAGAGTTCGTTATGAGATTGACGATGAAAGTCAAATTGTGCGACTCTTGCAGTGTAAGCATCGGAAAGATGTCTATAGAAAATAGCTGAAAATTTGCTTGCGATCGCCTCTTTGCTACAAAATAACTTAACTTAATTCTCAGCTTCTTGTTATATGTATACATTTCTTCTTAAAGGGTAAAGGTTTTACCCTTTATTTGTTTTGGATATGTTACCCCTGTTGCCAATACGCGATCGCCTGAGTTAAAACTGTTGCAATCTAAATAATCGTCAGGTGTGTTAGCTAAAGAATAACGCACCTCAAATACTGATTTTTATTTCTAAAATTTAGAATATTACTCTCATTAATCTTATTTAAAATGTCTTTATTTAAAAATTTACTCAGTCTGCATTCAGCCACTAAACCACTTGAAGACTTTTTTACTGAGATTGTTGCTTATTTTTTCTCACTCAATAAAGATATTTTAATTACTTGGCTAAAACAGAATTCAATTATTACTGATGAGAATTATACCAATATTAAAATCTCAACCCAAGAAGAATACAAACGACTGCCAAATCATACACAAGACAGTAGACCTGATATAGTACTTGAACTATCCAATAGTGTAAACACACATATAATTTTTATTGAATCAAAGATTGGATCTGTGGAAGGAGAAGACCAACTCAAAAGATATGCTGAAATTCTTGATTCCTCAAAAAACTTTAGGGATAGAAGCCTAATTTATATTACCCGTGACTACGACCAAAAAAAATCTGCCGAAATTTTACATTCTTCCGATCCAAAATCCTTTAATTTACCATTGAATGTCAAATTTTATCAATTGAGATGGTATGAATTTTATAGTTTCTTAAACAAACGCATCATTGATATCTTAGGACAAGAAATATTAATTTTTATGGAGATTCAAAGAATGGCTCATACTAATCAGCTTTCATCCCTTGACATATTAACAATGATAAATTTTAATAAAACGCTTAATTTTATGGAATCAACCCTCTCCGATGAAATAAGCGATAAATTCAAGCAGGCTTTTGGCGGCGTTGCTAGAAAGGCAGCAAGCTTAACGCAATATCACGACAAAAGCAGATATATTATCTATACTAGCCTATTCTCAAAAGGGAATTTCTGGTGCGGTCTTGGATATTTTGATTTAAATCCTGATAGTTTAACTAAATATCCTTATCTAGGTATATGTTTAGAAGTTTCTCCGGGATGTGTAAAACGCGAAGAAATTATTAAAGCTATGAAAAAAATAGTCAATGAAACGTCTACAAAGTGGACTGCTTGCAATTTGCATCCTACTAATTATTGGTCAAGTATTTTTTATCGCAAAAGCTTGCAAGAGTTTTTATCTAAAGAAAATCATGTGTCTTCTATTAAAGAATATTTTTGTGAATCAATCGAAGCGCTAGAAGCAGTTAAACAAAACTATCACGAGCTACCTTGGTAGTTCTTACACAATGACTATTTTAGCCAATCAATATTCTAGTGGATAATCTACTCATATCGATAAATATCTCTTCGATGCCCTACTCTGACAACTTTAACTATCAGTACATCATCCTCAATTTCATACAAAACACGATAATTACCAACACGAATACGATATTTATTATCGGTATTTTCTAGCTTGACAACACCACTAGGGCGAGGATTTTCAGCCAGTTCTAAAATTTTGTAGTTAATTCTCTCTCGAATCTCGCTAGATAACTTCTTTAACTGTTTTGCAGCCCTGGCTGAAATTTCTATTTGATAAGTCACGATTCTATTTCTTTTTTGTACTGTTCCCAAGTAAAAGTAGGTTCATTTTTAGTTTCTTCAAAGGCTTTGATATCCTCCTCATCCTCTGCTTTTCTAATATCTAACAGTTCTAGAACATCTTCTAAAGTATCTTCATAAGCTTGTTCTAGTTTTTCATAGATTGCTTTCAATAATTCTTGTCTTTTAGTGGTAGCTTCCATCATCTAACCTTAACCCTTAGTTCCTATTCATTTACGGGTGTTTGCTGTGCTATTTGCTGCACTTGCGCCACATCTAAATCTAACGCCTGTGCTATTTGTTCTACAGTTAACCCTAATGTTAACAGTCTAGGTACAGCTACTAATTTTGCTTCTTGTTTACCTTCTTCTCTGGCTTCTTGATAAACTCGCGTTTGTTTTAACTCATTTAAGCCAAACATTGCTTCTATCTCCTCTCGACTCATTTGCGGAAATTTATAAACCAAGATTGTTTCTATCAATGCTAATAACAGCTGCTGAGGTAATTGTAAGTTTACAGCTTGCTGAGTGCGGGTGATTAAGTCTCTGGCAGTGGTAATTGCTGTATCTTCATCCTCAATGATTAATTTAATAGTAGCAATACCAATGGGTAGCGAGGCTACATCACCTAATTCATCTAAATAAATTCTTGTCACGCGCTGACTAGTAATGAATTCGTGACAATCTTGGATGTCTCCTATATCAACACTCCTGCTGGCATAAATAATTACACCTCGCCAAGTATGTTGAGGTTTATTTTGCCGCAAGTATAAAAAGGCTTCAGAAACTAGACGCAAGTAAATATCTGCGTCTGCTTGAAATTGAACTTCGACAAAATAAATTGGATTGTTTGTAGCTTGAGTGGGAAGAAATACACCATCAATTCTAAAAGCTGTTTGCTTGATTTCAACTGAAGAAAATTGATAGCTGTTAGCGGTTTCGGGAGGGTTACCAATAAGTTCAAAGAAAATACTGGGAACCTCTTGAAATAGGCGATAAAAAATGCTGTCAGTTTTCACTCTGAGTTTATCTGGACAATTTTGAGAATGTAATGATGTAGTTTATCCTTATCCTTCCTTGGCAATCAAATCTTCCATTGCTTTTTGTAAATCATTGGTGAAATCTGTAACAGCTTGCTTTGCACCGACACGATTAGCTTTATATGTTGGAAATCTTTCCGAAATAGATATCGGTTCGCCTATGGTAATTTTGACTTTTTGCTTACCTAATTGGGGACGACGCAAAGGATCGTTATTACCTTGAATTTTCTTGACCATATCTCTTAACAATAAGGTAGTTTCAGCAAATCTTTCTACTGTGGGTTTGTCTTTAACATAGCTACCAGAAACAGCAACAAAACTTTCCACTAATCGCATGTGCCACATTCGGCGGTTGGCTTCTTCGGCAACGCGATCGCCTAAAGCGCGTTCGATGGGCGATAATGATTTGAGATCCTTAAACTCTTCTCTAAAAATATAATTCCACCCTGCTTGCTCTAATCTGCGACAGCGATCGTTCCAAGCACCTTTAGGCGATAAGTCAAAATACTGCTCAGATATTTGTAAGGCTACATGCATTAAGGCTTGTAAGCGTGCTTTTACAACTTCATTGCGATCGCCTTTTTCCAGATCTGCTATCATCGCTTCTGGCAGCTTTTGATGATAAAAGCGCTTATAAAAGTCTTCCATCAAGGTTAATAAACGTTCTGCCAAAGTTAACAAGCGGGGATATAGTGACTCGATAGTTGCACTATTGCCATTTTCCGAGGGATTTATCGGTAAACCGCTAGCTGCTTCCAATTCGCTCAAAAGTTGCGCGATCGCATTCCAAGGAGCAGCAACGTAACTATATTTAAGCCCAACTGGTACAATAAAAACCTGTTCGGTGCGTCCAGCTTTTTGCAAATCTTCAGCACACCAAAAGCCTAATTGGGCAATACCCGGTTCTAAGGGACTCATAATCTCCGATAACCCATTAGTCGCGCCTTCTGGCGCAGCAGCCATCGGGAAAGTTCCATTGGCGAATAAATCCCGCGCTGAACGCAAACCATTCCAGTCAGCCTTACCGCGCTGGATGGGAGTACCGCCTAAATGCGACGCCAGCCAGCCAATGTGTTTGCCAGCCCATAGAGGAATACCGCGATCGTAGATAAAATGAGCATGAATTGGAGTTTGGATTTTTATGCCTTGTTCTCGTGCTACTTTCGGTACGAGTTGCGACAGTAAGTAGCCTAAACAAATTGGATCTTCCGTTTTTGGGTGGCGAAATGCTAACAAAAACCGAATCTTACCATCCTGAAACTGACGGTAAAGATCCGCTAAAATTTCTACGTTGTCGGCTTCAATTTGCGTAATCGCCGTTTTCCAGTTAATCAAGCTGGGAAGTAACAAATGCGATAGTTGAAGCAATAAGGGGTTAAACCTCGGCGGAATAAATTCTAGAGGTGGTTGTGCTTGGTAAATTCCAGTAGTCAAGGTAGTTTGCTCCTATAGATAAATTGCGATGGAAAACAGATGAGGAGGATAAATAACAAACGACAACTAAAAAATTCAAATGAATAACACTTTATACTTCATAATTCATAATTCATACTTCATAATTCATACAAGGGAATAAACGATGCGACTGTCACAAATGTTATTCGTTACACTGCGGGATGATCCAGCTGATGCGGAAATTCCCAGTCATAAATTATTACTACGTGCAGGTTATATTCGTCGCATCGGGAGCGGTGTTTATGCTTATCTACCCCTGATGTGGCGGGTATTACAAAAGGTTTCCCAAATTGTGCGCGAAGAAATGAACGCCACAGGCGCGCAAGAATGTTTGTTACCACAATTACAACCGGCGGAGTTATGGAAAGAGTCGGGAAGGTGGGATACTTATACCAAAGCTGAGGGAATTATGTTTTCCCTCATCGACAGACGGGAGCAACAATTAGGCTTAGGCCCCACTCATGAGGAAGTAATTACAACGATCGCCCGTGATATGATTCGCTCGTACCGTCAGCTACCATTGCATCTCTACCAAATTCAAACGAAATTCCGCGATGAAATTCGTCCCCGCTTTGGTTTGATGCGCGGACGAGAATTTATCATGAAGGACGGTTATTCGTTCCACGTGGATGAAGACAGCCTCAAAGCCACTTACCAAGATATGTACCAGGCTTACAGCAACATGCTGCGCCGTTCTGGTTTGGCTTTCCGCGCCGTTGAAGCTGATTCTGGCGCAATTGGCGGTTCTGGTTCCACAGAATTTATGGTACTGGCGGATGCGGGAGAAGATGAAGTTCTCTACACTGAAGATGGAAATTACGCCGCTAACGTAGAAAAGGCGGTATCTTTACCAGCAGATGCGGTAGCTTCAGCGTTTACCATCTACGAAAAACGCGAGACACCAGGAACCGAAACCATTGAAACAGTTTGTAAACTTCTCAACTGTTCTCCTACCCAAGTGGTGAAGAATGTTCTTTACCAGACAGTTTATGACAACGGGAAAACAGTATTAGTTTTAATTAGCATCCGTGGCGATCAAGAAGTTAATGAAGTCAAATTACAAAATGAATTGACAAAATTAGCTGCTAATTATGGGGCAAAAACTATTATCGCCTTGACTGTACCCAATGCCGAAGCACAACAAACATGGGCAGCAAAATCTCTACCTTTAGGCTATATTGCCCCTGATATTGCTGATGAGTATATCAAAGGCGATAAACAAGTACATCCGCAGTTTTTGCGCTTAGTCGATAAAACAGCAGTTGAGTTGAAGAACTTCGTCACAGGCGCAAACGAAGCTGGTTATCACGTAGTGGGTGCAAATTGGAGCGAGCAATTTAAAGCACCTGAGTTGGTAGTAGATATTCGGAAAGCCAGACCAGGCGATCGCGCTTTACACAACCCAGAGCAAACCCTACAAAGCGCTAGAGGTATCGAAGTCGGGCATATCTTCCAATTGGGTACAAAGTATTCTGTAGCGATGGGTGCAACTTATACCAACGAACAAGGGGAAGAAAAACCTTTAGTTATGGGTTGTTATGGTGTGGGCGTGTCACGGTTGGCACAATCAGCCGTAGAGCAATCTTACGACAAAGATGGAATTATCTGGCCAGTGGCGATCGCCCCTTATCACGCTATCGTTACAATTCCTAACATTAAAGATGCTCAACAAGTAGAAATCGCCGAAAAACTCTACAAAGAACTAAATCAAGCCGGAATTGAAACCTTACTCGATGACCGCGACGAACGGGCAGGAGTAAAATTCAAAGATGCCGATTTAATTGGTATACCTTACAGAATCGTCACCGGCAGAGCGATCGCTAACGGTAAAGTAGAACTAGTCCAAAGAGCCACTCGTCAATCCCAAGAAATTGACATTCAAGAAGTCGTAAGTACAATCAAACAGTGGATTGCAGCAGCAGTAGGAAATTAGGGGCTAGGGACTAGGGGCTAGGGGCTAGTGAACAGACTTAAATGTAGGTTTGGTTGGGGACATCCAATTTTTTAAATCCCCAATCAATTTGTAGTGCGAGCGAGACGCTCGCTGGTGTTTAAAAGCGAGCAAGATGCTCGCACTACGGAATTTGGGTAATTTATTTTTTGTAAGTCCCTTGAGGCAAAAAACCCACGATTGGCGTTACTTGCTTAAGTTGCGTTACCCTTGACCCAACCTACTTTTTTGGTTCTAAATACACATATTTGTTTTCTTGTCAACAATCTATTTCCCCCTTTTCCCCCTTGTCCCCCTTGTCCTTCTCCCATGCCCTATGCCCAATGCCCATCTTTAGATACGTGACGTAATAGAAGACCGAAATTAAAATTAAGGTAGTCCCTGCGGAAAGAGACATGGCGGCATTGTTGTTATAGATAGCCATCCTCTAGGTGTTTGGAAACTCCCCTTTTATTAAGTATCGTCTTAAATCAGGCTGCTCTTCCCACACATAATCTCTCAGCCCTCAGTCAAGCAGGTTTTAAATATGAAAAACCAACAAGGATCTAGCCGGAATTCTTCAGGTGTCGTAGCAGCTGTATCAGCAGCAGTAGTAGCAGTTAGTGGTGGTGTTGCTTGGCTTACTTGGCAATCCAACACCCCGACACCTCCCCCATCGTCACAAACATTAAATCAGCCAGGAAGAAGCATTACTGCACAGCCTAATCAAGAGCAAACTGCTAATGTTTATTGGCTCAAAGATAATGGTAAAAGTTTAGAATTGGCTCCTCAACCAGTTAAAATAGCTGCTGCTCAACCAAATCAAGTCTTAGAAAAAGCTTTTGAAAGTTTATTAGCAGGCCCAACCGAAGGTTCAGATTCTACTACCATTCCCAAAGGTACTAAGTTGTTGGGTTTGACTGTTAACAATGATGAAATTCGCGTTAATTTATCTGAAGAATTTACCAGTGGCGGTGGTAGTAGCTCGATGGTAGGGCGTGTAGGACAAGTTGTCTACACTGCGACTACTGTAAAACCTAATGCCAAAGTGTACATTGATGTCAACGGCAAAAAATTGGATGTTTTAGGCGGCGAAGGCGTAGTCTTAGATCAGCCAGTAACCCGTGAAAGCTTTAAGAAAGATTATCCGTTTTAGTCAAGAGTCAATAGTCAATAGTCAATAGTCAATGGTTGTTGGTGATGAGAGAAACAACAACTGACAACTGACAACTGACAACTGACAACTGACAACTAACAACTGACAACTGAAAATTGTACAGACGCGATTAATCGCGTCTCTTACATTTTGCTATTTAACACCCTAAAATTATGGGCTTGCTGTTCTAACCTCGTAGCGAGGCGATCGCAAACCCGATTACATAATTCAAAAATCATCTCATCTTCCACCCGGTAGTAGGCGCAAGTTCCTTCACTGCGGCGGCTAAGAATACCTGCTTGCCACATTACCTTCAGGTGTTTGGAGACGTTTGCCTGGGAAGTCTGTGTTGCCTCTACCAACTCTTGTACGCATTTTTCTTCATCTCGTAGTAAGTGCAACAGCCGAAGGCGCATCGGTTCGCTTAACAGACTGAAGTATTCAGCTACTTGTTGCACCACTTCCGGTGGTACAGGCAACACTTGTTTCATCAGGATTAACCCGCAGTACTGAAAAATTTACAATGACTCTACGTCATATATAGATTAATACTTAATCAGGGTTAATTCTCATTAAAGGCTGACCATATTCTACAGGTTCACCATTTTGCACCAAAATTTCCATCACCTGACCGGATAGTTCCGCCTCAATTTCGTTCATCAGCTTCATTGCTTCAATAATACAGACCGCTTGACCACTGCGGACGCGATCGCCTACTTCCACAAATGGGGCCTCTCCAGGTGCGGGTGCGCGATAAAACGTACCTACCATCGGGGAGGACACTTCTACTAATCTTTTATCAATGGCTGAGGGAGATCCTGACGACTGCGAGCTAGATCCAGCAGCATTCTCTGTGCTGCGCGTCCCTGCATCAGTGACAGCCGTTGATCCTATCTGGGGTGCAACAGGCGCAACCGATGTTAATCCCACACCAACCACACCGCCTGACGCTGCTTGTCCTACTGCCAAACTAATCGCTTTACGCACCGTTAGCTCAAAATCATCGCTTTTGAGCGTGACTTCGGCAATATCTGTTTGGGCAATAGTTGCTAGCAGTTGGCGAATTTCATTAAAGTCCAATGGCACAGTTTTTATTACCTCGACCTGTATCTAAAGAAAAATTTTAAGTGTGGCAGGGATTTAATCCCTATAAAGGGATTGAAATCGGGATTGCTCTCCAAGGAGATAATAATTATTCCCTGCCTAAATATTTATCATCACGGGTATCGATTTTGATACGTTCACCTTGAGCAATAAACAAGGGAACCATGATGGTTGCACCTGTTTCTAGAATTGCTGGTTTAGTACCACCAGTAGCCGTGTCCCCTTTAACACCCGGGTCGGTTTGCACGATTTCTAAAACCACAGAATTCGGCAATTCAACTTCTAGTACTTGCTCGCCCCAGCGAACGACGTTCACTTCCATACCTTCTTTGAGGTATTTTACGCGATCGCCAATTTGTGTTGCGCTTAATCTGCCTTCTTCATAGCTTTCCATATCCATAAAGACGAATTCATCACCTTCTTTATAGGTATGCTGCATCGTGATTTTTTCGAGAGTAGCTTGTGGTACAGTTTCCCCCGCCCGGAAGGTTTTTTCTAGAACTTTGCCACTTTGGACATTTTTGAGTGTAGTCCGCACAAAGGCTGAACCTTTACCTGGCTTAACGTGGAGGAAATCAATGACGCGCCATACAGACCCATCTAGAACAATTGAGACACCGGGTCGAAAGTCGTTACTGGAGATCATGAAACTTTCAATTATTGGAAGACAATCGGCATTTATTGTACCCCTCAAGGGTAGTCATTGGTTATTAGTTATTAGTCAATGGTCAATGGTCAATGGTCAATGGTCAAGAAATTCTCAACTTTGGACTATTGACTCTGGACTATTGACTCTGGACTTTTGACTCTGTATTCAAAACTCAGCACTCCGACTGTGGGAAGATAAGTGATGGGTTACGTCCAGTTAACAATTTAAATGCTGCATTTAAGCCATACCATGTTTAATTTATTAAAATCCTGGCTGAAGAACAGCCTCATGGCAATACTGCTGGTAACAATATTTTTAGGCATAAGTACAGCTGCATGGACTCCCTCCAGTAGCGCCGCCCTACCAGCTGGGAATGCAATCACTGATGGCAGATCTCTGTTGCGGTATGCACTCCCAATCAAAAATGAACCTGTACGGCGATTGCAAGCCAGTTTAGAAGATATCAAAAGCCAACTGCGGGGTAATCGGCGTTGGGGTGCTATCTCTAAAGACATCAGCAAAGCTGCCAAAGTTCTCGATCAACCATCCAAAATCCTAGCAAGCGTTCCTGAAGAACGCCAACCCCAAGCCAAAGCTTGGCTGGAAGAATTGAAATCTGGCGTTAATGAATTGCAAGAAATCGCCAAAGTTAAGGACAAGGAAAAAGTCAAATCGGAACGCGATAGACTCCTGAATCTCGTGTCTCTTGTCGAAGAGTCAATGGTAAAGGAATTTCCTTTTGAAGTCCCTCAGGAATACAGTAACCTACCTCAACTCAAAGGTCGCGCCACTGTAGATATCAAAACCAATAAAGGCAATCTTACCGTTGTTGTCGATGGTTATAGCGCCCCGGTAACTGCTGGTAATTTTGTGGATTTAGTACAACGTGGTTTTTATAACGGTTTAGAATTTACCCGTTCGGAAGAATCTTACTTTTTACAAACTGGCGATCCCCCAGGTAAGGACGTAGGTTTCATCGATCCCAAAACTGGACAATATCGTGCTATTCCTTTAGAAGTTCTAGTTCAAGGCGATAAAGCGCCAACATACGGCGTCACCCTTGAAGATGCGGGACGTTACTTAGATATGCCAGTTCTACCGTTTTCTTCCTTTGGTGCGGTGGTAATGGCGCGTCCTGAAAGTCAGGTAAATGGTGCTTCTTCGCAATTCTTCTTCTTTTTGTTTGAACCAGAACTTACCCCAGCCGGACGCAACCTGTTAGATGGACGTTATGCTGTGTTTGGTTATCTCACCGAAGGTGAAGAAATTTTAGATAAACTCAAAGCTGGCGATAAAATTGAATCTGCCACTGTTGTTCAGGGCATAGAAAATTTAGTTCAGCCAGAAGCTGCGTAAAATATATTTTGCCGTCAGCATTTTGGCGTTCATAGTAACACTAAATTTCTGACTACATAAATTGCGATCGCACTAACCTAGATTTGCAGAATTCAATACCAAATCAACTGCGATCGCAATTTCCCCAAAAGTCTGCGATACAATTTGCTGGTTACCTGTAAACACTGTTTCTTCATACAGTCCTTCTTCCAGCAATAAAACTGTAATTTTGGCTGTTAAGGGGTCTACAATCCAATATTCTGGCACTTCCAACGCCGCATATTCAGACCGCTTATAGCGATAATCTCGTTTCACTGAATCTGGACTCACCACTTCAACAATCAACAATGGTGCAGACTGAAATACTGCTGACGTATTTAGCAATTCTTTTGCTTGATTTATAGTCACCACAGATAAATCAGTCAATCGAGATTTATTTTTTCCTGTTCTTACCCCACTTTTTTGAAAGCACAGCCAAGGTAAATTTAACCTTTTAATTTCTGTATCGAGTGACTGTTCCAGGAATTTGCTAATTAAAAAATGTTCAATTATCGGTGGGTTCATTAGCTCTAACCTACCATCCACCAGTTCGTAATGAAAACCTGTACCATCATCATAGGTTAAGTACTCCTCAAAAGTGATACTGGTAACTGGTGTAGTAACCATAAGTAGTGCTGAATAGAAGAATTAGTAGTTTGGGCTTTAGCCCTGATAATACAAATTTATCAAAATTTTGACGATGGCAAAGGTTGTAAATTTGGGGGATAGCAACTGTGAATAATGAGTTATCTTCCTTGCAAGTAAAAGATATTGGCGAACAAGGATTGTTAGCCAAATTGCAGCGCTTTTGTCCTCAAGAAATAATTGGCGATGATGCAGCCGTACTTGTCACTACACCAGGAAAATCTTTGGTAGTGACGACAGATGTTTTAGTTGATAACGTGCATTTTAGTAATCTTACTACTTCCCCAGAAGATGCAGGTTGGCGGGCGGCGGCGGCTAATTTATCAGATTTGGCGGCGATGGGTGCAACTCCTTTAGGGATTGCTGTCGGCTTAGGGCTTCCGGGGGATACTAGCGTCGATTGGGTTGAGCGTATGTATCAGGGAATGACAGAATGCTTGCAAAGGTACAATACGCCAATTGTCGGTGGTGATATTGTGCGATCGCCTGTTGTAACTTTATCAATTACCGCCTTTGGTCAAGCCGATGGCGATCGCATTATCCGCCGTTCTGCTGCCCAAGTAGGATATGCGATCGCAATTACAGGTATTCATGGAGCCTCCCGTGCGGGCTTAGAACTGCTCTTAAATCCCGAAATAGGTCAAAACCTTAAACAAGCAGAAAAGGCGGCTTTAATCGCCTCACACCAGCGTCCAAAGCCACGATTAGATGCCATACCCATCCTTAAAGAAATTTGCCCATCGACAATTTCTGTAGCGGGAATGGACAGCAGCGATGGTTTAGCCGATGCCATATTACAAATTTGCCGTGCTAGTAAAGTTGGCGCTATCCTCGAAGCCAAGCAAATACCTTTACCAGCAGCTTTTAATCACTGGCTAACTCCAGAACAAGCCCTAAATTATGCCTTATACGGCGGCGAAGATTTTGAATTAGTACTGTGTTTGCCACAAGATAAAGCATCTGCATTAGTTCAACAACTAGGTCAAAATGCAGCAATTATTGGCACCATTACATCCGGAACATCAGTACTATTACATCACGAAAATACAGAAATCCCCGACCAAGTTTTAACTCTTAGCCAGGGATTTCAACATTTTTAGTTCTTTGTTAGAGACGCTAGAGACACGATGAATCGCGTCTGTACAATAGTCAGTTGTC
The DNA here is from genome assembly GCF_002367995.1 of Calothrix brevissima NIES-22. Lineage (GTDB taxonomy): Bacteria > Cyanobacteriota > Cyanobacteriia > Cyanobacteriales > Nostocaceae > Aulosira > Aulosira brevissima. The sequence continues at coordinate 6,704,087 of NZ_AP018207.1, forward strand.
AGTTGTTCAATGACTAATGACCAATGACCAATGACTAATGACCAAATTTATTGCCATTTCTCAGCTACTAGTTCTGCCAAGTCGAGTACGCGCTGGCTGTAGCCCCACTCGTTGTCATACCAAGCCATAACTTTAACTAGGTCATTACCCATAACCATAGTCAGGCTTGCATCAATAATGGAAGAAGCATCAGTACCTTGGTAATCAGATGAAACTAGTTGTAGTTCGCTGTAATCCAAAATACCTTTGAGTGGCCCTTCGGAGGCATCTTTTAAGGCTTGGTTAACTTCTTCAGTAATAGTACGCTTCTCAACCTGGACTACGAAATCTACCATTGAGACGTTTGGGGTAGGTACACGTAAGGCAACACCATTGAGTTTGCCTTTCAGGTCTGGAAGTACTAATGCTACTGCCTTGGCTGCACCAGTAGAGGTAGGTACAATGTTGATGGCTGCGGCTCTAGCACGGCGGACATCACGGTGAGAAGCGTCTAGCAAGCGCTGGTCACCTGTGTAGCTGTGAGTGGTGGTCATCGTACCTTTGATGATCCCAAATTTTTCATTTAAAACTTTGGCGATTGGAGCCAAGCAATTGGTGGTACAGCTAGCATTACTGATGATGTGGTGTTTGTTGTGGTCATAATCGTGATGATTTACGCCAACTACAAAGGTGCCATCTTCATTTTTACCAGGGGCAGTGATCAAAACTTTTTTGGCTCCAGCATTAACGTGCTTGAGCGCTCCTTCTTTGCTGGTGAAAACACCTGTAGCTTCGATAATTAGGTCAATTCCCCAATCTCTCCAGGGCAAGTTTTCTGGATTGCGATCGGATACGCACTTAACGGTTTTACCGTTAATGATGATTGAATTATCATCGGCTGTAATGTCAACATCCTTTAACTTCCCTAGCATGGAGTCATACTTCAGCAGGTGAGCGTTAGTTCTAGGGTCAGATGTGTCATTAATAGCGACAAGGTCGATGTTGCTGTTTTGTCTACCAACCCAGCAGCGTGCAAAGTTACGTCCAATCCGCCCAAAACCGTTGATTGCGACTCTAATCACAGTGTCTTGCCCTCTGTATTTATGCCTATAAGTTTATATCGTTGACCCCAATCATATCGCAAAGGGGGGGAGCATTAATAACCATAGAGTGTTAGATCTTGAAAAAAAACACATAATTTATTCAGATTTATTTTCTGTAAAGGTTGTGGGCGGTGATGTATATCCTCACCGGCTCAGTAACTAAATAACGAATCGATTGATTTGTCTGGATTAGTTGACGAATGTTACTTGACGAAACTCCTACTAATGGTATATGCAGTAATTGCCAGCGAATGCTTACAGACTGATTTCTCAGTTCTTGCTCTACTCGCTTGCAGATTGACTCACTTTGAGCTATAGTCTCACCACTTAGGAGTCGGGGTGCAATTAACCAATCACACATCTGAGCTAATTCCTGTCCACGGTACCAACGGGGTAAAGTTTGGAATGCGTCCAAGCCAATAATCCAGTACCAGTGGATATGAGAATAAGTAGCAGATAAATCAATCAGTGTATTGATGGCATAAGATGTTCCAAGGCGATTTACCTCAATTGCTGAAACCGTAAATTTAGGATGATCTTTTGTAGCTAATTTCAGCATTTCTAAACGATGCTCAAATGCAACTGCTTGTTTATGTGGAGGATTGAGTGATGGCACCCAAATTATCTGTTCTACAGGTACTTGATGCAACGCTGTCTCCGCTATAAGTAGGTGTCCCCAATGAATTGGATCGAATGTGCCACCAAAAATTGCTAATTGCTGCATCAAGTTAAATTCAGATGATATTCAATTTAAATAAGTTTCACTATCAATGTACTATTGTAGTCAATTCAAACTTCAGCTTGATTTAATTTAAAAGCAGTTTCACAAAAACGTAGCAGTTTCGCCAATTTCACTCAGGACAACAAAAATATGTATTTCTCATTACAAGAATTTCTTTCCCGATGTGGCGGAAATTTTCAGAATAGACATAAGATACAGTTCAGAAATAGTAAAAACCTCTAACAAAGGTAAAATCATTCTGAACCAAAAAAACCAAGGAGCAAAATCAACGAAACTAGAAAAATTAAATATATACAGGAGCAGTTACAGTAAAAATCCAATTCCTGTTATGATACGCGTGTCATTTGTGATTATGGTGTGGTGTGGTGTAAGAGGAGTAATCAATGAATAATTCTGTAGATTTTAGCGGTAGACCATTTCATTTCATTGGCATCGGCGGTATAGGTATGTCAGCACTGGCCTATGTTCTCGCCAAAAGACAGTTGCCAGTATCAGGTTCTGATTTGCGTCCAAATCACATTACGCATAAGTTAGAATCTATCGGGACTCATATTTTTAGCAGACAAGAAGCCAGTAATTTAGAATTCTTTCGCCCTCTTGTGGCTTCTGGAGTAGGATTAAACTCACAAGCAGAATCTCATCCTGCAACTAGTTCAACACTCCCGCAAGTAATTTGTTCAACAGCAATTAACAATAACAATTTAGAATACAAAGCTGCCCTAGAATTAGGTTGCCCAATTTTACATCGTTCAGATGTACTAGCTGCCTTAATCGCCGATTATCACAGCATTGCTGTAGCAGGTACTCACGGCAAAACTACAACCAGTAGCATGATTGGCTATATGCTGTTAAAAGCTGGTTTAGATCCGACGATTCTTGTCGGTGGAGAAGTGAATGCTTGGGAAGGTAATGCGCGATTAGGAAACAGTAAGTATCTTGTAGCGGAAGCAGATGAATCTGATGGTTCTTTAGTAAAACATGCCCCGGCAATTGGGATTATTACCAATATTGAACTGGATCATCCCGACCACTATGAAACATTAGAGGAAGTCGTTGATATCTTCCAAGAGTTTGCTAGTGGTTGTCAGACCTTGATAGGTAGTATAGATTGTGCCACAGTCCGCGATCGCCTCAAACCAGCCATTAGTTACAGTCTTCACCCAGATACTAACGCTGACTATAGTGTCACGAATATTGATTATCGCGCTGATGGGACTACCGCTTTAGTTTGGGAAAAAGGTAAAGCCTTAGGCATGTTGAATTTGCGCTTACTAGGTCGTCATAATCTCAGCAATGCCCTAGCAGCTGTAGCAGTAGGTAGATTATTAGGCTTAGAATTTGGGGAAATTGCCAAAGGTATTGCCACCTTTGAAGGCGCTAGACGGCGCTTTGAATTCCGGGGTGAAGTAGATGGTATTACCTTCATTGATGACTATGCTCACCATCCTAGTGAAATTCGTGCTACCTTAGCAGCAGCACGCTTACAAGCTAGACCAGGGCAAAGAGTGGTGGCGATTTTCCAACCCCACCGCTACAGCCGCACATTGACATTTTTGGCAGAATTTGCTGAATCCTTTACTCATGCTGATTTGGTAGTACTGACTGATATTTACAGTGCTGGAGAACCTAATTTAGGACAAATCAGTGGCGAACTATTGGCAGCAGCAGTTTCTCAACAACACCCACAGGTTGTTTATCAACCTACATTACCTGCAGTTGGTGAATTTTTACTCAAAACTTTGCGTCCTGGAGATTTAGCACTGTTTCTTGGTGCTGGCAACTTAAATCAGACTATTCCCGAAATCATTGCGACACTTTGCGAGCCAGCAAAAGCAACATCTTAAGTAATTACACGCTCAATGTTTCATTTTTTGAAACTCGTGTCTACTTAATTTGTCACAGTTTCATAAAAATTTCATAGTACAGCCGTAGATTTACGGCAAATCAATGTAAAATTTTCACTAAATTTACCTAAACAATGACAACCTTCCAGGCAGATGGCAGCGTCTGCACAGTTTCTACATTGAGTACAGAGAAACAGGAAAAAACGAATACCTCTGAAAGTCCGGTAATATATTTGCCTGGCACTGATTGTGTAATCAAGTCCCAGGCATCTTTGTCTGCGTACACATCCTATCGGGTAGGTGGCGCAGCACAATTGTATATTGCCCCCCGCAATATAGAGGCAATGCAAGCAGGAATAAAGTATGCTAAAGAACGTGGTATTCCCCTAACAGTACTAGGTGCTGGTTCTAACTTACTAGTTAGCGATCGCGGTTTACCAGGCTTAGTAATTGCTACTCGGCATCTGAGACATAGTTACTTTGACCCGCAAACCGGTCAATTAACCGTAGCCGCAGGCGAATCAATTCCCAGTTTAGCATGGCAAGCCGCAGATTTGGGCTGGGAAGGACTAGAGTGGGCGGTAGGCATACCGGGAACAGTTGGGGGTGCTGTGGTGATGAATGCAGGGGCCCACAATAGCTGTACTGCAGATATGTTAGTCAGCGCTCAGGTACTCTCCAGCGATGGCACCCTAAAAATGCTTACTCCACAAGAGTTAGGTTATAGCTATCGGACTTCATTATTGCAAGGAAGCGATCGCATAGTTACTCAAGCAACCTTCCAACTGCGTCCAGGTGCAGATCCAGCAAAAGTTTTTGCAGTTACCAAACAGCACAAACAGCATCGACTCAGCACCCAACCTTATAACTTCCCCAGTTGTGGTAGCGTTTTCCGCAATCCCAAACCTCACTCTGCCGGCTGGTTAATTGAACAAACTGGCTTAAAAGGTTTCCAAATTGGTGGTGCGCAAGTAGCACAACTCCACGCCAATTTTATAGTTAACCGTGGTGGGGCAAAAGCTAGCGATATCTTCTCCCTCATTCGCCATATTCAGCACCAAGTCCAAGACCAGTGGTCAATTTGGTTAGAGCCAGAAGTAAAAATGCTGGGAGAATTTCAAGCAGCTTGTGGATAAGCATCTGAGATACTAGAGGCGAATTGCACAGCTAGCTGTGAAACCGACACAATCGGAAATAGGACAAGGAGGACAAGGAGGACAAGGAGGACAAGGGAGACAAGGGAGACAAGGTATATAAAATCCAAAATCCAAAATCCACGCATTGAAAACAATGCCCCATCCCCCATGCCCCATTCACTAATTATGAGTAAAAAAAGAGGCAATTTGCCGACCGCATCTATAATTGAATTTGATTTGTTATTGAACGCACACGCGGACTATTGATTATGACAGGAAAAGGACAGGGTTTTGGTTTCGGCTTAGGTAAAATGAAAGAACTAGCTGAAGCTTTCAAAAAAGCACAGCAAGTTCAAGAAGGTGCCAAGCGGCTTCAAGAAGAATTGGAGCAAATGGAAATTCAAGGAGAAGCTGGCGGTGGTCTGATCAAAGTAGTGGTCAGTGGAAACCAAGAACCCAAACGTGTAGAAATTTCTCCAGAAGCTCTCAACGAAGGTGCAGATGTACTGTCAGATTTGGTAACAGTAGCGATGAAAGACGCTTACAACAAGTCCACAGCTACAATGCGCGAACGCATGGAAGATTTGACCAGTGGACTAGAGCTACCGGGATTTTAGTCAATAGTCATTGGTCATTGGTCAATAGTCAACGGTCAGTAGTCAAGAGTCAACAATTAATGATTCTCCGGACAACTGACAACTGTACAGACGCGATTAATCGCGTCTCTAACAAATGACAACAGACTAAGGACAAATGACAAATGACTAAGGACAAATGACAAAAGATATTTATGCCCTACAAATTACTTTTTGTCTGCCTGGGTAACATTTGTCGCTCGCCATCGGCAGAAAATATTATGAATCACCTGATTGCACAGGCTGACTTAAGCGATAGTATTATCTGTGACTCTGCTGGTACATCTAGTTATCACATTGGTAGCCCACCTGACCGACGCATGAGTGTGGCAGCGAATCAAAAGTTAGGCATTAAACTGCGCGGTCAAGCTCGTCAGTTTCTTAAATCAGACTTTCAAGACTTTGACTTAATTTTGGCGATGGATCGGGACAATTATGAGAATATCTTGATGCTCGATCCATCTCAGCAATATCACCATAAAGTCCGTTTAATGTGTGATTTTTGTTCTCAGCATACTCTCAAAGAAGTACCAGACCCCTATTATGGCGGACCAGAAGGATTTAACCAAGTTATCGATTTATTAGTCGATGCTTGTGAAGGTCTACTGAATAATATTATTAGTCAAGAACTTAACAATTAAGTGCTAATTGGGCATTGGGCATTGGGCATTGGGCATTGAAACAATGCGTGGATTTTAGATTTAGAATCCACGCATCACAAATCTTTCTTAAAAATTTCAAAGCGCAGGCTTCCGGCGCTCTGACTTTTCGCAAAATCTAAAATTCCTTGTCTCCCTTGTCCTCCTTGTCTCCCTTGTCCTCCTTGTCTCCCTTGTCCCCCTTCCCTCCCTCAATTAATTGGGCTATTCGACTAAACCATGCTTAATGGCAAAACGAACCAGTTCGGCTCGGTTACTGGTTGCGGTTTTTCTCAATAAGCTACTGACGTACTTTTCGACTGTACGGGCACTCAGGTGTAGCTGTTGACCCATATCGGCATTAGAAAGACCATGCGTCAACAGTTCTAGCACTTCTTGTTCTCTGGCAGTTAAAGCTGAGAGCATTTCCGATTTCTGAATTTGAGTAATTTCCCCAGAATGAGCATCTACAGCTTTCATTTGCGGGGAATTGCTCAAATTTTCTGTATGAGAAAAGCGATACTCAGATTGAATGATTTGCGATCGCTCCAGTAAATTCCGAATAGCGGCTGCTAACTCTTCTAATTCAAAAGGTTTGGGTAAATAGAGATCGCAGCCTGACTGATAGCCCAGAATTCGTTCCTGAGTCTTGGTACGCGCTGTTAATAAAATTACAGGTAACAACCGGAACTCTGCTTTTTGCCGCACTCGCCGCACCAATTCATAACCATTCATTCTTGGCATGACAATATCGGTGACAATCAAATCAGGATGGTACTCCTCAACCATGAGTAAAGCCTCTTGACCATCATTAGCCGTAATCACTGAATAGCCAGACAGTTCAAGATAATCACTAATCGACAACCGAGTGCCCAAATCATCATCCACTACAAGGATCGTCAAGGGCATGGAAAGTACACCCCTAGCATTTTTTTTACTAACAAATTGGCTTGTTTGAGCACTATTAGCGAACACAGGCAAGAATGATGTGCTCTTATGTTTCATACTATGACAGGATTACCAGCTAATTACTGCTGTAGCACTGATTTATAAAGAAAATCTTAATTCTTTAGAAATTGTTAATAAATTTTAACGCAACTGACCATTCTACTGCTGGGCAAAGATAAATAATGTAGCACTTCATAACAAATAACCAATAAGATAGAGTAATCTTTTACCCTACTGTAAATTAAATTTACTAGATCAACAGTCTGGTGGAGAAAAAATTTGCCGGAAAATTTTTCATTGCGAGGTTGAAAAAGTTAAATTAGTAAGATAAGTCTCATCTCTAGACTAAGCATTTATATTGATTTAACACGTAAAAGGTTCGGGAGCTTGGTAGCCCCGTGTTTTTAAACCGGGGTGGAAAAGCGACTCGTGCAGATTTACCTGCATTCAAAAAATGCTAAAATATTAACAGCAAGTAAGAATAACCATCTACGTGTTGAAGCACTCCTAGTAAGGCGAAATCCCTGCAACGAAGAACCGGATGCAAGATGCATAACGACTAGACGAGCGAGTAATGGCAGGATGTTGAGCGTACCAAACTGGCATTGTGATGGACTCGGAAAGTAAAATACTTTGTGAAAGTAAGCGCAATTGCAGCATCTTTTTGATCGTTGTTTTGAGCGTTTAGGGGAATATTTGACTATCCCTTTTAAGCAAGTCTTAAAGAATCTGCCTCTCTTTAGAGGGCAGAGTGTCAAAGACTAAATCAATTTTTCTACCAACTCAAACAATTTTTTAGACACATTTTCAGTACGCACGATTTTCCATGAGCGATAAAAGTGACGGTTACAAAGTAGTTAGCGACAATCGACAAGCTCGTTATTTGTATGAAATCCTGGAGACCTACGAAGCCGGAATTCAGCTGACAGGGACAGAGGTCAAGTCAATTCGGGCGGGAAAAGTCAATCTTCAAGACGGGTACGCCTTGATTCGTAATGGCGAAGCCTGGTTAATCAACGCGCATATTTCACCGTACACTGCTAGCGGTCAATATTTTAATCACGAACCACGAAGGACGCGGAAGCTTTTACTACATCGTCAGGAAATCCGCAAGCTAATTGGCAAAGTGGAACAGCAGGGTTTAACTTTAGTGCCGTTAAAGATGTACTTTAAGCGCGGTCGAGTTAAAGTTAGTATTGCCCTGGGTAAAGGTAAAAAGCTCCACGATAAGCGAGAAGACCTGAAAAAACGTCAGGATAAGCGGGATATGGAACGAGCAATGAAAAATTATTAGCTGTGCTTAACTATCCAAATTGTCAGTAGTAAAAAGCTACTTTTATATCTTCAGCCAGAGTGAAGTACAAGCTGACTTTATCGCCAGAGATTGATTTTGTTCTTTCTCGAACTCGATAAAGTGGTGAGTAACTTTGGATGGGATGAGGAACTTTTACCATGACAAGCAAATTTACTAAAGTGATGAGCGCTGGTGTTCTCTCGTTGAGTATGGCGGTTTTATCTTTAACTTTGCCCGTACAAGCCCAAACTACCACTACCGATCCTGGAACCAGCAATACTACCAGCACTACAACTTACGATCGCAATGATTTTGATTGGGGTTGGTTGGGATTACTTGGTCTGTTAGGTCTAGCTGGCTTAACAGGTAAAAAACGCGATGATGAACCTACCCGTTATCGCGATCCCAGCACCCCAGGAACTTCAACTTACAGAGACTAAGCAATTAATAATTTGTTGAGAGTTGATCGAGAGTTAGTTGTCAGTTTTTGATTAATGGTGCTGATTTTGGATTGGTTATTCGGTACAATCTGCAAGTTATTTGACTGACAACTAACCTATTTGAGTGATTTTAGTTCGCTGCGGCTTCAGGACTAGCTGAACTGCGGTCTAAACTCTGGTTTTGGCTTAAAGGTGTCCAATAACTAGCAATTATAGCCACTACTAACCACCAGAGACTATTGACCTCTGGACGAAACCAGACAGTGTCAACAGTTCCATGCGCTAACATACCTACCATCGAAGCGATCGCACCAATTAACCACAATCCTTCTCTGTTTCCCAATTGGCGCAAGCGTCGTAATTGCATGTAACCAGTATTAAAAGTTACAACCAACAGCCACAGGAAACAGCCTAAACCAATAAAGCCAGTTTCTACAGCAATTTCTAGCAAAATCGAATAAGCACTTAAAGCACTGTAACGGGGACGCTGGTAAAGGGGATAGATTTTATTAAAAGCATTGTGACCTGGCCCGATACCTAAAATCGGGCGATCGCGAATCATTTCAAATACCGCATCCCAGACATTGCGGCGAAAATTATTACTGCTGTCTTGGCGATCGGCAAAAATACTAAAAACTCGCAATCGCACAGGCTCAATAAATATTACAGCTAGCACCAATACCCCTACTAAACCGCCTACAATAATCGGCAGCGACCAAGTGCGCCAAAATGGAGGCATTTGCACGCTCCACCAATAAATGAGCAATGCCATTACCGTTAATATTGATACTACTAAGCCAATCCAGCCGCCACGACTAAAAGTCAGGACGAGACAGGCACTATTCACAATCAATGCTGTCAGTCCTAGTGCTTTTTTATACCAGCTTTGCCAAGCAACAATTGCTACTAAACTAAACACAACTGCGGGGATTAAATACCCTGCCAATAAATTAGGATTACCTAAATAACTGTAAACTCTTGTAGTTTTAGACAAAGGCGAAGTAGGGTCAACCCAAGTGGCTAAAGCATCTGCGCCAAAAAACCATTGTCGTAATCCATACACGCTGACAATGAGCGATACATGCAGATAGAGAACGATTAGCCAAGAACGCAAGCGGGAAGACCTCAACACCCTGGCGCAGAGAGCAAATAGCAGCAAATATAGCGTTAAAGTAAATAAATCGTTTAACGCCGCCTTTTTTACAGGAGAGAATGCTGTAGCGATTGCAGCAATTGCCCAATAGGCTAATACCAGCAAGTGAATTGGGGTAAAAGATGAGCTATTGGTTGATGTGCCATCATCGGATAAAGTCAGCAACAACCAAAATCCAAAACAAGCTACCAGTAACAACCCTAATAAAGTGGTCGAAACAAACGGTGCTAGAAGATAAACTAAGCTGAGTAAAGCAGCCGCTATTGTATCTCCCCACTGGAGCAAGATACTACTTTGTCGCCAAGACGATAACAGCCCCACCAAAGCACGGTGGATGTAGCTGGTACCAAAATAATCTTGGACTCGGAAATAAGATAACGTAAATCTTTGCCAGACTAAATTCATAAAACACGCTGTGACTGATTAGCAAGCCCTCAAAGAACTTGGACTCGATCATAATCTATGTCACCGTGTCTAGAACTTTTGTTTTTTCTTGCAGATGTGAAGCAATTCTCTAGCAAAAATAACTGGGAATGGTGTAAACTAAACGATTATGGCAAATTTAGCCAACAACGAGCTAAATAGCGGGAATAACTATTTAGAGTCAATATTCTCCGCGTCTTTGCGTCTATTGATAGACGCGGAGCGATGAGTTCAAGTCTGCGAGCTGGATGATATACAAAACTTTGCGCAGATTGCGCTGCTTGTTAAAGGTGAAAGTTGGATTTACGGGAAGGTGAAAAGGAAAATTTTGGATAACTGTTTAGCAGGCTGGAATGTACTGCTTAAACATCACTAACTACTTCTGAAGAAGCTGCTATTTGCAATGGTAAAGACAACACATAACGATATCCTGATTCTGGAGAACCTTGAATAGCGATTTGTCCACCATGTAATTCAGCTAGCTGACAGCTAAGTAATAAACCTAAGCTTTCGCGAGACAAATTATTACGTGGTTGCGCCACATCCATTGCTGCATTCATCGTCATGACATCTGAGTGAGAATCGCTCAAGTGGTTGGCAGTTTCCACTACTAGGGGTAAATTGCCTACAGATTCGTGATTGTCTAAATGGAGATTATAATTTCCTGTCTCGCCAGTTAATTCCAGCAAAGATAAGGGACTGAGACGAAAATAAGGATCGACCTCAGTAATTCCGTCTCCTAGCCAAGGATGTGAAACCCATACTGTAATGTTGAGCGTGTTTTCTTTGTAAGAAACATGAATTCGCACCACACTACCAGTAGCAGAGAGTTGAATCACGCTAAAAATTAGGTGATACAGCATTTGTCTGACTTTATCTTTATCTAAAGGACAAATGCGACTGTGTCCTGGTTCAATAGATAGACGAATATCTTGCTCGCGACGATTGGCTGCTTCTTCTAGAGTATTGATCGCTTGTTGGCAAACCATTTCAATATCTACAGGAGCAATGTTCAATTCGTTGGAACCATCATCCATTGCGCCTAGTTCAGTAATTTCATTGACTAAGGATAGTAAATATCGACCACTGTGTTGGATGATATCGAGGTATTCTCTTTGCTTAGTTGTCAATGGCCCGTATATCTCTCTCCCTAAGACACTAGCCATACCTAGTACAGAAGTTAAGGGTGTGCGTAACTCCTGAGTTAGCTGTGCTAATAGTTCCAGCTTGAGTTGTTTAGTAGAAACAGAATCTGGTTCTAAAGTAGGTGAAGCAATTTTGATTTCCGTGTTAGGGCGATCGCTAAATGGTAAACTCAGGGTGTTTTGCCCAACACTGACTTCTGACTTGGCTTTGAGCAATCGATTACGCTCAAATTCGCTCATGCTCCAACGAGCGATGATTTGTAAAAATTCAATATCACGAGTAGTAAAATTACGGGGTACTAAGTCCATTACCGCTAATGCACCTAGACAATGGCCAGAAGCATCAATTAATGGCGCTCCCAAGTAAGCACGGATGCCATAATCCTGAATTAACTTACTAGAGGCGAGTACGGGATCTGTAATTTTATGTGTATCATTTATGACTAAGACTTGAAAGCTGTCTACTACTTGGGTACAAAACGATTCCCGGCGTAATAATTGACGGCTTTGTGCTAAATGATTCATTAGTCCCAGTCTCGATAAACCGACTGCGGACTTAAACCAATGACGTTCTTGATCGACAAATCCTAAAATGGAAATTGGTGCTTCCAAAAAATGAGCCGCAGTTTGAGTTGCTTCTTCAAAAACAGGAATTGTTTCTGATTGCCGCAAACCTAATTCTGATAAGGCTTCTAGGCGTTGTTTCTCTCTTGTTTCTTGGGAAGTCCAACCATCTTTTAGAGCAGATAATTTGTTTTCAGGCTCTACCATTGCCACCATGACCTTGATAATTGTTTGATACAGGAGTTTATATAACCACTTGTTGTGGGTTATTATTTGCTATTTTTAAGCATTCCCCAAATTCACCTCAGATAAACAAACTTTGAGCAAAATTTTTTATTTTCTTCTGTGAGTTTGTAAAGAGTATCAGTAAATATTCGAGTAAGCACTAAAAGAATCACTATTAATTTAGCTTTGACTACTAGACAGCGTTAGTTTTGGTTTTCACTTGGGTAACATAACAGCAAGGATGGAAAATAAAGTTTACCATGCTGATGTCTATTCAGACTTTTACTTTGTATATATTCAGCGATCGTTGCTGAAAATAGTTATCTATTGAGTTTCCGATGAGCATAATTGGAAATATAAATAATATTGTCGATAAAATTATCCAAAAACTTTAAATTATTTATTTTAGCTGAGGTTTTCTGCAAATAAAACATAGTATTTGGCTAAGAATTCTACAATAACTTATCTAAAATTAGAGATTTAACGATTCTGTACAACAAATTATCATTTCAGTACCTATCTTAAATAAGAAAAATTTATTAATTTATTTCATCGTTTCTACTGAAGGAAAATCAATACATTATGAATAAAGTAAATAAATATTTACAAGTATTTTTCTCAGGTTAGGACAAATATCCCGATCAGAAGAATCATTATATAAATATTTAGTTAAATAGCATAATTAGTATGCTGTCAGATATAATTGATATCTCTAATGGGTAGTTTTGTCAAATAATTAAATATTTTTATAAAATATTTGAATTAATAAAAGTAAAAATTAACAATTCCTCCACAGCAGCAAGATTTTCCTGATTTAAATATTGAAATTCCCCGGACATATAGTAATGAATAAAAGTAGTATTAAAATTCCTTTTGTTAATCTAAATTTGCAACACCAACCGATACAAATTCAGTTAGAGCAAGCAATCCAGACTGTAGTATCTCAAGGAGATTTTATTTTAGGACAAGCAGTTGCAGATTTTGAGCGAGAATTTGCAGCCGCTTCTGGTGCAAAATATGGTATAGGCGTGGCTTCAGGAACGGATGCGATCGCACTCGGTTTACAGGCTTGTAATATTGGTAGTGGTGATGAGGTTTTATTACCCGTTAATACCTTTATCGCCACCTTAATTGGCGTACTACAAGCTGGTGCTAAACCGATTTTTGTAGATTGCGATCGCCAAACAGCTTTAATTGATTTAGCAGCAGCAGCAAAATTAGTGACACCAAAGACTAAAGCAATTATTCCTGTACATCTATATGGTCAAATGGTATCACCAAGACAGTTGCTAGATTTTGCTCAGACATATAACCTGCTAATTTTTGAAGATGCAGCACAAGCACATTTAGCAGCAAGAGAAGGATATTTTGCAGGTTCGGTGGGAATAGCAGCAGCTTTTAGTTTTTATCCCAGCAAAAATTTAGGAGGATTTGGCGATGGGGGAATGCTATTAACGCGAGATCCAGATATTGCGCAAAAAATGGTGCGGTTGCGGAATTATGGCGCAGTGCAAAAGTATTTTCATGTAGAAATGGGGACAAATAGCCGCTTAGATACCTTACAAGCAGCAGTATTACTAGAGAAGCTACCATATTTACCCAAATGGAATTGCGATCGCAATCATATCGCTAAACAATACGATCGCGAATTATTACCCTTAGCATCTTTTGGGATTACTCCTATAGAAAATCACAGCGATACAGGACATGTATATCATCTTTATGTGATTAAAATTGATGATTCTTGTACTTTCACACGCCAGCAAATTCAAGACAAACTCGCAGAATTGGGAATTCAGACAGGAATTCATTACCCAATTCCCTGTCATCTCCAACCAGCATTTACAAATTTAGGCTATCAAGCGGGAGATTTCCCCCAAGCAGAAGCATTAGCCAAGCAAATATTATCCTTACCTATGTATCCAGGTTTAAGCAGTAGTGAAATTACAGAAATTGTAAGTGCGATCGCATCAATACTTAGTAGTTCACAACAATTATTATGCCTTTAAATATTTCCTAGACACTTAAAGCACTCTTGGATTGGGATATTAGACTCCTTCCAAAAACAACTGACAACTGACAAGCGAAGCGCAATAAATTTTGCATTGCTAAAAATCATGGCAATCCAACAATATCTCAAAATTAGGAATACAGAGCAATTACTTAATCTAGCAATTTTAGGCGTTTTAATCCTACTTTATGCGCCGATATTACTACATTGGGTTGATGGTTGGTTGCATAAAAATATTAGTACAGAACACGAATATTTTAGCCACGGTTTAATCGGTCTACCTTTTGCTAGTTATCTAATATGGCTACAACGCAAACAATGGCAAAGATTACCAAATATCATTCATCCTCTTGGTGCTATTTTGCTATTAATTGGGGGAGTATTTTATTTAAGTGGTGTAACTGAGTGGGTTAACCTTTCCTTCCCCGCTATTTTAGCCGGATTGTGTTTATGGTTCAAAGGTATCCCAGGTTTAAAATTGCAAAGATTTCCGCTATTACTAATATTTTTAGCAACCCCAACGTCATTACCTTATCTGATTGCGCCTTATACCTTACCATTGCAAAGTTTCATTGCTGGTACGGCTGGGTTTATACTCAATCAGTTTGGTATGGAAGTAACTGTTGAAAGCATAAATTTATTTGTAGGTGGAAGAATTGTAGAAGTTGCACCTTATTGTGCAGGACTGAAAATGTTATTTACTACTCTATATGTCAGCTTAATGCTACTTTATTGGACAGGTGCTTTATCTTCACGCCGCACAACCCAATGGTTTTTAATCATTGCTGTTGTGATTAGTATTAGTGCCAATATTATTCGCAACACTGCATTGACATTTTTTCATGGTACAGGTCAAGAAGCTGCGTTTAAATGGTTGCATGATAGTTGGGGTGGTGACCTCTATTCTGCTTGTATGTTGGTTTTATTAGTGCCTTTGTTGGATAAAATCAATAGCTATTTTGCTACAGTTCCCGATGTCGAAGCAGAAGCAGAGAGTTAGAAAACAATTTAATTTATCAAAACAGAAGTTACCCTTCAGATCCCCGACTTCTTGAAGAAGTCGGGGATCTAAATACTGCTTAAGTAAGTTAAGAATATTGTCAGGATTCAGGTCTAAATTTAAGAAATTAAAGATGGTGCTTGTACACCAGAGTGAACCATCGCTTTTATAGCTTGCTCAAAAAATTCAATAACAGAACGCCCTTGACGACGACAAGTTTGTACGACCGTCAATAAATTGGCAGTATGTTTAAATCTCTCCATCGAGCGAGAGCCACCACTGACTTTACGTTTCGTTACAGCCAAACGGAGCGATCGTTCCGCTAGGTTATTATCCCCAGGGATCTCTGGATGGTCTATAAAATACCACCATTGATGTGCTTTATCCCGTAGCGATCGTAAAAGCTTACCAGCGTCCCCCCCTGCTTTCCCAATCCACTGATTTATGGATGACTCAACTAGTGCTTTGAACTGAGAACCCCAACTCAAGAACTCTAGGATATTTTGATTTTTCTGGAATAAACTGTAGTTTTTAAATGCTTCATCAATCAGATTGACGAATTTATTCCCAATTTCAAGGTTGTTTAAGCCTGGAAGCTTGATCAGCTTCTTAAAATGGCGGCGTAAATGTGCTAAACATTTCTGTTGGGCTTTTACGTCGTAACCGTTATAAACGCATGTTTAGCGTCTCTATCGCGATCGCCTGCTCGATAATGATATCCACCAGTTGTTCGGTTGCCAACTGTCCAAGGGTTTCGCGGTCTAACTTTAGCGGCAGGTCTTTTTCCATAATTGTGATAATCCGCCTCGTCTGTCACACTTGTCAATACCCCCTGACCTGAATCCTTACAGAATATTCGTAGGTTAGGTTGAGGCTTTGCGTAGGCGTAGCCTTCCCGCAGGGTAACCCAACAAATTTAACTTAATATTTACTTTATCTCTTAATACTGCACACTTTGTTAATATTCGTAGGTTCGGTTGAGGGTTTGCGTAGATGAGGAGCGGCTTAAGGTAGGTTAACCCAACAAAGGGAGCAAAATGTTGGGTTTCGTTCCTCAAACGCCACATGCTTTAAGCCGGGAAACCCGTCCAACGCAGTGGCTCCCCAACCTACACATTTACATAAAAACTATAAATTATGTAAAATAACAGCTAGCACCCTAATTATTAATGCAAGATTTAAGCTTGCACAATATTATTTAAATCATCTTCAGTTGCAGTTCCTTCTATCATTTCTTGAAAATATTGATTGAGTGGTTTTCTTCTACTGACTTGTCTTACTATGATTCTATCCTGCTTGAAATGATTAATAACTCTTTTAGCAGTTATATTTTCTATTGAAGCATCTTGACAAAATAGTTTATCATGCTCACGAAATGACAATAAATATAATAAAGATAGAAATGCATTTTCTTTATATGCTCTATCAAAATTATTATAAGACTTACTAAGTAAGTATTCCATAATTAACTTAAAATGTTCTCGATAATTTAGGGATGCCACTGGAGAATCAAAATTATAGTACCAAAGTAAAATTCTACCGTAACCCCATAAATATTGGCTATTTTCTAAATTATAGTTTGAGTGAAAATAATTAAAGTATTGCTGTTGCAGTTCTTCTTTTATTGCTACCCTAGCAAGACATTGTAGATATTCCTTGTCTAGATTAGCATATTTAATTTGGCTGGCAGTAGTAAATGGGCGTGGAGAAAATAGTCTATTGGGTAGTAAATATTGGGAAAATTGATATAATTGACCTACAAAAATAGTTGCAGATGCTAAAAAATTTTTATGATGGTTACTCAATCTATCACTATGTTGAAGCTCAAGTAAGCTGGAGATGATATCAACTATATTATTAAGTCTTAGATTTTGCAATTCGTTTTTTAATTCACTAACAACCATATCGGTTGATAAAGCATCTATGAATTTTAGTCTATTATTTTTTTGAAACTTATTTATACAATTGATTAAGTCTAAGAAGGTATCCCTATTTGTTGAATAGCTAATATTTTCAGTATCAGACAATTTTTGAGATATATCTCGTAAAGGTAACTTAAATTCTTCTAAATCTGGGCTGTTTTTTAATCTATTAATTTGAGATATAGATTTTTGCTGACGAGTGCTAGTAATTTTTGCAGGTGGAATATAGCTATAGGATTTTTGTATTCTATCTGCCAGAAAAGTATTGATATTATTATATTTACCATCTATATCTGTAACTTTAAGTTCAGGAAAAGAGCCGGGTTGCAGATGAAACTCTATACGTATGCGGACATCCTGATTAACTTCATAGTCTTTAATTTCAATTTTATAGTCTTGTGGTATGCCATGTTTACTGTAATCTTCACCATTGACCCTGATAGGTAAATTAGCTATTTTATTTTTTATGCGGAAAAATTTCTGATCTAAACTAGGAATATTCCCGATTAAAACTTTGCGATCGCCTTCATAAGAAATAGCATCTTCTGGATTAGATAATTGAATCCATTGTCTTGATACTCTCCCTTGAGAGTCTGGAATACCGATGGCGAATTCTATTTGATCGAGATAAATTCCAAAAAGCGGGAAGTTACACTCAAGTTTTTTCTCCCATATTTGATGAAACTCTTGAAAGAGGGGGTTAAGACAAATAAATTCTGGTAATTGTTGCGGGATGTCTGCAAAAATATTGTACTGACTGACTAGTACAAATTGATATTGTGAGTGGTTACTAGCTAGTCGTCTGAGAGATTGAATATTGATTGTATTGGATACAATATTTGCGATCGCAGCAATTGATAAAGTTACTCTTTTATAAAAAATCTGCCGATTGTATAAAATTTCTGTAACAATATTTATATTTTCTTCATTTATACAAGGCTGGAGAATTTTGAAAAGAGAAATTTTCTGTAAATAGCTGGTGAGATGATTAACTGTATCAACATTATTAGCCAATGCAGGAAAGTTATCTGATATAATTTTGGTCGCTATATTCTTACAAATATTTTGATATGTTTCTTGAGAATTGTAAGATTGCTCGCAAGTTATTGGGTTTTTAGTGTTAAGAATTGGAATTTTATAAGGGCTGTTTTCTCGACAGGATAAATCAAGGGGAATTATTTTGAAACTACTAAAATTATCTAATTCGACAAAAATTAAAGGTTTATTGATTGGCTGATGGCTAATTTGAGAATAATAATTCCAGTAATGATAAGCGCTACTGTATAAATAACCATCTCGATGTTCTAAAAAATTACTCATACTCAGCGTCATCAAATCCACTGTATCCCGGATAATGAATAAGCGCTGTTTTTCTGCTTGAGTTAGTTCCGTACCTACCAAGAGATAATCTAGATTATTTCGGTTTATCGTCAACTCTTGGGGATAATTTGCATTGATGATAGGTTCTTGAATATAGGGATGATTGAAATATTTTTGTAATAATTTTTTGTATTCTCTGGGTAAATCTTCCGGGGAGGGAACTAATGGCTGAAGTGGCTCATCAAATAGTTGAGAATATTGGCAACATTCAATGTAAGATTCTAAATTTAATAATCTAGTCATAAATTAAATATTTAATGAGTTAAGATTTTCAATTAATTGATTAATTTCTTGTCTGTTAGTAGTTTTATACATTAAATCATGTAGAGATAATGCCCTACTACTAAAATTAAAATTAATTCCGCCAATATAAGCGACTTGATTACCTAAAAGAGTAATTTTGGCATGAAGTCTATTGGTTTTGTGTACATTAAATCCTGGTTGATGAATGGGAATTTGCGAATCAACAAATATGTACGTATCTAAATTTCTGAGATATTCGGCTATTTCTGGAGATGGTTGGAAGCTGCGACTGTAAATTTTTACCTGTCCCTGAAAATGGCTCAGTTGTTGTATTAAATCTTTTTGGTATTGGCGTGGTATTAATAAATTAGGATAATGCTCATATTTGTCATCAGCATAACGATTTATAGAACGGAGACGAAATCCATCATAGCTAGTATCTGGTATGACTTCATCGCGGCTATATTTGTACCAATATTGGCGGAATAAATTAATTAATTGTTCGTGATTAGCATAATTACGAGTAACTACACCTGCTTCAATATTAAAATCTAAGCTTCCTTTCGTGATATTTGCAGAACCTAAATAAGCATGTTGTTCAGAAATATAGGTTTTTAAATGAAACGCCCCACTACGAATGCGAATATTATCATTATCATTATCACGTAATAGTTTTCTTAAACACCTCTTTTTTAGCTCATCAGAATGGTGATAAATTTCTGGTACAGATACATTAATTGATGTTTCAGTATCAATTCTATCAAGGACTTCATTCCTCAAGTCAGTTAAAATCCAAACTCCTAAAGGTAACTCGCGTGATTTTTCGCAAATTAATTCTGTTAAATTTTCATCTTCAATGATGTAACTAGAAATTAATAAAAATTGACGGGCGCTAGAAATAATTGTGTTTAAAGCATAACGACTTTTATCTCTACCAAGTATCAATTTCAATCCTGGAGGTAAAGATTGATCGTGACTAATTTCATTAGGTAGGTTGACAATTGGTACTTGATTATATTGATGTTGATAATTTTGAATAAGTAATTGGACAGGTTGTGATAAATCTGTGGATTCACTTACATGTAATCGCAGATACGTAATTGCTTCTCTTAAATTTAAAGATAAATCCTCTTGTGTAATCCATATTTTTAGCTCAGGATATTCAGGATGTAGAATAGAAAAGTTATTAAAATCTAGAGACTGTAAAGCTAAATGCATTTTTCTAAAATCTGCTAAATCTTGCCAGAAGTTTACAGCACATTGCCAAATAGTTTCACTAAAAGTATCAGATAAGCCTGGATAGAAAGGTTTTTCTAAGGTAACAGTATAAATCCCTGTTTGCACTGAATCGCTACCTATCCAGACAGGAATTTGTGGATTGTCTGGGGTAAGATGTAAATTGGCTATTGGGGAAATAAATTGATAACAGTATGTGTTTGCAACCTGTGTTTCTAATTGCGATTTTACTGGATGAAGAAGTTGCAAGGATGATACTTGATATAGTTGATTTTCTGTTGCTACTCCCTGCGCTTGTTTTAACAAATTAATTAAAACAGGTTCGGGGATAAAATTTAATCCAAAAGATTGACGTAAGATTTGCGGGGTGCGCGTGCGGTGTTGTGTTGCTACTGCTTGTATTTCTCGGATGATATCGACTAGTGAAACAGGAATTGAGTCTGTACCAGTCAACTGAATGCGATGAAATTCACCTTGGAGTTGGTACTGAAGTTTCATGATAAAACCACTCCGCGTTCTTTGTATAGTTCTGGTT
This sequence comes from Calothrix brevissima NIES-22, assembly GCF_002367995.1. GTDB lineage: Bacteria > Cyanobacteriota > Cyanobacteriia > Cyanobacteriales > Nostocaceae > Aulosira > Aulosira brevissima. Next base: position 6,724,683 of record NZ_AP018207.1, read on the forward strand.
GAGATAATAAAGTTCTTAGTGGTGAACCGAGTTGTCTCCAGAAATCGAAATCACCAAATAAAATGAGATAGTCTTGTCCTCTAGATAAGGCTATATTGATATCAGATGAAGTTAAATTTTTGAGACTTTCTGGACAATTTATAATCACTATCGCACGTTCTATTCCTGCCCATTCTGCTACTGTACCAATAAATAGTTCTGTAAAGTCTGTGGGAGAGTTAGCTGTTAGCCAATCTCGCGCTTGAGTGCAAAATGTAACGATACCAATTTGAGAACTGAGTTGGGAATTTAAGGTGTGGAGAAATTGAATAATTTTCTCACCTGTTTGCTGATTGGGAACATCTTGCCAAATTAATCTATTTGTTAATTGTGGAATATGATAATGTTGGCGGGAATATTTTGTGTGAATCCAGCGATCGCAGATGACTGGCTCAACAATTTTAAATATTTCTGGATGAATTCGATATTGTTCTGTTAGCTGATAGCGGTAGCTTGGAAGCAAGTGCTGATTTAGGTAGTTAAAACTTTGGGTAAATCTGCTAAAAAATGATTTACCTGCATGAGATGGATGATTATTTTTGACTTTTACATTGCCAAATAAAATCAGTTTATTAGCTAAACCAGATAGTAAAATTAATTCTATCGAACTTAGATATTCTGCTTCCTCCACAATTACTAAATCAAAGTTATTTTGCCATAAAGATTGATGTTGAATTTGCATAAATTCAGCAACAGTACCTACAACTGGTATCTGGGGACTTTCACTGATTTGTGAAACAAGTTCTGTAACTCCCTCTACAGATAAATTTGCATAAAGTTGACTTAGTTTTAATTGCTGTTTTAATAGTGGTTCTAATTGTTTGAGGCGATAAGCTAGCAGTTTAACTCTGTCGCTTGTTAAATCAGGAAATTCTGGCTGTAACTGTTCAGTCAGTTGTGCTTGTGGAGTATTTTTAATAATGGGTAACCAATTTTCTAATTTTGCTGTTGTTCTGAGTTTTGCCAATTCTCTATCTGGTAACAGATGTAATGGTAAGTAATCCATCTGTGGCTGAGATAAATGTTGAGAATATAGTTGTTCAATTACCCAACTCTGATAATCTTGCTGCTGATTTAGCCAGAAAGGATAACCTGGTAAATTGCGATAGGCGTTAAGAGTAGAATGGTGATGAGTTAAAAGTAAAATTCGTTTTGAACAGTTAATTGCAGTATGGGCTAGAGTTTGAGCAATGCGAGTTTTACCTGTAGCTGGGGAACCAACAATTAATGCGATCGCACTATTTGATAAAGCCATTTCTAAGGCTAAAGTTTGATTAGCACTTAGGGGAATATTGGAGTTAATCGCTGGAAAATTTAACTGCGATCGCTCTTTTAAATAAACCGCACCATGACAAATTGTCTGGATAATTAATTGCGTTGGTAAAGTGGGGTAATTATGTAGCTGTACTAATCTTTCCCATTGCGCTTGTGCAATTTCTGGTGTTTCATCAGATTGATAAATTAGTTGCTGTAATTCTCCCCAAAATTGTCGCTCATTCATAACGAAAACTCTAGAGTTTTTTTAATCAGACGTACCATGATATTAATGGTGATAACAAGTCCTTGTGTTCTTATATCTGGTAACTGCACTAACAATAATCTGTTGCCAAAGTATGGTTTAATATTACCTGTTTTTGACAAAATATTTGGCGGCGATTGTAAACAGAAAATAAATCCTATTTTAGTATTATAATTGTTTATTAATTTATTTAAATGACTATTTATTTCCCCGATAGTTTCATCATTTGGGCGATACCAAAATACCCAAATGGGAAAAACTAATTGCTGAAATTCTAATTGTGCTGAGTCTAGTTGATGAATGTCTACAGTGAGTAGTAAATCACTTGAAAATTCCTCAGATGTTTTTTTCAAACTAAAGACGTAGACTTGATTTTTCAGAAATACTTTAACGGCTAGATTTTCTCGTTTATCGATATAGCGCCCTTGTTCAGGAACACTAGTACCAGTAATCTTGAGGTTAGCAGCGAAACCTATGTTTTGAAAACGTAATAGGGCTGCGGTTAATAAAACATAGATAGAATCAGCAAGTAAATAATTACGAAATGACCATAAACGCTCTTTTTCGTACTTCTTTTGAATGTATTCTAAGTAAGCTTGATAAAAGCTTCTATATATAGGGTTTTGTTGTAAGACATAGTTAGGTTTAGTAAATTGATATCGCCTATCTTGTATATCTTGAACTACTGGCTGTTGTTTGAATAAATCAATTGTTAAACTAAATTTGCGGATTTCTTCGAGATATTGACTTGCACCACTCCGTTGATATTGGTAACAATTAAAATATAAAATTTGGCTAAAATAAACCAAAAATTTATTTTCTGCCGTGTTAAAATCTTGATATCTTTGAATGCCCATTAACTGTTGTTTGGCTCCCGCCTTTTCTGCTGGAGTTGAACCAGGACGGCGGATATAGTCTCTCAAACAATAGCTATCCATTTCTTGAATTCTACCCAAAGGCATGAGTTCTGCTTGCCTTCTGAGTTGGTGACGAAGATGAGAGGCGATCGCTTCTAATTTGCGCCGGAGTTGATAACGGCGTTCTAAGCTAATTACTATAGGTATATTCGCCTCATCAACATTAAATTTATTTAACTTTTGTTGTAATTGGCTAACGAGAATTGTCGGCTGTCTACTTTGATGATTATCAAATATATTGGCAAAATTTCCCACTAAAATTCGGATGAGAAAAGACGTTGTATTGTCTAAACGTGTCTCTAAAATATGTTCCCATTCTGTAATTTCTTGTTTATCTTTGATAGTCTCAATATCTAGAACTTCATCAGTGATATGTAGATGATATATGTGTCCAGAAATTTTTACAGGAAAAACATACTCTAACTGCTGCGGATGTTGACTGATATCTGTTGGTTTTAGATAGGGGAAAGCAATTTCATAGACTCTATCAGCAATCGGAATTAAAAAAGATGACGCGGATAATTCCTCTTTTATATCTAGTGCGATTATTGGGCGATCGCGTGCGTGTAATAGAGTCTCTATAGTTACAGGAGACTCATTTAAATAAGCAAATAAGCTAGGATATAGTCTCATTATACTGCTTCATTTTGATACACTAAACCCTGCCATTGAAATTGTCCGTAACGACCTGCACGGGCTTTTTCAAATGCTATAATCAACGGTTGATCGTTAATTTCTACAATAATGTTTTTTAATTGCTCCAATTCATCTGCAAACTCATCAATCATCACTCCTCGTAGTTTTGGTAGCAGTTTTTGTCCAAACTGATCTGCAATAGCAAACTTAAAAGCTGCTGAATTAGTGTTGTCAACTCCTGGATAATTGACCACATACTGAGTAATTGCTTGATAAACACGATGAGCAAAAGGATGTCCCATCTTTTCCATTACTTGATTTGCTTGATCGAGATAAGATTTTACTTTCTCTACAACTTGAGAATGAGGATCTGGTGTTTTCACCCAAGCCCTAAAATCAGAGTAAGCTAAATATCCTGAAGGTCTGGCGCTGGTAGCATGATTATTACTTTGCTGACGCAATTGTAAATTTTGTGGTTTACCAAATGTCAGCACATTGGCTCTATCTAGCACCTTATCTGATAATGTTTGAGTAGTTTCATCTTCATTCATTGTTCCTACAAACAAGAACTCATTAGGAATTCTTAATCTACGTTCATTATCTTGTAATGGTAAGCTACCAACATCAATTTCTAAATAAGTTGGGTGACTGCGACGAGCTTCTAATTTAGATAAGAAATCGCTAAAATAATATTCAACTCGCGCTAAATTCATTTCATCGAGCAAGACAATTACCATTCTGTCTTGCATAGCTGAATCGTGATTATATTGATACAGTCCGCGCATCAAATCAGTGGGCTTAAATTTTTTCTCCACATAGTTATAAAATCCTTGCAAATCTTGAGGCGAATCCCAACGCGGTTGGACAGCTAAAGTTAATAATTGTGCGCCGATGTAATTAGCATATTTCTGTGGTAATTCGCTTTTACCTGTACCGCTAATTCCAGCGAGAATTACCAAAGCGGAAATATCTTGTACTTTTAAAGAAGTATGGAATGCATGAATTACACGCTCTGGAAAATTTAAGCCTTGAGCATTAATATACTGAATAAAATTATCTAAGAAAATCTGTTCACTTTGTTGAGCATTAACGACAGTCCACTTAGATTCTGCTAATCTTAGCCATAGTCTTTCTCTTAATGCTTGTAGTGCTACTCTAGAACTATTTTCTAGATTTTCAAGTTCTCCTCTCAGGCGTTTGATTTCATCATTAAGCTGGTCTCTTTCTAGTTTTAATGTAGCATTATTCTCTTCTAAACCAGCTTTAATACCATTTAAATTTTGAATATCCCGTTCTAATTGTCTTACATGGGATTCTTTATCTATGATTTGAAATTTTAATTCCGATAATCTTTGCCGGAATTGTTCAATTTTATGATACTCTTCTTGACTTTCTTGTATCGCATGTAATATTCGTTGTTTTTCAGCTTCTAAGCTATCTATTTCTGGTCTTAGTTGATTGATTCTTTCTTCATAGCTTTGTTTCTGGCTAAATATACCGTCATAGGTAGCTCTTAATAATTCTAGTTCTGCTGCTTTGTGCTCTAGTTCTTGAGATGTAGTTTTACGCTCTGCTATTTGTTGATTGAGTAACTCTAACTGTGTTTGTTTAGTAGAAAATTCTGTTTCAATATTTTTGAGCGATCGCTGTTTGTCTTCTAAAGATGCAACTTGAGAATTTAGAGAAGTAATTTGACCTTCTAAACTACTTTTATCTAATCTAAATTGCTCAATTTGTGTTTGCAGTTTTTCACGATTAGATAAGTCTGGATTTTGTTGATTTATGGCAGCAACTCGACGCTCTAGTTCTTGGTTTTTTTGATTTAGATCTGTTAACCTATGTTCAAGGTGCTGTAACTCTGCTTGCTTTTGTGCAAATTGTCCTTCAACTGTTGCGAGTTCCGTGTGTATTCTTCGTAGTTCTGTTACTCGTGGTGTTAAATTTGCTATTTCTGCTGTAATTTTTTGCAACTTGTTTTGTTGAGCTACCTGTGGCTCTAATCGTCTGACTTCATCCTCTAATTCTCTGAGTCGAATCTCTTTGTCCCCTTGTCGTTTACTGGAAATAGCAGCGCCTAAAACTACGCCTGTGCTACTTCCTAGTAATGCTCCACTGGCTCCACCAGCACCACCAGCAAAGGATGCTGTTACACCTACGACTAATGCAGCTGAACCTACTATTACCCAGTCTGATAACGCCCAGTCTGATAAATTCTGCACCCTTCAACCTCAGAATTCTTGACGGTAAGTTTATCTGTACATTCTAGATAAATATTTTTATACAACGCTCCAGTAAATTTACTGGTATAGCAAACTTATGGGAGCATCCCAATTTTGACGCAATACCCTAGAAGGGTATTGCTATACCAACAAAGCCTGCCTACCCTTCGGGAACGTCTTCGACGAACGCAGGCTATCAAACTTTTAGCAAAAGAAGGCAGGCTTCGTATTTCTAGCCCCACCCTTATAGGGTGAGGGCGTTTTTGCACATTTGGGATGCTCCCAAACTTATAGTGTTTAAATAGCAGTATTTTTAGGTATAATAACCGACTTTTAGATGGGAAACCTAAATTACTATAGGATATTTAGCTTATGGCATTATTGCTTTGTATATCTAGCTTTTGCTAGGTATTGCCTAATTTATATATTTTGTATTACATTGTCGTTATTTTATCTATACTAATCTTATTTGATATAGGAACAGAAATGGCACATAAGATAGGCATGTGTAAATCATTTATTATTCCAATAATATAACTAATTATTAATAATATTTACCATTTAAAAGATTGGTCAATCTTACTGAACTCATAACCCTATTTGAGCAAGTAAACTTTGCCTAAGTATTGCAAAGTTTATGAATGATTTCCTTATCTAAATTCTTAAAAGAAAGTCAATGGAATCAAGTAGTAGCACTGTTATTATTACTGCTACTATTTGCTATTGGTGCTGTTCCTGGATATTTGACAGGAAAATGGCAATGGAAACAGCCGCCACCAATTACAAGTTTAAAAGCATTAAAACATATCCGCAATTCTGGGTTAACTATTCCTGGTTGGGAAACTGTTGAACAGGTACAACAACAAATTGGCGAGCAAAAATGGTCGATACAATTAATTAAAAAACAAGACTCGCAAACTCAAGCGGTATTGCTGTTGTTACCGCAAAACGGGCCGATGGATCAACCTGAGGTGGAATGGACAGAAATTGAAGGTTGGGGAAAGTTACGTTGGCGCAAGTGGGATATAGCGCAATATCGTGGGGCTAGATTTACTGTGAAACAGCCTAGAGAAAGCCAGGTAGAAGCGAGATTTTTTCGTGCGGTTACACAACAAGATACTTTTGCGGTGTTGCAATGGTATGCTGTACCGCAAGGGGGAAACCCATCACCGTTACGCTGGTTTGTCGCGGATCAATTGGCGCAGTGGCGTAAACAGCGAGTTCCTTGGGTGGGTGTAAGTATTCTGATTCCAATGGAACCTTTAGGTCAGGTGGAAAAAATGTGGCCTTTGGCTGAGTCTATCGGTCAGACTGTACAAGGGGCCTTAATGACAGACTCATTACCGAATAATTAGTGAATTTTACTGGTGATGCGATCGCTCTTTTCATATCCTAATTTATATATTGTCGTATTAGATATTACTTATATTTTGGCGATCGCATCTCGTAATTGCTCGGACAAATCCAAGACAGTTGAGATATTTACAGAGTAAAATAGCGGCGCAACAAGACCAATTCTGAGTCTAGCTTGACTGCTGACTCAAATGTCTATATTTTACAATTCTCCTATGCGTGCATTCAGCGCTCTCTTGTTTTTCAGCCTGCAACTCAGTGTTTTCTGGACAACAGCATTTTCAGTTGTTGCTCAAACTTTACCATTTCCCCAACAACCCTCAGGTCAAACCCCTTCATTTCCTTCAGCTACTGAGGCTGTACCTGGGAGTTTAAATAACGAGGTTTCCCCCCAACTCAACCGCTATCTTTTAGGGCCGGGTGATTCCCTGAGTGTTGTAATTCAGCGTCCTCCGGGCCCCTATCGCTTAGGTGCGGGTGATTCTATTAGTGTTGTGGTTCAACGCTTTCCTGACTTGAGCTTCCAAGCTTTAATTAATCCTGAAGGTAACATTATTGTACCTCTGATTAATACTGTCTCCTTACAGGGTTTAACTTTGGATGAAGCACAAGCGAAAATTCGCTCATTGCTCAACCGTTATGTAGTAGAACCGATAGTAGTTTTATCTTTAGTAGGACAGCGACCAGATTTGAGCTTTCAAGCTGTAGTTAATCCAGAAGGTAATATTTTAGTTCCCCAAGTAGGTACATTATCTCTACAAGGCTTGAGTGTGGAAGAAGCACAAGAAAAAATTCGCCTCGCTTTAAGTCGCGTTGTCATCGATCCAATTGTGGTAGCATCACTAGCATCGCCGCGACCCGTGCAAGTGACTATTAGCGGGGAAGTGTTTCGTCCGGGGATTTACCCAATTGCATCAGCTACACCCCGCGTCGCTGATGCTTTGCTGACATCTGGCGGGACGACAATCAACGCAGATTTAAGACAAGTCCAAGTACGTAGACGGTTGCTTGATGGTACTGTAATTGCGCAAACTGTTGACTTATACACAGCATTACAAAATGGTAGTGCATTGCCTAATTTAAGGTTACAAGATGGCGATGCAATTATCGTGCCGCGTCGGGAAATCGGCACTGATGACGGTTATGACAGAAATTTAATAGCACGTTCAACCTTAGCCATCCCGCAGATTAGAGTCAGGGTTTTAAACTACGCAGCTGGAGGTATTGCTAATCAGGTGTTACCTAATGGCAGTACATTTATAGATGCATTAGGTGGTATCAATCTTGACACAGCTAATCTTCGAGATATTGCCTTAGTCCGCTTTGACCCAGAACGAGGTCAAGCTGTGACCCAAAGACTAGACGCGAAAAAGGCTCTGGGCGGTGATATGTCGCAAAACGTGCCACTGCAAGATAATGATGTTATTGTGGTTGGTCGTAACCTCATCGGTAGAATTACTAATGCTCTCAATACAATTACACAACCTTTCTTTAATGTGCAGAGCTTTATTCGCTTCTTTGATTTCTTTACAGGCGGATTTAGGTAGTTGGTTAGTAGAGAGATTATTGACAGTTGACAGTTGACAGTTGACGGTTGACTGTTGACTGGTTCACCAATGACCAATGACCAATGACAAATGACAAATGACCAATGACAAATGACCAATGACAAATGACCAATGACAAATGACTCCACCAATTATTAAACGCTACCTAATTGCCTTTGAAAAGTATAAATGGATTGGCTTGGCGAGTTTTTCTTTGGTTGTAGCAGGTGCAACGGTGGTGGCTATCCAACCCGATCCACCAGCTAGTTACATAGCCAATGGGGCGCTGACTTACAATCGTCCGCCAGTTTCATTTTCAACGACTGGGACGGAAATTCAGCAACAAGGGCAGGAATTAAATGAGCAAGTTTTGCTATCAAATGAGATTATTGAAACTGTAGCGGCAAAAGTTAATGTTACGCCCAAAATACTTGCTTTAAATGTTGTTATAACTGTACCAAAAAAGAATTCTCGGACGGGACAATTAGATTCAACAATTATAGAACTTAAATATAAAGATAGTGACTCTAAACGAGCTATAGAAGTATTGCAAGCATTGATGCAAGCAATGATTAAACTTAGTAGTGATATTAATACAGGACGCTTAAAAGCAATTATTAAAAAAATTGACGAACGGTTACCACAAGCTAAGTTAGAATTGCAAGCAGCAGAGAAGAAGTTAGAACAGTACGATCGCATTGAGCGTCCAGCAATATTAGCATCTGAGAATGGTAGTTTGTTAACTGCGGTAACTACTAGCCAAAATCAGCAGCGTCAAATTCAACAAACAATTGCGGGGATTAATGCCCAAATTCGCAGTTTACAAGAGAAATTGGGGTTAAATGTTAACCAAGCTTATGTATCTTCAGCTTTAAGTGCCGATCCCATTATTGCTAACTTGCGATCGCAAATTTATCAAATTGAGTCTCAAGTTGCTTTACTACGCAAAGATTTGCGTCCCGAACATCCGACAATGATTCAGTTACAGCGTCAAAAACAAGCTGCGGAAGAATTATTACAACAACGCGCAGCAGAGGTTATGGGTGGTGGTGGTACAGCCGCACCCCTAGCTGGTAACGTTTCTAATATTCGCGCTCAAAGTAACTTAGATCCAGCAAGACAAGAATTAGCTAACCAGATGGTAGCTTTGCAAACTCAAAGGGATACATTGCAACAACAATTAGCACAACAAGTTCAAGAAGAAGCAAAACTGCGGCAGATGTATTCTTTAATACCAAATAAACAATTAGAGCGATCGCGTTTAGAACAAGATGTGATCCTGAAAAAAGCTATCTATGACAAAATGCAAGCTAAACAAGCCGATGCAAAAACCGCAGAAGCCGAAACCGTTAGCAGCTTAACTGTGGCGAGACTACCAATCATCACTACAGACCTTGTCAAACCGAAGAAAATGTCTGTAACCTTAGGTGTGGGTAGCTTGATGGGATTGGTGATTGGTGGTGGTGTCATTTTCTTATTAGGTTCATTAGAAGGGACTTTCAAAACCAGAGAAGATATCCGCGAAGCCTTAAAGCAACGAGAGGTGACATTATTGGGAGAAATACCCTTAATGCCGATTGATGATTTAGATGAAACAGCTATACCCGTATTACTTTCCCCAGATTCGCCTTATTTAGAGTTTTATGAAAAATTCCGCAGTAACCTGCGCCGATTAGGTGGTAAATCCTTAAAAATACTGTTGATTACTAGCGTTGGTAAAACTGAGGGGAAGACAACCAGCGCTTATAACTTAGGGATAGCATCTGCTCGTGCAGGCAAACGCACCTTAATTATTGAAGCAGATTTGCGATCGCCTTCTGCTTGTGCATCCTTAAAAATTACTCCCGATCCAGAAGCTAATATTGAACCACTACGCTACTATTCCAACCTCAGCGAATGTATCCGCTTAGTCCCAGATATAGAAAATTTATACATTATTCCTAGTCCCGGCCCTGTGCGACAATCCGCCGCAATTCTCGAATCTAGCGAAATGCGGCGGCTGATGGATGATGTTAGAGAACGCTATGATTTAGTAATTTTAGATACTAGTCCCTTGAGTTTATCTAACGATGCCTTATTAATTCAACCTTATAGTGATGGTATAGTGCTTGTAGCCAGACCCAACTATACACAAGAAAACTTATTTGGTGAAGCGATAGATCAATTAGTTGATTCAGAATTAGGATTATTAGGCGCTGTCATTGATGGTGCTGACATTTTCGTATCTTTACCCGATACAATTGAGCCATCATCAACAGCAGAATCAAAAGCAGAATCAGCATCAGAAGTATCGGTTTCTAATAATTCGTAATTTGTCATTGGTCATTTGTATACCAAATGAGTTTCGCGTTTAGGAAACTTAGGAAAGCCACTATTGAGTTGAGCAAAGCCGCTATTGAGTTGAGAATAGCCACTACTGAGTTGAGAATAGCCGCTATTGAGTTGAGCAAAGCCACTATTGAGTTAAGGAAAGCCACTATTGAGTTGAGCAAAGCCGCTATTGAGTTGAGCAAAGCCACTATTGAGTTGAGCAAAGCCGCTATTGAGTTGAGCAAAGCCACTATTGAGTTGAGCAAAGCCACTATTGAGTTGAGCAAAGCCACTATTGAGTTGAGCAAAGCCACTATTGAGTTGAGGATAGTGGCTTTTGTTGTTGGTTAGGAGTCGTGTAAAAATAAGTTGAACAATTTAATTTTTGTAGTGCGGGCAGCGTTCGACTGAGCGCTCACGCCGAAGTCTTGCCCGCGCGAGCAAGATGCTCGCACTACTTATTTTTACTTGATGCCTTAGCGAGTTTGCGATGCCTACGGCGGGCTTCGCCTACGCAAATGAATAAGTAGTTACACAAAATTAATTACACAATGTCGGACAGATTGTAGGGGCATTGCCATGCCCACCTGTGTCAACTTAAGCTAAAAGCTATATAGGGCGGGCGTTGTACAAAAACTTTCGCCCTCATCCCCTCACCCCTTCTCCCCCAGTCCAAGGGGAATTAAATCTCTTGCTCCCCTCTCCCGGCGGGAGAGGGGCTGGGGGTGAGGGCAAAACGTTGTCGCCAAGCGGGTTTCGCGTTAAGTTGACACCAATGGGCAATGCCATGCCCTCTAGAATATATTGATGCGCTAATATTCGTCGCGCCTAAATAAGCCAAATAAAGGAGCGAGAATCATTCCAAAAGCAAAACCACCAATATGTGCCCAGTAAGCAACTCCGCCTGTTTCTACACTCATATTAGCTGCTGTTTGTAGACTGGCAACACCAGAAATGAGATTCTGAACCACAAACAGCCCTATTAATATCATTGCGGGTACTCTAATAGTAGTAATAAAGAATCCTAAAAACGCTAAAGTCATAACTCTAGCGTGAGGAAACCGGATAATATAGGCACCCAAAACCCCAGCTATCGCCCCACTGGCACCCAAAGAAGGAATACCCGAATTCATGCCAATAAACCACTGACATAAAGCAGCTAAAGCACCGCAAGCTAAATAAAAAACCAGGTATTTAAAATGACCTAATCGGTCTTCGATATTATTACCAAAAACCCAAAGAAAAACCATATTTGAGATTAAATGCCACCAACCACCATGTAAGAATTGTGATGTAAATAACGTTGTCCATTCTCCGGCAAAGTTGGTGGTTAATTGTCGCGGTACTACTGCATATAGTTGAAAAAATTGCTCTAATTGGGCATTGGATAGACTCACTTCATGAAGAAAAACTAAAATGTTCATCCCAATCAACCCATAAGTTAAGTATGGGGTGATGCGCGTTGGATTTTCGTCGTAGAGAGGAAACACAGGTGTTTTTTCTAATCATTTATTACTTGCAATATAGCTTGAAGGATGGGCATTGGGCATTGGGCATTGGGCATTGGGCATTGGGCATTGGGCATTTGTCTTCCTTGTCCCCCTTGTCCTCCTTGTCCCCCTTGTCCCCCTTGTCCCCCTTCCGCTCTCTCATCCCCTCATCCCCAAGTTCTTAAGCCTGATTTAGGTTTATCGCTAAATAATCCTAAGATGGGGCCGAGAATTGCGCCAAAGATAAAACCGCCAGCATGTGCCCAATAAGCTATACCGCCGCTTTCCATACCGATGTTGGTAGGTGTTTCTAGACTAGCAAAACCGTAAAAAGCTTGTTGTATAAACCAGAAACCGAGAAAGAAATATGCAGGAACGCGGAAAGTCGGGAAGAAAAAGCCTAAAGGGATGACACCGAGAATTTCGGCTTGGGGAAAGCGAAGAATATATGCTCCCATCACACCTGCGATCGCACCACTCGCCCCTAAAGAAGGAATGTTAGAATTTTGAGCAAAGTACCATTGGCTTAATGATGCCAAAATACCGCAAGATAAATAGAACAGTAAGTATTTAACATGACCTAGCTTATCTTCCACATTGTTCCCAAAAATCCATAAGAACAACATATTCCCAGCTAGGTGTAATAAACCCCCGTGTAAAAATTGTGAAGTAATTAAAGTAGCCCACTCTGGTACAGGTTGGTGTACAGAGACACCAGCAAAACTCAGGGTAAGTTCTCGCGGAACCACAGCAGCTAAATGTAAAAAACCATCTAAAGCGCGAGGGGGAAGATTGGCTTCATAAAGAAAAGCCAGTACATTCACCGCAATTAACCCAAAGGTTACATAAGGTGTGATTTGCGTAGGATTATTATCTCTAATTGGCACCACAGGCGTTTATTCCTTATTTTCAGCAACTAGCATCACAATACTGACTTTTGCTACTATTCGCTTCTACCTCATGGCTAAATATGAGGGTGAAATATCTGAATATTTGCCTTTATCTGATTTTCCAGCCAAATAGTCATGGTATAAATCAATACTCTTGGTGTTAGCGCCAATGCTAGCAGAAGAAAGCCTTTTTCGGACTAAATACTTAGTAATTTTCCTTACTAAAGCATTTGTAATAACAGCTTCAAGAGTTTTGGCTACTTCCAGATGCAGCTATTTTGCTAAACCTCAATTTTGTAATTCAATTCTTGTTCATCACCTGGTAATCCGCGAAAACCCCAATTATGCTTAGGGTTCTCAAAAATTGTAATCTCTAAATCTTGCGCCGTAATCCCTACAGAAAGCGATCGCTCAAACAACAGCTTAATCAATTGTTTTTTCGCGGCGACACTCCGCCCTTCAATCATACTCAACTCTATGATGGTATAACGCTCAGTACGACCAGCCGGGTAATAAAAGTCTGACTTATCCAAGGGAAAAAAACGATGCGATCGCTTATTGGCTGGAAACTGTAATGCATCCATTACGCAACTATGAATCACATCTGAAAGTTGTTGCTTGATTGGGTTTAAATAGTCCCTAATACCGTAAATTTTGACTTGAACCATAAATTATTCCTCTAATTACTTATGACAATTAATTTTGTGAGTACAAGTATTTCTTTTGATAGTTGTTTTTCAAGTAAAAATATGTAATTAGCTGAGTATAACTATTACCATTAACACTAATAACAGTGATATTTATACTTATAGAAAAACATAAATGTGCTCCTGTTGACTAGAGCCATTAGCAAAATAATTATGATCTGTCTTCATTAGCTCCAAACTACACAGTATCTTAAAAATAGAGAGTTGATACTGTTTGAGAAACAATGGTAAACTTAACCGAATTTCAGCAGTTAATCGAAACACAGCAATTATCCCTAGAAACTCTGCCAAAAGCTCTACAAGCACTGTTTTATGACAAAAAGGGTAATTGGAACCAAGCTCATGAAATAGTGCAAAATGCCAGTGATGCTGACAGTGCTTGGGTTCATGCTTATTTGCACCGCAAAGAAGGGGATTTGAGTAATGCTCGTTACTGGTATAGACGTAGCAATCAGCTAGAATTCTCTGGGGAACTCAACCAGGAATGGGAAGCGATTACTTCTTATTTATTGAAAAAGGTGAAATAAGCATGGATGCAGCAGAATTAATCCGCCGTTATACGGAAGGAGAAAGATATTTTCCCGCCGCACATTTAATTAAAGTCAAATTAATTGCAGCTAACTTACCAGGAATCAATTTATGGGGAGCCGACTTGAGCGGAGCTAACTTAGCTAAAGCTAAATTATGGGGAGCAGATTTGAGTAGAACTAACCTAGCACAAGCCAACTTAATTAGAGCAAATTTAAGTGGTGTCAAGCTGAATGAAGCAAATCTCCGGGGAGCAAAGCTGAACTATGCTAAGTTGTATGGAGCCGATTTAACTGGTGCTTACTACGATGAAAGTACGCGATTTAGCATAGGTTTTGATCCAGTTAGTAGAAATATGCGCAAGTTTTAAAATCTGGTTTATTTTAAGGATGCATCTCTATTTTCTCTTTAAATCCTCCTGAGACCAATTTAAATAGCTTTTGCGGCACATAAATATATTCTAGAGGGCATGGCAATGCCATGCCCCTACCATCTGTCGCATTGTTTTTTCAAATTGTTATGACACATTTTTTCTCGAACTAGCTTATTTTTAAAACCTGACTAATTAACACCCCGTTAAAGTGAATTTAACGGGGTGCTATTAATGTTGGACTATTTCGTAGTCAGCCACTCACGAGAAAATCTCAATTCCAAACATTGAAATCTGCCTTTCCCATGCCCAATGACGCCAGTTGCTTCAACGCGGGAAACCCGCGCAACGCACTGGCTCCCCAATGCCCAATGCCCAATGCCCATTTTCACTAATTAAAAGTTAGAAACAGTTACCTTAATTCCTGAATCAAGAGGCGGTACTTTTAAATATTCAATTGGTTCAGAAAGTTGAGCAGTTGTTTTCTTAGTTGGCTGCTCGCAAGGCGTAAATAAAATATTTGGGTTTTTAATAATATCAAACGGATTCAGCTTACCGCATTCTCTGCTTTGTTCTAGGGTAATTGAATTGGCATTTGGAGAAACATTATTCTCTTCATTGAGGCTATAACCCCACCGCCCAAGGAATGTGACTGGTTTGGTGGCTAAAACCGCAGCCTGACTATCTTGAGTTTTTGCAGTAGTCGGAACTTTTTTTTGGTTAGCGTATGCACTTTGGCTAATAGTAAGCGCACCAACGATCGCAGCTAAGGCTAGGGCGGTAGATTTCATAAATACTAGGTTTAGCTTTTAATGTATATTGCTGTAGTTTGACTACATCAAAGGCTTCCTAGTTTTCGGAAGCTGAGAAAGAAACTTGAGCATTGCTGAAGTCACAGCTTCTGGTGTCTCAATCAAGAAACCATGTCCACCACGTTCCAGAACTACGAGTTCAGCGTTGGGTATACCTTGCGCTAATTCTTCAGAAAATTTTATTGGCGTGAGAATATCTTGTTTTCCTACCAAAATTAGCGTCGGACAGTGAATATCCTGAAGGCGTTGGCTAGTATCAGCAGCCAAAATAGCGCGACTTTGATGATAAAGTCCATGAGGCGTGACAGAAAATGGGTAATTAATCGCCAGATTAACTATCATCTCAATCATCCCAGGAATTGAGTAGAACTCATCAGTAAATATCCAAGGTAATATCACTTGCTGGTAAAGTTTGAGGTCGAGTTTATCGACGAGTTCGCCCCAAGTAGAAATTATATTTTTAAATAAAGTATCACCCTTAGCCAAAGATGAAAGAAGTATGAGACTTTCTACTTTTTCTGGGTGAGCTAAAGCTAATTCTTGAGCAATATGACCCCCCATTGAATGTCCTGCTAAATATACCTTTTCTATGCCAATATGTTCCAGCAGTGCGGCTGTATCACTTGCCATCTGCTGAATGCTGTAGGGACTGTCAGGTGCAGAACTTTGCCCAAAACCGCGATTATCTAGGCGAATTACCTGATAATTTTTCACCAATGCAGATATCTGCAATGACCAGTAAGTATGATCGCAAAAGAAGCCAGGAATTAATAATAAAGGCTCTCCTGTTCCCTTAATATCATAAAATAAATCAATTCCATTCACGTGAACTTTAGGCATGATGGCTCCTACCTTGTTGTACCAGCCAAATAGCAAGTAAAGCGATCGCAATTCCTGTCATCAAAAAACAAGGAACATAGCCATAATTATCGACAATTCTGCCCAAGGCTGCTGCACCAATTCCTTGACCAATAAATAAGTTAAATGCAAATAACGACACCGCAGTTCCTCTTGCTTCTGGTGCAAGTTCTGTGGCTTGGGTTTGCAGCGTACTATGCATCATATAAAAGCCTAATCCCATGAGAATATTGCAGGGGATAAATAGCACCCAATTTTGCAATAATGCGATCGCTAAAAAAGAGATACACATAAACGCCCCACCACATCCCATCAGCCCCCTTTCTCCCAATCTCCCCACCAACCACCTGACAAATCGGCTGTAAATCAGTCCACCTAAGCCAAAAGCACTAATGATAAAACCAATTGTCACGTAAGGTAAGTTATATCTATCTCTGAGGAATGCACCCGCATAAGCAAATCCCCCAAATAAACAAAAGCCTTCAATAAATACGCCAATCATTACAGTTCGGGCAGTTGGTTGGGTGATTAATTGAAAATAAGGCCGGAATGTTGCCCAACCAAAAGGTACTTGGGAATCTTGCTGATTGTTTAGTTTGCCAATCTTTCGCCACAATTCTATAGAAATCATCAGGGATACAACCCCAAAGACTAAAAATATCTCTCGCCAGCTGAGATATTCGCCAAAAATACCGCCTAAACTCCCACCAAGAATTTGCCCTAATACTAGTGCGCTCAAATATTTACCAATAGCAGCTTGGCGTTGTTCGTAGGGGAAATTATCACCAATATAAGCCAGGGTAACGGGGATAATTCCCGCAGCTACCATCCCTGTGAGGAAGCGCAATAAAGTTAAAAGAATAATATTTGGCACAAAAGCACAAGCCGCAGTTCCTACAGCAAAGGCTGTGAGTGCGGCTGTAATTACCTTGAGTTTGCCAATGCGATCGCCTAATGGCCCGTAGACTAATTGAAATAGTCCATAGGGGATTGTGTAAGCACTCACAATAATTGCCGCACTACCTACACCAACTTTAAACTCGTCAGCAATGATGTGCAAAAGTGGGTCAATTACCCGCACATCAGCGATTACCATAAAGGCAGCTGCACCCAACAGCCCTAATGAGACAGGTGTTTTACCTGTGTTGTTCATAAATTGAGAACAGTTTAAAGGCCAGAAAACCTATTATCCGGCAACTGTGCTGACAGTGGTTCGAGAACTTTAAATGCGATCGCTTCAGCATCAGCCACGCCTAAAGTTTTGAGAATAATTTTAGCGATTTGTTCGGGGTAATCTGACGCTGTATGTCCTGCCAAAATACTACGCATTGCCATCAATCCTGTCCCCAAAATCAAATCAATTGTGGCTTGTAGGCTATCAACCTGAAATCGGTTAATTCTTATACCCGCTTCCAAATCAGTCATCACGCCCCTTTCTATAGTTTCGCTCAATGGTGCTGCGACTAATCCTATCCGGACAATTACCCAACCCCACGTAGAATCATGTCTTGCTTGATGCAGAAATTGCCGGAGTGCGATCGCCATTCTTTCCGCCGGATCTTCAATCGCCACAGAATGCGCCCAAATCTTCTGATTCATTTCATCGCTCAGGGATGCTGCAACCGCTTTCAGCACATCCTCTCGAGTCTGGAAATAATTATAGAAAGTTCCCCTAGCCACACCTGCTTCGGCAATGATGTCGTCAATAGTCACAGCATCTGCTTCTTTGCTAGCAAATACCCGATAGGCGGCCTCAATTAAACGCGATCGTGTCCGTTCTCGTTTTTCTAAACCTATAGATGCTCGACGCGATGACTTCATATTGAGGCAGAAAAATAGCAATGAACTTAGCATACCTTAGCGTTGACGCCATCATCAAAATGACGTTATCGTCAATATGACATTTATGTCATTTTTTTGCTAATGAACACCAATCATGTGCAACAGGAGCGCCAATTATGCGGATCGCTATCATTGCCTTGGGAAGTCAAGGAGATGTTCAACCTTACGTTGCTTTAGGAACAGGCTTAAAAGCAGCAGGTCACATTGTACGTCTATTGAGTCATGAAAACTTTGCTGGGCTAGTGAGTTCCTATGATTTAGAGTTTTGTCCAATGCAGGGTAATGTGCAAGAAATTATCGAAACTCAGGAAATGCGAGATCTTTTGGATAAAGGCAATTTTCTGGCGATTACCACCCGCACAGCAAAAGAAACCCAACGTGCAGCTATCAATTGGGCGCAAGCAGGTTTAGCAGCTTGTCAAGACATAGATTTATTGGTAGCAGGAGTTGGCGGACTATATCTTGGTATTTCACTAGCCGAAAAATTGGACATTCCCTTGCTACAAGCCTATGTCTTCCCCTTTACCCCAACACAAACATTTCCTGGTGTTCTTTTTCCCCAGTCCCTAAGTAGGTTCGGCGGTACTGTCAATTGGCTATCCCATCATTTGATTAGACAAATCATGTGGCAAGGATCTCGTACAGGCGATACATTAGCCCGAAAGCAAGTGCTAAACCTACCCCCAGCAGCATTTTTCGGCCCCTACAAGTCCAGCCATATCCATCGTTACCCAATTCTCTATGGTTTCAGCCCATCTGTAATTCCCCAACCCTCAGATTGGCAAAATACCGTAGTTACAGGCTACTGGTTTTTAGACCCTACACCTAATTGGACTCCACCCTCAGCCCTCATGGAATTTCTGGAAAAGGGGCCGCCCCCCGTATATATTGGCTTTGGCAGTATGGGTAACCGCAATCCAAAAGAAACAGCCCATCTTGTCTTACAAGCCCTAGCAAAAACTAAACAACGAGCTATCATCTACTCTGGCTGGAGTGGTATGCAGACAGAAAATTTGCCAGATAGCGTTTATCTTGTAGACTCCATACCTCATTCATGGCTTTTCCCGCGTGTTGCAGCAGTCGTGCATCACGGTGGTGCTGGAACCACAGCCGCAGGTTTACGGGCGGGAATTCCGACAATTATTATTCCCTTCTTTGGAGATCAGGGCTTTTGGGGACAACGTGTAGCACAGTTAGGCGTTGGTACAGAACCCATTCCACGCAAACAACTGACAGCTGAACGACTTGCACAAGCGATTCAAAAAGCACTAACCGATAAAACAATGCGTCAACGTGCCACTAACATAGGCGCAACAATCAAAGCAGAAAATGGCATTGCAAATGCAGTTTCCGTCATACAGCAAATCGAAAATCTTAAGGTTGCCTAATATAGGCCTGCTTTACCCACTAAGCAAAAAGCCGCTCCAATAAACCAATGAGCGGCTTTTTGTGAAAAATAGACCTGGCATCGAGCTATTGTAGCAGGAGGCAACCCTCAAACTATCGTCGCCGCAGCAGCGTTTCACCTCTGAGTTCGGGAAGGGGTCAGAGTGGTTCCACCGCGCAATAGACACCAGGAAAACTTGTTGGTTAGTGGTCAGTAGTCAGTGGTCAGTGGTTGAGCCAATGACTAACAAACAAAACCCTGAAGACTGCAAGTAACGCGATTGGCAATAGTTGATGAGGTCAAGCCCTCGGTCTGTTAGTACTCCTCTGCTACATGCATTACTGCACTTCCACATAGAGCCTATTAACCTGTAATCTACAGGTGACCTTACCCACTTAAGTGGTGAGAGCACTCATCTTGAGGTGGGCTTCCCACTTAGATGCTTTCAGCGGTTATCCGCTCCGCACTTGGCTACCCAGCGTCTACTGCGGGTACAATAACTGGTACACCAGCGGTGCGTTCCTCCCGGTCCTCTCGTACTAAGGAGGACTCCTCTCAATGCTCTTACGCCTGCACCGGATATGGACCGAACTGTCTCACGACGTTCTGAACCCAGCTCACGTACCGCTTTAATGGGCGAACAGCCCAACCCTTGGGACGTACTTCCGCCCCAGGTTGCGATGAGCCGACATCGAGGTGCCAAACCTCCCCGTCGATGTGGACTCTTGGGGGAGATCAGCCTGTTATCCCTAGAGTAACTTTTATCCGTTGAGCGACGGCCATTCCACTCTGCGCCGTCGGATCACTAAGGCCTACTTTCGTACCTGCTCGACTTGTCGGTCTTGCAGTCAAGCTCCCTTTATGCCTTTACACTCGCCGCACGGTTTCCAAGCGTGCTGAGGGAACCTTTGCGCGCCTCCGTTACCTTTTAGGAGGCGACCGCCCCAGTCAAACTGCCCACCTGAAACTGTTCCCCAACCGGGTGACGGTTGCGGGTTAGAATTCTAGCTTCGCCAGAGTGGTATCTCACCGTTGGCTCCATATTCCCCACAAGGAATATCTCTTCGCCTCCCACCTATCCTGCGCAAGCCAAGCCCGAACACAATTCCAGGCTACAGTAAAGCTTCATAGGGTCTTTCTGTCCAGGTGCAGGCAGTCCGTATCTTCACAGACATTCCTATTTCGCCGAGTCTCTCTCTGAGACACCATCCAGATCGTTACGCCTTTCGTGCGGGTCGGAACTTACCCGACAAGGAATTTCGCTACCTTAGGACCGTTATAGTTACGGCCGCCGTTCACCGGGGCTTCGGTCGTCAGCTTCAGATTACTCCTGACCAACTTCCTTAACCTTCCGGCACTGGGCAGGCGTCAGCCCCCATACCTCCTCTTACGAGTTTGCGGAGACCTGTGTTTTTGGTAAACAGTCGCCTGGATCTCTTCACTGCGACCCACTTTCGTGGGCACCCCTTCTTCCGAAGTTACGGGGCCATTTTGCCGAGTTCCTTAGAGAGAGTTATCTCGCGCCCCTTGGTATTCTCAACCTCCCTACCTGTGTCGGTTTCGGGTACGGGTACGATATGTTCATCACATTTCTAGCTTTTCTTGGCACTATCTTTGACTACTCGGAGTTCGTAAACCCCTCCCAAACCAATCAGGGCGTAGCTATTTTTCATGCGTCCCTAGCAATGCTCCCATACCATAGTCCGGGATTACTAACCCGGTCTCCATCGACTACGTCTTTCGACCTCGCCTTAGGTCCCGACTAACCCAGAGTGGACGAACCTGGCTCTGGAACCCTTAGGGTTTCGGGGTATGTGATTCTCACACATATTTGCGCTACTCAAGCCGACATTCTCACTTCCGTTTCGTCCACAGCTGCTTGCCGCTACTGCTTCTACCTATGACGGAACGCTCCCCTACCGATTAATAAATTAATCCCACAGCTTCGGTACATCACTTAGCCCCGTTCATTTTCGGCGCAAGATCGCTTGACTAGTGAGCTATTACGCACTCTTTCAAGGGTGGCTGCTTCTAGGCAAACCTCCTAGTTGTCTATGCAATCTCACCTCCTTTATCACTTAGTGATGATTTGGGGACCTTAGCTGGTGGTCTGGGCTGTTTCCCTCTTGACAATGAAGCTTATCCCCCACTGTCTCACTGGCAATGTGTTCCCTGGGTATTCTGAGTTTGTCTCGATTTGGTACCGGTCTCCCAGCCCGCACCGAAACAGTGCTTTACCCCCCAGTTTTAATCATTACCGCTGCGCCTCAACACATTTCGGGGAGAACCAGCTAGCTCCTGGTTCGATTGGCATTTCACCCCTAACCACACCTCATCCGCCGATTTTTCAACATCGGTCGGTTCGGACCTCCACTTGGTGTTACCCAAGCTTCATCCTGGACATGGTTAGATCACCAGGGTTCGGGTCTATAAATACTGATTACCGCCCTTTTCAGACTCGGTTTCCCTTTGGCTCCAGCATTCTCGCTTTAACCTACCAGTACCTATAAGTCGCCGGCTCATTCTTCAACAGGCACGCGGTCATCCGTTTAATCGGACTCCCACTGCTTGTAGGCTGACGGTTTCATGTTCTGTTTCACTCCCCTTCCGGGGTTCTTTTCACCTTTCCCTCGCG
The DNA here is from genome assembly GCF_002367995.1 of Calothrix brevissima NIES-22. GTDB lineage: Bacteria > Cyanobacteriota > Cyanobacteriia > Cyanobacteriales > Nostocaceae > Aulosira > Aulosira brevissima. The sequence continues at coordinate 6,746,742 of NZ_AP018207.1, forward strand.
GTACTTGTTCGCTATCGGTCACACAGTAGTATTTAGCCTTACGAGATGGTCCTCGCTGATTCACATGGGATTCCTCGTGCCCCATGCTACTCGGGATTCAGCTCCTATCCTTGAGTTTTCAACTACAGGACTTTCACCTTCTTTGGTGCAGTATTTAGCTGCTTCGTCTAACCGCCAGATTCGTTCTCGCTGTCCCACTACCCCAACAAGTAAACCTGTTGGTTTAGGCTCTTCCCCTTTCGCTCACCACTACTTAGGGAATCTCTTTTGATTTCTCTTCCTCCAGCTACTAAGATGTTTCAATTCGCTGGGTTGGCTCTTGACTGCCTATATATTCAGCAGCTAGTATGTAGGGTTGCCCCATTCGGACACCTCCGGATCATTGTCTGCTTCCTACTCCCCGGAGCATTTCGTCGGTAACCACGTCCTTCTTCGCCTCTGTGTGCCTAGGTATCCACCATCAGCCCTTATTAGCTTGACCACAATACATTGGTTGCTTAAAACAAACACTAACACTACTCGAATGTCTGTGTCTGCCTGCTAAAATCGCGTTACTATGCAGTTTTCAAGGTTCTGGCTGGTACTATCCAGCAGTCTGACTTTCATTAAGTCCTGTTGCTGAACTTTCCCTCAGTCTTTTTTCTAATTTCAGCTTGCAAAACCGAACAGATAATACTTTGAAAGCTTTTACCAATTCTCGACCGACCTAGAGTAGACCATCTCATCATCTATTTGCTTTTTGCTTTCGATATTTGAGTTGGGTAGGTCTCCCTAAAAGGAGGTGATCCAGCCACACCTTCCGGTACGGCTACCTTGTTACGACTTCACCCCAGTCACCAGCACTGCCTTAGGCATCCTCCTCCCCGAAAGGTTGGAGTAATGACTTCGGGCGTTGCCAGCTTCCATGGTGTGACGGGCGGTGTGTACAAGGCCCGGGAACGAATTCACCGCAGTATGCTGACCTGCAATTACTAGCGATTCCGACTTCACGCAGGCGAGTTGCAGCCTGCGATCTGAACTGAGCTACGGTTTATGAGATTTGCTTGCTATCGCTAGCTTGCTGCCCTTTGTCCGTAGCATTGTAGTACGTGTGTAGCCCAAGACGTAAGGGGCATGCTGACTTGACGTCATCCCCACCTTCCTCCGGTTTGTCACCGGCAGTCTCTCTAGAGTGCCCAACTTAATGCTGGCAACTAAAAACGAGGGTTGCGCTCGTTGCGGGACTTAACCCAACATCTCACGACACGAGCTGACGACAGCCATGCACCACCTGTGTTCGCGCTCCCGAAGGCACTCCTCCCTTTCAAGAGGATTCGCGACATGTCAAGTCTTGGTAAGGTTCTTCGCGTTGCATCGAATTAAACCACATACTCCACCGCTTGTGCGGGCCCCCGTCAATTCCTTTGAGTTTCACACTTGCGTGCGTACTCCCCAGGCGGGATACTTAACGCGTTAGCTCCGGCACGGCTCGGGTCGATACAAGCCACGCCTAGTATCCATCGTTTACGGCTAGGACTACTGGGGTATCTAATCCCATTCGCTCCCCTAGCTTTCGTCCCTCAGTGTCAGTTGCGGCCTAGCAGAGCGCTTTCGCCACCGGTGTTCTTCCTGATCTCTACGCATTTCACCGCTACACCAGGAATTCCCTCTGCCCCGAACGCACTCTAGCTATGTAGTTTCCACCGCTTTTATTTGGTTAAGCCAAACTCTTTAACAGCAGACACACATAGCCACCTGCGGACGCTTTACGCCCAATCATTCCGGATAACGCTTGCATCCTCCGTATTACCGCGGCTGCTGGCACGGAGTTAGCCGATGCTTATTCCTCAAGTACCGTCATTTTTTTCTTCCTTGAGAAAAGAGGTTTACAACCCAAGAGCCTTCCTCCCTCACGCGGTATTGCTCCGTCAGGCTTTCGCCCATTGCGGAAAATTCCCCACTGCTGCCTCCCGTAGGAGTCTGGGCCGTGTCTCAGTCCCAGTGTGGCTGATCGTCCTCTCAGACCAGCTACTGATCGTCGCCTAGGTGCGCTCTTACCACACCTACTAGCTAATCAGACGCGAGCTCATCTCTAGGCAGCAAGCCTTTCACCTTTCGGCACATCCGGTATTAGCAGCCGTTTCCAACTGTTGTCCCCGACCTAAAACTAGATTCTCACGCGTTACTCACCCGTCCGCCACTAACTCCGAAGAGTCCGTTCGACTTGCATGTGTTAAGCATACCGCCAGCGTTCATCCTGAGCCAGGATCAAACTCTCCATTTTGTTGAATCGTTTGTCTTTCCGAATTTTTCTTTCGACTTCGGAAATCCTGCTATAATTTTTGGTTAAATTTTGAGTTTACTCAAAAAACCTGTTTGACGAGGATTGGTTTTTCTTTAGCTTTCAAAGTATTTTTTTGTCTCGGTTCGGTTGCTGCGGCGGTCTCTCGCCTCAGCACTTGTTTAACATAGCAATTGTTTTTCACTTTCGTCAAGGGGTTTGACAAAGTTTTTTGGGGAAATTTTATTTTTGCTTTATTTACAAGGCTTTGTGGCGTTTCCAAGAAGTTTGGAAGATGATTTTTAGGTTAATTGCGCACAGCGATCGCTCAAATTAACGTAGACTTTAGCAATCTCTAGGGGGCATGGGGCATTGGGCATTGGGATGATTGATTTTTATTGTTTCTTGTGAATGCAGTTTATGGAGTCTTTTGCATAAATATCTTCTTGTTTCACGCAAAAACTAGCCTGTGCGCTGTTGCGCTCCACCGATTCCCTCACTGGCGTGCAAAGAATCAGGACTTTTGCAACAAGTGTATTGAATAAGTGTTAACGTACTCCCCGCAATTCAATTGCGGGGGTTCTGGGTTCAAAAAGCGATTGCAGGCTTTGCCCGTTTTACATACTTAGCCTAATGGACAACGCTCTACCCAACAATAATGACTTACTAAGTAGGGATTATTATGTTCCTGGACGAGAACGCAGATGATCGGGTATGTGATGGCGATCGCCTAATATCTCTAACAATGGTCCATTAACGTCAAATTTAACCATACTTACTGACGCGACCAAAATATTCACTCGATAACGATAGCGTCCCAAATCAATTCCCAGTAAACTGCAAAGCATAATCCGAATCGTGGCTTTATGGGAAACTACCAAAACATTACCTTGGGGATGTTTTTCTTGAATTTCTGCAATTACGGGCATAGAACGGTTAGCAATTTCTACCGCAGTTTCTCCACCTAGTGGTGCATTCCAAGCTGGTTCTGTCAACCATTTTACATAGTTTTGGGCGTAATTCTCTTGAGCAAACGATTTACTCTTAGTTTCCCATTCGCCGTAACTACCTTCTCTCAGCCCAGGACGCAACTGCATATCCATACCGATAGCATCACAAATTGGCTTGGCAGTTGCAATTGTGCGCTTCATTGGGCTAACATAAACTGCTTCCCACTGCAATCTGCTGTAAATATCGGCAAAACTCTTTGCCATGTCCATTCCTTCTGCAGTCAACTCCGCATCAGTTTCACCACAGAAATTACCACTTTGACTAAAAGTAGTTTCTCCATGTCGCAGTAAATATAAATTGAGTGTCATAGCTTGTATCGCGATTGGGATCGAGGAGTTTGTGCAAAAATAAACTAACATCAATCTCGCAATCGGGTATGTACCGCTAGGACAAAGTAATCAGCCAAAAAAGTCAATCAACCACAAACTTGTGAAATCGGGCTTTGCTGATGGCGGTATCAATTACGACAGTAGTTGCAAATTTTAGCATATCTCCACAGATCGTCTTTTCTGTCTGACAGCTTAATCGCTGGGTGGCTCATACCAAACTTGCAGTTTGTCAAGTTGTTCGCCAACAATATTTCTATATAACTCCAGCGATCGGTAAACCCGATCTACGCTAGGTTTTCCATGCGCGAAAATTTTACTGTAAAAGTTTTGGATTTCTTGATGAGTGATTTTACCGTCCTTAACAGACTTCTCAATCATGTTTTTCAATTGTTCAAGTTCCAGAGTTTCTTCTGGTGTAGGTTCTTGAGATAATGGTCGTTCAATTTTCATAATATAGCACTATTTTAGCTTGTATTTTTACCTCATAAATGGCAAATTGCCGATTTGCTTGGACTATAAGACTCTTATTGGATTTGGCATCAGCTAAGTCAGATAACTAGAAGCTTATTGATATCTCTCTAGTAAGAGTTTCTTGTCAGTGTTTAGTGCGATCGCATTAAATTGCAATCTAAATCTGAGAAATTCATTTAGCTCAAAAAATGAGTTTCGTATAGATGTTATGCAACAAAGTTGAGGAATTTGTGAAGAAGGTTGTTCGCAATCAAAGATTATGGATGTAGCGACTACAGCCAGCTTACAACTAGTCTGCAATAGCAGAAGTCAGGATTATAGTTGTGTTAGGCTGAGAGTAAAGCTTTAACTTGACCGAAACGACGATCGCGTTTTTGGTAACTCAACAAAGCCTGATGAAATGCTTCTGTATCAAAATCCGGCCAGAGAATATCAGTAAAGTACATTTCTGTATAAGCCATTTGCCACAAGAGAAAATTACTCAAGCGCATCTCGCCACTAGTACGAATCAGTAAATCTGGTGCTGGAGTATCTGCTGTGTAGAGATGTTGTTCTATAAGGCTGTCATTGATGGCTTCTGCGCTGATTTTACCTTGTTCCACCAGTTGCGCTATTTGACGACAGGCTCTAGTAATTTCGTTGCGGCTACCGTAGTTGACAGCAACAGTAAAGTGAATTGCTTGATTATGCAATGTTTCTGTCATGGAACGTTCCATTTCTGCTTGCAGAGATTGGGGTAAAGCTGATAAATCACCAATAAAGGAAATTCTCACGCCTTCTTGGTGCATTTGGGCTAACTCGCGGCGTAGCAATCGCTCAAATAACAGCATGAGAAAGTTTACTTCTTCAATGGGACGTTGCCAATTTTCTGTAGAGAATGCGTAGGCGGTGAGGGCTTTGATTCCCCAATCTTTGCAATAGCGTAATAGTTGTTTAAGGGTGCTTGCACCTTGGCGATGTCCGGCGATGCGTGGTAGTCCTTGGCTAGTCGCCCATCTACCGTTACCATCCATAATGATGGCTACGTGTTGGGGCATTTTTTCGGGGTTTAAGTCTGGTGGTAGGGGGATCATGTTGTGAAAATTTTCTTTCGTTAGTACAGCTTTGAGTAAAATCGTGGGGATTTGAGGTAGGAAATTTAAACGCAGAGGGGCGCAAAGGTAAGCGCAGAGGTACGCTGAGAATTTGCGATGAAGTCGTGAAATGCTTTAGTTAGTTTTAGGACTTACGCACAAACTACGGAAGAATCGAACCACGAAGACACGAAGTACAAGAAGAAATCAGAGTTTCAAAGGTACTTTGCGTAAGTCCTAAGTTTATTGAGGGGTTCGGTATCATAATTTTTTTTCACAGCCTATCTATGATTGCTGTAGTAGATTGTTGAGATATTCTGGGGTGAGGCTGTTGTGCCATTTCCAGAGGCGATGTATGGCGTAGGTGAAGGTGTATAGGAGGGTGGCTTTGTTGGTGAAAGTCCAAGCATCCCAGTTGAGTGTCGCCATCATTCGGCGTAGGGTACGGATGAGGTTGTTACGTTGGTAGGTTTGGGAACAGGTTTTTATGAGGGTGGTTCCTACTCGGATTAAGCTGGTATTGGGGAAAGCCCAGACTCCAAAGCCCCAAAATTTAGTCATGTGGTTAATTTCGTCTTTGGTGAGTTCTTCGAGAACATCAGCGAGTGCGTCGGTGGTGTGCGCCATCAGCCACAGGTAAAGGCAGGTGGCACCATATTCTGTAGCTACGCGGTGTAAACCGTGGCGATATAAATCTTCGTGGGGGTTATCTGTGGGAAGATAGCCTCTGACGATGCGGTGTTTGGGGGTGATTTTTTCGCCTGTTAATTGGGTATAAATCTTGATTAATGCGGGTGTGTGTTGGCGTTCTTCTTTTTCCCACAAACCAATTTCTTGAAGTTCACTGTCTTCACCGACTATTCCACCGACAAACCGCGCCATCTGGGGATGTAATTTTTCTAAATACTGGCGGCTGGTTTGGGTGTAACCGCGAATCGGGGCTTCTGTATCCATTGCACCGATTAAGATGGATAAAAATACTTCTGGTTTGATACCGATAATTTGATTGCGGTTAATAGCTTGCCAATTAATTGGTTTCCAGGGGCGCGGTTGGGGATTGGTAAATTGTAAGGGTAAATCTTGCAAGCGTTCTTGTAGTTTTGCGGTTGCAAGATAGTTATCGATGAGAGAATGAATCCGACGCTGTATTTGCCAGTTTTGCGCGCCCGATGTTTCTATATGTGGGCTGGCGGTATTTAGCATAATGTTGATAGTTTAACTCTATGCCCAATAGCCTAAGCGATCGCAGTTTCTGTTGTCAGTCGGCTGAAGTTGGCAGTTTTATCGGATCTGCTGGGAATATTGGATGTAGGAAAGTCGGGGAAAAGGTCGGATTTACAGAATCTTATCCGAAAATTGGGTCAGGGGATTGTAGATTAATCTATGTTCTCAAATTTCACTAACCTCTTCGCTACAGAATGGACGCTGAAGCAGCATTAGCATGGTTAGATACCATAATTCCTGCTCAAACCGGGGAACGGTTGAGCGATTTGCAAAAAGTTATTCTTGTGCAGGTTTGGTTGGGTAGAAAATATTTAGATATTGCCTTTGCTTACGGTTGTACGGAAGGACACGTTAAGGATGTAGGTTCGCAGTTATGGAAGTTGCTATCGCGAGTATTGCGACAGAAGATTACTAAAAGTAATTGTCGCGCTACTTTAGAACGGGTTCTCAGAAAAACTGCGGCTATATCTGGTCTAATTGATTACCCAAAAATACCTCAAGTTTCCCCATATCAACTAGAGGATAGCAATTTTTTGGGTAGAGAAGATGCGATCGCACACCTGAATACTTTGGTAAATCAGGGATCGAAAGTAATTGTCATCCAAGGCGAAGGGGGTTTAGGGAAAACTACTCTCGCACAGCAATATCTCCAAACTCAAGGTTTTGATTTGGTTTTAGAATTGTTGATGGCGAAGGAAACTCACAACATCACCTCAGCGCAACGGGTGATAGAGGAATGGCTCAAACAAGACTTTGGTGAGGAACCGGGGGTAGAATTTGGTGTAACTTTGGGACGAATCAAGCGCCTACTCCATCATCGGCGGATTGGGCTATTAATTGATAATCTGGAACCTGCTTTAGATCAACAAGGAAGGTTAATTGCTCCCCACCGTAACTATTTAGAAATGTTGCGGATTTTGGCTGATGTGAGGGTAAAATCTGTAACGCTAATTACTAGTCGCGATCGCCTGTGTGAACCAGAACTGAATGTACATCATTATCGCCTTCCTGGTTTAGATCGAGACGCATGGCTAAAGTTTTTTAGTATCCGGGGGTTAACTATTAACCTTCCTACTTTGCAACAAATACATCATACCTACGGCGGTAATGCTAAAGCGATGGGTATTCTCTGCGGTGCCATACAAGCAGATTTTGGTGGTGATATGGCGCTATATTGGCAACAAAATCATGGCGATCCTTTAGCCGCAACGGATTTAAAAAATTTAGCCGTGAGTCAAATTAACCGCCTACAATCTCTCGATCCCCAAGGGTATCGTCTACTTTGCCGTTTGGGTTGCTATCGTTATCAAGATATACCGACTATTCCAGCATCAGGAGTATTTTGTTTATTATGGGATGTTCCCCCGGCTGAACATCGGCAGATTATAGCTTCTTTGAGAAATCGCTCCTTAGTAGAATGCGATCGCGGTGAATATTGGCTGCATCCGGTAATTCAAGCCGAAGCGATCGCGCGTTTACGCATGAGTGATGAATGGCAAATTACTCACCACAAAGCCGCAGAATTTTGGACAGCTAGCGTTACCCAAATTGCCAGTTTTCAAGATGCTTTACAAGCTCTAGAAGCTTATTATCACTATATAGAAATTAATGAATTTGAGTTAGCGGGTAAAGTGATTCTTCAGAGTCGTCATAATCAATGGCAGCAGTTTTTACCTCTAGGTAGTACCTTATATCGTATGGGTTTAATTCAGCCCATACTCACAGCCATTGAGCGCGTATTAAATCATATTGAATCCGAACAAAATATTATTGAATTATACAATATTTTGGGCGATTTATATTGGATTGCCGGGAATATCGAGCAGGCGTTAACTTGTCAAGAAAAAACGATCGCTTTAGCCAAGCAAGCACTTAAATCACTGGTACCCCAGCCAGAAAATAAGCATAAAGTCTACTATCTGCGAATGTTAGAAGTAGATTCCCTTTTAAGTATAGGTCTTTATAAAATAGATTTGTGGGAATTAGAAACGGCTGGAGAGTTATTTCAACAAGTAATTTACCTGGCTCAAAATACCGCACATCATCGCTGGGCAGAAAAAGCTTCTGTATGTTTAGCGTTAGTTAATTCTTATTTAGGGTTGTTTGATGCTGCCAAGGATTTAGCAAATGCAGCATATGAAAATATGAAAACTGAAAAACTGCTAGATAATGGCAGCTTTGCTTATTTTATGCAAATTTTGGGACAAACTTATGTAAATTTAGGTGACTTTTCTAAAGCTACGCAAATGTTTCATCAAGTATTGACTTTTGCAGAAGCGAGTCATTACATGCAGGTAAAAGCTAAAACATTAAATGGGCTAGCAGAAATTTATCGCCAGCAAGCAGATTATCAATTAGCTTTGGAGCATCATACAGAAGCTATCGAGCTTTTTGATAAAATAGGCGCTAAATGCGACTTAGCAGAAGCCTATTTTCAATTGGGCTTGACTGATCAAAAATTAGCTAAAGATAGTGCTAGTCAAATTTATTTTCAGCAAGCAATTAAGTTATTCACAGAAATCAATGCTCCAAAACAAGTTGCCAAAATCTTGATAACTGCTAATGGTGGCAACAGAGTAAGTAATTTGTTGTAAATAATTATTTTTGGGCTAGGGTAGGGGGAAAAGAGTTTGTGCTTTATTTACTTTGCTTCACATAGTTTAGTTTTATTGCACTGACTTACTTAGGGATTTCCAAATAAAAAAATATTCCCATCATTAACTTACCAAACCCGTAACTCGTAGGGGCGGGGTTACCCCCATTGGTGTCAACTTAACGCGAAACCCACTTTGTAGTCAGGTTTTTGCCCTCACCCCCAACCCCTCTCCCACCGGGAGAGGGGAGCAAGAGATTTAATTCCCCTTCTCCCTCAGGAGAAGGGGTGAGGGGATGAGGGCGAGGGTTTTTGTACAACACGCGCCGTATATAGCTTTTAGCTTAAATTGACACCAATGGGTTACCCCGTCCCTACAATTTGGCATAATTTATTTTTTGGAGTTCCCTGAGACAAACTTCATCCCCTCGTGGGTAGAGTTTTTGGGGATGAGGACAAATTTACCAATACCTAATATGCTCAAGCCAAGGGGAAATTCGCTCAACTTAGGGTGAAAACCTTATCAGGAATTGATTTGGAATCAAATCGCCTACCATCAAGATCCACATTACCCCACCCCAGTTGTGTCTAAAGTCAAAACTTCCCCAGTTACCAAAACCTGGCTCTAAAGCCTCGCTCTTATAGATTCTCTACGATCTGAGGCGATCGCTTAAGTAAAAATTTATTGACAATAAATACTATTATCTTTGTCTGATGATTGATTTAAAAGTTGCGATCGTGTAATAATCATCCTGAGAATAGTTAGCAATAAAGTTAATTGCATGTAAAAAGTAAATAATTATACTTGTAAGAAAAAAGTAATGGTGAAAACTTTACTAGCATTGCTGTGAGTTTAATCATCTAGAATATGCTCTCAAATAGGAAACTGCGATTTTACTGATACTAAATTGTATTAATAAAAACGTAACCTATCGTGATAATCAAAAATATATTTCATCTATTTTTCAGCAGTAGATGAAAATGGTTGATGGGTGCAAATATCACCATCGACCTATCAAATTGATCGATACCTGGAAACAATCAACAATTGCGGCGGCAATTGGTAAGAAGCTAAAAGTCAACAATGAAGCCATATAAATTATTTCAAAGCTTATTGCCCAAAAGTACGATACCTTTAGCAGTTAGCTTTGCTAGTCTCGCCTGTTTACTCTCTACTCCGGCAACAGCTGAGGAATTGGGAAAGGATAAAATTACTAAAAATCTTTCTCAACTGAGCGATATTGAAAGTCCGGCGACAAATGCCAGTCATTTAGTACAGCTACCCACTCCAGGGAATACTGTCATCATTACAGGAGTAAAAGCCAAGGCCACCGAAAAAGGGGTGGAAGTAATTTTAGAAACCAATCAAGGGGAGCAACTGCAAGTTAACAATCGCAGTACGGGTAATAATTTTATTGCAGATATTACTGGTGGACAGTTAAAGTTGCCTAATGGTGATAGTTTCACCTATCGTTCAGAAAACCCAGTATCGGGAATTACTGAGATAACAGTTGCGAATAGTGACGCAAACACTGTACGTTTAACGGTGGTAGGTGAGAAATCTTTACCTGTGGTTGAGTTATTTGATGATAATGCAGGGTTGATTTTTGAAGTAGCATCAGCAACAACAGCAGCACAAGCTCCAGAAACACCACAAACACCACAAACGCCACAAACAGAGGAACCACCAGCAACTCAAACCACCCCAGAACAACCCGCAGCGCAGCAGGATGAGCCGATTGAATTGGTGGTGACGGGGGAGGAAGACGGATATCGGGTACCGAGTGCAAGCACTGCGACGAAAACTGATACACCTTTGCGCGATATTCCGGGTTCAATTCAAGTAATCCCGCGTCGAATTTTAGAAGATCAAAAGACGACGCGCATACAAGAAGCCTTAGAGAATATCAGTGGTGTTCGCAAAGAAGGTAACTATGGAGGTACAGATGCTGGTGGCTATAATATTCGTGGCTTTGCTCAGGATGGAAATTTTCGCAATGGATTTTCTGACAATGACTTTTACTCTTCGGTAGATACAGCAAATATTGATCGCATTGAAGTTCTCAAAGGGCCGACTTCTGTTCTATTTGGTCAGTCTGAACCGGGAGGAATTATCAATGTAGTGACAAAACAACCCCTGAGTAGTCCATATTATTCAGCTGAATTTAATGTTGGTAATTATGCCTTTTATCGCTCCAGCGTTGACTTATCAGGGCCTGTTAGCGATGATGGTTCGCTGTTGTATCGGTTGAACGTGGCTTATCAAAATTCTGGCAGTTTTCGAGACTATAACTTTCTAGAACGTACATTTATTGCCCCTGTCTTTACCTGGAATATTAGCGATCGCACTACCTTAACCCTGGACTTGGAATACCAGGACAATGATTATCTGTTTGATCGCGGGATTCCTTCAATTGGCGATCGCCCTGCGCCTGTCCCTATTAGTCGCTTTGTTGGTTTACCTCACGTTTATAACGATAGTAATCTTCGGGTTGGCTATAGACTAGAGCATAAATTTAGCAATGATTGGCAAATACGTAATGCGTTTTCCTTTGTCTCTGGTAAATCATCTGGTACTTCTGCTATTGGTGGCTATGATTTAGTTGACGATAGGTTTGCGCCAATCTATGTGAGTCGTGAGGAATTCAAACGAGACATCTATACCCTGCAAACAGAATTAGTTGGACGGTTCACAACAGGCTCGATTGTCCATCAACCTTTAATTGGGGTGGAGTTAAGACGCAACACCTGGAAATATACTTCATTCGAGGTGGCAGATCCCATACTGCTAGATATTTTTAATCCCAATTATGATGTGGAACTCCCGGCTACACCTGATGAAAGCACCACTGCTTACACAACTCAAAGAGATACTCTAGGGATTTATATCCAGGATCAAATTACTTTTGCAGATAATCTCAAAGTCTTGGTTGGTGGGCGCTTTGATGCCTTCCAACGAAAAGAAGAAGATTTTATCGCACAAACAACGAATGAAGAATCCCTCACTGCGTTTAGTCCTCGTGTTGGGATTGTTTACCAGCCAATTAAACCGATTTCCCTCTACGCCAGTTACACTCAATCGTTTCAACCTGATAGATTTTTCAGTCGTTCAGCTGCAACAAACCAACCTTTTAAACCAACAGAAGGAACACAATATGAAGTAGGTATTAAAGCAGATATTAGTGAAAAACTTTCGGCTACCCTAGCGGCTTTCGAGATTACCAAAACTAACGTGATCACCTCCGATCCCAACGATCCCGATCTCTCCATCCAGGTGGGAGAACAGAGAAGCAGAGGTATTGAATTCGATATTGGCGGCGAAATTCTCCCTGGTTGGAATATCATTGCCTCCTACACCTATACCGATGCAATTACCTCGAAAGATAACAGTATTGCTGTGGGTAATCGCTTAATTAATGTTCCTGAACATGCAGCTAGTTTTTGGACAACCTATGAACTGCAAAGCGGTAATTTAAAAGGGTTAGGCTTTGGTTTAGGGCTTTATTATGTGGGCGATAGATACGCCGATTTGGACAATACCAGCGTTTTACCTAGCTATTTCCGCACAGACTCAGCCATTTATTACAAACAGGATAACTGGAAGTTAGCACTGAATTTCCGCAATCTTTTCAACGAGACTTATTATGAGACGGCGCAAAGCAGAAACATCATCTATCCTGGCGCACCTTTTACTGTTATTGGCTCGTTTTCAATTCAGTTCTAGATGAGGAAAGGCAGGAGGCAGAGGGAATAAAATATATTTTTGCCATGTATTACCTTGTTTTCCAGCAGTTTTTAGCCCCTAAATTTACTTATGGGTTTGCCATAAAAGCCTTTTGATTGCTCATCTTGATTTTTGGGGAATCCACAATTATGTTTTTGGAAACTTGCTGCAAAGCGATCGCTATTTTATCTAAATACATAGCCTTGGTTTTATTGACAGCTATTTTCATTACAGCTTGTCATAGTGGGAGTCCGCAAAACCTCAAGCTAGAAAATGGGCGATCGCTATCTGCTGATTGTCGCATTGTGGAACATGCAACCGGAAAAACCAAGATTTGCGGGAAGCCTGAAAAAATTGCGGTTCTCGATCCGAAGATGCTGAGTCTGATGTTAGCGCTGGATGTGCAACCTGCTGCTTACGCTGATGCTTTTTTAGTGCGATCGCGTCAATTTGACAACCCTAGCCAACAGATTCCTTACCTGGGTAAATTTGTCACCAGTCAGCCGATTAATTTAGGCGATCGCTCTAGCCCTTCTTTGGAAACTCTGACTCTGATGAAACCCGATTTGATTTTGGGCTTAAATTATCAGGACAATCAATTATTATCGGCGATCGCACCGACTGTTTTCATAGATAGCGAGCAGAAGTGGCAGGACAATATTAAAATTGTCGCCAAAGCACTAAATACTCAGAAAAATATTTCCCCAATCATTACTTCCCAACAGCAACAAATAGCTCAAGTTCGGACTCAATTAGCCCAACTCGCCAGCACTCATCCGCGAGTGCTTAATATTGCTTGCAGCCTCTCGATGAATTACATAGAGGTGATATCCCAAGGAAATACAAAGGAACTTCTGAAAAAAATAGGTTTTCAGCCTGTATTTCTTGCCGATTTAGTCCAAAAACTAGGGTTAAGACCGCAAATTAATCTAGAAACCCTTGGTCAAATAGATGCAGATATTATCCTTGTTAATACCTGGCTAGACAATTGGAATGGTGAATCTAATTATACCGTTACCTTTAAAGAACTTAGGAAAAAATGGGCTGAAAGTCCTATTTTACACAATTCAAAAGCATGGAAAGAAGGAAAAGTTTACTTTGTAGACTACACCCTCTGGAGCGACGTAATCGGCGCACCTATAGCGAATTCTTTGATATTAAACCAATTGCCTTCTCTATTACTGTCACACACATAAACCCATGAATAAATATACTCTATTTGTTTGCGAATCCTGTAACCATTCCTCAACAGAATTAGCAGAAAATCAGCCTAATGACGGTAATATTTTACTTGACAAAATTACCGCTTTATCTGCTGAAAAATTCGCTTTAGAAGAATTAAAAATTCAGCCTGTAGAATGTTTGTGGAATTGTCGTGGTTGTGTTGTTGCTATTGCCCACCCAAATAAACCAACATATATGCTAATCAATTTACCTGCTAATGAAGAAAATGCTTCTGCATTATTAGAATTTACGAAAATGTATATTAACGATCCTCTAGGAGCAGTTAACTGGGATGAGCTTCCGCAAGAGTTAGACTCGGCATTTTCTGGCTGTATTCCTTCTGGAATTAATCAAGAAATTCTTGAGTCTTGATTATAGATAAATACCGTTCAGTTAGCGTCAAACAATTTTGGATTTTAGATTTGCGATTTTGGATTGACTGCACCCACAAGGGGATGCAGCTTGGGGATTTTGGATTGACGATTTTAGATTTGTTCCGCCCACAAGGAGAGAAGTCAGAGCGCCGGAAGCCGGCGATCTGAACTTCGGAGGCGGGGCTTGAACCGAAAAATAATCCAAAATCCAAAATCTAAAATCTAAAATTGGCACGGTCAAAAACCTTAAACCGCGTAGGTTGGTTTTAACGAAGTGAAACCCAACAAATCGCCGAAAATGTTGGGTTTCGTTCCTCAACCCAACCTACGTTTATCCTTAACTGAACCGTATTGGATTATAGATAAGTTTTTCTGCTTTTAAGTTGCACAATCTATCGTGAGGGCTGTTGACAGTTGACAGTTAACCGTTAACAGTCAACAAACAAGTTAAATGACACAATCACCAAATCCCAGCAGTATGGGTAATTTTTTGACGATTTGGGTAGGTAAATTGGTTTCTACCATTGGTAGTAATATGAGTAACTTTGCGATCGCAATTTGGGCTTGGGAAATTACAGGTAAAGCTACAACTCTCACCCTTGTTGGCTTTTTTAGCTTGTTACCAGGAATTGCGATCGCGGCTATTAGTGGTGTAATTATAGACCGCTTTAATCGTAAATTACTGATGGTGGTGGGTGACACAGTTGCAGTGCTAACGACGATAACGATGATGCTACTGTATCTCACAAATCACCTAGAAATCTGGCATTTGTATATAGCTAGTGCTTTAGTTGGGACATTTAACCAGTTTCAATCTTTAGCTTATTCGGCAACAGTATCGTTATTAGTCCCCAAGCAACATTATACCCGTGCTAGTAGTTTAGAATTTTTATCAAGTTATGGCAGTAATATTGTTGCTCCCGCTTTAGCAGGATATCTTTATCAAGTTATTGGTTTATTAGGAATTTGGCTGATTGATATTTCTACTTTTGCGATCGCCATGACTAGTTTACTATTGACTCGCATTCCTCAACTATCCCCAACCGATGCAGGTGAAACTCCCACCAAGATTTGGCAAGATTTAGGCTTTGGTTTTCGCTACATTCTGGAACGCAAAAGCTTAATCGCGCTTTTAATCGTCACATCTGTGTTTTGGTTTGCTCATGACGTTGGGGATTCTCTCTATACACCGATGATTTTAGCTCGAACTGGCAATAATACTGTGATTTTGGGCAGTTTAGCGGCTGCGGCTGGTTTTGGCGGTGTGACTGGAGCCATCATTATTAGTACCTGGGGTGGTTTTAAAAAGAAAATCAACGGTGTTTTATTGGGAATGATTGGCGCAGGATTGAGCAAAATTATCTTTGGTTTAGCTCGAACCCCTTGGATTTGGATACCTACACAGTTTTGTTCTTCTTTCAATTTCCCGTTCAACGGTAGCTCTGAGAGCGCCATTTGGTTAGCTAAAGTTGCTCCTCATATCCAAGGAAGGGTATTTGCTGCCCATACATTAATTTTACAATCTGGGTCAGCCTTAGCTCATTTAATTGCCGGGCCTTTAGCAGATAAAATATTTGCTCCTGCATTAACCGCAAGTAATAGTCGTGCGGGAACTCTGACAACAATCTTTGGTACGGGAGCAGGTGCGGGGATCGCCCTACTTTATGTCATCTGTGCTGTATGTATGCTAATGATTGGGTGTGCTGGATTTTATATTCGCCAATTGCGGGATATGGAGAGAATTTTGCCCGATCATGATACTGAATATGCACCGATTACGGGTGAAAATTAGAAATTTAGCGATCGCTTCTTGTCAAACCTGAATACAACATTAATCAGTCGCAATTATACTTTGCGTCAAATATAATACATTGCTTAGATTTATTATATGTATATCCTATTTCACCAAATTTAATTCATAACATCTACTAATATATAGGCTATTGCTTCAATGTATTAATTCTCGGTAAAGTAATTTCAGCTTATTAAAAATAACTCTCAATAATAATGAGAATAACTTGCATAGAGAAGCTTCACTATCTTAACTGTCGCCAAATCGGTAGTTAGCTCAACCAATAATAGACAAATGGGCATTGGGTATTGGGCGGAAAGATTGATTTTTATGGAATCTCTGGCAAAAATCTTTATTCTCACCTTCTTCTCTGCGCCTCTGCGCCTCTGCGTGAGACAAACCCACCAATAAGCAACGCCAGACAAAGTCAGGACTTACGCATTGCCAAAAAGCTTCATTTATTGAACCGCCAAGACGCCAAGAACGCCAAGAATTACTAGATTGTGCGTAAGTCATAAAAGTATGGAAGTTCCTAGCCCCTAACCCCTAATAAACATGAGTAAATACGATCCTTCCTCTGTTTCCTACCAACCTAACTGTTCTACTGTTGTAGAACTATTAGGTTTGAGAAGTTCTACACAACCAAATCGAGATGCTTTTACATTTCTGTTAGATGGGGAAACAGAACAAGCAACCCTCAGCTATCAAGAATTAGATCGGCTAGCGCGTAGAGTTGCGGCTCGGTTACAAGGGTTAGGCTTAACAGGCGAACGGGCTTTACTGCTGTATCCGGCGGGTTTAGATTTTTTAATTGCCTTTTTTGGGTGCTTATATGCAGGAGTTGTGGCGGTGACTGCATATCCTCCGCGAAATCAACGCAATACACCCAGAATCACCGCAATAGCTAATGATGCACAAGCTGCGATCGCACTGACAACAAGAGAAATTTTCTCAACAGTCCAGTCTTTAATGACAGCAAAGACTGACAGTAAATCATTGCAATGGCTAACTACTGATAATCTGACGGAGGGTTTAGAAGATAATTGGCAAAAACCACATATTGATAGAGATACCCTCGCTTTTCTGCAATATACTTCTGGTTCTACAGGCACGCCCAAGGGTGTGATGATTAGTCATGCTAACTTGCTGCACAATGCCCAGACAACTTGTCAATTTATGGAGCATTCCGCCGACAGTAAATTTGTTACTTGGTTGCCTATGTATCATGATATGGGTCTCATCGGTGGGATATTGCAACCTTTATATGGGGGTTTTCCTTGCATTATCATGGCTCCTGCTGCCTTTCTTCAACGTCCATATCGTTGGTTGCAAGCAATTTCCCAATATCAAGGGACAACCAGTGGCGGCCCTAATTTTGCTTATGATTTATGCGTCCAGAAAATTACTCCCGAACAAAAAGCAACTCTTGATTTGAGTAGTTGGAATGTAGCTTTTAACGGTGCGGAACCTATTCGTTACGATACCTTACAACGTTTTGCAGAGGCGTTTGCAGAATGTGGTTTCCGGAAAGAGGCGTTTTATCCATGTTACGGTATGGCGGAAACTACCCTGATGGTGTCAGGTGTAGATAAAGCTACAGCACCATTAGTCAAAGCGCTTGAGAAATCTGCATTAGAATGTAATCGCTGCGTCGAAGCATCTGTTACAGATAAGAATATCTCTCATTTTGTTAGTTGTGGTCAAGTGATTCCACAACAGAAAGTAGTCATTACTAATCCAGAGACGCTGAAGACTTGTCAACCCGATGAAATTGGGGAAATTTGGGTATCTGGTTTGAGTGTAGGGCAAGGTTATTGGGATCGAGAGCAAGAGACAAAAGAGACATTCCAAGCTTATTTAGCAGATACAGGAGAAGGGCCTTTTCTGCGGACGGGAGATTTAGGTTTTTTGCAGGATGGAGAGCTGTTTATTACAGGTAGAGCTAAAGATTTAATTATTATTAGAGGTCGCAATCTTTACCCACAAGATATAGAATTAACCTGCGAACGCAGTCATTCATCCTTACGTGCTGGTGCTAGCGCTGCATTTACAGTTGAAATTGACAATGAAGAAAAGCTAGTCATCGTCCAAGAATTAGAATTTCGCGCCAAACCAAATTTAGCAGAGGTAGTCAATGCTATTCGTCAAGGGGTGACAGAAGAGCATGAAATACAAGTTTATGCAGTGGTTTTAATTAAACCGGGAAGTATACCCAAAACTTCTAGTGGTAAAATTCAACGACGGGCAACAAGCTCTCAATTCCAGAATGGCGAACTGAATGTAGTTGTCAGTGATATTCTCAAAATTAGCGATCGCGTCAGTACAGAAACTAACTTACAACGTTCTCAACTGTTGGCACTCTCTCCCAAGGAATGTCAAACGGCTCTAGAAGCATATTTAATAGAACTCTTAGCAAGAGTATTGTTCATTTCATCAGATGCGATCGCACCTCAAGAACCATTGAGTAGGCTGGGGCTTGATTCGTTGAAAGTATTTGAAATCAAGAATCGCTTGGAAGTTGACTTAGAAGTAGATATATCTATAGCCGATTTTTTTGCAGGAATGAGCTTGCGATCGCTCGTGACTCAGATACTAGATCAAATTACTTCCCCATCCCTTACCCAACAACAGATAAATAGATCTCATACATCTACTTATACCTTATCTTTTGCTCAACAGGGATTATGGTTTATCAATCAGCTAAATCCTAATAGTCCTACATATAATATTCCCCTAATTATTCGCCTCCAAGGTGGGGTTAACTTAATAGCCTTAGAGGACAGTTTGAACGAGATTATTCAACGACACCAAGTATTACGCACAAGTTTGACAGTTGTAGATGAGCAACCAGTGCAAGTCATCAACCAAGCTCAACCTATAAATTTGATAGTTGAAGATTTGCGAGAGCTACCAGAAACAGAACGCGATCGCATTTTGCAAAGTTTAGCTAGAGAGTTTGCACAGCAGCCTTTTGACCTCTCTAATCATTCACTATTCCGGGCTAAAATTTGGCAAATTAATGACAAAAATTATTATTTAGTTCTGACTCTTCATCATATAATTGCAGATGGTTGGTCTATTGGTGTCCTGATCCAAGAGCTAACTGCAATATACGCAGCATTTTCTACTGGCAAAGCTTCACCACTGCTTGAATTACCAATTCAGTATGGAGATTTTGTCAATTGGCAACGAAAATGGCTCGATTCTCAACGCATTCAAGCATTATTGACCTATTGGCGACAAAAGTTGCAGGGTGAGCTACCTGTACTCAATTTACCTACAGACTATCCACGCCCTCCAGTGCAAACTTTCCAAGGTAGTCAAGCTAAATTAGTGATTTCTCTAGCCTTGACACAACAACTGAAGCATTTGAGCAGTCAGCAGGAAGTGACTTTATTTATGTCCTTGTTGACAGCCTTCAAAATATTACTCTATCGGTATACGGGTCAAACTGATATTTTAGTTGGTTCACCCATTGCTAATCGCCAGAGAGCAGAAACTAAATCATTAATAGGATTTTTTGTCAATGTTTTGGTGTTGCGTACAGAGATTGCTGATAACCTGAGTTTTCAGGATTTGTTAATGCGAGTCAAATCAACAACTTTAGAAGCATATTCTCATCAAGATTTACCCTTAGAAAAATTAGTAGAAGAACTACAGCCCAGCAGAGATTTAAGTTACAATCCACTATTTCAAGTGATGTTTGTGCTGCAAAATATTCCTAAACCAAATTTAAGTTTATCTGATGTAGCTGTAAGTTATGAAGAGGGTGATAATGGGACATCTAAGTTTGATTTGACATTATTTATGGAGGATTCTCCAGCCGGCTTAGTTGCAACTTGTGAATACAACCGAGATTTATTTCATGTAGATACTATTACCCGGATGCTGGGACATTTTCAGACTTTACTAGAAAGTATAATTAGCAATCCCAAACAAAGTATTTCTCAATTACAACTATTAACGCCACCGGAAACTCAGCAGTTATTAGTCGAATGGAATAATACCCAGACTGATTACCCTGAAGATAAATGCATTCATCAGTTATTTGCAGAACAGGTAGAGAAAACACCAGATGCAATTGCAGTAATTTTTGAAAATCAACAATTAACCTATAGAGAGTTAAACAATCAAGCCAATCAGCTAGCGCATTACCTACAAGAATTAGGCGTTAAAGCAGAGACGATTGTGGGTATTTACATGGAGCGATCGCTCTTTATGGTGGTAGCTTTAATCGCAGTCCTGAAAGCTGGTGGAGCTTATTTACCCCTTGAGCCATCTTACCCCAAAGAGCGGTTAGCTTTTATGCTAGAAGATGCGCAAGTTTCATTAGTATTAACTCAATCAAATTTAAGCAATCAATTACCACCACATCCAGCCCAATTTATCTCTGTAGATATTAAAGATTTGGCAGAGAAAAATTATAGTTATCAAAATCCCTCTAGCGATGTTAAACCAGAAAATTTAGTATATGTAATTTATACATCTGGTTCTACAGGCAAACCTAAAGGTGTCATGAATATTCATCGGGGTTTGTGTAATCGTTTATTGTGGATGCAAGATACTTATCAATTAACATCAGCCGACCGAGTCTTACAAAAAACCCCCTTTAGTTTTGATGTTTCCGTTTGGGAATTTTTCTGGACTTTGCTAACTGGTGCTACCTTAGTTATTGCTAAACCAGGCGGTCATCAACAGCCACGCTATTTAGTTGAACTGATATCACAACAGCAAGTAAATGTACTGCATTTTGTACCTTCAATGCTGCAAGTTTTTCTCGAAGAAATAGAACATCAAAAATGTCAAAGTATCAAGCATGTAATTTGTAGTGGCGAAGCTTTATCTAAGGATTTACAGCAAAGATTTTTTCAGAGTTTTGCTGCGGAATTACATAATCTTTACGGCCCGACAGAAGCATCTATTGATGTGACAGCATGGCGATGTCAATCTGTGAATGATGAAAAGATTGTACCCATAGGTCGTCCCATTGCCAATACGCAAATATTTATTTTAGATCGACATTTACAACCCGTTCCTGTTGGTGTTCCGGGGGAATTATATATTGGTGGTTTAGGATTAGCAAGAGGTTATTTAAATAGACCAGAATTAACTCAAAAAAAGTTTATTAATCATCCATTTAAAGAGTTACAATGTAATAATAGATTTGACCGACTTTACAAAACGGGAGATTTAGCCCGCTACCGTTCAAATGGTAACATTGAGTTTTTAGGCAGAATCGATTATCAAGTAAAAATTCGAGGTAATCGCCTTGAGCTAGGAGAAATTGAAGCTGTATTAATGCAGCATCCCCAGGTAAGAGAGGCGGTAGTTATAGCCAGAGAAGATATATTAGATGATTGGCGTTTAGTTGCATATCTAGTAGTTCGGGGAAATACTCAACCTTCTATCAATGAACTACGGGGATTTATCCAAGCCAAACTACCAGACTATATGCTTCCTCACAGCTTTATTTTATTAGATGCTTTACCTTTGACAGCGAACGGAAAAGTAGATCGTCGGGCTTTACCTGTTCCTCAGAGCTTGCGTCCACAATTAACAACTAATTATCAACTACCACAGTCACAAATAGAACAGCAAATAGCCAAAGTTTGGCAAGAATTACTCCATATCGAACAAGTGGGTATTCATGATAACTTCTTTGATTTAGGCGGACATTCTCTACTGATGTTGAAAGTTAATCAAAAACTCAGCGCGATTTTGCAGCGCGATTTATCAGTAGTAACAATGTTTCAAAACCCAACTATTTACTTGCTAGCGCAATATTTAAGCCAAGAACAACAAATTTCTTTTAGCGGAACTAGCGATCGCGCTCAAAAGCAAATTGAGGCTATCAATCGCCAAAAGCAATTATTGAGCAAACAAGGTAGAAAAAATCATGGTTAGTACTATATATAATGATGCTCTAGAGGGAATCGCCATAGTTGGGATGTCAGGGCGTTTTCCAGGAGCGAAAAATCTCGCAGAATTTTGGCAGAATTTATCCAATGGAATAGAGTCAATTTCCACCTTCAGCGATGAAGAGATGGTAGCAGAGGGGATGAATCCGGAGGCTATTGGCGATCGCGATTATGTCAAAGCCAGTGCCATATTAGAAGATATTGATTTATTTGACGCCGCATTTTTTAATTTTTCCCATCGCGAAGCAGAGGTTACTGACCCCCAGCACCGTCTTTTTTTAGAATGTGCTTGGGAAGCCTTAGAAAATGCTGGCTATGATTCCCATCGATATCCAGGTCGGATTGGAGTTTATGGTGGTGCTAGCCTAAATAACTATTATGCTGTAGATTTAAACCGCGATCGCATCGGCTCGGCACAATGTTATCAGACTCTCATAGGTAACGATAAAGATTTCCTGACAACTCGTGTTTCCTATAAATTAAATCTCACAGGCCCTAGTATTACAGTTCAAACAGCTTGCTCCACCTCATTAGTAGCCGTGACATTGGCTTGTCAAAGCTTGTTAAACTATCAATGCGATATGGCTTTGGCTGGTGGGGTTTCTATTCGCATACCCCAAAAAACAGGTTACTTGTACGAACAGGGAGGAACCCTTTCGCCGGATGCTCACTGTCGTGCGTTTGATGCTCAAGCCCAAGGTACAACTATTGGTAACGGTGTGGGAATTGTGCTTCTCAAACGATTGAGCGAGGCTTTAGCAGATGGCGATCGCATTTATGCTGTGATTAAAGGTTGCGCCATTAATAATGATGGTTCCCTGAAAGTAGGCTACACAGCGCCTAGCGTCAATGGTCAAGCCCAAGTAATAGCCGAGGCGATGATGCTTGCAGCTGTGGAACCAGAGACAATCAACTATATCGAAGCTCATGGTACTGGTACAACTTTGGGCGATCCCATTGAAATCGCCGCACTTTCGCAAGTATTTCGTAGCAGTACCCAGAAAAAAGGCTTTTGTGCGATCGGTTCAGTCAAGACAAATATCGGTCATTTAGATGCAGCAGCTGGGGTTGCGGGATTGATCAAAACAGTTTTGTCTTTGAAACACAAGCAAATACCACCCAGCTTAAATTTTAACCAACCCAATCCGCAAATTGATTTTGCCAATAGCCCCTTTGAGGTAAATACCAAGCTCAGAGAATGGAAATCTGGGAATACACCCCGACGCGCTGGTGTGAGTTCTTTGGGGATTGGTGGGACTAATGCTCATGTGATTTTAGAAGAAGCACCCTTTTTCAAGCAGGGAGCAGGCTTCCGCCGTGAGCGTCAGCCGAACGGGAGCAGGGAGCAGGGGAGAAAGCATAAATTATTAGTTCTTTCTGCCAAAACAGCATCAGCGCTTGAAACGGCGACAGGAAATTTAGCTAATTACTTGCAACTACATCCTGATGAGAACTTAGCAGATATTGCCTATACCCTGCAAATTGGGCGTGCTGAATTTAATCATCGTCGGGTATTACTGTGTCAAAATATCGAGGATGCAGCTAAAGCCTTGCAACTCCGAGATCCCGAAAGAATTGCTACGGGCTTAGTTGAAAATAGCGATTCCTCCATCGTCTTTATGTTCCCCGGACAAGGCGCTCAGTATGTAGATATGGGTAAAGAACTTTACCAAACTGAGCCAATCTTTCAGCAGCAGGTAGATTTGTGTTGTCAATTGCTGCAACCTCATTTAGG
This sequence comes from Calothrix brevissima NIES-22, assembly GCF_002367995.1. Classification (GTDB taxonomy): domain Bacteria; phylum Cyanobacteriota; class Cyanobacteriia; order Cyanobacteriales; family Nostocaceae; genus Aulosira; species Aulosira brevissima. The sequence goes on from NZ_AP018207.1 coordinate 6,770,470, forward strand.
GCTAGATTTGCGCACAATTATTTATCCCCAGGAATCTGAAGCTAAAGCCGCAGCTGAAAAATTACAACAAACTGCTATTACCCAACCTGCATTATTTGTAGTTGAATATGCTTTAGCTAAGTTGTGGATGTCTTGGGGAATTTCACCCAGCGCTATGATTGGTCATAGTATTGGCGAATATGTAGCTGCTTGTCTTGCTGGTGTATTTTCCCTGAAAGATGCTTTGGCTGTAGTTGCTATGCGTGGGCGACTAATGCAACAACTTCCCCCAGGTGCAATGCTTTCGATTTCGCGATCGCAAGCAGAAATTAACAGTTTACTAAATGAAAATATATCTTTAGCTGCTAATAATGCACCTTCTTTATGCGTTGTTTCCGGGACTCACGAGGCTATAGATGCAATTCATCAAAAACTTACAGCATTAGGTGTCGAATCTCGCCGTCTGCATACTTCCCATGCTTTCCATTCAGCAATGATGGAACCGATGATCGAGCCATTTATCCAAGAAGTTAAAAAAGTTAAACTCAATCCGCCAGAAATTCCTTTTATTTCCAATGTCACAGGAACTTGGATCACCGCACAGCAAGCCACAGATCCTCAATACTGGGCAAAACATCTACTACAAACCGTGCAGTTTGCATCAGGTATCTCTACATTACAACAACAAGCAAATCCTATCTTATTAGAAGTAGGGCCGGGACGTAGTTTATGTACCTTGGCGAAAAAACATTCTGATTTTCTTGGGCTATGTTCCCTGCGCCATCCTCAAGAAAAGCAATCAGATGTAGCATTCTTACTCAACACATTAGGTAAACTTTGGCTCTATGGAGTAAAGATAAATTGGTCGGGATTTTATGCTAACGAGCAACGTTATCGTCTTCCCCTACCAACATATCCCTTTGAACGCCAGCGTTATTGGTTGGAAGACTATAAACATAAATATGCACCTTCCTCTATTAGTAAAAAGTCAGATATTACAGATTGGTTTTATCTACCTTTATGGCAGCAATCTCCACCTCCCATATCACAATTTGAATTAAAGTTACAAAAATCTAGCATTTTAGTATTTACAAACGAGTTAAGCTTAAGTTCTCAATTAATCAAGCAACTAGAAATTCACAATCAAGATGTGATTTTGGTGCGAGCGGGTACAAAGTTTGCTAAATTAAATGCTAACCAATACAGTATCAATCCTCAACATATTAATGACTATGAGATTTTATTTCAACAACTAAAAGCAGAAAATACGCTACCTACAAAAATTGTTCATTTGTGGAACATTAATACAACTAATTCCCCCGATTCCGAATTTACCTTACTCAAAGAAAGCCAATACCAAGGATTTTATAGTCTACTATTTATCGTCCAGGCTATCCATAAACTCAATATTTCACAGCAATTACAAATCACAATAATTTCTAATAACATCCAAGCAGTAACCGGAGAGGAAAATATCTCTCCAGAAAAAGCTACTTTATGCGGAGCAATTAAAGTTATCCCTCAAGAATATTCCCATATCCAATGTCGGCACATTGATATTGTTATTCCCTTACCAGGAAGTTTACAAGAAGATAAGCTGACAAATCTACTTTTAGCAGAAATTATTAGTCCTGGTACTGATTCAATCATTGCTTATCGCGGTAATCATCGATGGGTACAAACCTTTGCACCAATCCGATTACAACAATCGCCAAAAGAAGCACCAAAATTAAAAGAAAAAGGAGTTTATCTAATTACAGGTGGTTTGGGAGGAATTGGACTAATATTAGCAGAATATTTAGCCAAAAATTTCCAAGCTAAACTAATATTGATAGGACGTACAGTCATTCCTCCTAAAGATGATTGGTCTGCATGGCTAGAGAATCATGATGCACAAAATATAACTAGCTGCAAGATTCAGAAATTGCAGGAATTAGAAAAGCTAGGTGCTGAGGTTTTGACAATCGCTGCTGATGTTGCAAACCTCGAACAAATGCAAGCAGCATGGGTGAAAGCAGAATTACTCTATGGTCAAATTAATGGTGTAATTCATGCTGCTGGTATCACTGAAGAAAAATCATTTTCATTTATTGAACAGACCCAGAAAATCGACTGCGAACGGCAATTTATCCCCAAAGTATATGGATTATTAGTATTAAAAAAAATCTGTGGCGATCAAAAACTTGATTTTTGTGTATTAATGTCTTCCTTATCTTCAGTATTAGGAGGATTAGGATATATTGCCTACTCTGCTGCTAATAGTTATATGGATGCTTTTGTACATCAATATAATCAAAGTCATCCTAACTCCTGGATAACTGTTAATTGGGATGCTTGGCAAATTGTCAAAACAGAGTCAGAAAATCAATCATACTTTGCTACGGGACTGGCAAATTTAGCTATTAAACCAAATGAAGGTGTAGAAGCTTTTCCCAGAATTTTGCATTGTAGTCAAAAAATCAATCAAGTTGTTGTATCTACCGCAGACCTACAAACTAGAATTAATCAATGGGTGAATTTAGCTAATGTCCCAGAAGAAAATATTAGCCAAAAACCTAATTTATCACTTCATCCTCGCCCTAATTTACAAAATCCTTATGTTGCTCCAAGAAATGAAACCGAGCAAAAAATAGCAGTGGTATGGCAAAAATTAATTGCTACAGAACAAGTTGGTATTTACGATAACTTTTTTGAATTGGGTGGCGATTCACTGCTCATGGTACAGGTACGCAGTAAATTGCAAGCTATTTTAAACTGCAATATCTCAACATCTGACTTATTTGAATATCCCACCATCCAGTCCTTAGCAGAATATCTCAGTCAGACACAAAGCAAACAACCAGCTTTTGAGCAAGCACAAGACCGCGCCAAGAAGCAAGAAGCCGCAATTGCAGAAGAAGCACAGTTAATTAAGCAAAGAAGGAGATTACATGGAAGATAAATTAAAAGGTATAGCTATTATTGGGATGGCTGGCCGATTTCCTGGTGCTAAAAACGTTGCTCAATTTTGGCAAAACTTGTGTGATGGTGTTGAGTCTATTTCCTACTTTAATGATCAAGAGTTATTAGCTTCAGGTGTAGATCCTGCTGATTTGCAAAATCCTCACTATGTAAAAGCTGGGTTTGTGCTAGAAGATATTGAGATGTTTGATGCTGCATTTTTTGGTTTTTCTCCTAGAGAAGCGGAAATTCTCGATCCTCAGCAGCGAATTTTTTTAGAATGTGCTTGGGAAGCATTAGAAAATGCTGGTTATAATCCGAAAACAGACAATAATTTAACTGGTATATATGCAGGGGGAAATTTAAGTACTTACTTATTCAACAATCTGGCTTCACACCCTGAGCTTTTGAAATCGCTAAATCTGCAAGTTACCTTGGGAAATGATAAAGACTTTATTCCTACCAGAGTTTCTTACAAACTGAATTTAAAAGGGCCTAGCGTAAATGTTGGTACAGCTTGTTCTACTTCCTTAGTTGCTGTTCATTTAGCTTGTCGGGGATTGCTGAGTTACCAATGTGACATGGCACTAGCTGGAGGTATTGCAATTCACCTTCCCCAAGTAGAGGGTTATTTCTATCAAGCTGGAGGGATGGCTTCTTGTGATGGACACACTCGTGCTTTTGATGCTAAAGCTACTGGCGGCCCTTTTGGTAGAGGCGCAGGCATCGTAGTTCTCAAGAGATTAGAAGATGCTGTTGCAGATGGGGACTATATTTATGGAGTAATTAAAGGTTCAGCGATTAATAATGATGGTGCAGTCAAAGTCAGTTATACAGCCCCAAGTGTCGCCGGACAAGCAGAAGTAATTGCCGAAGCTCAAGCGATCGCATCTTTTGAACCTGATACAATTACTTACATTGAAACTCATGGTACAGGTACAGCCCTTGGCGATCCGATTGAAATTCGCGCTTTAGAAAAGGTATTCCGTGCCAAAACTGATAAAAAAAGTTACTGTGCGATTGGTTCAGTTAAACCGAATATCAGCCATTTAAATACAGCAGCTGGGGTAGCAGGTTTAATGAAAACTGCTCTGGCTCTTAAGTATCAACAAATACCACCAAGTTTGTATTTTGAGGAACCAAATCCAGAAATAGACTTTGCCAATAGCCCTTTTTACGTAAATACTCAACTGTGCAAATGGGAAACAAATAACACACCCCGCCGTGCTGGAGTCAGTTCTTTTGGTCTTGGGGGGACTAATGCTCATGTTGTTTTGGAAGAAGCACCCTTTTTACAGCAGGGAGCAGGGAGCAGGGAGCAGGGGAGAAACCATGAATTATTGGTACTTTCTGCCAAAACTGAATCGGCTTTAGAGACGGCAACGGTAAATTTAGTTAAGCATCTGCAACAGCATCCAGAATTGAACCTTGCAGATGTAGCTTATACATTACAAGTTGGTCGTCATCCGTTTACCCATCGGCGTGCGGTTGTTTGTCGAGATATTGAAGATGCCATAATTGCTCTCCAGAGTCCCCAAAGAGTCTTGACGAACAATCAAGAACCAAATCAACGCCCCATCGCCTTTATGTTTACTGGGTTGGGAACTCAGTATATTAATATGGCTGGGGAACTGTATCAAGTAGAGCCGACTTTTCGCGAACATCTTGACCGTTGTTTTACTCTCTTCCAACCTCTTTTAGGTGTTGACCTCAAACAAGTTATTTATCCTCCTTCTTCAGCACCTCAAGCTGCAACTAATGAGAAGCCGGGTATTAATTTACGTCAAATGTTGGGGCGCGATACTCAAGCAATCGATCCAGCTACAGAGAAACTTAACCAAACTTATTTGACTCAACCGGCGTTATTTGCGGTGGAGTATGCTTTAGCTCAATTATGGATGTCTTGGGGAATTCGTCCCGTAGCGATGATTGGTTACAGCATTGGTGAATATGTAGCCGCAACATTAGCAGGGGTATTATCTTTAGAAAATGCGATCGCTCTGGTGGCTGCTAGGGCGCAAGCAATCCAAAAGTTACCAGGGGGAGCGATGTTAGCGGTTCCCTTAACAGAGCAACAAGTCCAACCTTACTTAAATGAAAACCTTTCCCTGTCAGCAGTTAATGGCGAATTTCAATGTGTAGTGGCGGGAACTACCCAAGCTATAGAGGAATTATCGCAAAAGTTACGCGCCCAGGGTTTAGCTTGTCGTCAATTGCAAACATCACACGCTTTTCATTCTTACATGATGAGCGCGATCGCTGATTCTTTCACCCAACTAGTACAAACTATCAATCTCCAACCACCGCAAATCCCTTATCTGTCCAACGTTACGGGAACCTGGATTACAGCCGAGCAAGCCACAAATCCCGCCTATTGGACACAGCATCTATGTCAACCAGTACGCTTTGCGGATGGATTACAGCAATTATGGCAACAGCACAGCCCGATTTTATTAGAGGTAGGTGCAGGACAAGCATTAAGCAGCTTGGCAAAGCAATGTTTAGATAATATTGCTGGCGATGATTTGGTGGTGTTATCTTCCCTCCACTATGCCTATGAGCAACAGTCAGATATTGCTTTTATATTGAATACATTAGGGCAACTATGGCTAGAAGGAGTCAACATAGATTGGTCGAGATTTCATCGCCATGAGCATCGATATCGCCTTCCCTTACCAACCTATCCCTTTGAGCGACAAAGATATTGGATTGAACCACAAAAATTATCATCTGGAGAAATAACGCCTCAAACCCACTCTACATCAGCGCTTTGGCAATCTCTAGTAGCAGCAGGTAAACGCCAAGCTGCTATGGGTGCTGCAAACTTGGACGTGCAAATTTTGCAAGAGAAGAGAGAATGGTGCGATCGCCTTTGCATTGCTTATATTCATCTGGCAATATCACAATTAGGAGTTTTCCAAAATCCCGAACGCCAATATTCTTTAGAGGAATTGATTGCCGAATCTCAAATTGTTCCTACCTACAAAGAATTATTAAATCGATGGCTGGAAATATTAGTAGAGCAAGGTAAGTTAAATAAAGCCCAAGAATTGTTTGCTAATTTATCCCCAATTTCCGCAGAATTTGTTAACCAGCTATTACAAGAAGTTCAAGTCAAATGGACAGATACGCCACAACAAATAGAGCTACTACAACTTTATGGTGAAAATATGGTGGCGTTGTTAACTGGAGACAAAGAGCCATTAGAATTCCATGTTTCCACCTTATTTAAAGAAGGAGAATTTTCTGTTCAACAATTACCGCAACAACAGTACTATAACTCCATCATGGGGGTATGCTTAGAACAGTTGTTAAAAGTACTACCAGCAGATATCAATTTGCGAATTCTGGAAATTGGTGGCGGAACTGGTACGGGGACTGCTGAATTATTACCGATGCTGCCACAAGAGAGAACAAAATATACCTTTACTGATGTGGGTGGGTTTTTTCTCAACGCAGCCAAAAAGAAATTTAGCGATTATTCATTTGTAGAATATGGATTATTAGATATTGAGCGATCGCCACAAGCACAAGGATATTCAAGTTACAGCTTTGATATTATCGTAGCTTTTCAAGTGCTGCATGTTTCTCAAAATATTGGCGAAACTCTCGAACGACTTCGTTCTTTACTTGCACCTGGCGGTTTACTACTATTTTGGGAAACAACTCAACCCAGACTAGAATTTGAGTTTATAGATGCGCTGCTAATGAATCCAATAGCAGATGCACAAAGCCAGCGTAATATGTGCAATCCCTTTTTATCACAAGAAAAATGGGAACAAGAACTCAAATCTCACGGTTTTGAACAAGTAATAGCATTCTCAGAATTTGCACCTTTTACAGACCATATAATTTTAGCTCAAGCAACTGCCTCAGCCGCATTTACCGAGAAAAATACTATTCCCAAAGCTAATATATCTACTCACCATTCCCGACCAAAATTAAAAAATGCTTATGCTCCACCTACCAACGAACTAGAGCAAAAACTAGTTAAAGTTTATCAACAGTTTCTCGGTATTGAACAAATAGGAATTCATGATAGCTTCTTTGCATTAGGTGGCGACTCACTAACAGGAACAGTATTAATTTCGCAACTGCGCACAATTTTTCAAATTGACTTCCCAGTACGCCTTTTGTTTGAAGCTCCAACTATTGCTGAATTCGCCTTAGTAATTGAAGAAATCCTTATCGAAGAATTAGAAGAATTAGAAGAAACATCTGATATGCAACTGTCAACATAGCAGTGGCATCGCAAAGCTAAAATGGTGCATTAATAAAACTCTTGTGGGATGGGCGTCTCGCCCGTCCTGGGCGGACAAGATGTCCACCCCACAAGAAAATTATATTGCAACATTTTAGGCGTGATAACGCACCGCATTATCTAAATTTAATAAATTACAAAAATGTCAATCTATTCAGGATAACAATTATGAAAATTAAAACTGTCGGTGTGGTTGGTGCAGGTGTGATGGGTATAGGAGTCGCCCAAAATCTTGCGCAAACAGGTCATGATGTAATTTTGGTAGATATTAAAGCAGAAATTATCGCTAAAGCCCAACAAGAAATTAAAAACAATATTCGCTTCCAATCTTTATTTCAAAAAACAGACAAAACAACTAATCTAGAAGAAGTCATCAACAAAATAGAATTTTCAACCGACTATAAACTTTTAGAAAATGCCGACTTTGTTATAGAAAATGTCACCGAAAAATGGGATAATAAAAAACAAGTATATTCCTTAATAGATGCCATCTGTCCAGCAGATTGTGTATTTGCTGCTAATACCTCCGCAATTCCCATTACCCGCATTGCTTCAGCTACGAAACGTGCCGATAAAGTGCTTGGTATTCACTTCATGAACCCCGTACCAATGAAGCCAATGGTAGAGATGATTCGCGGCTACCATACTTCAGAAACCACAATTGAGATAGCCCAAAAAATGCTATCTCAAATGGGTAAAGAATGGGTAATTGTTAATGATTCACCCGGCTTTGTTTCTAATCGTGTATTAATGTTAACTATTAACGAAGCTGTTTTCTTATTACAAGACCAAGTTGCGACAGCAGCAGATATAGATAAAATCTTTAAAGGCTGTTTTGGTCATAAAATGGGGCCTTTAGAAACAGCAGATTTGATTGGCTTAGACACAATTTTATTTTCTATTGAAGTTTTGTATGAAAACTTTAACGATAGTAAATATAGACCATGTCCTTTGCTCAAAAAAATGGTAGATGCAGGACTATATGGAAGAAAAAATGGCAAAGGCTTTTATGTCTATCAATAGTAAATAGGAAGCAATCCGAAAAATGAATAAAATACAAACTCAAATCAAAGCATTTCTTTCAAGATTTTTTGGTAATCATGACTTGCAAGTTGACGAAGATATTTTTACGCTAGGCTTTGTTAATTCCATGTTTGCGATGCAGCTTGTTTTATTTATAGAGCAAGAATTTCAAATTAATATAGAAAACGAAGATTTGGAATTTGATAATTTTCGTACTATTAATTCTCTCGCCAATCTAGTTGAGCGGAAAACAGCACAAATAGTCGTATGAAACTAGAACTAACTCCGCAACAAAAAAGTTATCAAGCTGAAATTAGAGCTTTGGTAAATGAGGAAATATTTCCTGAAGCTGGTGAATGGGATAGGAAAGAATTTACTCCCCCTGAACTAATCAAAAAAATTGCTCAACGTGGTTTTCTTGGCGCTGTATTACCACAAGAATATGGCGGTGAAGGAATGGACATGATTAGTTACGGTATTCTCAACGAAGAAATTGGCCGGGGATGTTCTTCTATACGGAGTTTGCTGACAGTTCATAATATGGTTTCTCAGGCTTTATGCAAATGGGGAAGTAAATCTCAAAAAGATTATTGGCTACCCAAACTAGCATTGGGAGAAATTATAGGTGCTTTTGCATTAAGCGAACCGAATGTAGGTAGCGATGCTAAAAATGTAGAAACAACAGCAACATTTACAGGTAATGCTTATATTTTAAATGGGCGAAAAAAATGGATTACCTATGGACAAATAGCAGATATATTTTTGGTATTTGCTAGATGTGAAGGTAAACCAACTGCTTTTTTAGTCGAAAAAAATAATCCAGGTCTTTTGGTAAAACCGATGTCTGGTATTTTAGGTACTAGAGCATCCATGCTAGCAGAATTGCAGTTGAATAACTGTCAGGTAGCAGCAGAAAATTTAGTAGGTAAATTAGGCTTTGGCTTTGCTTACATTGCTGCTTCTGCCCTTGATTATGGTAGATATAGTGTAGCCTGTGGTTGTGTAGGTATTGCTCAAGCTTGTTTAGAAGCTTGCATCCAATATACTAGCGATCGCAAACAATTTGATGTCTACCTCAAAGAACATCAATTAATTCGCCAAAAGATAACTCAGATGATAGCTAATATCAAAGCCGCAAGATTGTTATGTTATCAAGCTGGTTATCTCAAAGATATTAACCATCCTAACTCGATTATAGAAACTTCTATTGCTAAGTATTTTGCATCTACCGCAGCAACTAAAATAGCCAATGATGCTGTACAAATTCATGGCGGAAATGGTTGTAGTAGTGAATATCCTGTGGAACGGTATTTACGGGATGCCAAAGTTATGGAAATTATTGAAGGTAGTACTCAAATTCAAGAAATTACCATTGCTGAATCAGGATATCAAGATTATTTGATTTCCAGCGTTTCTGGTGATTGGAAAGGTAAATTAATAAGGAGGATTTAGGGTAATTGTTTTTGGTTGAGTGAGGTACAGAATTAATATTTTTTAACGCAGAGGGGCGCAGAGTTAAGCGCAAAGTTTCGCGGAGGTTTGTTCAGTTTTATGCGTAATGTATTAAGTATTTTAGAGGGTGAGAAAAGGTTATATTTTGCATTAATGATGAGATAGGAAAAGAATGGAGAAGGTTCACAATGGTTAGTACTCAAGAAACAAATTTGAATAGTCAACAAGAAGATAAAAAAGTTATTAAATGTATTGTTTGGGATTTAGATAATACTTTATGGCACGGGGTTTTATTAGAAGATGAAAAAGTTTCTTTACGAAGAGATATAGTAAATATTATTCACAGTTTAGACAAGCGGGGAATTTTACAATCTGTTGCTAGTAAAAATGATTCTGCAACAGCTATAGCTAAATTAGCAGAATTCGGACTGAAGGATTATTTTTTATATTCCCAAATTAACTGGAATTCTAAGGCGGCTTCTATCAAAGAAATTGCCAAATTATTAAATATTGGACTAGATGCGATCGCCTTTGTTGATGATCAATTATTTGAACTCGAAGAAGTCAAGTTTTCTGTACCTGAAATTCTTTGTATTAATGCTGATAAAATTGGTAATATTCTCGATATGGCTGTGATGAATCCCCGGTTTTTGACGGAAGATTCTGCCATGAGAAGATTAATGTATCTTAGTGATATTGAACGTCAAAATGCTGAGAAAGATTTTATAGGAACAGCAGAAGAATTCTTGGCTACGCTCAACATGGATTTTACTATATCCTTGGCACAAGCAGAAGATTTACAACGTGCAGAAGAATTAACCTTACGCACTAACCAATTAAATACAACTGGTTATACATATTCCTATGATGAACTCAATAATTTTCGTAATTCCAAAAACCATAAATTGCTAATTGCAACTTTAGAAGATAAATATGGAAGCTACGGAAAAATCGGTTTAGTATTAATTGAATGTCAAGCAGATATTTGGAAAATCAAGCTTTTACTCATGTCTTGTCGCGTGATGTCTAGAGGTGTGGGAACAGTGATGTTGAATTATGTCATAAGTTTAGCTAAAAACAATAATGTCCGCCTCCTAGCAGAATTTGTATCTAATAATCGCAATCGCATGATGTATATATCTTATAAATTTGCTGGCTTTAAAGAAGTTGCTAGTAATGATGGTGTGATAGTTCTGGAAAATGATTTAACCCGGATTCAGCCTGTACCTACATATATTAAATTTCAGGCGAATTAATTTCTGAGAGACGGGAATGGGTATATATATTTCAAAAATTATGCATGACTATGAATAACAAAAAAAATGAAATTTCTCTGAGACGTTCTCAACTATCACCTGCAAAACAAGCACTTTTAGAAAAACGCTTGCGAGGTGAACTTAAACTAGATAAACCAGAAAAATTTATTCCCCGTAGTTCTCAACATAATCCTGTTCCGTTATCTTTCTCTCAACAACGGCTATGGTTTTTGGCGCAATTAGAGCCAGACAACCCATTTTATAATATTTCTGCTGTAGTTCGTCTCCAAGGAAAGCTTAACTTTCAAGCTTTGCAAGATAGTTTGCAAGAAATTATCAACCGCCATGAAGTTTTGCGCTGTAATTTTCAAACTATTGAAGATAAACCTGTAGCATTTATTCATTCTTCAAAAACATTATCTATGACAGTAATTGATATTAGCGAACTAGCGATAAATCAACAATTAGCAGAAATCCAAAAACTAGCAACACAAGAAGCAAACCAACCATTTAACCTTAACGATGATTTGTTATTAAGAGCCAAGTTAATACAGCTAAATCCAACAGAACATATATTATTATTTACCATGCATCATATTGTTTCTGATGGTTGGTCAATAGGTGTATTAATACATGAGTTAGCAACACTATATCCAGCTTTTTGTGAAGGTAAAAACTCATCCTTAACCGAACTACCAATTCAGTATGGAGACTTTGCTATTTGGCAACAAGAATACTTGCAAGGAGAAGCACTAATATCTCAAAAAAATTACTGGAAGCAACAATTAGGCGGTTCTTTATCAGTCTTACAACTCCCACAAGATTATCCTCGTCCGGCGGTACAATCTTACAGAGGGAAAACCCATACTTTTACTATTCCTAAATCTTTAACCACCGCAATCAAAGCACTGAGTCAGCAAGCGGGCGCTACTTTATTTATGACATTGCTGACTGCTTTTAAAATTCTACTTTATCGCTACAGTCAACAAGAGGATATTATTATTGGGACTGCGATCGCTAATCGTAATCTTCCCCAAATTGAAAAGTTAATCGGTTTTTTTGTCAATACTTTAGTGTTACGAACTGATGTCAGTGGTAATCCAAGTTTTCTCGATTTATTAGCAAGAGTTAAACAGACCACATTAGATGCTTATACCCACCAAGATTTACCTTTTGAGCAGTTAGTAGAAGAAATTCAACCAGAACGCAACCTCAGCCATAACCCGCTTTTTCAAGTTTGGTTTTCCCTTAATAATAGCCCTATGCCAGCTTTAGAAATAGGAGAACTAACTTTAACTATATCAGGTACAGAAAGTGCAACGGCTCAGTTTGATTTAAGCCTGGATATGGTAGAGCAACAAGAAGAACTTATAGGTAAATTTGAATATAGCAGTGATTTATTTAATGCAGATACTATTAACCGTATAACCGAACATTTTCACACTTTGCTAGCAGGAATTATTGCTACTCCAGAGCAACAAATTGCGTCTTTACCTCTACTAACAACATATGCCAAAAATGACTTGTTGTATAATTGGAATAATAACCAAGTTGAATACCCCCAAAATAAATGCATTCATCATTTATTTGAGACCTGTGTAAATAATACAGCAAATGCAGTAGCAGTAGTATTTCAACAACAGCAATTAACCTATCAACAATTAAACCAAAAAGCCAATCAATTAGCACATTACTTACATTCTTTAGGAGTAAATAAAAATGTGCTAGTTGGGATTTGCGTTGAGCGCTCTATTGAGATGATTATCGCCTTATTAGGAGTTCTTAAAGCTGGTGGAGCTTATGTACCTTTAGATCCGGCTTATCCTCAAGAACGCTTGAGTTTTATGTTGAGTGATTCACAAGTTTCGGTATTGCTAACTCAACAAAAACTCGTATCCAGCCTATCAGTTGAAAATGTACCAATAGTTTGTTTAGATAGCGACTGGGAGATAATTTCACAACACAGCCAGGTAAATCCTGTTAATAATAGCACCCCAGATGATTTAGCCTATGTAATTTACACATCGGGTTCTACAGGTAAGTCTAAAGGAGTAGCGATCGCACATCGCAGTTTAGTCAATAAATTTTACGCTTGGAATCAAGCTTATCAGATGGATTCGCTGACAAGTCATTTACAAATGGCGAGTTTTGCATTTGATGTCTTTTCTGGAGACGTAATTCGCGCTCTGTGTAGTGGTGCTAAGTTAGTCTTGTGTCCCCGTGAATGGCTGTTAGAAGCAGAGAAGTTATATCAACTCATGCTTGCAGAAAAAATCGATAGTGCTGAATTTGTTCCCGTTGTGTTGAAGAACTTAGTTCAATATCTCGAAAGAACTCAGCAAAATCTTCACTTCATGCGCTTGCTAGTAGTTGGCTCAGACACATTATATGTCAAAGAATATCAAGAATTTCAGCGTTTTTGTAGCGAACAAACACGCTTGATTAATTCCTATGGTGTCACAGAAGCAACGATTGATAGTACATATTTTGAATCGACAGAAATTAATTTATCTGAGAATGCACTAGTATCAATTGGTCGTCCGTTTGCGAACACAGAAATTTATATATTAGACTCCTACCTCCAACCTGTTCCTGTTGGTATTCCGGGAGAAATTTACATCGGTGGCGAAGGATTAGCCCAAGGTTATTTGCATCGATCAGATTTAACAACCGAGAAATTTATCCTTTGGAATGGGGAAAAAAGATTATATAAAACAGGCGACAAAGGCAAATATTTAGCAGATGGTAATATTGAATTTTTAGGCAGACTAGATTATCAAATTAAGCTGCGAGGTTTTCGCATTGAATTAGGAGAAATTGAAGCAGTTATTAAGCAACATCCAAATGTGGGTGAAGCTGTCGTTATTGCTAGAGAAGATATTCCCAACGATCGCCGCTTGGTTGCATACTTTATCCAGAATTATCAGGAGCAATTAGCCATAGACTTACGGGAATTTCTCGAACAAAAGCTCCCTGAATATATGATACCTGCTGCTTTTGTGGCATTAGAAGCATTACCAATCACACCTAATGGTAAGTTAGATCGGCGGGCATTACCAGCACCAAAAATCACACAATTATCATCCCCATCAGATTTTATTGCACCTTCGACAGCAATTGAAAAGCAGCTTGTCAATCTCTGGACAGAAATATTAGAAATTGACAATATAGGCATTCATCATAATTTCTTTAATTTAGGTGGACATTCCTTACTCGCAACTCGTTTGGTTTCCCAAATAAGACAAACTTTTCAAATAGAACTTCCTTTACGGCGAATATTTGAAAAACCCACAATAGCCGGGTTAGCTAAAGATATTGAAAAAGCCACTAAAACTAACTCGCAGGTTGAAGAAATAAAGATTACACGAATTGCGCGATCGCCTCATTTACCCTTATCCTTTGCTCAACAGCGATTCTGGTTTTTGACTCAGTTAGAAATGCACAGTTCTGCTTATAATATGCCCAGTGCTGTGCGTTTGCAGGGAAACCTGAATATCAAAGCCTTACAACAAACTTTCCAAGAAATTTTACGCCGTCACGAAGCCTTACGCACTAATTTTCAAACTATAGAAGGGCAACCTGTAGCGGTTATCTTACCACCAGCAGCAGTACAATTGCCCATATTAGATATTAGTAATTTACCTGCCAATCAACAAGAATTAGAAGTTCAAAAACAAACGACAGAAGAAGCACAAACACCATTTGATTTAAATAATGGTTGCTTACTGCGAGTCAAATTATTACGCCTGAGCGAACAAGAACATATATTACTTTTGACAATGCATCATATCGCCTCTGATGCTTGGTCAACAGATATTTTACTGCGTGAATTTGTCATTTTGTATCAAGCTTTTTGTGAAGCACAACCCGCACCATTAGCTGAATTACCCATTCAATATGTCGATTTTGCAGCTTGGCAGCGACAATGGTTACAAGGAGAAAGACTAGAATCGCAGATATCTTACTGGCGACAGCAGTTAGAGGGTGTACCAGAATTATTAGAGTTACCAACAGATTTTCCTCGTCCCCCCGTTCAAAGCTTTCAAGGTGCTACATACAGTGTTAAGTTACCCCAGCAGCTATCTGTAGGCTTAAATCAGTTGAGTCAGCAACAGGGAACTACCTTGTTTATGACATTGCTAGCAGCATTCAAAACCTTACTATACCGTTACACAGGTAGCGAAGATTTGGCGATCGGTTCGCCAATTGCTAACCGCGATCGCATCGAGCTAGAAGGGCTGATTGGACTATTTATCAATACCCTTGTGCTGCGAACTAACTTAGCTGGAAATCCCAGTTTTATTGAACTACTAAAACGGGTACGAGAAGTTGCTTTAGGCGCTTACGCCCATCAAGATTTACCTTTTGAGTTGTTAGTAGAAGAACTACAACCCCAACGCAATTTAAGTCATACACCAATATTTCAAGTGATGTTTGTGCTGCAAAATGCATCGATGTCAGCTTTAGAATTACCTGGCTTAACTTTAAGTTATTTACCTGTTGACAGTGGTACTGCCAAATTTGATTTAACCCTAGATATGACAGAAACTATCGAGGGTTTAGTTGCTAATTTTGAATACAATAGCGATTTATTTCAAGAAAGCACAATCAAGCGGATGGCAAGGCATTTCCAAACCTTACTAGAAGGAATTATCGCCAATCCACAACAGCGTTTATCTCAGTTACCATTGTTAACATCATCTGAACAGCATCAACTATTACAACAGTCGCACAACACAGAAATTACCTATCCTGTTGATGAATTTATCCATGAACTATTTGCACAACAAGTAGAAAAAACACCAGACGCCGTTGCAGTTGTCTATGAAAATCAACAATTAACCTATCAAGAACTTAACGCCAAAGCAAATCAACTCGCTCATTATTTACGTTCTCTGGGAGTCAAACCAGAAGTATTAGTTGGTATATGTATCGAGCGTTCTTTGGAAATGGTAATTGGGTTATTAGCAATTCTCAAAGCTGGTGGTGCTTATATACCCCTTGACCCTAATTATCCCCAACAAAGATTAGAATATATATTAGAAGATACCCAAGCTTCAGTATTATTAACTCAAGCCTCATTACTGGAGTTATTACCACAGCATCAAGGGCAAATAGTTTGTCTAGATAGTGATTGGCATATCATAGCCCAACAAAGCCAAAATAATTTATCTTCTCAACTCACAACTGAAAACTTAGCTTATATTATTTATACTTCTGGTTCTACAGGCAAACCAAAAGGTGTACAAATTCCTCACATAGCTCTGAGTAACTTTTTGTACTCCATGAAACAAGCCCCAGGATTAAAATCTCAAGATAAATTACTAGCAGTTACAACATATTCTTTTGATATTGCCGCCTTAGAGATTTTTCTACCTCTCATAGTTGGTGCTTGTTTAATAGTAGCTAGCCAAGAAGTTATCGGTGATGGCATCCAATTGTTAGCAAAAATCAAAGCATCAAAAGCAACAGTCATGCAAGCTACACCAGCGACATGGAAGTTACTTTTAGCTTCAGGTTGGGATGAAAATCTTCAATTAAAAATTCTCTGTGGTGGAGAAGCTTTATCTGCACCTTTAGCGAGTCAATTATTACAAAGATGTAGTTCTTTATGGAATATGTATGGCCCGACAGAAACCACAATTTGGTCAGCCGCTAGCCAAATAAAAACTGTTAACAAAACAGTAACCATTAGTTCTCCAATTGCTAACACACAACTTTACATTCTTGACCAATATAATCAGTTAGTTCCTGACGGTGTAGCAGGGGAATTATGTATTGGTGGCGCAGGACTAGCTAGAGGTTATTTCAACCGTCCAGATTTAACAGTAGAGAAATTTATCCCTCATCCTTTTAGCGATCGAGCATCAGCACGTTTATATAAAACTGGCGACTTAGCCCGGTATTTACCCAATAGAGAAATCGAATATCTTGGTCGAATTGATCACCAAGTAAAAATTCGTGGTTTCCGCATTGAATTAGGAGAAATTGAGGCAGTTATTAGCCAATATTCAGGTGTGCGAGAAACGGTTGTGACGGTAAGAGAAGATTCAGCTTCTCAACGTCTAGTAGCTTATATTGTCCCCACAAAAGAGCTAAAACCAACGATTTCTGAACTACGCAGTTTCTTAGAGACAAAGTTGCCAAACTACATGATGCCAGCAGCTTTTGTCATATTAGAAGCATTACCACTTACCCCTAATGGTAAAGTTGACCGCAAAGCCTTACCTGCACCGGATATAGCAAAACTTGGAGTCAATCAAGAAGTCGTAAAACCTCGTAATTTTGTAGAAACCAAACTGACTGAAATTTTTACAGAAGTTTTGGGTGTGGAGCGAGTAGGAATTTTCGATAACTTTTTTGAATTAGGTGGGGATTCTATTGTGGCGATTGTCGTCATTACTAAAGCTAATCAAGCTGGGATAAAACTGACTGTTAAACAATTATTTCAACATCAAACAGTGGCAAATTTGGCAAGTGTAGCTGTTAGTCAAAATGTAATTTCAGCAGAAACAAAAATTACGAAAAATGATACATTTGCTCACTTCTCCAAAGCCAACTTGAATCAAACAGAACTTGACCGATTTTTAGCAAAAGTCAAACGAACAAATAAAAATCAAAAAATATGAGAGAAGACATTCAAGATATATACCCACTATCTCCCATACAGCATGGTATTTTATTTCATGCTCTGCACGCCCCTGAATTGGGACTTTACCACATGCAGGATATCTACACTTTTAAAGGCAATCTCAATCGTTCTGCTTTTGAACTTGCTTGGCAACAATTATCAGCCCTACATACAGTATTACGCACTAGTTTCTATTGGGAAGAATTAGAAAAACCATTACAAGTTGTACATGACCAAGTTGAAGTCCCTATAGAATATCAAGATTGGCGGGGAATTGCGCCAGATGGACAGCAAGCAAAATTAAAGTCCTTTCTCAAGAGCGATCGCCTGCGGGGTTTTGATTTTTCCCAAGCGCCTCTAATCCGCCTAGCTTTGTTCCAAGTAGAAGATAATGTTTACTACCTTGTCTGCGTTTGGCATTTGATTATTCTTGATGGTTGGTCTATTCCCTTTTTATTAAAGGATGTTATTCAAATTTATGAAGCATATTCCCAAAATCAAGATGCGCCTTTAATTTCTGGTAGTTGCTTTGGAGACTATATTAACTGGTTACAACAACAGGATTTATCTCAAGCCGCAGAATTTTGGCGACAGCAACTTAGAGAAGTCACAGAGCCTACTTCTTTAGCTAATCTTTATTCCCAGAAATTATCTAATTTAGAAGAACGCTATGAGGATATACAAATTAGCTTATCGGCAGCAACTACAAAAAATTTAGAAACATTAGCAAGACAACATCACCTAACTATCAACACCCTTGTTCAAGGAGCTTGGGCGATACTTCTATGTCACTATAGTGGCAAAAATAATGTTATCTATGGCTGTACTTTTTCCGGTCGCCCAGTAGATTTACCAGGAGCAGAGTTAATGGTAGGGGAAATGGTGAATACCTTACCAGTACACCTCAAGGTAAATATGGATGATGATTTATTACCTTGGCTACAAGAATTACAAACTCAATTAGTAGAAATTCGGGAATATGAATACTACCCGTTGGTAGATGTTCAAAAGTGTAGTCAAGTAAGAGGAAATCTGCCATTATTTGCTAGCTTTGTCGTGTTTGAAAACCAAAAAACAGGCAGATTTTTGGAAGAATGGGGAAGTTTAAATATTTCTGAACATAATTCTTTTTACAAAACTAATTATCCTTTAACGATAGTTGGATATCCTGGTTCAGAACTGACAATTGGCATTAATTATGACTTCCAGCTTTTTGCAGCAGCAACTATTGTAAATATCCTGGATCATCTGAAAATATTACTCGAAAATATGGCAGATAATCTGAATTTAACTATTCAGGAATTATTGTCTTTAACAGAGCAAAAACTCCATCCTGAATTAGTCATACTCAAAAACCAAATTTCATTAAATTTCGATTGTGTTTAAGTCAATTAAATTATTTTAATCACAGTAGCCAAAACTATGAATATTTTTGAAAAGTGTGAATCAAACGTCAGAAGTTATTGTCGCAATTTCCCGACAATATTTCACCGGGCTAAGGGTTCCATTGTTTATGATGAATCAGGTCAAGAATATATAGATTTTTTTGCAGGTGCGGGTGCTTTAAACTACGGACACAATCATGACTATATCAAAAATCAAATCATATCTTATTTAAATGCAGATGGAATATCACATGGTTTAGATATGTATACTTCTGCTAAAGAAAAATTCTTATCAAAATTTAATGAGACAGTATTAAATGCAAAACAGCTAGATTATCGCATTCAGTTCTGCGGCCCAACTGGAACTAATGCGGTAGAAGCAGCTTTAAAATTAGCGAGAAAAGTCAAAAATAATCCAGGTATCTTCTCTTTTATGGGAGCTTATCATGGCATGACTTTAGGTAGTTTAGCAATTACTGCTAATAAGGGAATTAAGGCAGGTACAATTGGCACATTAAATAATGTCACCTTTATGCCTTATCCCTACGGATTTATGGATAGTTTTGACACTATAAAATATATAGACTCAGTTTTAAATGATGCCAATTCGGGTATAGAAAAACCAGCAGCAATTATCTTTGAAACAGTGCAAGCTGAAGGGGGAGTTATTGTTGCTCCCATTGAATGGATGCAAAGATTGAGAAAATTGTGTGACGAGCATGATATTTTATTAATCTGTGATGATATTCAAGTCGGTTGTGGTAGAACAGGCGCTTTCTTTTCTTTTGAAAGAGCAGGTATAGTTCCCGATATGGTCATACTATCTAAATCTATTAGTGGCTATGGATTACCAATGTCACTACTATTAATTAAACCAGAATTAGATATATGGGAACCAGGGGAACATAACGGTACTTTTCGGGGTAATCAATTAGCATTTATTGGAGCCACGGCGGCTTTAGAGTATAGAGAAAGTAGTTCTCTGGAACTAGATGTTAAAGAAAAAGAGCTTTTCGTAAAAGAATTTTTGAATCAAGAAATAGCAGCAATTAGCGAAACCATAATCATCCGGGGAATTGGCATGATTTGGGGTATTGATGTTCAAAATTTCGGCGGTAAAAATTTTGCTAAAAGCATAACATCACGTTGTTTTGAACTAGGCTTAATAGTTGAAACAGCAGGTAGAAATGATACAGTAATTAAAATTTTACCTCCTTTGGTAATTGATATATTTACTTTACAAAAAGGTTGTTTAATACTCAAGCAAGCTTTTAATGACTGTCTGCAAAATTAAGTAAGTAAGCTTATTGACTTTATTAATCAACCAGTATTTTTTAGGAGCATATAAATATGGATGGACAAGAACATAAAAACGACTTATTAGCACAAAAAATTTATTGGCTAAATAAGTTATCAGGAGAACTTCCAGAAACTAATCTCATGCTGGATTATGTCAGACCTGTATTTCCTTGTAAGAGAAACAAGTCTGTGGGCTTGGAATTTTCCTATGATTTATCTCAAAAAATCATTAAACTCAGTCAAGGTTCTGAGTTTTCAATTTACTGGATACTGTTATCTGCATTGAATATCTTGTTATATAAATATAGTCGCAAAAATGATGCGATCGCGGGAATACCTAGATATACAGAAATTGCTACAAATGATGTGAAAGCTAAATTTATTCCTTTGCGGACTCAGGTAAAATCTCACATATCCTTCAAAGATTATCTTTTACAAGTTAAAGATGAAATTATCAGTGCTTTCAATAATCAAAACTACGATTTAGAAGAGTTAATTTCGTTATTAAAAATTCCCTCAACCCCTAATCGTTGTCTATTTTTTGATATAGTAATTTTATTAGAAAATATTCATAATAAGAATATTTTAAATGATTGCAATTGCGATTTAGGATTTTCTTTTTTAATTAATAAAGAATCTATTACTCTCAATATAGAGTATAGCGACTATCTTTTTCGAGATGAGAGTATCAACCTATTTAGCAGATATTACAGTAATTTTTTGACAAATGCGCTCAATAATATCAATGAAAAAATCTCAGATATTACTTTATTCTCAGAATTTGATAGATATCAGCTATTGAAACGTTTCAATAATAATCATCAATTATATCCAGTTGAGCAAACAATCGATCAGTTATTTGAACAGCAGGTATATAAAACTCCAGATAATATAGCTGTAGTTCATCAACAAAAAAAATTAACTTATCAAGAACTAAATGAAGCTGCTAATCAGTTGGCTATTACATTACGTCAACTAGGAATTAGTAAAGGCGACTTAGTAGGTATATTTAAAGACCGAGACATAAATTTTTTGATTGCTATTCTGGCTATATATAAAGCAGGTGGAGTGTACGTACCTATTGATAGTACTTATCCTGCAAATCGAATTGAATATATGTTAACTAATAGCGAAGTTAAGTTTCTCTTGACTGATGCTACTTTATTAAATATTTTGACTGACTTAATAGATAAATGTTCTCAATTAAAGTCTATTATTTGTTTAGATGAAGTCATTACCGACAATATCAATTGGACTCATAAACAGGAATTAATCATCTACCAACAACTTGATTTTAGTAATATTTCCACAGGAAATATAGAGCCAGTCAACAAAGGAAGTGACATAGCTTACACGATTTATACTTCTGGTTCTACAGGATTACCAAAGGGAACAATGGTGAGACATGATGGTGCTATTAATCATATTTATGCCCAGTTTGATGAGCTAAAACTAACCGCAGAATTTTGCTTTTTACAAAGCGCACCTTCATCAACGGATATTTCTATATGGCAATTTTTAGCACCACTTTTAATTGGCGGAAAGACTGTCATTGTAGATATTGAAACTGTTGCTATTCCTGAACAATTATTTAAACTTCTGAAAGCAGAAAAAATTACCGTTGTGGAATTAGTACCAGCTTTATTTGGCGGATTGCTGGAATATATTTCGCAATTACTAAACGCAGAAAGGGAACTATCCAATTTGCAATGGATGATGCTATCGGGTGAATCTGTAGCGATTAAATGGGTAAATCAGTGGCTGGAAATATACCCTAATATCAAGATTGTGAATGCTTATGGCCCTAGCGAAGCTGCTGATGATATCACTCAATTTATTGTTGATAAACCTTTACCAGAAAATCACCGCACAATTCCCATTGGAAAACCACTAGCTAACCTCAATCTCTATATTCTCGATGAGCAAATGAAATTATTACCTATTGGCGCTCCTGGAGAAATTTGTGTATCGGGAATTGGTGTAGGTGCTGGTTACTGGAAAAATAACGAAAAAACTCAGTTAAGTTTTGTTCCCAATCCGTTTACAGATATTGCTCAAAAGTTACCAGGAAATCGCCCAGATTTAATTTATAAAACTGGAGATTTAGGAAGATGGCTTCCAGATGGAAATATAGAATTTCTCGGACGTATTGACCATCAGGTAAAAATTCGTGGTTTCCGCGTAGAATTGGGAGAAATCGAGTCATTGTTGAGTCAACACCAAGCAGTTAAAAGTGTTGTAGTTGTAGTTAGAGAAGAAAACCCTGACGACAAGCGTTTGGTGGCTTATGTTGTACCTCAATCTGAGTTGGATCGAGATGATATAAACAGTAGCAAAATCATCTCAGAGTTACGCAATTTTCTGCAAGAACAACTACCAGGACACATGATACCTTCTTTCATTATGTTGCTAGAAGCATTACCTTTAGCACCTAGTGGAAAAGTAGATCGCCAAGCATTACCTATACCAAGTTTTCAGAATGAATCAGAATTTGGCTTTGTTGCGCCTCGTACTCCTACAGAAGAGATAGTTGCTGATATTTGGGGTCAGGTATTAAAGCAAGAACATATCGGTATTCACGATGATTTTTTTGATTTGGGCGGACATTCTTTACTAGCAACTCAAGCTATTTCTAGGTTACGGGAAGCCTTTAAAATTGAGTTACCTTTACGTAGTTTATTTGAAGCATCAACAGTTGCTCAAATTGTTCCAACTATTGAAAATATGTTGGCAATTAAGCAATTACAATTTGTGTCTCCAAATAAGTTAGACAATGACCGAGAAGAGATAGAATTATGAAAAATATTACAGAATTTTTAGCTGAACTTTGCAGTTTAGATGTTAAGCTTTGGGTTGAAGATAATCGCTTACGTTGTAGCGCTCCCAAAAATGTACTTACACCAACAATTAGAGAAGAATTAGCTAGACGCAAACAAGATATCTTGAATTTTATATCTAATAACAATTCAGTTCTAGATTTCGATCAACAGCTTATTTCTTCAATACCACGCGCAGAAAATTTACCGCTATCATTTGCGCAGCAAAGACTGTGGTTTTTAGCTCAGTTAGAACCAGATAGTTCATCGTATAATATATCTGTGGCTGTTAGACTGCAAGGAAAATTAAATTTAGCTGCATTACAACAAAGTTTCCAGGAAATTATCAATCGCCACGAAGCTTTACGAACGAGCTTTCAAACGGTAGATGGTCAACCAATACAAATTATTGCTCCTAGCTTAGATTTTGCTATTTCAATTATTAGTTTGGATGAATGCTCTTTATGGGAACAAGAAAAACAAATACGTCACTTGACTACACAAGCGGCGCAACAACCTTTTGATTTAACTAAATCTCCTTTATTGAGGGTGACTTTGGTACAGTTGCACCCAGAAGAATACATCATACTGCTAACAATTCACCATATTGTTTCAGATGCTTGGTCTATGGGGATATTAGTTGAGGAATTCGTAGCACTGTATTCAGCTTTTTGTCAGGGTAAACCTTCACCAATTGCAAAATTACCTATACAGTATGCAGATTTTGCTGTTTGGCAGCGTCAATGGTTGCAAGGAGAGAGATTACAAACCCAGATAAATTATTGGAAACAAAAACTAGGTAATATTCATCCGCAGTTAAAATTCCCCAGACAGTCTGTAAATTCGACAAATGAAACTACTCAAGGTGCTGAGGAATCATTTACATTGAGTCAAGAATTAAGCAAAGCCATATATGTGCTTAGTCGTCAGGAAGGTGTGACTTTATTCATGACATTGTTGGCTGCTTTTGAAGTTTTGCTTTACTGCTTTACAGGTACTTTAGATATTAGAGTTGGTTCACCCATTGCTAACCGCAATCGAGTGGAGATTGAGAAATTGATTGGATTTTTTGTGAATACTTTAGTGCTACGGATTGATTTATCTGGGAATCCTAGTTTCCGAGAATTATTAGCGCGATCGCATCAAGTAACATTAGAAGCATATGCTCACCAAGACTTACCTTTTGAAAAGCTAGTAGAAGAACTACAACCACAAAGAAGTTTAAATAATCATCCACTGTACCAAGCATGGTTTGTTCTGGACAATAATCCTATGCCACAGTTGCAACTACCAGATTTAATCTTAACTCCATTCGAGATTGAAACTCGAACAGTACGACATGATTTGCTTTTATCTATGTGGGAAACTTCAGCAGGTCTTCAGGGTTATTTTGAGTATAAGACGCACCTATTTGATAAGGTGAGTATTTCTCGATTGATTGAGCAGTTTCAAGTCATTATACAGCATGTTGTTGCTAAACCAGAGATAAAATTACAGGAAATTGTCGAACTTTTAAACCAAATAGATCGGGAACAGCAGCAAATTAAAAAAAATAATTTGCAAGCAACTGAGCGGCAAAAATTAACAATATCTAAACGCAGAGCAGTGCGAAATATATAGATCAGAGCTTACACAAAATAATGAAAAAACGAACCGCGAATAACACAAAGAACACGAAGTTAAGGAAAATTGTAGGTTGGGTTGAGGCTCTGCGAAACCCAACAGAGCTACCCAAATGTTGGGTTTCGTTCCTCAAACGCCACTTGCTACCCTGCGGGAACGCCTCCGGCGAACAAGCCGGGAAACCCGTCCAACGCAGTGGCTCCCCAACCTAGGCGGCTTAAGGTTTTTGAGCTTAACCGAGCAGTATTACCAGAAACCTTAATTTATCGAACCGCCAAGAACGCCAAGAACGCCAAGATTTCGTAGAGTGTGCTTAAGTCCTACGGTGTAAGATAAATCATCAATATTAGGGAATATATTTAAATGACGAAACCCAATATAAAACAATTAAGTTCTATTTCTCGGAAGTCTGTAAATATATCTTCAGCAGAATTAATTCAAATATCATATTTACAGCCAGAATGCTCGCTTCCTCTAGTTGTTCAAGCAAATTTTGATAATTTAAATCTGGCTATTTGGACTCAAAATAATCGCTCTTGGATTGAGAAGCAAATATTAGAGCATGGAGGTATTTTATTTCGAGATTTTCATGTCAAGGATGTGGCTGAGTTTCAGCAATTTATCCAAGCTCTTTCTGGGGATTTGCTGGAATATTCTTACCGTTCTACACCACGTAATCATGTTAGTGGTAATATCTATACTTCTACAGAGTATCCGGCTAATCATTTCATTCCTCTACATAATGAAATGTCTTACTCCCGTACTTGGCCTTTAAAAATTGCCTTTTTTTGCATTAAGAAAGCGGAGCAAGGTGGAGAAACACCTATTGTTGATAGCCGCAAAGTTTTTGCGCGGATAAATTCCAAAATTAAGGAAAAGTTTTTACAAAAAGGGGTAATGTATGTGCGAAATTATGGTGTAGGATTAGATTTATCATGGCAAGATGTTTTTAATACTAACAATAAGCTGGATGTAGAAACATATTGTCATCAAGCTGGAATTGAATTAGAGTGGAGAGATTCTGAAGCATCTGGTTTTAGCTTAAGAACTCGTCAAGTTTGTCAAGCTGTTTCCCAGCATCCCCAAACATCAGAAATAGTTTGGTTTAATCAAGCTCATTTATTTCATATCTCTAGTTTAGATTCTATTGTTCGCGCTCAGTTGTTGAGTGATTTTTCAACAGAAGATTTACCTCGTAATGCTTATTATGGTGATGGTTCTGTGATTGAAGATTCTATATTAGACGAAATTAGAGAAATTTATTGGCAAGAAGCAATTATTTTTCCTTGGCAAGAGGGAGATGTGTTGTTATTAGATAATATGTTATCTGCTCATGGGAGGATGCCGTTTCAAGGTTCACGCAAGGTTGTGGTGGGGATGGCGGAGGAGTATAAGGTTTCTGATGGTTAGGTTGGGGTGAGGGGGAAAGGAAGAGTTTTAAACGCAAAGTGGCGCGGAGGGAAGCGCGGAGGTGCGCAGAGGTTTTTTATTATTGATTGTGATAAAAGGGGTGTTGTTAATATGCGAGTGGAACCAGTTGAGGGATTTAGATTATCTCCGCAGCAAAAGCGGATTTGGTTGTTAGCAAAGAGTGAGGATCTATCAGTATTTAGGGTTCAAGGTGCGGTTTCGATTGCTGGTAATCTCAATATTGATGTTTTAAAATCTGCTTGGCAAAATGTTGTTGAGGGGTACGAAATTTTGCGTACTACTTTTTATCGTCTACCAGAAATGGAAATACCTTTACAGGCGATCGCAGATAATTATGAAGTTGGGATTACTGAATTATATCTTGGCAATTTGTCAGAAATAGAGCAGGAAATTCGCCTAAATGAAATATTTAATGATCTAAAAAGCTTACCTTTTGATGGGGAAAATAAACCACCTCTGCAAGTGGTTGTTATCAGGTTATCTGCAAATAAACATATTTTATTTTTAAGTTTATCTGCTTTGATTGCAGATGGTTGTACTCTTACATATTTGTTTAATCAGATTATTGTTGCTTATAGGGCTTGCTTGTATGGTCAAAACCTGGATGAGGAGCCGCTACAATATGCTGATATTGCAGAATGGCAAAATCAACTTTTGGAGTCGGATGAGTCAGATTTAGGTAAGGAATATTGGCGCAAGCAAGATATTACTGCTATTGATGATTTTAGTGTTTGGTTTGAAAATAAACAAATTGCTCAGGGTAGTTTTAAACCGCAATGTATATCTTTAAATATTGATAATTATCTAGTTGAAAAAATAGAGTTAATATCTTCAAAATATCAGGTAAATATTGCTGATGTTTTACTGGCTTGTTGGTTGATATTGCTGGGTAAAATTACTGGAAAATCAGATTTATGTGTGGGGATTGTTGGGGATGGTAGAAAATATGCGGAATTAGAGCAAGCATTGGGATTATTATCAAAATATTTACCTATCGCCTGTCATCTCCCAGGGGAAATAAAATTTAGCGAAATATTACAACAGATACATAATGCGGTAGATAATGCTAGGGAATGGCAAGAATATTTTACATGGGAAGATAGTTTAAAATCGGTTGATTTTTGTCCAGTTGCTTTTGAGTTTGCAGAATTAAAGGAAAATTATTCTGTTGCGGATCTATCGTTTTCTTGGGTTAAGTATTACTCTTGTATTGATAAGTTTAAAATTAAGTTAACTTGTCTGCATCAAAAAGATGCTTTAATTACCGAGCTTCATTTTGATGAACAACTATATAATATCGAGGATATCAAAACATTATCGGAACAGTTTGAGATATTATTACAAGATGCGATCGCACATCCCGAAACCCCTATCAGTCGGTTAAATATTCTCAGCGATCGCGAGTTACAACAACTACTTGTAGAATTTAATCATACGAGGGTAAATCAGCCTCTAGATAGATGTATTCATCAGCTTTTTGAGGAACAAGTCAAACGCACGCCTGATGACATCGCCCTTGTGTTTGAGGCGCAGCAATTAACCTATACACAGTTAAATACCCGCGCCAATCAACTAGCCCATTATCTCCGTTCTCTGGGGGTTGGGGCGGAAACTTTGGTAGGGCTTTATGTTGAACTTTCCTTAGACACGATCATTGGATTGCTGGGAATATTGAAAGCTGGTGGTGCATATATACCTTTAGATCCAAACTATCCACATCAGCGTTTAGCGCAGATGTTAGCAGATGCGCAAGTGCAAGTGTTAATAACTCAACAGCAGTTACTTAAACAACTTCAAGAGCATCCACCAAAAGTATTATGTTTAGATGCAGACTCCGCAATCATCGCTCAACAAAGTTACGAAAATCCTCAAACTGAAGTTAAGCCAGAGAATTTAGTTTATGTTTTGTTTACCTCTGGCTCTACAGGTAAGCCAAAAGGTGTGGCGGTGGAGCATCGTCAACTGTGTAATTATCTTCAGGGAATTGGCGCAAAAATAGATTTTTCTGACTGTCGTAGCTTTGCTCATGTTGCTACCTTTGCAGCTGACTTGGGTAATACCATGATTTTTCCGGCTTTGTGTGGCAGTGGATGTCTGCATATAATTTCCCCAGAACGCACTACTAACCCCGAAGCACTAGGAGAGTATTTTCATCGCCACAACATTGACTGTCTGAAGATAGTTCCGGCTCATCTTGCAGCTTTACTCACAACCGGTCAATCTCCAGAAATATTACCTCGAAAACGCTTAATTTTAGGTGGAGAAACTTGTAGTTGGCAGTTAATTGCGCAAATTCAGCAATTAGCCCCAGATTGTCAGATTTTTAACCATTACGGCCCCACAGAAACCACCGTTGGCGCATTGACTTATCCTATCGAGGAAATTCGAGTTGATTGTGCGACTGTACCAATTGGGAAAGCGATCGCCAATACACAAATTTACCTGCTAGACTCTTATCTGCAACCAGTACGCATTGGCGTACCGGGAGAAATTTATATTGGTGGGGATAGTTTAGCAAGGGGTTACTTAAATCTCAGCGAACTGACAAGGGAAAAATTTATTCCCCATCCATTTAATAATTCACAATCTGATCGTTTATATAAAACCGGGGATTTAGCTCGCTATTTACCAGATGGAAATCTAGAATTTTTAGGACGAATTGACGATCAGGTAAAAATTCGCGGTTTTCGCATTGAATTAGAAGAAATCTTACTTACCTTACAACAACATCCAGCAGTGCAACAGGCGATTGTTTGCAGTCGCGAAGATGTACCGGGTGACAAGCGTTTAGTAGCTTATATTGTCTTTCAGCCAAAATCCTCAATTCCCCAATCATCAGATTTACGTGCTTTTTTGAAGGAAAAACTACCAGAATACATGGTTCCTTCAGCTTTTGTAAAGTTGAAGAGTTTACCATTAACAGCTAATGGCAAAATAGATCGAGAAAAACTACCAGCACCAGAGCAAATTGCATCAGAATTAGTTGCTACCTTTGTGGCTCCTCGCAATCAAACAGAAAATGCGATCGCGCAAATTTGGCGAGAAATTCTCGGCGTTGAACGAGTGGGAATTTATGACGGTTTCTTTGAATTGGGAGGACATTCTCTACTAGCTACACAAATCATTTCCCGCATCCGTCAAACTTTGCAAGTAGAGTTATCTTTGCGTCAGTTTTTTGATACTCCTACTGTTGCTGATTTAGCGGTAATGGTAGCCCAAAATTTAGCACAACAAACAGATGCGGCAATGCTAGCTGAGATTTTAGCAGAGTTAGAGGAAAAAGCAGATTTATGAGCGACTTAAACCAACGTATTGCCCAATTATCTCCCGAAAAACGTGAGTTACTGCTGCAACGCCTCAACCAGAAACAAGCAATAATTGCACCTTCCCAAATCCCACGCCAAAGCCGGGATTCTAACCATTTTCCTTTATCATTTGCCCAACAAAGACTCTGGTTTCTCTCCCAGCTAGAGCCAAACAATTCTTTCTATAATCAACCCACAGCTTTACGTCTAACTGGTCAACTCAACATTGCCATATTAAAACAGAGCCTTAAGGAAATCATTAGGCGACACGAAACATTACGCACAACTTTTACCATCGTCAACGATAAACCAGTCCAAGTCATCAATTCAGCTGTTGATTTGACATTACCGCTAGTCGATTTACAAAACCTGACTCCAAACCTCCAAGAACAGGAAGTACAAAAACTAGCCGCACAAGAAGCCCAGCAACCTTTTAATTTAGAGCAAGGGCCATTACTGCGAGTTACCATACTCAAGCTGAGTACCATAGAACATGTAGTATTATTTACAACTCACCATATTATTTCTGATGGTTGGTCAGTAGGAATTTTGGTGGAAGAAGTCGCAAAATTATACACAGCTTTAGCTAATAATCAGCCCGCACCTCTGCCAGAACTGCCGATTCAATATGCAGACTTTGCAGTTTGGCAGCGCCAGTACTTAACAGCAGAGGTAATAAAAAATCAGATATCTTACTGGCGAAATCACTTAGGTACTACGCCACCATTACTAGATTTACCTCACGATTATCCTCGTCCAGCAATTCTTAGCTATCAAGGTAATACCAAATTTTTCTTACTGTCAGAGTCTCTCACCAAAGCTCTGAAGGCGCTCTCACAGCAAGAAGGAGTCACTTTATTTATGACTTTGCTGACAGCCTTTAAAATTTTACTACATCGCTACAGTCAGCAAGATGACATTGTTGTGGGAACTGCGATCGCTAATCGTCATCGGGCTGAAATCGAACCATTAATCGGCTTTTTTGTCAATACCTTAGTGTTGCGGACTAACTTAGCTGGTAATCCTAGTTTTCGTCAGTTACTTCAGCAAGTTCGGGAAGTCACATTAGGAGCTTACGCGCACCAAGATTTACCTTTTGAGCAGCTAGTAGAAGAACTCCAACCAGAGCGTCATCTCAATCGCAACCCTCTATTTGATGTGATGTTTGACTTCCACAATGAGCCTGTACAAGAGTTAAAACTGCCAGAATTGACTTTTAGCTTGCTGTCAGAACAGAGACAGACAGCAATTTTTGATTTGGCTCTCACAATGGCAGAGACAGAACAGGGTTTGGCTGGAACAATAGAGTACAGCACTGACTTGTTTAATGCCAGTACAATTGAGCGGATGTTAGGGCATTTTCAGGTGCTATTAGCCGCAATAGTTGCCCAACCTGAGCAAAGTTTGGCGGATTTGCCACTATTAACAGCATTTGAGCAACATCAATTACTACGAGAGTGGAACCAGACAGCAGTTGACTATCCCACCGATAAATGTATCCAAGAACTATTTCAGCAGCAGGTAGAATGCACTCCGGATGCAGTAGCAGTTGTCTATAAAAATCAGCAATTAACCTATAGAGAACTCAATACCAAAGCCAATCAACTAGCACATTACTTAAATTCCTTAGGAGTAGATCAAAATGTCCTAGTTGGTATTTGTATCGAGCGCTCTATTGAGATGATTGTGGCATTATTAGGAGTTCTCAAAGCCGGTGGTGCATATGTACCTTTAGATCCGGCTTATCCTCAAGAACGCTTGAGTTTCATGTTGCATGATTCACAAGTTACGATGCTGCTAACTCAACAACAGCTAGTATCAAGCTTATCAATTGAGAATGTTCTTGTAGTTTGTTTAGATAGCGACTGGGAAATCATTTCGCAACAGAGTCAGGTAAATCCGATGACTCATAGCACCTCAGATGATTTAGCCTATGTAATTTATACATCAGGCTCTACAGGTAAGTCTAAAGGAGTAGCGATCGCGCATCGCAGTTTGGTAAATAAATTTTATGCTTGGGCAAAAGCCTATCAGCTTGATTGTTTAACTAGTCATTTGCAAATGGCAAGTTTTGCCTTTGATGTCTTTTCTGGGGATTTAATTCGCGCTCTTTGTAGTGGTGCTAAGTTAGTCTTGTGTCCCCGTGAATGGCTGTTAGAAGCAGAAAAGTTATATCAACTCATGCTCGCAGAAAAAGTTGATAGTGCCGAGTTTGTTCCCGTTGTGTTGAAAAACTTGGTTCAATATCTAGAAAGAACTGAGAAAAATCTTCACTTCATGCGCTTACTAGTAGTTGGTTCAGATACTTTATACGTTAAAGAATACCAAGAATTTCAACGTTTTTGTAGCGAAAAAACACGCTTTATTAATTCTTATGGAGTCACAGAAGCAACTATTGATAGTACATATTTTGAATCGACAGAAATCAAGTTATCTGATAATAAATTAGTTCCCATTGGTCGTCCATTAGCGAATACAGAAATTTATATATTAGACTCACACCTCCAACTAGTTCCTATTGGTATTCCCGGAGAAATTTACATCGGTGGCGAAGGATTAGCTCAAGGTTATTTACATCGCCCAGATTTAACAACAGAGAAATTTATCCTTTGGAACGGAAAAAAACGATTATATAAAACAGGTGATAAAGCCAAATATTTAGCAGATGGTAATATTGAATTTTTAGGCAGACTGGATTATCAAATCAAGCTTCGGGGCTTCCGCATTGAACTCAGAGAAATTGAAGCAGTTATTAATCAACACCCTGGTATCTTGGCTAGTGTAGTTGTGCTGAGAGAAGATGAACCAGGTAATAAAACACTAGTAGCATATATCGCTCTCAATGCTCCCAAGCAACTGTCTAGTAGTGAACTGCGTCGCTTTTTAGAGTCAAAACTGCCTAACTATATGCTACCCAATGCTTTTGTCATCTTAGAGGCACTACCATTAACACCAAATGGTAAATTAGATCGTCAAGCTTTACCACTACCCGACGCGACACAGTTAATCCAACAATCAAATTTTGTTCCTGCTTCTACACCTGTGCAACAGATGTTAGTTGAAATTTGGAAACAGGTATTAGGAATTGAGAAATTAGGCATTCACGATCACTTCTTTGAATTAGGTGGACATTCCTTACTAGCTACTCAACTAATTTCCCGAATTCGTCAGATTTTGCATTTAGAATTACCATTGCGCTGTTTGTTTGAAGCTCCTACTATTGCTAAACTAGCTGCCGTAATTCAAACAATGGTGATGCAGGGGCAAAACTGGCAAAATTACCCCATTCTCCCCTGTTCGCGCCAAGTAAAATTACCCTTATCCTTTGCACAAAATAGACTGTGGTTTATCGATCAATTGCAGCCGGGGAATTCTGCTTACAATATCTTCAATGGCTTTCGCCTTCAAGGTTCGCTAAATATTACAGCACTTGAACAAAGCATTAACGAAATTATCAGACGACACGAAATTTTACGCACCCAGTTTATTGCTGTAGATGGACAACCCGTGCAGGCTATTATCCCTGAATTACAATTAACTTTACCAGTAATCGACCTACAAACACTTTCAACAGCAGCCCAAGCAGCAGCCGTACAACAGCTAATTACCCAAGCAGCGCAACAGCCTTTTGATTTAACTCAAGCGCCTTTATTGCGGCTGTCTCTCCTAAAATTGAACCCTACAGAACATATAGTACTGTTCGCAATGCATCATATTATCTCTGATGCTTGGTCGATGGGGATATTGATTAGAGAATTGACAGTACTTTATCAAGCCTATTTGAATGGAGAAGCTTCTCCCTTAGCAGAATTATCTATTCAGTATGCAGACTTTGCAGTTTGGCAACGAGAGTGGTTGCAAGGAGAAATGCTACAAACTCAACTTAGCTACTGGAAGCAGCAACTTGCTGGTTCTTTACCAGTACTCAACTTACCCTACTCCCAAACTAAAGCAAACACCAACCGTAGTGGTATCCACACCTTCAAACTATCAACAGAACTGTCTATAGCACTAGACAAACTCAGCCGTGAAGCCGATGTCACCCTCTTTATGACAATGGTGGCTGGTTTACAAACAATGCTATACCGCTATACCGGACAAGATGACATTGTTATCGGTACTGATGTCGCCAATCGCAACCGAGCCGAAACAGAAGGACTAATTGGTTTTTTTGTCAACCTGCTAGTGTTGCGTACTAACCTTGGTGGTTACCCCAGTTTTCGAGAACTTTTACAGCGAGTCAGAGAGGTAACTTTAGGAGCATACAATCACCAAGACTTACCTTTTGAAAAGTTGGTAGAGGAACTACAACCAGAACGAAGTTTAAGCCATACACCATTATTTCAGGTGTTATTGGTGATGGATAACGTGCCTACAGCTAACTTAGAACTTCCAGGTTTAACATTACTTCCCTTAGAAACCAACAATCAAAAAGCTAAATTTGATTTAGCTTTGTTTGTGTCAGAAATAGAGCAAGAAATTGAAGCTAGTTGGTGTTATAACGCAGACCTTTTTGATACACAGACAATCGTGCGTATGGCAGAACATTTTCAAGAACTTCTGCATAATATTGCCGCTAATTCAGATGCTCGAATCAATACTTTAGATATGCTTACCAAAGCTGAGAAACAACAAAAAAATATGGGAGAAATCAACCAAGAAGCCAGTAAATTTAAAAAGTTTATGGGCATTAAGCCAAAATCTGTTAAATTACCAGCAGGAGAGTTAATTAAAATCGATTATCTCCAACCAGAACAAACAATTCCTTTGGTAATTAAGCCAAATATTAGCGAATTTGATATTATTGATTGGGCTAAAAATAATCGAGAATTTCTCAGCAGTAAGTTACAACATCACGGCGCAATTCTTTTCCGTGATTGTCAAATTGATTCTGTAGCGAGATTTGAACAATTAGCGCAAGCTATTTGTCCAGAATTATTTGGTAAATACGGCGACTTACCACGGGAAGAAATAGGTAGTAAAGTTTATGGTTCTACACCTTATCCAGCAGATCAAGCAATTCTCTTTCATAACGAAAGTTCTCACATGCACTGCTGGCCGTTGAAAATCTGGTTTTTCTGTTTGCAACCAGCACAACAAGGAGGAGAAACACCAATTGTAGACTGTCGTCAACTTTATCAACTGCTTGATTCTCAAATTAGAGAAACTTTAGAGAAAAAGCAATTAATGTATGTTCGGAATTATATAGAAGGGTTAGATGTAAGTTGGCAAGACTTTTTTCACACCAGCGATAAAACAGTAGTAGAAAATTATTGCTCTAAAGCTGGGATTGAGTTTGAATGGTTAGCAAACAATAATTTACGCACTCGCCAAATTAGACCAGCAATAGTCAATCATCCCCACACCAAAGAAAAAATATTTTTTAATCAAATTCAGTTACATCACATCTCATGTTTAGAACCCACGGTTAGAGAATCTTTATTATCAATGTTTGGCGAAGAAAATCTGCCACGTAATGTTTATTACGGTGATGGTTCTGCAATTGAAGCTGAAGTGATGACAGAAATTAATCAAGTTTATCAACAAGCTACCATCAGCTTTCCTTGGCAGCAAGGAGATGTATTGATGTTGGACAATATGTTAACTGCTCATGGTCGCTTTCCTTATGTGGGGTCACGCAAAATTGTGGTAGCGATGGGAGAAATATTAACAATTCAAAATTCAAAATTCAAAATTAGAGATGCATAGATTGGGTACAAAGTCGTGAAACCCAACAATCCAAAGTTTTGTAATTGTTAGTTTAACCTACGGTAAGCCGCTCCGCATCTACATTCCTCAACCCAAGCCACATCCACTAATTCTTGGCGTTCTTGGCGTCTACCCTGCGGGAAGCCACTGCGTGTCTAATGCGGTTAAATAAATCAATATTTCTGCTAATTTTTGCATAATTTCTGTTTAATTAGGAGTGAATTATGAGAAGTGAAATATTAGAAGGTTTTCAACTTTCTCCCCAACAAAAGCGTCTGTGGTTATTACAACAAGATAGCCAGATTTATGTGTCTCAAGTTGCTATTTTTTTGACAGGAATAGTTGATATAGAAGTTTTGCAAGCAGCTACGCACAAAGTTGTTAATCGTCATGAAATTTTACGGACAAGTTTTCACCGCCGACCAGGGATTAAGTTTCCGCTTCAGGTAATTAATGCATCAAGCAATGTATCATGGTGCTGTATTAACTTGCGGATTTTTAAGCAGCAGGAACAACAACTCAAAATTGCAGAATTACTTCAAGAAGAAAGATGTTTAGTTTCTCAATCAGAAACAGCAGATTTGGTGCGGTTTTCGTTATTATCTCTGGCTGATGATCGATATATTTTAATTATCAGTTTGCTATCTTTATATACAGATAGCTGGACAATACAAAATCTAGTGAAAGAAATTAGCCTTAGTTATTCTCTTTGCTTACAGGGTCAAGATTTTACAGATGAGCCTGTACAATATTTGCAATTTTCAGAATGGCAAAATGAGCTTTTAACAGAAGAAGATGCCAAAATTGGTAAAAACTATTGGCAGGAAAAAGAATTTAAAAATATAAAATCTCCAAAACTTTATTTTGAATTAAATCATAATCGTCAGCTAGACTTACAGCCTGATATTTATTCTCTTACCTTACATACAGATTTAATCAAAAACGTAACTGAATTTGTAGCAATAAATAATACAAGCCATCATAATTTTTTCTTGACTTGTTGGTATATATTAATTTGGCGTTTAAGCAAACAACCAGAAATTGTTATCCATAATCTATATAATGGCAGAAAGTACGAAGAACTACATGAAACTCTAGGATTATTAGCTAAATTTTTACCTTTAAGTTGTCCGCTTACTCCAGAATTTCAATTTGCAGAAGTTTTAGCATATATTAGCGAACAACATCGCCAAGGGGAACAGTATCAGGAATATTTTTTAGAAGCAGATATTAGAAGTAGTCAGCAGGAATGGCTAAGTCTACCGATTTGTTTTGAATTTGAAGAAACACCAGAAATATACAATGCTGATGGTGTAGAGTTCTCGATTTACCAAAAATTTGTTTGCTGGGAAAGATTTAAACTTAAACTCAATTGCATTCAACAGCAAGATTCACTAATTACAGAGTTTGCTTACGACTCTTATCTATTTACAGCCGAAACTATTCAACGTTTAGCTAGACAATTTCAAACTTTAGTTACAAGTGTTGTTAATAACCCAAATGTGTCTGTAGGACAGTTGGAAATTATTGATAGTGAAGAACGTCATCAATTATTAGTAGAATTTAATCACACTGAGACTAACTATCCCCAAGATAAATGCTTTCATCAGCTATTTGAGGAACAAGTCAATCAAACTCCTCATCAGATTGCGGTTGTCTTTGGAAAACAACAATTAACTTATGGAGAGTTAAATTTACGCGCCAATCGCCTAGCATCTTACTTAAAAAGGTTAGGAGTCAAGCCAGAGGTACTAGTAGGTTTATATATAGAGCGTTCTCTCGATAATATAGTTGCAATCCTGGGTATCCTCAAAGCTGGAGGTGCTTACTTACCGCTAGATCCTGCACTACCAGCAGCAGCCTTAGCTTATCGCTTACAAGATGCTGGTGTATCTGTACTTTTAACACAGCGATCGCTAATTAGTAAAATTCCCGCAGACAGTACACAAATAATTTGTCTGGATACAGACTGGGAACTAATTAACCAAAGCAATCCAGAAGATTTAACAACAACAGCCAAGCCAGAAAATTTGGTATATGCTATCTATACTTCTGGTTCTACAGGTAAACCCAAAGCTGTTTTAGTCGAACATCGTCAACTTGTTAACTATATTTACGCAATCATCGACAGATTAGACTTAGCGAAAAATGCTAGCTTTGCTACAGTTTCCACCTTCGCCGCAGATTTAGGTAATACCGTCATCTTTCCCTCATTATGTACAGGTGGATGTCTGCATATTATTCCCCAAGAAACAGCCGCAGATGCTCAAGCACTTGCCGATTATTTTCAGCAGCATCCGATAGACTATCTGAAAATAGTTCCCTCTCATCTGACTGCGCTTTTGTCTGTAGCTCCAACTGAGTCAATTATACCGCGAAAAAGTTTAATTTTAGGTGGTGAAGCTAGCAATTGGCAACTAATAAATCAAATTCAAAAATTATCACTTCAATGTCAGATTTTTAATCATTATGGCCCTACAGAAACAACCGTAGGAGCATTAACTTACTCCCTTCCTCAACAAACACAACAACTATCATCTACTGTTCCTTTAGGAAAACCTTTAGCTAATACTGTAGTTTATGTTTTAGACGAACAATTGCAACTTGTACCTATAGGCGTACCGGGTGAATTGTATATCGGTGGTGCGGGATTAGCTAGAGGTTATTTAAATCAACCAGAACTCACAACCGCCAGATTTATTCAAAATCCTTTTGGCTCTGATTATCAAGCAATTTTATATAAAACAGGTGACAAAGTACGCTATTTAAATGATGGAAATTTAGAATTTCTCGGACGAAGCGATCGCCAGGTAAAAATCAGAGGTTTCCGTATCGAATTAGAGGAAATAGAAACCATAATTAAACAACATTCAGGCGTGCAAGAAGTAGTGGTGACAATTACAGAAGAAACAAATAGTAACAAACGTTTAGTAGCATATATAGTTACTACGCCTCAGTTTCGCTCAATCCATCAAAATTATCAAGCGATCGCCACTGTTATGCGCAACTTTTGTGTAGATAAATTACCAGAATACGCCATACCCTCTAGTTTCATATTACTCAAAGCATTACCATTAACAGCTAACGGTAAAATTGACTATCAAGCACTACCAAATCCTGAACAAACTCGTCCCGAACTAGAACAGCTTTATGTAGCACCGCGTACAGATTTAGAAAGACAATTAGCGGAAATTTGGGCAGAAATTCTCGGTTTAGAACAAGTAGGAATTCACGATAATTTCTTTGAATTGGGCGGACATTCTTTACTCATCACTCAACTCTTGGCAAAACTCCGCAAAATATTCAGCGTAGAATTACCATTAAAAGTGTTATTTGATGCACCTACTATCGCTGATTTAGCTGCACAAATAAACAATACACAAATAGCTACTTTAGATATTAATCTTGATTCTGAAGTTGTTTTAGATGCAGCAATTATTCCTGCGAATAAATATAGACCGCAATCCACCCCAGCCACAGCGATTTTATTAACAGGTGCAACAGGTTTCTTGGGAGCGTTTTTACTTTACGAACTCCTACAGCAAACCACAGCCGATATCTATTGTTTAATTCGGGCAAATACAACTCAAGGCGCTACAGAAAGACTGCAAAATCATTTAAAATCTTATTTATTATGGGATGAAAGCTGCTATCAACGCATTATTCCCTTAATAGGAGATTTATCTCAACCACTGTTAGGACTGACAGCCGATAAATTTGCAGAAATCGCCGCCAAAATTGATGTCATTTATCATAATGGTGCATTTGTTAATTTCACTTATCCTTATTCTCAACTCAAAGCCGCCAATGTATTAGGAACTCAAGAAATATTAAGATTAGCTGCACAAATTAAAGTCAAGCCAGTACATTTTATTTCTACCATTGGCGTTGTTAATGCGGCTGATTCCAATTTAGAACTAATAAAAGAAGATACCCCAATCAATCACGGTAAAAATGTCAGTAGTGGCTATACACAGAGTAAATGGGTAGCAGAAAAATTAGTGCAAATTGCAGGCGATCGCGGAATTCCTATATCTATATATCGACCTGGAAGAATTTCCGGAAATAGTCAAACAGGTGTTTGCAATATCAACGATCATACCTTCAGAATGATTCGCGGTTGTATCCAACTTGGTAGCGTCCCCAATGATGACACAATGGTTAAGTTAACCCCTGTAGATTATGCCAGTCAAGCCATAATTTATTTATCACAACAACCAACCTCATTAGGCAAAGTTTTTCATATCCTCAACCCTCAACCTTTACATTGGGAAGAAGTAGTGAATTCAATCATCTCTTTTGGCTATCCACTTCAAGCAATTGACTACCAAGAATGGCGTTCCAAACTATTAAAAGAAATTGAGCGATCGCCTAATAATCCCTTATCTCCCCTAGTTGCGACACTTACTCATAAAGAATCTCAAAACACTAATACAGAAGATTCCCCAATCCAGCAAATTGACATGCAAAATACCCTCACTGCATTAGCAGAAACAACAATTACTTGTCCACCAATAAATCAACAACTCTTAAATACCTACCTTTTCTACCTAATTCATAATAATTTCCTAGAACCTCCCTCCAACCATCGCTAACAATAAAACTCTGCGAAACTTTGCGCTAACCTCCGCGTTCCTTTGCGTTTAAAAATAACTCTCAATTCATAATAGTTTCTCAGCAAATCCTACGAAACTTTGCGCCAAACTCCGCATTCCTTTGCCTTTAAAACCAAAACCTATGCTTTCATCAACTCATTATTCCGCTTACAATTCCTTTGCACGCATCATCAATGAAACCTGGGGCCCAGAAGTGAGCGAATCACTACTTCCTGACATAGAAAAATTACTACTCAACCATCTCCCCCAAACATCCCAAATTCTTGACTTGTGCTGTGGAGCAGGACATTTAGCGCAGAAACTCGACCAAAAAGGATTTCAAGTCACTGGAATTGATGGCTCTGAAAAACTTATAGAATATGCCAAAAATAACGCCCCCAATGCTCAGTTTATCCTTGATGATGTGCGCGATTTTCAATTATCATCCAGCTTTCATGGAGTAGTTTCAACAGATTATGGACTCAATCATATTATCAATATCGAAGAATTAACCAAAGTATTTAAAAACGTATATAAAGCACTCCTCCCCGATGGCTTATTCATGTTCGACTTAAGCCTAGATCGGCGATATCAGTCTGATTGGAATAACTCCATGCTTGGAGATATTCAAGATGAGTATGCTTGGGCATTAAGGCGGAGCTATAACTCAGAAGAAAAAATTGGTACAATCGATATTACTATATTTGAATTAATTAACCAAAATTGGCAACGTCAGGATATTACTTGGTTAGTTAAAGGCTATTTTCAAACACAAATAATATCTGCGCTCAAAAATGTAGGATTCTCCCAAATAGAATGCTACAACAAAGAAAATATTCTCGCAAAAACAGAAGATGCTATTGTAGCCTATTTTGTTTGCACTAAATAAAAGTAATCTTTAATCAACTCAAATATATGTTTATCGCTCAAGAAAGCTCTCCAACAGATACCCAAAAACTCAGTGAAATATTATCCACTGTAAATTTAACCACAAGTCAGCGAGAATATTTAGAGAATTTTATTATCCGCTATAACCAGAAAACCAAAACATCAAAACAGCTAGCCCAAATTAATCGCCCATTTTTAGCCGATAATAAAACCTTTGTGGATTTCCAATTCCCACTCAAAGAAATTTATTACCCTATTGTGACGCAAAATTCTTCTGGTTGCAAAATATGGGATGTGGATGGAAATGAATATATAGATTTAGTCATGGGATATGGCGTGAATCTGTTCGGACATAATCCACCTTTTATTAAAGAAGCATTAGCTGCACAACTAGAAAAAGGTATACAATTAGGTTCCCAATCAGCAATTATTGGTGAAGTTGCTGAACTGATTTGCGAACTCACCAAAATGGAGCGCGTCGCTTTTAGTAATACAGGTACAGAAGCGATCATGACAGCAATTCGGATGGCAAGAACAGTTACAGGACGTAATAAAATTGTTATATTTTCTCACTCTTATCATGGACATTTTGATGGTACGCTAGGGAAAGGAAAAATTATAAATAACAATTTACAAACTGTACCAATTGCATCAGGAATACCAGCGAATTTTGTTGCAGATATTTTAGTTTTAAAATATGGTGAACCAGAATCACTTGACGCGATCGCCAATTACGCGCCAGAATTAGCTGCGGTGTTAGTTGAGCCAGTTCAACGAGAAAATTTAGATCTACAACCCCAAGTCTTTCTGCAACAACTGAGAAAAATCACCCAAAAATCGGGAATAGCATTAATTTTCGATGAAATGGTGACAGGTTTTCGCATTCATCCAGGTGGTGCGCAAGCTTGGTTTGGCATTGAAGCAGATATTGCCGCCTATGGTAAAATAGTAGG
Organism: Calothrix brevissima NIES-22; assembly: GCF_002367995.1. Classification (GTDB taxonomy): domain Bacteria; phylum Cyanobacteriota; class Cyanobacteriia; order Cyanobacteriales; family Nostocaceae; genus Aulosira; species Aulosira brevissima. The sequence goes on from NZ_AP018207.1 coordinate 6,812,016, forward strand.
TGGCGGAATTGCCATCGGCATCATTGCAGGCAAAGCCAATTTTATGGATGCGATCGATGGTGGAATGTGGAATTATGGAGATTTCTCATCGCCTCATCAAAACACTACTTTTTTTGCTGGAACTTACTGCAAACATCCTCTAGCTTTAGCTGCTGCTAAAGCAGTTTTAGAATATTTAAAAAATCAAGGTTCTACTCTACAAACTGAGTTAAATCAACGTACAACCAAATTTGTTAAAACCCTGAATGATTACTTTGATCGAGAAGGTTTACCTATTCAACTGACAAATTTCGGTTCAGTTTTTGGCCCGGTTTACTCAGGAGATAATAGCGCAGAAGATGCGATAAACTCAGAAATTTCCTTAGCTTATGATTTACTTTATTATCATCTGCTTAACCAGGGAGTTATGTTGAGAGGAAATGGAGGATTTTTATCTACAGCCCATACAGATGAAGACATTGATTACATTATTCAGGCTGTTAGAAATAGTATATCAAAACTCCGAGAAGGTGAATTTTTACCTTAATATCCTCAAATTCTAATTTAGGTGGCGCTGCATGGATAGCTGAGGCGAAACGACATTAGGAAAACTGGCAAAATTACGACGTACCCAATCCATACCCACTTCATTATTGAGTTTAATTTTCTGAGGTGTATCGGGATAAATTTTGCCCAGAATATCTGCATCTTGATCCACTACAACCTTGCCAAACTTGAGATAGGTGTTGCCTAATATCTTAAAAGCCGGGTGCTTGGCTTTACCAAATAGTAATAAGTAAGTTCTTGTTCGATTCTCGGCTTCTGGTACAAAGATGTGACATTGTGCTGCTTTACCTAAGGGCATTTCTCCATGAAAAATCACCAAAGATGGGAAATGATTTTCCAAGTGCGCCTTAATGGTGGTGGGTAGCAAAAATAAATCTGGTTTTCTCAGCTTTTCTAGTAAACTGTAGGGCGCTGTCGGCATATCATAAAAGGCATGGGAGTGATGCCCATCATCAATAAATTGATGAAAATTCACTTCGGTAATGCGAAACAATTCCCGGTGGGTGCCATTTTGATGATTGTAATCGTGCATATTCAGCAACATAGTTAGTAAATCTGTCTCTACACTTCTATCTGCGGTATGCCCAATAAAGTCGTAATGATTGGCAATATCATTCAGCACGGTGGGAATAGGTATCTTTGGTTCGTATCCTCCATAAGACCAGATAAAATCCCCTTGAATGATTAGTTCTAAGGGTTTGAGTAGCGGTAATGTTTTCTTGTTAGATCCAGGTAAAACAGTGCAACCTGAACTATCAAACTTCAGCGCGTGAAAGGGACAAACTACGGTACTTGTGCGATTGCTTTCAACTTCACACCATCCGGCTGATAGCATTGCGCCCATGTGCGGACAGGCGTTAGGTAACGCATGGATGTCTCCATTCCCATCCTTCCACATCACATAGTCAGCACCATACAAAGATATTTTCCGGGGTTGATTCACTGCCAGCATAGACTTGTGCGCTAACAACCAGGGCGCACCGGGAAGCATAGACTGCATAGAGTTCTCCGCAAGCTATAAAATTGTGAAATATCCGTCGTGTTTCTAAAATATGACAGAACATTCACATTTGTCAAGTAATCTTCGTCGTCAACCCAAACAGCAGCGAGGTAAAGAACGAGTCGAAAAAATTTTGGATGCGGCGGCGGCGGTATTTGATGAGATGGGTTATGAAGCGGCTACTACTCATCTGATTGCAGCAAAAGCAGGAACAGCAATCGGTTCTCTATATCAGTTTTTTCCTGATAAAGCTGCCATTTTTAATGCGATGGAGTTACGTCATATCGAGCGAGTTAAGGTTTTATGGGCACAGCTAGACACACCTGAAATTATCGCTTTACCGTTGCGGCAAATGATACATACTCTGGTAACTGGTGTGGCAAAGATGTTTGAGCATCCTGTATCACGGGTGGTGTTTGTGCAGTTTTATATCAAACGCGAGGTTTTTCAGTCGATTGATGACAGTATGACTCAGGAAGCCATTGACTTTACTTCGAGTCTTTTGCAGCAGAGAAATCCAAATTTAAGTGAGGCGCAATGTAATCTGTTAGCAGAGGTTTGTGTTCACAGCAGTAATGCTCTAATTTTGTCGGCACTGCGTAACCCCGATGGAGAGCATCGCCAACAACTAGTACAGCAGATTGAGGATTTGTTGGTGTCGTATTTAGAGCCATATATGGGGGATGGTAGGTTGAATTATGTAATGAAAGTAATGAAATGCCCGCATTGTCAATCGTCGCAGTTATCTAAAAATGGCTATCGACGGGGGAAGCAGTGCTATCTCTGTAAGGAATGTGGTAAACAGTTTGTGGAGAAATAAGAGCGATCGCCTGTTTCATCTGGTTTGGGATAATAGCGATCGCCAAAATCAATACAAATTAAGGGCACAGTATTACTTCGCCCCTAATAATGGTCTGTATTATCTGCAATTGAGAATTGCTAAAAATACTTTTGGAGTTGAAATATTACCCTCAAGGGTACTATTACTTTGCTGGGAAACGTATTTTGATACTTTCAAAGTATATTTAAAAATCTACAAAAGTATAATTTTACCGTTATAATTTAGGTTAAGTGCTATGAAAAATAAAGGTTTTAGCCATAGACTGAGACGCTTTGTTGTGGCAGGTGATGAGAGCAAAAGGCTTTTTTAAAATATTCTCTAAACGTCGAAAATAACTATTTGATTTAACGGCTACTAATTATAAAAGATAAACTATGGAACCGATTTCGATAATTATTACTGCTTTGGGTGCTGGCGCTATCGCAGCTACTAAGGATACCGCAGCAACAGCTGTGAAAGATGCCTATCAGGGGTTGAAAACCTTGATTAAGAAGAAGTTTGAAGGCGATGTTCTGGGACAAGCGATGGTAGATGCCAAACCAGAAGAAATCAAGCAAGCTGAAGGTTTGTTGAAAGATAAAATTACCAAATCTGGAGCCGATCAAGATCAGGAGATCATTAAAGTAGCTCAGGATTTACTCGAAAAAGTTAAAGAACAACCTGGGGGACAGCAAATAATCAATCAAACTCAAACCAACACAATGAGTGGAAATACTGTCGGTGGAAATGTGAACTTTGCACCGGTTCAGCAAGGTTAAGGATACCAGTACAATGAGCGAGTCAGTTCCAAATCATACATCTCAAGAACAAGAAAATCTCTTAAAGGATACTAGTGTTGGGCGTGATTTGACTTTCGCTCCTGTACAGATAATCAACTACTACTATCGAGAAGAAGCAAGATTAGTCCCTGCTGATTCTACAGATGTTGCTGATGAATATCTCCCCTGTCCTTATCGGGGGTTGTTTCATTTTGGCCCCAATGATGCAGATGTGTTTTTTGGGCGAGAAATATTTATCGAAGAAATTTATACTGCAACTAAAACCCGGAATTTTATTCCCGTGCTAGGTGCATCAGGAAGCGGTAAATCTTCGGTGGTATTAGCGGGGTTAGTTCCGAAGTTACAAAAAGCAGGTAATTGGAAATTTACTCATTTTCGTCCTGGTGCTGCACCGTTTTATGCTTTGGCTGAGGCACTTATTCCTCTTTATACACCAGAGTTAGATAGTACTGACCAAATTGTTCAAACACGAAAACTAGCTGGCTATTTGTACAACAGCACTATTTCTCTAGCTGATGTTTTCCGAAAAATTCAACAAAATCATCCTAATCATCGGGTGCTATTAATTGCTGACCAATTTGAAGAAATTTACACTCTTTGTAATAATCCAGAAATTCGCCGTAAGTTTCTTGATTGTTTATTAGGTAGTTTAGAAACTCCCACTTCCTTATCTGCATCGGCTACGGTGTGGGTAACAACGATGCGGGCGGATTTTTTAGGAAATGCTCTATCCTATCGTCCCTTTGCGGATGTCTTGCAAAATGCTGACTTAAAACTGGGGCCGATGAATCGGGAGGAACTCACACAAGTCATTGAAAAACCTGCTCAAAAATTAGGAGTGACATTTGAAATCGGACTAGTAAAACGCATTTTAGAAGATGTGGAAAACCAACCGGGAAATTTACCTTTGTTAGAGTTTGCGTTGACAGAATTGTGGAACAAGCGAAGAGGTAAACAATTAACTCACAAAATTTATGAAGAAATTGGTCAAGTAGAAGGTGCGTTAGCTCGTCATGCGGATGAGAAATATGGCAACTTGACAGATGATGAAAAGGAAAAAGTCCGGCGGATTTTTATTCAATTGGTGCGTCCGGGTGAAGGTGCAGAAGATACCCGACGAATTGCCATAAAAGCGGAATTGGGAGAGCAAAGTTGGTCTTTGGTGAAACAATTAGCTGATGCTCGGTTGGTGGTGACAAGTCGCAATGCTACCAGTCAAGAAACAGTAGAAGTAGTCCATGAAGCTTTGATTCGCAATTGGGGAGAACTGCGGGAATGGATGAATACAAACCGCGTTTTTAGGGCTTGGCAAGAGCGACTGCGAGCAGCAAAGGGACAATGGGAAGCAACGAATCGAGATTTTGGTTCATTGTTGCGGGGTGCGGCTTTGGCGGAAGCTGAAGAAAAACTCAAGGAACGCCCAGAAGACTTAATTGATGAGCAAGAATTTATCGAGCAGAGTATCCAAGAAGGAAATCGCCTCAAACAAGTTGAAGCAGCCCGCAGGAAGCGCGAAATTAGAACTGCTTGGGGAATTGCGGCGGGTTCGTTGGTGGCCGTAATGATTAGTGGTGGCTTGGGTTTGACTGCATGGAATCAGAATAAACAGGCGGAACTCAATCAAGCCAAATCTCTTGGTCAATATTCCTTATCTCTACTTAATGAAAATAAAGACTTAGAGGCTTTTATCACAGCTATTAAGGCGGGAAAAATCCTGCAAAACCAAAACAGAACCGACTCAGATGTGATAACCGCATTACTTCAAGTTTTCTATGGAGCAATTGAACGCAATCGTTGGAGTGATATAGAAATAATAAGTTTGAATCCTAATGAAAAAATCCTGGCATTAGTATCGGCTAATGATAAAAGCATTATTAAGCTAATGAGTATAGATGGGAAGCTGCTAAAAAGTTTCTCTGCTGAAAGCGAGATTACAGCCCTGAGTTGGAGTCGCGATGGAAAAACTCTATCATCGTCGGTTTCAGTTAATGATAAAGCTCAAATCAAACTATGGAGCATAGATGGGCAATTGATCAAAACTTTCTCAATAAATGTAGATTCCGAATATATTTGGCATACGTTGAGTCCCGATGGAAATATATTAGCTACAAACGGTATCGAGTATCCTGTAACGAGCATTAGTTTGTGGAATAAGGATGGAAATTTGCTAACAGAATTGTCTGGAAGGGCAAATATTATTTACGCTGGAAGCTGGAGTCCTGATGGTAAAATCCTTGCTGTTGCTAATAAAAATACTGAAATTCAACTCTGGAGCATAGACGGAAATTTGTTAAAAACACTTCCCACTGCTAGAAAGTTAAATACTGGTTCGGCGGGAAGTGGTTCAGGATCTATTTTAACATTAGCATGGAGTCCTGATGGAGAAGTTTTAGCTGCTACTGGCTATGACCAGATCATACAAATATGGAATCGCGATGGTGAACTAATTGTGGATCTTCCAGAACAGGTAAGTATTGTTACAAGCTTAAGTTGGAGTCGTATTAATCCATACGATTCTAGTGAGTACCAAGATTCCACTAAGTCTGACTACAGAGATTCCACTTTAATTTCTGGTAGTAATGATGGGACAATAAGTTTGTGGCGATATTATTTCAGAACCAACATAGGTAATACACGGGGAGGATGGAAGTTATTCAAAACTATTAAGGCTAATAGTAGTGTCAGCACAGTTGATTGGACTTATGATGGTAAAACTTTAATTTCTTTAGGTAAGGACAAAATATTACATATATGGAATATGGATGGAACAGTTTTACCGACAACCGAACAAGTAGTACCACATACTGACGATGATGAAAAAACTTTAGAACCAAACAATACAATCTTGAGTCCTAACGGCAAAATGTTAGCCTCAATAAGTGATGATTCTAAAACAATTGAAATAAAGAGTACGGATGGACAATTGCTCCATAGGAGTATTCCACTAAAGGCGGTAGAAGATAAAGTAAATATTTACTCCTTTGCGTGGAGTCCCGACAGCAAAACCTTAGCTTTTTTACAAGATGAAATATTAATAAATACTACTTATTTACAACTAACGCTATGGGAAATAGAAGGAAAGACATTAAAAAGAATCCCTATAAACAGTTTTAGTAATTTTGAACAGTCTAATCTTGAGATCAGTTGGAGTCCTAATAGTAGAACTATTTATCTTGATAATGGTAGCCAGAGATTGCAATTCTCTCTAGAACTAAAGAATTTACTTGTAACTGGTTGTAATTGGATACAAGACTACTTGAAGACAAATCCCAAGATTAGCGAGAGCGACAGGCACTTGTGTGAAGGCATTAGCACGCAAAAATAAAATAGTGGCGGAACCTCTGTGAAGAAGTCAAAAGTCAAAAAAAGCGATCGCATTTTGGGAAACTTCACAGGCGATCGCACTTTGGGGAAACTTCATCGGCGATCGCACTTTGGGAAACATCAGGGGCGATCGCACTTTGGGAAACATCAGGGGCGATCACACTTTGGGGAAACATCAGGGGCGATCGCATTTTGGGAAAACTTTAAAGGCGATCGCATTTTGGGTAACTTCACAGGCGGGTGAACCGGAATTTTACCAATCATCTTCTTGAGACTGACGCTCAATTTGCGCGATCGCTAATTTCGCTAACACCCGCACTACTTCCTGTTCATCGTTGAGTAGCGCCTGTAATGGTTCATTCGCAGCGCGTAGACGCGGAGCAGCTTGTCGTTAGACATCGCTAATTTCGCTAAAACCCGCACTACCTCTTGTTGATCGTTGAGTAGTGCCTGTAATGATTCATTAGCTGCGCGATCGCATCACCCTGTAAAAGGACATAAAACTCTGGAATTGTATTTAATCTCAGGACTTTACAGAAAGTCAGCCTTTGATTGCCTACTTGCTCAAAGATATAACTGGTAGGCTTTCCACTGCAATTGCTGTCAAGACCGATACAAAAATTTATTAAGTTTCTTTACTTTTCGTTACAAATAGTTAATACTACTAATTAGATTTACACAAATAAAGCTGTAAACGTCAGTTAAGCGTTGAGCTTGATCATCAATAAACTCCTAATTAAGGTTCACTTATGCCGTTTACTATCGATTCAGCTCGCGGTATCTTTCCCGAAACACTGACTGCTGATTTAGTCCCAGCAACCATTGCTCGCTTCAACCAACTAAGTGCTGAAGATCAGCTAGCGCTCATCTGGTTTGCTTACCTAGAAATGGGTAAAACAATTACCATTGCTGCTCCTGGTGCTGCAAATATGGTATTTGCAGAAAATACCTTGAATGAACTCAAGCAAATGTCTTTCCAGGAACAAACTCAGGTAATGTGTGACCTAGCAAACCGTGCTGATACACCCATTTGCCGCACCTATGCAATTTGGTCTGTAAACATCAAACTTGGTTTTTGGTATCGGCTGGGAGAGTGGATGGAGCAGGGTATTGTCGCTCCGATTCCACAAGGTTATCGACTATCAGCAAATGCAGCCGCAGTTCTGCAAGCAATTAGGGATCTAGATGCAGGACAGCAAATTACCGTTCTGCGTAATTCTGTAGTTGATATGGGATACGATCCCAATAAATTAGGCAGTTATACCAAGGTTAGTGAACCTGTGGCTCCGCCGAAAGAAATAGCTAAACGTACACCTGTAACTATCGAAGGCATTGATAATCCAACCATTCTGAGTTATATGGATAACTTAAATGCCAACGATTTTGATGCGTTGATTGAGTTATTTACTCCCGATGGTGCGCTACAACCTCCCTTTCAAAAACCGATCGCAGGTAAGGAAGCAGTCTATCGGTTTTTCCGAGAAGATTGTCAGAACCTCAAGTTAATACCACTGCGAGGTGTGTCTGAACCCGCAGAGGATGGTTACACTCAGATTAAAGTTACAGGTACAGTGCAAACTCCCTGGTTTGGCGCTGCTGTGGGTATGAACATGGCCTGGAGATTCTTGCTGACTCCTGATAACAAAATCTTCTTTGTGGCGATAGACTTACTAGCATCTCCCAAAGAGCTACTGAATTTGGTTCGCTAGTACTAGTACCGCTACACGGAAGTCAAAAGTCAAAAGTCAAAAGGTTAATACATCAAGGCTTTTGACTGTTTGAAAGAGTAGCTTTATTTACGCCGCGCTGTGCTAGAAGAATTTTCTTTTGATTCTGATCTAGAAACAGACTTAGGAAATGAGGTGATAGGGCGATCAATCCCAGACTAGGACAAAGCCCTACACCTCCACAAATTATAAATCTGCGGTCTAACGCAGTACAATATCGAAAATTGTGAGTATGGCTTTGCTCTGACCACAATCTTCGATATGAAAACTGTATTAGGGACTTCCAAGTAAAAAATATTCCTGAAGCTATTGTTGACTGTTGACGGTTGACTGTTGACTGTTAACCGTTAACAACTTGAACGGAATAATATATTTTTTGGAGTTCCCTTATGAAGTGAATTTGCTCTCTTGGAGGAGAGTATTTTGGGATGGGAGCATGAAGGTAAACGAAGTTAGCTGGTCTGATTTAGAACAAGAAGTTGCTCAAGCCGCCTTTCAAAAAGCATATGAGCGAGAAATCAACGCCCTGATTCAGGACGTTCGCGACAACGCCGTTCACATTTCCGAGTTGGAAGATATCTGGCGATTACATAACTTTCTCAGTGCCAAAAGACATGAGATTGATGGTAAGTATGATTACAACTATTCAGTTCTCGTATTTGTGTTTGCAACTCTGATTAAACAGGGATGGTTGCATCTGGATGAACTCAAGGGGCTGGATCAGGATAAACTTACTAAGATTGGCTCTCTTTCACGGATGTAGCTACCGGTGAAATGTTGCTGGTAGACAACTGAAAGGGAATTTTGCCAATCATCTTCTTGTGATTGGCCTTCAATTTGGGCGTAGAGGAGGAGCGGTTTGTCGTTAGACATCGCTAAACTCGCCCCGAAATTCAATTGTTACCAATCATCTTCTTGTGACTGGCGTTCAATTTGGGCGATCGCTAATTTTGCTAAAATCCTCACTACTTCCTGTTCATCATTGAGTAGGGCCTGTAATGGTTCATTAGCTGCGCGATCGCCAATTTTACCCAGAGAATTAATTGCGGCTTTTCTCACATCCAAATCAGAATCGTGAAGTGCCAGAATTAAATGCGGTACAGATGGAGGATAATTTACTTGTCCCAAGGCGGCGGCGGCTTCGGTGCGAATTAGTGCTTCTGGATCTGTCAAAGCAGAAACCAGCAAGTTGCAAGACTTTTCATCTGACTGTTCTTGCGCTACATGACCAAGCGCACCAATCACAGCACATCTTACATCTAAAGAGGCAGCATTTAATGCTTTATATAGATAATCTGCTGCTTCTGAGCCAATAAACGCCAATGCCCATGCCGCATGACCTTTAATATCTTGGGGATGCTCATCTGATGCTAAAATATCGAGCAACGCTGGTACAGATGCTTCTCCTGTCCTAGCCAAGGCTCCGGCGGCTGAACTTCTGACTACCGTATCTTCATCATTCAGAAAAGCCTGAAGCAAGTCTGGTACAGCACGAGGATCGGCAATGATGGTGAGTGTTTTAGCAGCAGCCCGGCGCACCACTACATTAGAATGATTTTTCAGCGCTTCTATGAGAAAGGGCGTTGCAGCTTCGCCAATTTCACCCAAAGTTTCCGCAAACCGCAGTCGCACCAATCCTCGCGGATCTCCTAAACCCTCTACGAGTTGCTTAAGAACCGTTTCATCTGTAGCATCGAAGATTTCTAGTGAAATCTGCTCGTTTACTCTTTGAACCAAAGCATCATTTTCAGCTTGCACTCGCAGGATGGAATCGTTCACCCCTGAAGTGTCAATATTGAGCGATTGACTCATCACAAATTCCCTATCAGCGTTATTTTCCAGCCTCTAATTACCCGATGTCAAAGCAGATTGCTGCTGACGTAGCGACTCTAGAGTAGCGTCTATTTGGGTAAGTTGAGGTTGCAGGCTAGCAAGGGCTTGTGCCTTCATAACTTTAGCCTTTTGCGCCATTGACAAGGTATCGTTAACTAGACGTTCCCGATATTGTTCTAATTCTGCGATCGCGAGAGTCAATTCTTCCGAGTCAGTTTGAGCGTTTGCTGTGAGTTCTGTAGTGTCAGACATATCTGTTTTGTTTGCTAAAAGTAGTTTTAAAATGCCCATATTAAATTTTCTCAGATTTCAGTTACCAAAGCACAGGAAAATGGGCATTGGGCATTGGGCATTGGGTATTGGGTATTGGGTATTGGGCAGAGACGCGATTAATCGCGTCTCTACAATTGTCATTTATCCTCCTTGTCTCCCTTGTCCTCCTTGTCCTCCTTGTCCCCCTGCCCCCTGCTCCCTGCCCCTCTGCTTCTTAGCCCCTAGCCCCTGATAATGCGAGTTTTCTTTCCAAATCGAAGAGAAAGCCGTGGATATATTCTTCTGTCCACTCAGTACCGTAGAAACGGGTGAACATTCCTCTTGCTGGATCTTTTTCGGCGCGGTAGCGGAGATAACGCAGTTGAGCTTGTTCGATTTCGGCTAAATATTTGGCGTCGGTGATGGGTTGTGCTTGCTCAACAAAATCTAGGTAGGCTTGAAGATAGGCTTTAAAAGCTGCAAATACATGGGTTTCTACTACCTCGGTTTGCTGGGGGCGCGTCCAGAGAAAGGCTGGTGAGAAAAAGGGCTGGGCTTCTTCGGGGAAGTCCCCGCCCCAAGGGAGATGCTGCTGATGCGTCTGGAAAATTGGCAGGATAGGTTGGGTATATTTCGCCTGATATCCTAAATCATCGCGAAATAGGGGTTGCATATCGAGGGCGATTAAGTGTCCTCCGGGTAAGGTGACTAAATCGGCACCAAAGAAGGGTAAATCGTAATTTAGGTGAGGAAAAATTACGAAATTTAATACCTGAAGTGAGTTACCTCCCTGTACGTGGGCGGCTCGAATTTGCCGGAGTTTGCTAGTTTGATAGGCGTAGCTAGTTGTTAAAACTTCTTCTTGATGTTTGCCTTTACCTACTGTTGCTTGTTTGGACTCAAAGCCAGCAGGAATAGGATAAGACTGCAAATTTAAACGATTTTGTAAAAGCGCGATCGCGTAATCTAAAAATGGCTGATAGAGAGTCAACTTCGCTTCGCTCCAAATTCAAAATGAACAATCACCGGATTCTGTTGAGGCGATATAGATTTAAATCTCTATTTGGCTGCTACAGCCGCTAATGGCACAGCATCCTCAAATAAAAATTCATGTAAAAATCGCTCTGACCATTGATGACCAAAGTAGCTGCTGAATAATCCAGATGCAGGATCGCGATCGGCACTATATTGGTCGTAGTCTTTTTGTGCTTTGACAATCCGTTGAATGTCTGACTGATCAATCAGAGGTTTGGCTTGGTCTAACATTTGCCAGTATAAGTTTAGATAGTCTTTGAAGGCTTCAAATACCCGCGTTTTGACTGTTTCAGCATCGGTTTTGGCAAATAACAGATATTTTGAGAAGTACTGATTAGCGTCATAAAATTTCATTTCCAGATTTTGCGCCAAGTCTGGATACTTATCGCGCAATGTCTGCAATGGGTAGATGTACTTCCTCAAGTAGGCTTCATCTTGAAAAAGCGGCTGGAAATCCATCACAATCAGGTTTTTCACTTGTCCGAAAGACAGAAAGTCAATGCCGAGTAAGGGCAAATCGTAGTGATGACTGGGATAAATCACGCTGTTAAAGATTTGAGCGCTTGCGCCTGCATCGATGTATGTATAGCGGATTTTGCGTAATTCTGGGCATTGATAACACCAACTTTGAATTGTGGCGGGATTTCTGCCGCGATCGCTCACCTGATACTCTAGTCCGGAGGGAATCGGACGACTCTCTAATGTAAACCGTTGCAAAAGCGATTGTTCCAGATGCTCAAGGAAGCACTTATACATAAAAGTTAGAGACTAATTTGCCTTAATCCCAGAGAATAGAGGATTCGCAGATTCGCCGTCTCGAATATATTAAACAAAGTAACGATCCTTAACGTTAGCCGGAAGCGATCGCGCAATACTTAGAAAATGCGATCGCCAATAAACTCCAGTATATTCTGCCCAAGAACTATCTGATAGAGGCTTTATAGAGATGCTCTAGATAAATTGTGTTCTACCATTTGCGCTAAATTTGTCTCAGTTAAATAGCGTCTTTCCGAGCAATAGGTCATTAAATACACACCATTCATCATTCGCACCGTGCTTACACGTACCCGAAAATCATCAGTCATAAACCAGCAGCGTTCCTGTCCCTGGTTTGTTTCATATTCGGTATCAATGGTTAAAATGCCGTCTTGTCCAAACCAGTAACGGCTAACTACGGGAATTTTTTCCACATAACCTTGATTCCGCAGCAATTTTCCCGATCGCCCTGTCTCATCATCTGGTACATCAATTAATACAGCCGCACGTTCCGGATCGGGTTCGCGATCGTCGTCATGTTCTTGCCACATAAAGCTAGCACCTCCCTTAGCCCTAGCTGGATCGATACCTTGTGATTCACAGATGGCGTTTACCCTGAGATCGTGGGCTGTAATTACTCCCACATACAGCTTTGATTCTCCCGACTGATCCGCCACTGCATCAAAGTGATGCACCGTGCGCTGGGTAAACCAGACTCCTTCACTCTTGTGAAAAAACTCCATCATGGTCATTGGTTGTACAAAAGGCATAGCTGATCCTCAAACAATTTTGGATTTTGGATTTTGGATTTTAGATTAACTCCAAGCAAAGACATAAATAAACCACATCTATTTTGAGAACCATAGTTTTAAAAGTAGTGGGAGCATCTTGCTCCCTGGTGGTAGTAGCGGGCAAGATGCCCGCACTACTCCTGGTTTCAAAATGGACGAGGTTTAATTGTGGATTTGAGAATTGTTCCGCGTAGCTTGCTTCTGGCGGAGCGAAAATGAATTAGTTTGCTATCAGACCCTTTTAAATTGTGAATCTTCAATTCAAAATCCAAAATTTAAAATCTAAAATTCGGGTAGATATATCGCGGTACAATATCCCTACAATAATCTCACAATTTCAATTCATGATCGGCAGAGAGACTCAAAAGACACCTCTAGATGTTTTGGCTGTCCTCAAGGCGGGAATTGCTCTGACGCAAGAAGATTTATATCAATTCAACCTTAGTGGTTTAGAACTGCAAAGAGCTAATTTACATCAAGCTATTTTGATTCGCGCCAATCTGAGCAAAGCGGATTTGAGTGCAGCAGATCTCAGTGGTGCTGATTTACGAGCAGCAGATCTCAGTTATGCGATTTTAACAGATGCTAATTTACAGGCAGCTTGTATGTACAGAGTAGATCTGAGTGGTGCGGATTTACGAGGAGCTAATTTAACCGACACCAAGCTGCTAGGCGCGAGATATGATAGCCAAACCTTCTTTCCTGAAGGCTTTAATTACAAATCTTCGGGGGCGATTGGGCCTAATGCCTATTTAAATGGTGCCCAGTTGAATACAGCTAACTTACGTCATGCTGATTTGCAGGGTGCAAGTATGTTGGGTGCATATTTAGGGGGAGCGGATCTAACTCGTGCGAATCTTCAAGGAGCAAGATTAAGTCAGGCTGATTTGCGCAAAGCCTGGTTACCGGGAGTATGTTTACGTAATGCGCGGTTAAATGGTGCTAATTTAGCCGGCGCTGATTTACGCGCAGCCGATTTGACTGGTGTGGAGTTTGAGCAACTAGAAAGCATTGCTGGGGCAGATTTTACCCATGTTCAGGGACTAAGTGAGGAGATGCGATCGCGCCTTTTGAGCCAACCAGCACAAGAGCTAGATACACCTCATGCTTTAACCCGTCGTACCACACGCGCAAGTCTGGAGGGATAGGGGCTAGGGGCTAGGGACTAGGGGCTAGAGACAACAGACAACAGACAAGAGAGATTTTCAAATCATTTTGCTGACACATCAACATATTATAGAGGGCATGGCAATGCCATGCCCCTACCAATGTGTTATGGCTGTAGCCAGATAGGTTAGGACATCAAGGTAAGATAAAACCCTGACCATACAAGGCTTTCAACTCTGTGAACAGTCAACACTTCGACAAGCTTCCTTCGACAAGCTCAGGGCATCGCAGTGCGGCGCTGTCAACAGTCAACAGCTATACATTCTTTTTCCCAATTAGTATTACTAATCATTTAAACTTGCTCATCAAATCTGGTGCGAAAACCTCCATATTTCAGCCAATATTGTTTCAAATTGTGGCAAGGTGTATGCAAACTAGCTCTTGCACGATAAAGAATTACTTGACGATGAGCGCCCATCCAAATTTTGTCCACTGGATCGACGGTAATCACAGTACCTCCTAAGGCAGCTACACATTGAGAAAAACGCTCAATCGCACTGTAATCTACAGTTTCAAAAACAAAGAAGTTGCCCGAACAAATTAAATGTCTGCTGCGAATCCAGCACTGCATTTTTTTCTGTGCTTCTGGGGGTAGCATATTCGGCTTAATGCCCAGATTGGCTAGAGAAGTTTCATAGGATGTTTGGAATTTCATCAGCGAAACTCTCCCTTTTTTCAAACCGCAAAGGCCCAAAGGTAGACCCCCAAATCTGCTCGTGTGTATTTACATCTAGCCCTCTATCAAGGCTTACCCAAGTGCTTTGGGTGATTTCAACGTAACTGTGGAGATAAGTCTGACAGCCATTTTTTTCAATTAAGCATAAGTTTCCCGGTTCCACACCGCCAATAAATCTATCTCCCTCGCGTTGAAAAATCATTGAGCAGTGATATCGGCGTTCTATACAATCTGGGGTGATTGTTTTGAGAATGCTTAATTCGCGGGCTGCACCAGCATATAAAAGAGGGTTTTTTAAACTGTAATTTTCGATATAAATTTGATCGCCGCTATCGACTAAACGATGCACTCCCTGTCGATAAGGTCGCCACAAATCATAGTCATAAACTTGTTCGGAATAAAGCCCAATTCCTGAGAAGAATTCCCAGGCTAAGGGACGGAAAAAAACGTGAATATGGGCGTAATCTTTAGGATTTTCGTATGCCTGTTGATAATTGCTGAAATCACCTGCCATCCAACGAGCTAAGGTAATTAAATCATTCGATACAGTTTCGCGAATATGTGGTAATGAAGAGGTCATAACTTAATGAGGATAAATAAACAATTAGGAGAATGAAAATTTCAAAGGATGACCTTAATTTGGGAAAAATGACATAGCAAAGCTAACGCGATCAGTATCTATTGAAACTGCACGTTTTGATGTTGTATCTATATGACTAGAAATGACTAGTGTTGTATTTTTGGGTCTATCGTTGACTGTTGACTGTTGACTGTTGACTCTTAAGAGAGATTTTCATGCTTTGGTGTGAGATTTTATGGTGAATGGGTAACTTAACTTTGAACACCCTGGCGAATTTCTGAGGAAAAGGAAGCTGTGACAACTCCAGAACCGGCGCTGGTTTTAATTAGGGAAACTCGACAACGTACATTGGGGTTAACAAACCAGATTTTTTCTTCGGCGGCGGCGCGATCGTAGGCGGTTGTCAGGACAAATGTGCCGTCTTCTGTTAAGTAATAGTCGCCAGCAGCCGCGATGGTTTCTGCATAGCCTTGATCGCGTAGGAGTTTGCCGCGCTGAGGATCGGTAGGATCGGGAATGGGTACGAGAATACAGCTACCTTTGATTTCATTGTCATCCCAATCTGATTGCCCTTCCCAACTCATGCGAAATGGGGAAACCGCCGTCTGCGGATCGATGTTATAGCTTTTACATAAGTCAATCACTGCTGGATCGTCTTCTGGGAGAGCGATAATATCTATCTCGGACTGTACGGCTTCAAAGTGGCTGAATGCTAAATGATGGGCGCTGCGTTGCGATCGCCAACGCCCTAAAGAATTTGCCACAAACTCTGTAATATTCATCAACTCTTTGGTGTTTGCAATGGGAGATTTTTCGGTGATTTTTAGCACAATTTTTGATTAAAAAGCTTAATTTATTGAGGGTGGGCATTGCCCACCCGGTTAAACATTACACAATTTCAGTAATGCTGACGATTTTGCCAGAAGTCCGATTAATCCGTTGAATTTGTGGAGTCATCTTACTAGCTGGAACAATGTACTCTGTAGTACTAATGCGGCGGGGACTGTCAAATTTGCTACCCTTGACCAAAATCTTGAACCGCTTTTCTGTACCAGAACCAATTACAGTTGATGAAGAGGGTTTAATCGCATTGGTGCTGTTGGTAGCTACAGCGTACACCAATTGAGCAGATTTAACCGCGCTGTCAATTTGAGCAGGGCCGCGATCGAGGGCAAATATCCGGTTGTAGCCTACTTGTTTGGGGTTAGCAGCGCTATTCTTACCGCGATAGTAGGGTACGATGTTTTCGCCAAAGGCTGTTTCGTATTCATTACTATCGATGT
This sequence comes from Calothrix brevissima NIES-22, assembly GCF_002367995.1. GTDB lineage: Bacteria > Cyanobacteriota > Cyanobacteriia > Cyanobacteriales > Nostocaceae > Aulosira > Aulosira brevissima. The sequence goes on from NZ_AP018207.1 coordinate 6,828,606, forward strand.
AGGAATCAATTTCCGCATCGTAGCCTTCGGCTACAGTCCGAATGATATGCTCGGAAACTTCCCGTTGATCTTGGGGTGCGCGTCCCAGTAAGTGTAAGAAGTTCAGTTCCACAAACCGGTAGGGAGCGCAGGACGAGAAGTAGCGGTTGCGATAAAAATCAGACTTAGCAACAGCACGAACAAATTCCCGTACAGAGATAGAGCGATCGCACAATTGTGATTCTGCTGTTACCAACCGCTCACTCTCCATGACATGAGGGTTGCCTAAAACTTGTTTGTAAACTGCACGGATGATTGTTTGAACTTCTTCTAAGCTACTAGTCGGCCAAAGTTCAAGAATTGTCTGGGATGTCATTGAAATCTATCTCCTCTATTTTGCTAATTTTTCAGCTGATTTAGACAGGAGTAATGCTGGCAATTACGCCGCCTTGTTGGTGAATCCGTTGATATTCTTGGGAGAGCTTATCGTAGGGCACCAAAAAGACTTGGTTGGAACGCCGGAACTTGGAAATACTGTTAAAGGTTTTGGCGCGATAACCTGTAACTTCAATCCGGTAAACTTTACCACCTGCACTGCCATCGACTCCCAGACGAGTAACGGAACCAGTGGGACGAGCAGAGAACACTGCACCCTTACTAGCAGGTGAGACTACTGGTGTGGGAATACCTTGAATTACTAGGGCATTCAGCTTGGGAGCCTTACCTGACAAGTCACCCTTCAAGCTGCTGCTAGAAGCACCCCGCACCAGTTGGAAGGTATGGGTAAATTGCACCATGCTAGTACAAGCTTCTGTCTTATAGCCCCGGATATAGGGAACAAAGTTTTCCCCAAAGGTGGATTGATACTCATCGCTATCGAGGTAAGAATCAATCTCAGCTTCAAACCCTTGAGTATCTAGGATTGTGCTGTGGGCACGCATTTCTTCTAAATCCAGTGGTGGACGACCTAACAAATGGCGAAAATTGAGTTCAATCGCCCGGTAGCGCGCACAACTGGTGAAAAAGCGAGAACGATAAAGTTCAGATTTAGCCACGGCTCTGACAAACTCGCGAACGCTCAATTCACCCCGCTTAAACTGCGATTCGGGCACAGAGAGACGCTCGCTTTCCATTACATAGGCATTGCCCAATACTTGCCGATAGACTGCCTTAATGAATGTTTCTGCTTCTTCTTGGGAGCGGCCTGCTACCCACTCAACGGGAGGGGTTTCATCGAAGAGGCTAACTCCCAAGCGTGAAGCTGGTCCAAATGGCATTAATTGTTTCTCCTGTTAACGAAAGTTTAAGAAAAATGTTTCAATTTGTAAATAAAATTCAGATTAATCGCCCAGGTCAAGCAAATCGTGGGATTGATTTGTTGCAAGCAAAATTTCCAGCTTCCATAAACATGAAAGTTGTAATGTCCTGGACGATTAAGCTTCTTAGCGTTTTATACGCTTTGTTATGATCATTTTCTTACGACCGAGTAAAGATGTGCATCAAGATTTGTAAATCTTGATGAAATGAGAGACTTTTGCACTCGGTTTGCACAAATGATTATTTTTGGGCATTGGGCATGGGGCATTGATTACAGACGCGATTCATCGCGTCTCTACAATTTTCCTACTCTGTCGCTCCTGCTTGGATTAACAAATCTGCTGCTTGGGCTGCACGAAAGGAATTGCGGGCTTCACTCAAGGCTGTAGCACCCCAGCGATTTTTGGGGCGAAAGTCAGCGCCATGTGCTAACAAAATTTTCATAGTTTCTAAATCCCCCCTGGCGGCTGCCATCATGAGGGGAGTCCAACCACCGAGGTTTTCTGTATTTACTTGTGCGCCTAGTTCAATTAATGCCTTGACGGTGTATGTGTGCCCATTATCGGCTGCTAAGTATAATGCTGTGTCACCGATGTTATTGGTGGCATTGATTTCAGCACCCATTTTTACTAAACGTTGCACAATATCTGTTTGTCCACGCCGTGCCATTGTCATCAGCACAGTCTCACCGTAGGAATTGCGATCGCCAATAGTCGCACCACGATCTAGCAACAACGATACAATATTGCGGCGATCGCCTTCTGCGGCAAACATTAAGGCTGTGTAACCTGTGGGATTTTTGACATTGATATCAATATTATGAGCTAGCAGCAATTCTACAATCTCGAAATAACCTTCACTAGCTGCCCACATTAATGCTGTATTACTGGCTCCCAAGGCTGTCACGCCTCCGGTGGTATTAGCATCTGCACCTTGGGCTAATAAGCTTTCTACAGCTGCAATATCACCTTTGACGATCGCGCGAATCAAATCTTCGTTGAGAGAAGGCATTGGTAATTATTTAGTTCAAGTTTGCTTGAATTCTACTTTGAAGATACTATCTGCGGGTTTTTGAGCAATGGTAGCATCCCAGGCGATCGCTTGTAAAAATGCCTGACCTGAGGCAGTTTCGACTACATCCACACCCCAGTTGCCCGGTTGCAATGCATCAGGAGAATCACTAGTAGGCGGAGTGGTTTTGATACCACCCAAAACTAAAATTTCCGGGTTATTTTCTGCACTTAATTCCTGTAATCTCCGCTTCTCGGCTAAGGCTTGGGCACAGAGTTCGCCCACTTGCTGGGGCGAAAATTCATCGGTGGGGAATAAAATTTCTACAGTCCAATGAGGATGATTTACCAGCCTACATTTTAGGTTTTCATAGGCACTCAAACCAGATTGAAAAACCTCCGCAAATTCTTCGCGACTGAGGGCGGGTATGGTATCAGGAGAAACATTAAAGTTGTGAGAGAGCAGCATTCGCCCTGAAGATTGATTAAGCATTGAGGTTCAGGATAATTACAGCTATGGTTTCAGCGACTTGAGGCCTAGCAGATAGCTTCTGATATGGGTATTACATCATGCTATGGGCAGGTTGGAAAACGCTTCAAGTCATTCCTATTCTCTAACTTTAGTAGGGTTAAACACCTAAATTCAATTCGTTAAGTTTAGTAACGTTACGGTGATTAATTTAAATTGCCTAACTGCAATACTTGATGAATTTGGAATAATTTATGACTGCTTACACAAGCCAAGCTGCAAAACATGCTGAAACTTTTAAGCGTCTATCTGTAGACGATCAACTCGCTGTGTTGTGGTACGTCTACCGTTTTATCTGTAGCGAATCAGGAATGAAAGAGCCAAATGGTACGGCTCCTGACAACTCTGATGAGTTGTTTAATAAAGCCAAAGGTATGTCTCAAGATGAGCAATTGCAATTGATGCGTAACTTGCTCAAGGGGACAAACACAGACATAGCTGGTGAATACAATTCCCTAACCAATAACACCAAGCTGGCTTTTTGGTATCAGTTAGCGCAAGGGATGGAGCGCACGGAAATCATCCAGGCTCCCTCGGATTATCAACCCTCCTCAGAGGCTAAGTCATTGATATCAGCACTCAAACCAATGGGATTTGAACAGCAATTTGTTTTTCTCCGCGACTCTTTACTATCAGACGGTGGTAAGCCTTCTATAATGTAAGTCTGATAGATGGTTGAAATGGTCAAACTTCAATGCTGAAGCTAATTTTAATGAGTGTACATAGTCAGTAAAGAAGTTGAGCAAAAGTTTTTTGATTACCTAATCCGTTTCCTACATTGAAGTAAGGAAACCCAGTTTAAAACCCTCTTCTATTTACGTAGAAGAGGGTTTTAGGGCAAATAATGTTCATATATAATGCAGCGATCGCACCAGCGACACATCAATATATTCTAGAGGGCATGGCATTGCCATGCCCCTACAATCTGTCCTATTCTTTGTTCAAATTTGTATTATCAAAAAATCAACATTATTGATTTATTTGTAAATAAAGTTATAGTTTTGCGCTTTTGCGATCGCTTTATGCAAAGCATGATGCTAGTAGCCTGATATTTAGGGACTATTCCCAAATGTTAAATTTTCCAACATTAACTTAATCACATTTGAACTTTAGATAAGTTCAGTAAAGAATGAAAATAGTCCTTTTGCAGATAGATGCAGGTGTCAAAACGTTCTTATAAGCAGCGATCGCTATTTGGCGGGAAAAAGTCGAAACAGAAACGACGCATTCACAAGCGTCTGCTGAACAGTTTATATAAAAACGCCCATGATGCGATCGCCCTGATTGACGATCGCGGATTTTTCCTAGATCTAAATATTGCTGCTTGTGAATTACTCGGACTCACCCGTAAGCAACTCAAAGGACAAGCTTTATCTAATTTCATCACGGCGGAATTTACTCGTCAACTCAAGTCTGTGAGTTGTCTACCGAAAGAATCATTGATTGGGGAACTGTTAGTTGCATCTGCTAGCCAAAGTCGGCGAGAGGTGGAATATACTTTAACGCCAAATGTTCTTCCCCGTTGTCATTTGCTGCTATTGCGAGATATTAGCCAGCGCCGGGAATCGATGCAAGCGGAATTACGCCAGCAACAGCAACGGGTGGAATTATTTTCGGAAGTGACGCTGAAAATTCGTCAGTCGTTACAACTTAAGGAAATTCTGCATACCACCGTGACGGAAGTGCAAAGGATTCTCCAAGCCGATCGCGTGCTAATTTATCATGTATTGCCGGATGGTACAGGTAAAACCATCAGCGAATCGGTGTTACCAGATTACCCCACACTCATGGATCTGGAATTTCCTCAAGAAGTTTTTCCCCAGGAATATCAACAATTGTATGCTCAAGGACGGGTAAGAGCGATCGCAAATGTCCACGATCCGGCGGCTGGTTTGGCAGAATGTTTGGTGGAATTTGTCGATCAATTTGCGATTAAAGCCAAATTAATTGTTCCCATCGTCCAAAATCTCAATGCCAGCGCTCAAAATCAACTTTGGGGGTTATTAATCGCCCATCAATGCAATAACTACCGCCATTGGGTAGATTTTGAATTGGAATTGATGCAACAATTAGCCGATCAAATTAGTATTGCCTTATCTCAAGCTCAACTTTTAGAACATTTAGAAGAAGTAGTCGCCGCCAGAACTTCAGAATTACAAGAGGAAATTAACGTGCGGATGCAGGCGGAAGCAGCATCGCGACAGAGTGAAGAACAACTGCGCTTAATTACCAATGCCTTACCTGTACTCATTGCTTATGTAGACGATCGCCAACAATATCGCTTTAACAATCAAGCATATCAAGATTGGTTGGGACAATCACCCAAAGAAATTTATGGTTCCCATCTGCAACAGGTTTGGGGCGAAGATTGCTACCACAGAATGCAAGTTTATGTACAAAGAGCTTTATCTGGACAAGCCGTTAACTATGAAAATGATATCGTTTTAAAAGATGGCAGTTCGCGTGCGGTTGATGTGACTTATATCCCTGATGTTGATGAGCAGAACGCCGTCAAGGGATTTTTTGCTTTAAGTAGCGATATTAGCGATCGCAAAGCCATTGAACGGATGAAAGATGAATTTATTTCGATCATCAGTCATGAATTGCGCACACCCCTAACTTCCTTGCACAGTGCCCTGAAAATCTTAGCTACAGGGCGATTGGGCAATCTTTCCGCAGAAGGACAACAAATGCTAGGCATTGCCGATGATAGCACTGAACGCTTAGTACGCTTAGTTAACAATGTCCTCGATTTACAGCGCATTGAGTCTGGTAAAGTGATCATGGAGTGTCAAGCCTGTAATGCAGCTAATTTGACGATCCAAGCAGCAGAGGCAATGCAAGCAATGGCACAACAGCAAGAAATCACTTTAGTTAAACAACCCCAAGATATCTCAGTCTGGGCAGATGCCGATTACATCTTACAAGCTTTAACAAATTTAATTAGTAATGCTATCAAGTTTTCATCACCAGGGGGGACTGTTTGGCTGACTGTAGAACCAGAACAAACTTCCCCAAACTTCCCCAAAGAAGTGGTATTTCGGGTACGCGACGAAGGGCAAGGTATTCCCGCCGATCAACTTGAACGAATCTTTGAACGATTTCAACAAGTCGATTCGTCAGATTCCCGGAAAAAAGGTGGTACTGGTTTAGGGTTAACAATCTGCCGCAAAATTATTGAACAGCACAACGGCAGAATTTGGGCAGAAAGTACTCCAGGTTGCGGTAGTACCTTTGCCTTCACATTACCTACCCTTGACAGCACCCAGATTTCATGAGGGGTAATTTATGGAAAAGCGAATTTTAATTATTGATGACGAAGAAACAATTCAAACCGTTGTGCAATTCGGCATCAGAATGGCTGCGGGATGGGAAGTATTCACTGCTAGTTCCGGCTTTGAAGGTATCCAGACTGCACAAACTCAAAAACCTGATGTAATTCTGTTGGATGTGATGATGCCAGATATGGATGGTATAGCTACTTTTAAAGAACTGCAATCTCATTCAGAAACCGAACAAATCCCGGTAATTCTGTTAACTGCTAAAGCACAAACAGCAGAAAAGCGTCAGTTTAATGATTTAGGTGTGAGTGGCGTGATTACCAAACCCTTTAATTCCTTGGATCTCCCAGAGCAAATTAGTAGAATTCTCCATTGGTAACCTGATGTGATGATGACGACTGACAGCGTTATCCTGTCTTGAAAATAGGGAACAGGGAACAGGGAAGAGAGATTTTCAGGTTTGGTTGTGGGATTTTTTCATGAGGGGCTGACTTGCCCATTTTCCCATTCGCTCATTCTTCTGCACAAATTTTGCACAAACTATGCGCCAAGGTAAATATTAATTCTTTTTTCCAGAGAAGTCTATGTTGAAATCTATGTCAGCGTCCATCAGAAACAGTCAGCATCAATTAATTCGCAGATTAGCCGATTCTATTGAAGAAATTTGGCAAAAAAATCTAGATTTGTCACCTTACTCTGTACCTGAAGGTTTAGGGTATGTTGAGGGACATTTAGAAGGCGAACGGCTCATCATTGAAAATCATTGCTACCAAACGCCGCAATTTCGCAAACTGCATTTAGAATTGGCTCAGGTTGGCAATGGATTAGATATTCTCCACTGTGTCATGTTCCCCAATCCCGAATATGCCATTCCCATCTTTGGTACAGATTTAGTTGGCGGGAAAGGCGGAATTAGTGCAGCGATCGCGGATTTGTCACCTATTAGTAGCGATCGCACTCTTCCATCGAGCTATTATCAAAAATTATCTGTATTATCCGCCCTGGAGTTTTCTCAACCACGCACCTTACCAGAGTGGGGTGATATCTTTTCGGAATTTTGTCTATTTATTCGTCCCGGAAACCCTGAAGAAGAAGATAAGTTTCTCAACCGAGTTCGGGAATTTCTAACCATTCATTGTCAAATTGCTAGTCAACAAACACCGCTCACATCAAATCTAGATATTTCCAAAGTGCTTGCAGGGCAACGAAATTACTGTACCAAACAGCAACAAAATGATAAAACCCGCCGCGTTCTCGAAAAATCCTTTGGTACAGAATGGGCAGATCGCTACATGACAACAATGCTGTTTGATTATGTAGCATAAAAATGTCATTTATAGCTTTTTCATAATAAAAATTTACCTTACCGATTTACTAGATCCCCGACTTCTTTAAGAAGTCGGGGATCTTTGATTGATTGTCAGTTGTCAGTTGTCTTTTATGCCCAATGCCCATTTTCAATTTATCGAAATAACTTTAACTGCTCAATCAAACGATCGAAATAAGGTGCAACAATTTCTTGCTGTTCTAGTTTTACTCGCTTTAAACTAGCAGTTTTAATACCTTCCAACCCCACCACCATTGCATCTAACGGTACTTGCAATTCTTGATACAACAGTTTCATATAGTGTAATCCATCAGCACTTGTATAATCAGCATGTTGACCAACAATACCGTAAGTAATACAGCGCAGAAAGTGCCAAAAATCACGCCAGCAAGCCTCTGCCCTAATTGAAGGGTAAAGTCCGCCACCTGGTTGAGTGATGTTGGGAAATTGAGTTAATACTTGGCTTCTGGCTTCATCTACAATTTCCTGGACGCGATCGCGTAATTCTTGACTTACAGAAATCAGCGCTGTATGTGTAGGTACAAGCTGCTGAATCTGCTGCAAATCCTCATCGGTGAGATACCGTCCCTCATCGTCAGCCGCTTGGAATAGCTGAATAGCCTCTGGTGTATGAGTATTTTGCCAAGTAGCAAAACTGACAATTCTGGCTTTTATAATCAATTCTCGGACTTTTTCACTCAATTGTGGCTGAGTCATGGTCAAAATTATTAATCGACTGTTGGGAATGTAAAACTTTTGCTCTGTTTCAAATTTTCAGCAAAGCTGTTAGTAACCTATGAGTAACAATTTAGCGCTAATTTGTTAGCAAACTCAACAGGCAAACTATGAACAATTTAGAAGACTACACCTTGATTAAACTAATTCGCGAACAAGTGCCCATTTATGAATTTACCAAGAAACTGGGTCTAAAGCCCCGTCCACTTCGGGTGTAGCTCTCAGTGCGCCGCTTCCAGGACGGCTTGAATTGTGTTATCATATTTGCGTAAGAGTTTTCCACGCAAATGATTGTTTTAGAATTCAAAGCCAAGGGGAAAACAACTCAATACACTGCTATTGATGAGGCGATTAGGACTGCTCAATTTGTTCGCAATAAGAGTATCCGTTTTTGGATGGATAACCGAGGTGTAGGGCAAAAAGACTTATATCGTCTGAGCAAGTCATTGAGAGGTGAATTTCCATTTGTAAAAGCCTTGAATTCTAGTGCTTGCCAAGCCTCTATTGAACGAGCTTATAGTTCTATTGCTCGTTTCTACGACAACTGCAAAAAGTCTGTTGTGGGTAAAAAGGCATATCCAAAGTTTAAGAAGAATTCTCGCTCAGTGGAATACAAAACGTCTGGGTGGTCACTTTCACAAGACCGGAAACAAATAACCTTCACCGACAAAAAAGGGATTGGCAAGCTCAAACTTAAAGGAACGTGGGATTTAAACTTCTACCAAATAGAACAGATAAAACGAGTTAGGTTAGTTCGTCGTGCAGACGGGTACTATGTTCAATTTTTGGTGAGTGTAGATAACAAAGTAGAAACACAACCAACTGGTAAAACTATCGGTTTGGACGTTGGACTTAAAGAGTTCTACACAGACAGTAATGGACACAGTGAACCTAATCCAAGGTTTTATCGCACAGGAGAGAAACGCCTCAAGTTTCGACAAAGGCGCGTTTCTAGAAAAAAAAGGGCTTCTGCCAACCGTAAGAAAGCTATTAATAAATTAGGGCGAGTACACCTCAAAATAAGTAGGCAACGTGAAGAACACGCTAAGAGAATAGCGCGTTGCGTCATCCAATCTCACGATTTGGTCGCCTATGAAGATTTGAGGATTAAAAATTTAGTTAGAAATCACTGTCTCGCCAAATCTATTAATGATGCTGGTTGGTATCAATTCAGGAAATGGTTAGAGTATTTTGGGGTGAAGTTTGGCAGGGTAACTGTTGCGGTTAATCCTGCCTATACGTCGCTTGAATGCTCTAACTGTGGTGCAATAGTCAAAAAATCTCTATCAACAAGAACTCATGTTTGTGAATGTGGATTTGTGATGGATAGAGACTGGAATGCTGCCATCAATATTCTGAAATTAGCCTTGAGTACCGTAGGGCATACGGGAACTTGGATCTTAGATCCCAACGCTTCAGGAGATTCGACCTCTACTCATGCAGGAGTAATCCTGTCTGAGCAAGTTGGGTCAAAGATTGAAGAATCTTCGCCCTTATAGGGCGGAGAGTGTCAAACCCGATCGCAGTGACGAAGTAAATATGACCAGTACACTGTACTTTAAGCAGCACTTTAACGCTTACCTCAAAGGAGAACGCTTTCCCATTCCTGAAGAGCTGTAACTTAGTTTTAGAGTGTAAATTCTTGTAAATTTTATGGATCTCAGTCAAATCGAAACCGAACTGCAAAACCCAGATTTTCAATACCGCCTCAAGGCAATTTCCGCCCTGCAAAATTATCCGGCTGATGTCGCTGTTCCTTTACTCAACCGCCACATTCAAGATCCAGAATTTTTGGTACGCACCTTTGTCGCTAGGGAATTGGGTAAGCAAAAAACCTCAGAATCTTTTGCCGCCTTGTTACAAATTATCAAGTTTGATAACACCCCCAACGTCCGCGCTGAAGCCTGTAATTCCCTATCCTTATTTGGCAAAGTTTCTGCATCTCATCTGGTACAGACATTTTTGCGAGACGATCACTGGTTAGTACGTCGCAGTATTTTAGCCGCCTTAGTAGAAATGGATTGCCCGGAAGAAGTTCTAGAAGTTTGTCTTTTGGGCTTAGATGGCGACGATGCAGCAGTTCAGGAAGCATCTGTTGATGGTTTGGGGTGGTTAGCAAATTCCCGCCAGTCTGCTGCTGCTTTATCTCAACTTCTAATTCTGAAAAATTCTGCATCTGAATATATCCGAGTGCGAGTTGCTTATGCACTCAAGCACTTTAATAACCCTGAAGCCAAAGCAGCCCTAGCAGAACTCAGACAAGATACCGATCATCGAGTAGTCGGCGCAGCAATGGAAACTTTAATTTCTTGAAGGGAACAAGGGAGACATCTTGTAGAGACGCGATGAATCGCGTCTTTGATTCATCGCGTCTCTAGTTATATTTAATTACGCCGACTTACTGATCATGAGTATTATTGTTTTTGGCAGCATCAATATCGATTTAGTCGCCACAGTTCCCCGATTGCCAATGGCGGGAGAAACATTATTAGGACATAACTTTGTCCAAACTCCCGGAGGAAAAGGCGCAAATCAAGCTGTTGCATTGGCACGTTTACAAGTTCCTACTTATATGGTAGGGCGCGTAGGGACAGATAGTTTTGCTTCAGAATTACTCTACAATTTAGAAAATTCTGGCGTAGATACTAGCAATGTTGCTATTGACGATAATGTCAGTTCGGGAGTGGCGCTGATTACTGTTGATGACAAAGGTGAAAATCAAATTATTATTGTTCCTGGTGCCAATGGGCGTGTAAATCACGAAGATGTAGAACGGTTATCTGATTTATTACCAAATAGCACCGCCTTACTTTTACAATTTGAAATTCCCATCGCAGCTGTAGTAGCGGCGGCGAAAGCAGCCCATCAAGCCGGGGTAAAAGTAATTCTCGATCCTGCACCAGCACAATCTCATGTGCCCGATGAACTTTATCCATTAGTAGATATCATTACACCAAATGAAGTCGAAGCAGGACAACTGGTAGGTTTTCCAGTAAATAATGAAGAATCAGCAAAACAAGCGGCAGCGATTTTATTACAACGGGGTGTGAAATGTGCGATTATCAAACTTGGTGCAAAAGGTGTTTTCTGCGCCACTGCTGAAGAAAGTTTCTTTGTACCCGTGTTTCCCATTCAAGTTGTAGATACAGTTGCTGCGGGCGATGCGTTTAATGGTGGTTTAGCCACCGCACTTTATGAAGGATTATCTTTATATCAGGCGGTGGTGTGGGGTGCAGCTGCGGGTGCTTTAGCTGCAACAAAACCAGGGGCGCAAACTTCTTTACCTGATAGGTTGACGTTTGATGCATTTTTGCAGGAAAGGGGGTGAGAGGTAGGGGCTACCAAACTTCCCGCTATATTCCGTGTATCGACTCCTGTTGCTGCTAACAGAGAACCAAAATCTAAATCATGGGTAAAGATAATGTATCCTCTGATTCTTGCCCATTCCATAATTACCGTATCTTTTTCACGAGAGTCCCCGACATTAGACTAGTGAACAGCTTCAATAACGATCGCACCAACGGTGACACGCATTCCTCGAATACAAGGTTTACCACCCATGACTTCTGGGTTGCGGGTAATTCTGGTGAGGTTTTGCATAACTATTACAGCAGATTACAACTTGGGGAGGTACAGATAATTATAAGGGCACAACATTGTTGTGCCCCTATGTGTTTAATTGATGAATTGTGCAGATTTAATTACGATGCAGAACTCTTAGATTTAGCTTCCAAATTTTCTAAGCGGCTGCGCAATTCTTGATTTTGTTGCTTAACTTGATCGAGTTCTTCACGCAAATTCCGCAGTGCATTTTCTGTACCAATATTACCTTGTACCCGCGTAATCTCTTCATCAGCATAACGCCGCACCCGCCCATCTGGGGTTTGATCGGCTAGCGATCGCAATATGCCAATGGCTTTGGGTGTCTCCATTTGTCCTAAGGCGATAACTACTGCTACTTGGGTTAAGAAGAAGCTTTCTTTGGCTAGTTCGCCTAATCTTTCTAAAATCCGTTCTAAATTGACGGGATTTTGCCCGACGGAGATTTTCCCTAAGGCGCGGATGGTGGCGAGGCGTAAGGCTTGGGGTACGCCGGGTTTGGTGTATTCTAAGAGCAGGTTTAAGGCTGCTTCTGAGGTTTTGAGTTCGGCTAAACCTGCGATCGCGCCACTGCGAACTACTTCGTTCCAGCCTTGTCTTTCTTCTAGAACTGATTTCAGCAGTTTCAGAACTTTTTCTTCTCTAGGTTTTTCGTCTAGGTTAGCAGATGCGATCGCGCCTATCGCCCGACAAGCTGCTGATTCTACATAGTAACTGCGATCGCCATCTTGGACTAAGCCTTTGATAGCCTTATAGCTTTCCATAGTTTTGGTTTTTGCTAGCGCATCAACTACAGAGCGACGCACATAAGGACTTTTATCTGCTAAACCAACGACTAACCCATCAAAGGCTTGATCCAATTTAATTTCGGCTAATTGTTTGGCGACTTCAACGCGCACGCCCCAAAATCCGTCATTTTTTAACGCCGCAGATAAAGCTTTTGTCGCTTCTAAACCGCCTTTTTTGGCTAAGGCTTCAGCTGCATAAATCCGCGAAAGTGGATCGGGATCGAATTCTAACTGCGCTTTTAATTCGGGAATTGGATATTCTAAAGTAACAGTTTTTAGGTAATTATTCCCGACATCAAAGCTAATAAATTGGGGTTTGGTTTCGAGGGGGAAATAAAAACTTTGTTCCCGTTCGTTTACCCTAACTGTAAAGGTTTTGATTTGGGGAGATGTACCCGCTTCACTATAACCAAAGCCGATGGGAATTTTTAAATCAAATAACTCTTTACTTTGATTATTTTTGGCTTGAGTTTGGGTAACTGTTACCTTAGCTAAATTTGCATCGCCATCCCAAGCGTAAGCAACTTTAAAATCAGGATGACCGCCACGATAAACATATTGGTCAAAGAGGAAGGCTAAATTTCTGCCGGTGGCTTTTTCAATTGCTCTTAATAAGTCTACTGTTTCGACAGTTTTATGAGCATTATCTTGGACAAAGGTGTGAATCGCAGGCCAAAACAATTCCTCTCCTAATTCCGCCCGAATCATGTGATAAACACAAGAACCTTTTTCATAAATATGGCGATCATAAAGTTCAATTGCTTCGCGATAAACGTGAGTTACCATCGGGCGGCGATAACGTCCGCTATCTTCACTAATGTAACTCCGCGCTTCTAATAAGCGATAATAGGCGGCTTCTTGACTACCATATTCTTTTTCTGTCCACATTACCTCAGAATAAGAAGCCATTCCTTCTTTAATCCAAGCATGTGACCAATGTTTAATGACTAGCAAATCGCCAAACCATTGGTGTGCTAATTCGTGAACTACTAAACTTTCGGTGTTGCGATTATCTAAAGCGGCGCGTTCATCTATTAAACAGCGATCGGTTAATAAGGTGGTAGAAGTATTTTCCATCCCGCCGAAAATAAAATCATCGACGCAAACCTGCGCATATTTAGGAAAAGCATATTTATAACCATACTTTTCGCTTAAAAATTCGATCATGCGGGGAGTTTTGCCCATGCTGCGTTTCGCATCTGCTTCTCTACCCTTTTCTACATAATAGGTGACGGGTTTTCCTTGCCATTCATCGCGTATTTCGGCAAAGTCACCAATGGCTAATGTCATTAAATAGGTAGGATGGATTTCTTGCTGCGACCAATGGTAAATTTTATATTTATCATCATCCTTAGTTTCGATGAGTTCGCCGTTAGAAATCGCGATTAAATGTTTAGGAATGCGGACGCGGATTTCTGAGGTTGAAAGTTGTCCGGGATAGTCGAAGCAAGGAAACCAGAAGCGAGAATCTTCGTCTTCTCCTTGTGTCCAGACTTGGGTGGGCTTGTTGGGGTAGTGTTTGTCTGGTTGAATAAAGTAGATACCGCGTTGGGGTTTTTCTACAGAATATGCGATCGCAATTAATAAGCGCTTACCCACCTCAGTCGGCGTTGCCAGCTTAATTACTAGCTTTTCGCCATCATAGTCAAACTTTTGCTCTACCTCATCCACCTGCACAGATTGAATATTCAAGTTGACAGCATCCAAAGTCAGACTATCAATTCCATTGCGGATAGGCGACAAGCGAATGCTGCAACTGCCAGAATAACTTTGGTTAGGAATATCCAAACTTAGATCTAAAAAAATATGCTCTACTTGTCCAGGGCGATCGGGATTGTAATGAGGTTTTGCGCCTGGTAACTCAAAAGATCTGTGACCGTTATTTTCTGTATCGAAATAAAAATTGGACATTGATGGCTACTAACCTTATATCTTGATAAGTCTGTTGGATGTAGTGAAAAATAGCGAGATTGGGTAGCTTTCCCAAATCAACTCAGCAATGTGGAAGGATAATCCTTTGGGGTTTGAGCATCGGAATCGATTAAAAGCGGCGAAAAACTTCATCTCCTTTTGGGTAGTTCTCGTCCCACCGCTTTAGACATCGGATATGCAGCATTGGTTATTTCTTTCCCATGCGCCATGCCCTATTCCCATCTCTCTCCCACATTTGCTTGCCCTGATGTAAGCTGATAACCTGCACTTTGTTGACATCAGCACAAGAGTCTCTTCTTGCTTAATGCCATTTAAGTACAAATGCTCCCAAGTATTTTTATAGCTTAGGACAGTTTGCTAAATACTAGCAGTAGATTTTTTAAGTGAAACAACATACTATTTACGGATTTAGTTCTCATTCTGTTGTAGTAATTCTAGGAATGGTTTAAAACTATTGGTGTATAGCAATACTAACTTCGTCAGTGAATACCGCCAAGCTAGTAAAACTTATAAATACTTCCAAAAACTCTACAATGACGTTTTTACAAGCCTTCAGCACGATTGAAGGAAGAGAGGATAATTACAATGCCTGCAAGTAAATCAAAGATTTTAATTCCTGTTATCAGTGCGGCTGTAGTCGTCACAGGGGGTATAGCTGCCTATATGTTTCTTAAAGGCGGCCCCATTGGCGATGGTGCGGGCGCTCTTGGCAGTGCTAAAGTAGTACCTTCTTCCGCGATCATGGCTACTTACATTACCACCGATCCTCAAGCTTGGGCGAAGTTGCAAGAGTTTGGTACTCCCGAAGCTCAACAGTTACTTAATAAAGGTTTAGAGTCTTTCAATAAAGATGTATTTAAAGACAGTAATATTTCTTATGAAAAAGACATAAAACCTTGGGTTGGTGGTGTGATGGTGGCGATGTTACCGCCAAATCCAGTTAAACCAGCACAATTTAACCCGCCAACTGGGGCACCGACTCAACCCAGCAAGTTACAATCAGAACCTAAAGTTCTCTTTGTAGTTGGAATTAAAGATAAAATTGGAGCTTTAAATTTTGGTAACAAATTAAAGGGACAAAAAGGAATTAAAATCCAAGAAACTGATTACAAAGGCGAAAAGATTACAGAAACCTCAGAATCAGAAAATAGTAAACCTACATATAGTGTAGTTTTAAATAATAGCCAAATAGTATTAGCGCCAGAAAAACAAACTATAGAACAAGCTATAGACACCTATAAAGGTCAAGCTTCTTTTGCGAGTAAAGAAGGTGCAAATAGCATCCTCAGCAAAGGAGTAGATGTTAAAAATACCCTAGCCCAAATTTATATCCCCGACTATGCGGGGATGGTAAAACAGTTAGCAGCGGCGAATCCCCAAGGAACCCAGCTACCACCCCAAACCCTGAAGCAATTAGAGCAGGTAAAATCGATGGTGGCGGGTGTGGGTGTAGATGATGCAGGTTTGCGCCTAAAAGCGATCGCCAATTTAGATCCGCAACTCAACAAATTCCAGTATCAAAATACGCCAGCTAAAATAGTCGGACAATTTCCCGCCGATACCCTAGCTTTAATTAGCGGACAAGGTATCAGCCGCACTTGGACAACCGTACTCGAACAGTCAAAAGATTATCCCGAATTTAACCAAGCAGTCGCCCAAGTTCGCCAACAACTTAAATCAAGCGTTGATTTGGATTTAGATAAAGAAGTTCTCGGCTGGATGGATGGAGAATTTGCGGTAGGTGCGATTCCCTCAAATCAAGGAATCTTAGCCAGCGTAGGTTTTGGCGGCGCGTTAATATTTGACACAAGCGATCGCAAAACCGCAGAAAGCACCCTCAGCAAACTAGACGAACTGATCAAAAAGCAAACCCTAACAGTAGCGCAAAAAGATATCGGCGGTAAAAAAGTCACCGAATGGCAAACCCCCCAAGGTGCTTTACTAGCACATGGATGGTTAGATCAGGATACAGTATTTATCGCCCTTGGTAGTCCCATCGCCGATGCGATCGCTGGTAATAAAACTCAAACCCTAGAAAATAGCGACACCTTCAAATCCGTCACAGCTTCCTTACAAAAACCCAATGGTGGATACTTCTACCTAGATATGGACAAAACCATGACCATATTTAACCGTTTTGCAGCATTTCAACCAGTACCACCAGAAGCAAACGCAATTTTAAATTCCATTCGCGGTTTGGGTGTAACTGCTACCAGCCCTGATAAATCTGTCAGCCAAGTAGAAATGTTATTAGCACTCAAACCAAAAACCACAAAATAGAAAGGAATAGCAACTCGTAGGGGCGGGGTTACCCCCACCTGTGTCAACTTAACGTAAAACCCGCTTTGTAGCCAGGTTTTTGCCCTCACCCCCAACCCCTCTCCCACCGGGAGAGGGGAGCAAGAGATTTAATTCCCCTTCTCCAGGGGGAGAAGGGGTGAGGGGATGAGGGCGCGAGGGTTTTTGTACAACACGCGCTGTATATAGCTTTTAGCTTAAGTTGACACCAATGGGGATAACCCCGCCCCTAAAATTTGGCATAATTAATTTTTTGCAGTTCCCTTAATCAAAACAACTGACGCACAAATCCTCTCAAACTCTTATTACTCTGCGTCCTCTGCGGTTTATTTTGACCTTACCTTTACGTAAATCGCGATCAATTTTGCTATACATCTACAAGATATAAGCGATCGCGCCACCATCACAGCGTTAAAATAAACCCATACATCGCAACGCCATCACCATGTCCCTTGCCAAAGAATTAGACACCGTTCAAGACAGCCAAGAAGATGTTATTCTTCCTCCAGGTGACTTATACAGCGATGAACCTCCCTTTGAAAGTGACTTAAATCTAGAGCAAATAATTCTACTTTTCAAATGTCTGGAATGGTTATGGCGAGACAGAACAGATTTCTACGCCGCAGGAAATCTCACTATTTATTACAGCTTAAATAAACTCAAAACCGAGAACTTCCGAGGCCCAGATTTTTTTGTTGTCCTAGACACCGAACGGAAAACCCGTAAAAGTTGGGTAGTATGGGAAGAAGACGGTAAATATCCTAACTTTATTCTCGAAATTCTTTCCGAATCAACAGCAAATACCGACAAAGATTTAAAGAAAAAGATTTATCAAAATACCTTTCGTACCCCTGATTATTTTTGGTTTGACCCTTACACCTTAGAATTTGCTGGGTTTCATTTAGTTGATGGTCAATATCAACCCCTAGAACCAAATCCTCAAGGACATTTGTGGAGTCAACAACTAGGGTTATATTTAGGCATTCATCAGGGACTATTACGATTTTTCACCACAGCCGGCAAGCTAGTACCAACCCCAGAAGAAACCGCAGAAAAATTAGCCGCTAAACTGCGAGAATTAAATATAGATCCAGACACAATCTAATACCAATTTGAAAAAAGAATATCACAAGCAGCAGGGGAGCAGAGAGCAAGGGAGAAGACAAGTCTTTTTTGCTGAAAATGCGCTAGCTTTATCATTTACACATAGTCAGTACTCATTTTTATAATTTTAGTAAACAAAAAAGGCGATCGCCTTCTCATTTATTTAAATCAAGTACTCATTTTCCTGTTTTAAGTAAGCAAAAAGCCATTTCACCTACTCATTCAGCCTTTTCGCTTACTCATTATCGTGTTTTCCGCAAGTAAAATACCATTTCACCTACTCATTAAGCCATATCGTTTACTCATTTCGGTAAATCGCGCACTAATTTTAGTGTTTTCCGCAAGTAAAAAGCCATATTGCTTACCCATTTTGGTAAATCGTGTACACATTTTAGTGTTTTCCGCAAGTAAAAAGCCATATTGCTTGCTCAAAAAATTATCCCTTGAAGAGAGCGAAGACTATAATAATTGTCTTCTTCTTCCTGTGCTGATCAAATTTTTTATTTGCAAGTCCAAAATAGAAGATTTGCACCAGATATTTAGATAATTGCAACTGCTGCTAGACTAGCAACCAGCAACTATGTCATAAGTTAAAAAGGCTGTTGAGCATAAATTAATCCTATGACTGCTGCTGTAAATAACGCTCCTGGTTTAGCTTCCCGCTTGGTAAATGGCGTACTCGCAATTAAGCCTTTAGCCAACCTAGCCAAGCACCGCGCCAGACAAATGATGATTAAACGTGCCGAGAAAATGGGCGTACCTTGGACGCAGGAAGTAGCACAACTCCACGCCCGTGATTGGACAAATGAACTAGCTAAAGTCGAAAATCCCCAGCTTTCCTACCCAGACTACTACCTCACCTCATTTCATGCCTATGAAACCGGTAATATGAGTTGGCAAGCTGCATTTGAAGTAGAACCTGCGGCTTATGCTGTTCACGCGAAAATCTGGCAAGGTGCTGAGGCGCAAGGTGATGTCAAATTGCGCCAAAATTACCACGATATTTTGAAAAATCAAATTCCTAAGCCACCGCAAGATATTTTAGATATCGGGTGCAGTGTGGGAATGAGTACCTTTGCTCTCCAAGAACTGTATCCCCAAGCCAAACTCACCGGTTTAGATTTATCGCCCTACTTCTTAGCTGTAGCCGAATATCGATCGCAACAACGTCATTCAAATATAAACTGGGTTCATGCACCAGCCGAAACCACAGGATTACCAGATGCTTCCTTTGATTTAGTTTCCATTTTTCTGGTATGTCACGAATTACCCCAGTCGCCCACCAAGCAAATTTTTGCTGAAGCACGGCGGTTACTGCGTCCCGGTGGACACATAGGAATTATGGACATGAATCCTCAATCAGAAGCCTTCGTGAAAATGCCACCTTATATTTTGACTCTGCTTAAAAGTACTGAACCTTATTTAGATGAGTACTTCAACTTAGATATTGCCCAAGCCTTAGTGGAAGCTGGTTTCCAAACTCCCACAATTACCACTAACAGTCCCCGTCATCGTACAGTCATTGCTCAAGTAAGTGGTTGAGTTTTTGGTACTGCTGTCGTCAGCAGTCATTCCACCACTAATACTGCTTTTTTACTATCGTTACCGTATTTTTACTGCCCCACCAATTATCAGATTACTGTTGTTATTTTTCTGTGGGGCAATATCTGGAATTATCGCTCTCAATTTACAAATAGGCTTTGAATATGTCGCCAATTGGGTTGTGAATTGGCGACGAATCAGCTATTCACTTCCGGGTATTGCTTTACGGCAAATTGTAGAAATTGGGCCGATTGAAGAAGGTTGTAAGTTTTTAGCAGTTATTATCCCTACCTACTATTTCCAACGTCGGTATAAATTACGCCCTAGCACTATTTTCCTCTTTACCATAGTTGTAGCTTTGGGATTCACCGCCCAAGAAAACTGGATTTACCTGTACTACAACACAGCATCAATTCTCGATCGCAGTATTGGTACACCAGTTCATGCGCTGTTCTCTGCACCTTGGGGTTACGCCTTAGCCATGAGGTTGAATCATCGCAGAAATAGCTTGTTAACAGCTTGGCTAAATTCTGTGTTTTGTCACGCCCTAGTCAATGTTTTATCTAGTACGTGGCGCTATTTACCTCCTGTACAGTTCCTCAGCTATGGCTTTTTTCCCTTTCTGTTGTGGATGTTTTGGCGAATAGAACAATTACTGCGGAGAGTAGAAGGTAAACCGCCAATTCAACTTATATCCGCCCATACACCCCAGATTCGTTACTGGCAGATGGGTTTAGCGGGATTTGCACTAATTTTAGGGGGAAATGCCATTTTTGGCTTATTTATTTTAGGGAGAAAACTCAGCCCTCTAAATTGGCAGGATTTTCTCGATCCGATAGTCCTATGGTATACAGTAACCAGGTTATTCATCAATTTAAACTTTGCCGCGATCGCTTGGCTAATTTATCGTTATTTACGCCGACAAGCCCGACGACGATATTTTTAACAATTCAAAATTCAAAAATAAATTAGAAAATCAGGCTACTAGCAATCTGACAAAATAATGCGACAGATTGTAGGGGCATGGCACTGCCATGACCTCTAGAATAGACCTCTTGCAAAAGTCCTAATTTTCGCGTTCTTCTTTGCGCCTTTGCGCCTACTCTGCGAGAACGGCTTCGCCGAATGCGTGAGCTTTTCAAATGATTAATCAACAACGCCAAAATATTTATGCAAGAAGTCTAATATCTATATGTTTCGCCAACATTATTTAACTTGATATAAAAAGCTTTCAAATCAATCAACAATCAACTATTGCTTATCTATTTCACAGCAGCTTGTGCTTCATAATGTAATCTCCTCGCAATGCGGAAAAGTTCTTGCCCCGTGTGCAAATAATGCTCATCGTAATTGAGGGGAAAATAAGCTAACTCTTCCAAACCATCAGCTACTTGATTCAAACTGTAATAAAGATGCGCTGCTGTCCTTGCTAAACTTGGGGGATTCGGTAGAGAACGAAAAGCTAATTGCGCTTGCTTCAGGTCATCTTTACAACCTGTTAAATAATCTTGAAATTCTTCTAACAACTCATCATCAAAAGGATCTGCGGCTAGTTCATCAATTTGTTCTTCTAAAGAATTGAGAATGTCAGAAAGTATATCGTTAACTGGTTGATAAACTAAGCGCAGCCATTCTTCAATTAGTTCATCAACATCTTTACCGGCGTGTTTTGTCGCTTGGTAATGTTTTTGTGCCGATGCTGTACGCTGTTGGCGGCTATTTAATTTTTGCTCGCTATCTTTAAGCTGTTGGTCGTAATTTAAGCGAGTTTCCGCATCGCTTAAAACTTCATAAGCCGCATTAATCCGAATAATCTGCTCTTTATCTGCCGTTTCCTGATTACTATCAGGATGAAATAATTTTACCTGGCGGCGATAAGCTTGCTTAATCTCCGCCAGGCTAGCATTGGGACTAACTTGAAGAATTTCGTAGTGATTAGAATCGACCATTAATCCAAATTGATAGCTAGCTGATGCTAGCGGCTATTCTGTCCTCCAAATCTTGAAATAATGGCGTAGTTAAATACCTTTCTCCAAAACTTGGCT
The DNA here is from genome assembly GCF_002367995.1 of Calothrix brevissima NIES-22. Lineage (GTDB taxonomy): Bacteria > Cyanobacteriota > Cyanobacteriia > Cyanobacteriales > Nostocaceae > Aulosira > Aulosira brevissima. The sequence goes on from NZ_AP018207.1 coordinate 6,850,093, forward strand.
GAATGACGACAATTAAACGCCCTTCGTTTTCTTGGCGTTGGGCAACTTTGACGGCGGCACATAAGGCGGCACCACTGGAAATCCCAGATAGTAAGCCTTCTTCTCTAGCTAAACGCCGACCATAAGCGATCGCTTCTTCATCGGTGACTGTAATCACTTCATCAATCAATTCTAGCTTCAGCACTTGAGGAATAAAACCTGCACCAATTCCTTGAATTTTATGTGCCCCAGGTCTACCTCCAGATAATACTGGGCTATTACTTGGTTCAACTGCGATCGCCTGAAAACTCGGCTTACGGGCTTTGATTACTTCTGCTACACCTGTAATCGTACCACCTGTACCTACCCCAGCCACAATCATATCTACCTGACCATCAGTATCTTCCCAGATTTCCTCAGCAGTAGTTTCTCGATGTACTTTAGCATTCGCCGGATTGCGGAACTGCTGCAACATATAGGCATGGGGCGTTTTATTCACTATTTCCTGCGCCCGACGAATTGCCCCGCTCATACCTTCAATTCCTGGTGTCAGTTCCAGTTCCGCCCCATAAGCGCGCAACATTGCCCGTCTTTCCCCACTCATAGTTTCGGGCATTGTCAAAATTAACCGATAACCCTTAGCCGCAGCTGCCATTGCCAATGCAATTCCTGTATTCCCGGAAGTAGGTTCTACCAATATAGTTTTTTGCGGAGTAATTAACCCCTCCTGTTCTGCTGCATTAATCATACTGACCCCAATTCTGTCTTTCACCGATGCAGAAGGGTTGAGACTTTCCAACTTCACCACAATTTGCGCCACACACCCTTCCGCCTGGGGAATCCGGTTTAATTTGACTAAAGGTGTACGACCAACAAGTTCTGTAATGTTACTAACAATTCGCATAATTATTCCTGATTTTGGTTATAAATTCTGGCGCATTTAACAAATGACAAAGCGCAAAGTCTGAGCGCCGGCTTCCGGCGAACAGAACTTTGTAAGAATGACAAATGACTATGGACTAAATGTAGTACATAATATCCAACTGCCGCCGCGAATCTCGTTTTTCACAAAGATCCTGCAGCGAATATTTTTGAAACACTGAGTTTGCCGCCTGACAAGCTTCTTGCCAGATTTCTGCAATGACAATACTATCTACAGTCCTGGGATTAATGTCTACTTGAGTAGTCTGGACATCTAACCCTTCTAAACATTCTAAAATTTCCAAAACCGCAATTTTCTTAGGTTCTCGCGCCAAGAAATAGCCACCTTTAGATCCTCGTTGACTTTTGATGATACCACCGCGTCTCAAGGTTGCTAGCAGCTGTTCCAAATAGCGATCGGGTATATTTTGTTGCGCCGCGATTTGCCGAATTTGCATCGGTTCGCCGCTTTGATAATGACTCGCCATCTCGATTAACGCTAAGATTGCGTATTCAGACTTACAGGATATTTCCACAGGCAGCAATTAAGAATGAAGGATAAAGCATGAAGGATCAATAATTTTCATACTTCATACATTTCTAGTATACTCCGGCTCTTCACTGGGGTTTGTGTAGACTATCCAGTTTTTGTAAAAAAGCCCTTGTGAAGATGAAATTGCTCAATTCAGATGAAAATAGCAAGGTATTTTAAAAAAGAATGCAACAGATGGTAGGGGCATGGCATTGCCATGCCCTCTAGAATATCTTGATGTGCCGAAACATTATTCAAATTGGTATAAACCTCACGTATCACTGGGTTTTAGCTGTGCTAAACCCTCATCCACATAAATCTCTGTAAGCATAAAAAACCCCGCCATTCGGCGGGGTTTAATGAAATTCAAATTTTTATGTCCACAAATGGAAATCAGAGCCAGACTCTAGATTCTAGAAGGTAAATGTGGTTCTGAGTGTACCGATGAATGCGTTTTCTTCAGCATCGTTTTGACCAGGTGCTCTCAGCCAAATAATACCGGGAGTAACGGAGATATTGTCGGATACGCGATATTTGTAGAAGCCTTCAACATGGATTGGTAAGGTACCACCAGTTAAACCAGCGATAGAACGTCCACGAGCATAGGGTTCAGCACCAGCGAAAATACCTAGTACGTTACCTCTCTTACCGAAGTCAGGTAAAGCTATACCACCGCCATAGCTCCAAGCTTCAAAATCGTTACCAGCACCTTGCTGAGTCACATCGTGGTAAGAGATAAAGCCACTAATTGACAACTTGTCGCTGGGTCTGAATGCAGCAGAAATACCGTAGGAGTTACTGTTAGCGGGAGCACTTAGTAAGTTGGCTTGACGAGTACCAACGACACCTCCAGTCGGTAAATCACCACTACCAGCAGTGATACCAGCGTCAAATAATGAGCTACCAGCAGAGTGATAACCGTGAACGTAGGTAGCAGCTAAAGCTAGGCGATCGCCTACAGCAAAGTTCAATTGACCTAAAGCCGCATAGTTACCGTTGAATAAACCTGTATTCACACCAGGATTATTTGCATCTGAAGCCAAGTAACCTATTGTGATAGAACTTGGTTTGAAAATGCTACCACCACTGCTAAAAGGAATGTTCAGCGCTATACCTGAGCCACCACCGATGCGATAAATTGGGCTTTCTGATGCAAAGGTAGACAATGCACCGTTACCACCATCGGTTTTGTCGAAGAAGTAGGGGTTGTTGACAGCAGCATAATGGCTATGACGACCACCAGCAGCCGCAATGTAAACTTGAGCAGGGCCTACTGGTGCTTCGTAGGTCAAGCGGTCAACTCTGACACTGTTGGTACCAGTGCTACCTACTTGATAAGTTTGGGTGCCTTCTCTGGTATTAACGGCGACGTTATTTTGATCTCTGATATCAAAAGCTGACGCATTACCAGCAGCCAAACGAGTTGTCAACTTGTCTCTACCAGTGAAGCTGGTTTCCAATCCTAAACGGACTCTATCTTGGAAGACAACGTTATTAGCATCACCAGTTTTGCCACCAAAAGCACCGCTAGCAGCGAACACAGCTTCACCAACTAGCTTGGTGGTTGTAGAGAATTGATTGGCTTCTAATTCAGCTGTACGTGCTTCTAAAGAATCAACGCGACCGCGTAAGGTTGCGAGTTCAGCAGAAAATTCTTCTTGTAACCGTTGTAAGGTGGCTAAATCTTGTTTGGTTACCAAGTCAGCTGTTGCTGTCGCAATTAGTTCGTTAACGCGATCCAAACAAGCATTCAAACCAGCTGCAAATTCATAACGGGTTAAAGCACGGTTCCCGCGATATGTACCATTGGGATAACCTGCAATACAACCGTAGCGTTCAACCAAGGACTGTAATGCTTGGAATGCCCAGTCAGTTGGCTGAACATCAGAAAATTGCGAAACTGATGTTACTTGAGCCTGATTGTTGCTAGCACCCTCTTTGCTGTAGCGGTTAACTTGCTCGAGAACTTTAGCATCATCGCTTGTAGGAGCGGCTTGAGCTATAATTTCTGCGGGCTTTTGCGCTAATTCAGGCGCAGCTTGCTTATCGGATGCTACTTCTGTTGTCGTAGCAGGAGCTGCTATGGCTGTTGTGGAAACGAGCAGTGTTGCTCCTAAAACTGCTGGACTAATCGCCAGGGATTTCCATAGAATATTAGACATTTTTTCTCTTCTCCTCACACCTTGTATAGATAATTGTGTTCGTTGCACCTATTTTCAATATGCGACATCTTAAATTGGGATTTTCGATGAGGCATAGTTGCCACTAATACAATTCTAGTTTTTGCGCAGCTAATAACTAAGTTAACTGATGTTAAATATTGATGTAATTAACTTATGCAAAAACACACCTCTATTAGCATATCATTATAAAACATTTCACACACATGGCAACATCAAAGCGATCGCCTCAAAAACTGTCACACACACAACCTAATACATAAAAACAGAAATTAGGGATAGAAAATTTACTAAAATCCCCATTTACTTAAGTAATCCGTAGCAATTACGTACCTGAGAATGCATAAAAGCTATTGATTGTCTCCTATCTTTCGTATGTTTTTCACTCAACTTTCCCGCAAAAATTATTAGTTTATTTGCGAAATTACTGCGGCTAAATCAAAGTCTTTTTGAGTTAGTCCACCAGCGTCGTGTGTAGTTAGTTGGATTTTCACCCTGTTGTAAGAGATCTCTATATCTGGATGATGTCCTAGAGACTCAGAAGGTTCCACTAATTTATTAATAAATTCAACTGCCTGGATAAAATCCCGAAATTTACGGGTAATTTCTAGTTTATTCCCTGCCACTGTCCACCCTGACAGTAAGCTTGCTTGGGTTTCAATTTCTTTCTCAGTCAGTAGCTGCGCCATATTCAGCAATTCCTTTGGTAGTATATATTACTTTTTATTTAGCAATTACTACTGCTACTTTTACAGCATGTTATATGAAGATTTTATATATGCTGATGCGATCGCTTTGATAATTTAATAATTTTACCCCCTTCTAAAAACTATCCGCTCTGATTTAGATCGGTGGATCTAAGTCAGAGCGGTCTAGTCGGGTCTTCAGGTTGCAACCAGACTGCCGGAAGGAACTCCGTGCATCAGCCTAGCTACTTGAGCTACACTTAGTATCTTTCAGATAACTAAGGCTAACTTTTAGAGAACAGCCCCGGCGCACAGCCGGCTAACTGCAACCTGATGACCCATGCGTTTACTACTTTCTATCATGGGCATCACCTCCTTGTTGCCTAAGCGGTCTTAGTTTCAATAAGGCAGAGCGTTTTGCTCTGGGTTTTTACCTTTACTCAATATAGCACATAAATTTCTGGTGAAATATCTTCAGGCTACTTACGGAATAATTAATTTTGTTAGTTGCACAGACTACTAAGCTATTCTGCTTATAAGTTCCATAATCCATTGTGAGGGCTGTCAACAGTCAACAGTCAACAGTCAACAGCCCTGATTAGTAGTTATGTAATTAATTTAGACGCCCATTAGCTTAAATCTGAACAACTCAAGGACATAAAAATCCCCCACCATTTATAAGGTGAGGGAGTATAAAGACTAATTAAAGTTAAATTAATCTCAGATGATTACAGAGCGTTACCACGAGGCAGTACTTCTTCAGGGAAGACAAATTGCTCGTGGGGCTGATCTTGAGGTGCCATCCAAGCACGGATACCCTCGTTCAGCAAAATGTTTTTGGTATAGAATGTTTCAAATTCTGGGTCTTCAGCAGCCCGTAATTCTTGGGATACGAAGTCGTAAGCCCGCAGGTTGAGGGCGATACCGACAATACCCACTGCTGCCATCCACAGTCCAGTTACTGGTACAAACAACATAAAGAAGTGTAACCAGCGTTTGTTGGAGAAAGCAATCCCGAAAATCTGTGACCAGAAGCGGTTTGCTGTCACCATTGAATAGGTTTCTTCTGATTGGGTGGGGTTGAAGGCGCGGAAGGTGTTAGCTGCTTCGCCATCTTCAAATAGGGTGTTTTCTACTGTTGCACCGTGAATCGCACAAAGTAATGCACCACCCAACACACCTGCTACACCCATCATGTGGAAGGGGTTGAGGGTGAAGTTATGGAAACCTTGAACAAACAGAATGAAACGGAAAATTCCGGCTACACCAAAGCTGGGTGCAAAGAACCAGCTAGATTGTCCCAAGGGGTACATCAAGAAGACACTGACGAATACCGCGATGGGTGCAGAGAATGCTAAAGCGTTATAAGGGCGAATTCCCACTAGACGGGCAATTTCAAATTGGCGTAACATGAAGCCGATTAAACCAAAGGCTCCGTGTAGCGCTACGAATGGCCATAAACCGCCAAGTTGACACCAACGGGTAAAGTTTCCTTGGGCTTCTGGGCCCCAGAGCAATAATAGGGAATGTCCCAAACTGTCTGCTGGAGTGGATACGGCTACGGTGATAAAGTTACAGCCTTCTAAATAAGAAGATGCTAAACCGTGGGTGTACCATGACGTGACGAAGGTTGTGCCTGTTAGCCAACCGCCTAGTGCTAGGAAAGCGCAGGGGAATAATAAAATCCCTGACCAACCTACAAACACGAAGCGATCGCGCTTCAACCAGTCGTCAAGAACGTCAAACCACCCTCTACTGGGGGCGCGTCCAACTGCGATGGTCATTAGAGGAAATCTCCAAAAATTTATAAGTACAGGTTTTTACTTCTGTATTATAGATCGCTATTAATCTGTAGCTTTCTATAGACAGAAAGTTTACTGGGTTGTCAATCCAGTTTACAATTTTTTACTGACTCTAATCATATTAAGTGCAAATCTCTAATTTTTCTAGGTTAAATTTAATTTTTTTTAACAATTTGTATCGGGCATTGGGCATTGGAGCCAGGGGGACAACTAAACAACTGTACAGATAAGGGTTATCGCGTCTCTGACCACTGACAATTGACAATTGACAATTGACAATTGTACAGACAAGGGTTATCGCGTCTCTATTGACCATTGACTATTGACTTTTGACTCTACACCAGTATCCTGACAGCTAGCGCTAGAATGAGTCCTACAGTTAAATTGTTTAATGCTAAATGTTTACCATCGACTTAACCGTCAGAAACACTGCTTATCCATTATCAGTGCAACGTAAGTCAGCAGAGGATGCTGAGGCTGTTTACCAGTTAATTTTGGCAGCGATGCGCTCTGGTAACCCTGACATTGTGGAACTAATATGTGAGGGCAAGACCGAGAAAAAAATTGCTGTTCGTGCTAGTGAAATTTCTGGGGTGCAGATTCTTCAGAAAGATGGTGTCACCACTAGTAGTGGTAGACCACCTGGTTTTGTGGCTCTAACTAGTGAGTGAGCAGGTGAGATAAATGGCGGAAGTGGGTATTGCGGTTCGCGATCTACAGTTCAATTGGCCTAGTGGTGCGAAGGCAATTAAATCTTGCTCTTTAGAAGTGCCTAGAGGCGAATTTTGGATGCTTTTGGGTACTAATGGTAGCGGGAAATCGACATTACTCAGATTGCTAGCAGGATTATTAGCTCCCACTTCGGGCGAAATTGGGGTATTGCATCCCGTTGGCTTTGTGTTCCAAAATCCCGATCATCAATTGGTAATGCCAACAGTTGGTGCGGATGTGGCTTTTGGATTAGTGGAAGAAAAATTACCGCCTGCTACAGTCAGAGCCAGAGTAGAGGAGGCTTTAGGTGCAGTTAATTTACAATCGCTGCAACGCCGTCCGATTTATGCTTTGAGTGGAGGACAGAAACAACGGGTAGCAATTGCTGGTGCGATCGCTCGCCAATGTGAAATCCTGTTATTAGATGAACCCACTGCTTTATTAGATCCCGACAGTCAACTGGATTTAGTCGCTAGCGTGCATCGCTTGGTCAAAACGCGGGGAATCACGGCTTTGTGGGTAACCCATCGCCTTGATGAGTTGAATTATTGTGACGGAGCTTTTTTATTAGAAAATGGCTGTTTAGTAGATCAAGGTGAACCACTACGCCTGAAACAACGGTTAATGGAAGTAGACAAAGCCGCTTCATAAACTACCCAAACCTTCGCTGACTTTTGTGTTAGCTGAAGGTGTGAACTTCTGCATTTCGGGAAAAATCTCTATTTTTTGACAAGACTCATTCATGTCCAAATTGCACATTTTCGCCAGTTGTAATTTGCCAACATGAAACCCGGAAATTGCCTAGCAGCTTAGTTCTTTGTCGAAAACTCATAATTCAACACCAACAATTTAAACAACTCAAAAGCGCCGACAAAAGGCGCTTTTCCAGTTTTTAGATAATTTGATGCCACAACTTTAGATTTCTGTAACATAGTGTTACAAGCAATGCTTCAAGTACTATATAGAGTTATGAACGAATTTTGCCAACTCTATATAACTGTGATTAAAAACCATGTCTCGTCCCTCATCCCCAGCCGTTTTATTAGTAGACGGCTACAATATAATTGGCGCTTGGTCTTGTCTCAAGAGAACCCGTGATCATGCTGGACTAGAAGCAGCACGGGGAGAATTAGTGGAAACGATGACTAGTTATAGCTCGTTTCAAGGTTACGACACCCAAATCGTTTTTGATGCCCAATATCAAAACGCTGCTAGTAACAAAGAGATTATTACAGAGCTCTTATCAGTTCATTACACTGATTTTGGGCAAACAGCAGATACATACATTGAAAAACTTTGTGCTTCTTTACGCTACGAAATAGCACAATCGCGACTTTCGCGCGTGATTGTCGCCACCTCAGATAGAGCACAGCAATTGATGGTACAGGGGTATGGTGCTGAATGGTTGTCTGCACAACAACTCTGTGGTGAGGTGGAAATGACAGTTTGTCGAATGCGACATAAGTATCAATCACGCAAAAAATCCAATAGCAGATTTTTAGCTAATTCTATTGATGCCAAATCTCGCGAGCGTTTAGCTGAATTGCGGATGGGCTTGAAATAGGGCTTGCTAGCTAGTCTCTGCTCTAAATCCAGAATCTGTGTTTGCCAGCCAAAATCAATAACTTCAGCTATCGAGTTGAGAATTTAAAAAAAATTTGGCGGCGGTACTTGCCAAAACCTATTTATTACTTTACTATTATAAATCGTGAGCAATCCTCAGTAGCTCAGCGGTAGAGCGATCGACTGTTAATCGATTGGTCGCTGGTTCGAATCCGGCCTGGGGAGTTTAAAAGGATAAAAGGTGAATGATGAAGGATGAAAAAGCAAATTTCAAACTTCATCATTCTCATTTTCAGAAGTTGTGGATTCTCGATCCAGAGATTACATTTTTAAATCATGGGTCTTTTGGTGCTTGTCCGAAAGCGGTGTTAGCAGTTCAGCAAAAATTGCGATCGCAACTCGAACAAGAACCACTACGTTTTTTTGGGAGAGAATGGGAACCACTAATAGATAATGCCAAAAATCAACTAGCAGAATTTGTTGGTGCGGATAGGGAAGAGTTGGTATTTGTGAATAATGCCACCACTGGCGTGAATTCTGTATTGCGATCGCTCACATTTTCTAGTGAAGACGAAATTATCACCACTAACCACGAGTATAACGCTTGCCGTAATGCCCTAGATTTTGTTGCTAGTCGTACAGGTGCGCGGGTAGTTATAGCTAAGATTCCCTTTCCCATTGCATCGCCACAGCAAGTAATTGCAGCAGTAATGGAGCGAATTTCGCCAAATACGCGATTAGCGCTGTTAGATCATGTTACTAGCCAAACTGGGTTGATTTTCCCGATTCAGCAATTAGTACAGGAATTACACCAGCTGGGGATAGATACTCTTATAGATGGCGCTCATGCTCCGGGAATGATATCGCTAAATTTGCGAGAAATTGGCGCAACTTATTACACTGGGAATTGCCATAAATGGCTATGTGCGCCGAAGGGAGCCGCATTTTTGTATGTACAACGAGATAGACAATCCCAGATTCGTCCGTTGACAATTAGTCACGGTGCAAATTCACCGAGAACGGATAAAAGCCGCTTTCAATTAGAATTCGATTGGACGGGTACAGACGATCCTACCGCGTATATGTGCATCCCGGATGCGATCGCTTTTATGGGTTCATTGCTACCCGGCGGTTGGAATGAGTTAAGACAGCGAAATCATCAGCTAGTGTTAGAAGCAAGACAGTTACTCTGTCAATCCTTAAAAGTTTTACCGCCTTGTCCGGAAGAAATGATAGGTTCTATGGCAGTTATACCAATGTCAGCTGCATTAGAAAACCGCCATTTTATGACCGTACATGATGAATTATTTGATAAATTTGGTATTCAAGCACAAATAGTACCTTGGCATGAATCGCCAAAACTACTGCTACGGATATCAGCACAAATTTACAATACCCTGGAACAGTATGTATATCTGGCAAAAGCACTGAGGGAGTTGTAATTCGATTTGACGGTTGACTGTTGACTGTTGACTAACGCCCGGATAAATGTTGGGTTACCCTTCGGGAAGCCGCGTCGCGTCTACGTTCCTCAACCCAACCTACCCTAATGCTATAGTTCCATGCCTCATGCCCCATGCCCCATGCCCAACTCTACAAACTTTCCAAACTATTCAACACTTCGCTGGCTGACTGATATCTTTGTGTAAAGTCCATATGTACCATTTTATCTAGAACTTTGGCAAAATCTTTGGTATTTTCTGCTATTTCCCACCAATATTGCCAAACTTGCTCGCCAGTTTGAGATTCAACTTGGATAATGACTGTACCTGAATTCACATCTCTGCGAAATACTTTAGGAGAAATACCAGTTAAAGCTTGAATAGCCATCATCCCTAATGCATAAATATCACTATTGATTGTTGGTTGACCGCTCATTTGTTCTCCAGGTGCATAACCAGGAGTACCAATAGCGATAGTTTGGCTATCTTGTTCTTGGGGTTGAACCTGCTTGACTGCGCCAAAGTCAATTAAAACAATTTTGCCATCAGCTTTGCGCCTAATTAAATTACTCGGTTTGAGATCCCGATGAATCACACCGTAACCGTGGATAAATACCAGCACTGGCAAAATTTCTTTGAGGATGGCTATAACTTCAGCTTGAGAAAAACGCTTACCGGGAGAGAGTTCATCAGAAAGAGGATTCCCAGAAATAAATTCTTGTACTATATAGAACTGCTGATTTTCTTCTAAGAAAGCTAATAGATATGGTATTTGTGGATGTTTACCTAAAACTTCTAAAATTTCAGCTTCCGTTTTAAATAAACGTCCCAAGATAGTTAAATATTCTGCCTCTTGGTTAGCAGGATGTAACTGTTTCACCACACATTGCGGGTTACCAGGACGCTTGATATCTTCTGCTAAATAAGTATAGCTAAAGCCACCAGCACCTAAATTATTGACGATTTTATAGCGCTTATTCAGGACAATATTTGGTACTAGTTCTTGAGTCTGTGAATAAACAGTATTTACAAGTTTTGTTGGTTGTTGTGTATTGTACTGATTATTTGTTGTTAGAGCTTGCAATTGGGCAATTAATTCTTTTTGCTCTTGCACTCGTTGTAAAATAATTGCTTGCTGTTGCTTAGTTTGATAGGCGCTGTATGCTAAAACGCTACCAGTTGCAAAGATTAACCCCAAACTAGGAGAGACGACAGGAAACCAACCAGCTTGGGTAAAAATCGCAAAATTACTGCCAAATAAGACTAACAGAGTTGTTCCTGTTGCTAATCCTAAGCCTAGCGGATGCTGAATGCGCCAAGCGATTAACCCACCGATTAAAGTCCATCCCCAAATCCAGACAACTTCTCCCCAACCAGGTAAAAACCAAAATAACGGCTGTTTGTTGAGAACAACGCTCAAAATTTGACTGATGCTGTGAGCATGAATTTCTACTCCTGACATTTTGCCAGAAATATCTGACCTGCCGCTAGTGTATGGTGTATTGAAAATATCATTTAAACTAGGTGCAGTGGAACCAATTAAAACGATACGGTCTTTGACTAATTCTGGTTTTACTTGATTTTCTAACAGTTCCGTAATTGTTACCTGCTTGGCAATTGTCCGGGAAGAACGATAATTAAGCAGAATTTGATAGCCATTGGTATCTGCTTTTTTATAACCGCCAACGTGAGGTTGTAAAGGTTTAAAAACAATATCACGTAGTTTTAGTTCTCGGTTAGAGGTAAATTCTGGTTGAATTCCTCCTACTGCCAGATATTTCAGGGCTAATTGTAAACTTAAAGAAGATACGCTTTGACAAGGATCGCTTGCATCTGTACTCACAGATAAAAGATTGCGGCGAATGACGCCATCGGTATCTTCGATAACATCGCTAAATCCAACTCTTTCGGCTTCTACTCCTGTGGGGGGTGGGGTTCCGGGATTTCCAGAACTTGATGTGTCTGAGTGTTTGCAGACAGGAACGATAATATCGCTTTCTTGTAGGCGTTTGAGTAATTTTTCGTGACCTGGTTCTACAGGTAAGTCGCGGAAAATATCTAGACCAATGGCGCGTGGTTCATATTCCTCAAGTTTACTTAGTGCTTGGTCTAATATTTGACTAGAAAGCGGCCAGTTCCATTTTTGTAGGTCTTTTTCACCGACAGCGACAATTAATAAACGCGGATCTTCCCCAGGATCGCTGCGCATTTGCATCATTTGGTCGTAGATTTTTAGTTCTAGCGGCTCTAAAACTCCGATTTTTTGAATTCCTAGCAGTAAAAGTGTGATGACTGCGCTAGAAATTAGCGCTGGCTGTGTGAATAAATTTTTGAAATTTACAAACATAATTATTATTGATTAGAGATAAGTATTTTTTATACTAATTTTTGTTAATAGAATTTATTCCATGTCATTTACAACTTGTAAGAAATTGCTCAACAATTGTTGTCCTTATATGTGGTGAGTATTACCTAGCATATAAGGTTTTGGGTAAGTACAATCTCTGTGTTCTCTGTGTTCTCTGTGGTTAAATAATACCAATTCAAATAATATTGGTGACATATGAATACATTCTAGAGGTCATGGCAGTGCCATGCCCCTACATTCGCTTTCATGGGTATAAATTATTTTTGCACCGCAGAGGACGCAGAGGCGCAGAGTATATAAGAGATTTTGATGATTGAGAGAATATTTTTCTCTAGTCCCAAATTTCAAGCGAACTCATCACGAGAAAATCTCTCTGAGCAGTCAACCGTCAACGCTATTTTTAAGCCAGATAAAATTTATAATTTATCTTTAGCTTAACTATGCATCAAAGTTCTGGTCGCTGGCAGTTAGGGCTAGCTTTATCGCTGTTAACAGTATTTTTGTGGGGAATTCTACCGATCGCACTTACTGTCACAATCCAAGCACTTGATGTCTATACAGTAATTTGGTTTCGGTTTTTGGTAGCGTTCAGTTTGCTGGCTATGTATTTAGGGTTCCAGGGAAAGTTACCAACTTTAGCACAACTGCGTTCGGCTTCTGGGCTATTATTAGCGATCGCAACAATTTTTTTAGCGCTGAATTATTTTTTGTTTTTGCAAGGTTTATCACTCACATCACCTGCAAATGCGCAAGTAATTATTCAATTTTCTTCAATTTTTCTCAGTTTAGGCGGCTTAGTAATTTTTAAAGAACGCTATCAGATTTATCAATGGATAGGAGTAAGTATATTCACGATTGGTTATGTTTTATTTTTCCACGAGCAACTTACTAATTTAATTACATCTCACAACAAATATCTTTACGGTAGTGGCTTAATTGTCTTAGGTGCGGCTGCATGGGCGGTTTATGCATTAGCACAGAAACAGTTATTACAATCGCTATCTTCTGCACAAATTATGCTCATTGTCTACGGTGGATGTGCTTTTTTATTCACACCTTTTTGTAAAGCGCAAGCCGTTTTAACGCTGAGTAATTTGCATTTCTATACATTACTTTTTTGTGGTTTAAATACTCTCATTGCCTATGGTGCTTTTGCGGAATCATTGGCACATTGGGAAGCATCAAGGGTGAGTGCCGTATTAACAATAACGCCGATTGTGACTTTAATTGCAGTCTGGGCTGTCTCAGCTTTTGCGCCTGGGCTAATGCAACCAGAAAAGTTTACATTATTAGGAATTACAGGCGCGGTTTTAGTTGTTACTGGTGCGGCAACAATTGCTTTAGGAAAAACTGAATAATCGCGATTTTTTCAGAGTTTTTACTAGCTATAAATTGTAATAGATGAATCATTAATTCAAAGCTACATTAAAAATACTGAGGCAAGGTATTTTTTTCTTTGTTATGATTTCACAGTAAGCGTCAGCCACTTGAGTGAATCTCTTGCTAAATTGATATTTTGCGTATCAGTAAGGTCTTGTTACATTTAATTGTTGGCATTGTAACAAAGAGATTCAAACTCATAAAAAATACATAATCTTGAGGCGATTAATATTAAATAACCTTACCAGGGTGTCTAAATAACTACCAAAGCCAACGCCTCGTGCAACAACATCACCGAAACAGTTGAGCGATGATTAGTTTGTTTGGTAATTGGGCCAGCACCCTGGTAAAAATTTTGCTATTGCTGGTTCTATCAATAGTGCTGCCAATATTCGGAATGAGTCATTCTGTATTGGCAGCAGAACAAGTTTATGGCTCTTTTTCAGCCATAAAATTAGCGATTCCCATCGCGTCTTTGGAAAACTATGCCCAAACTGGTGTAATCGATGACAAGTTAACTATCTATCAACAGTATCTACCTGCAAAACAATTCCAAGAATTACGGCGAATTTTATTAACGCCGGTGAAGGTAAATCCGGTTGTGGTGTCTCAATTTCTCTATACGCCACAAGGAGAATTTCTTCTCCAACGGTTAGCAACCGCGATTAAATCGCGATCGCCTCAACCGCAACCGGAATATCAAACTTTGCGATCGGCGTTTATTTCTGCTGCTGGGGAACCGGGAGGACTTACCCTCCTAAATTTGTTACGAAAGTATCCCACCAGCAGCATTAATATTGATTTAGTCCACAGCATGGGGATAGCTGGAGAATTAGAGCAACTCATTGGTGAAACCAGTCGCGCGATCGCGGAAGTTAGCAGAAAGTCCTATCTCGAAGCGACTACCCAAGAACCAGTAAATTTCTCACAATTACCAGATTTACGACAACAAGGACAATTTAGCGTGCAGCAATACACCCTAAATTACTCCGACTTGTCACGGCACAGGGAATTGTTAACTGATTTATATGTTCCCCGTGTCGAAAGTCCTGCACCTGTAATTGTTATTTCTCACGGTTTGGGTACGGATAGCAGCAATTTTCGCTATCTCGCCAACCATTTAGCTTCCTATGGATTTGCTGTAGTTGTCCCCAATCATTCCGGCAATGATACGGCTAATAGCAGCACAGTAGCAGCTGAATTTATCGACAGGCCATTAGATGTCAAATACATCCTCAATGAACTGGAGAAGGCGAATAAATCCGATTCCCGGTTTGGGGGTTTGTTAAATCTGCAACAGGTGGGAGTATTAGGTCAATCTTTAGGTGGTTACACGGCTTTAGCCTTAGCTGGTGCAGAGATTAACTTTGCTCAACTACGCAAAGATTGTCAACCAGAGATACTGCAAGATACTTGGAATATCTCTTTACTGCTGCAATGTCGTGCATTGTCCCTAAATCAACAGTCAGTCTCGGAAATTAATTTACGAGATGAGAGAGTCAAAGCTGCGATCGCAATTAACCCAATCACTAGTTCGATTTTTGGTAAAACAGGTTTGAGCCAAATTCAAACTCCTGTAATGCTGGTTGGTAGCAGTGATGATACTGTTGCACCAGCTTTATTTGAGCAAATTTTACCTTTCTCCTGGTTTGCTAATTCATCTAAATATCTAGTGATGCTTGTCGGTGGAACCCACTTTTCCACCATTGGGAACGGGAATAGAGGAAACGAATTATTTGGCGATATTTCTCCGGTAATTGGCGATAATCCGGCGGTAGCGCGTCGCTACATGAATGCTTTGAGTTTACCTTTCTTTCAAACCTACGTTGCCGGTACATCACAATACTCTCCCTACCTCAACGCCGCCTACGCTCAAGCTATCTCCAGTCAACCTCTCAGTATCAGTTTTGTGCAGTCTCTCACTACAACAGAATTAGCACAAGCTGTAGACACCGAAACCAGAGTTGCAAAGTTAGCTTTCAAAAAATCCCCCAACTCCATAGTTAAATTTGGGTTTTGGATGTTGGATGTGGGGGTTACACTACTGCATGTAGTGATTTTCTAGCGAATCTCGGCAAAATCTGTTTATAGAGAAGATTTTGTTCGTAAATCTCATCTTTATTCCAATTTCTTCCATGATTACTGATTACAGATTGTCGTCAAGGGTGGTAAATTCACCCTTACAGACGTATCTGTTATTAGTCATTGGTCATTAGTCATTGGTCATTGGTAATAATTTCAAACCTATTTACGTGTTGTAATATACTTATTTTGATTATTATTGGTAAATAGTCTCTAAATTACAGCATATTTAAGGTAAATGAGGTACGCGCTTCGGGGCATGGCAGTGCCAGCGCCCCTACAATCAACGATTATCTGTACCTCACAAACTGGAAATTGGAAATCTGCTGTCAGGTTTTTGGTAATTTTTGCTTAATTCTAAATGAAGATGTATATAATTTGGGATGCTCCCAAATGTGCAAAAACGCCCTCACCCTATAAGGGTGGGGCTAGAAATACGAAGCCTGCCTTCGCAGGCTATCAAACTTTTAGCCTGCCTTCGCAGGCTTTGTTGGTATAGCAATACCCTTCTAGGGTATTGCGTCAAAATTGGGATGCTCCCTATAATTTAGCCTGCGTAGGCAGGCTTTGTTTATATAGCCCCAGGCTTCTAGCCTGCGGGCGTTAATGCGCAGCTTCACAGAGAATTGGTATAAATAAGTCGGTATAAATCTCCCCTACCAATGACAAATGACAAATGACCAATGACAAATGACAAATCACAGCCCTTGCCAGTTATATTTAATTACGCCGACCTACATATCCTCAAATTTTTAATTTATTGTGCAAGGTTTTTTAAACTTAAACAAACCATTTGACTGGACTTCTCATGATTGTGTGGCGCGGGTGCGAAAACTCCTGCGCCTCAAACGTGTGGGACATGCGGGAACTTTAGATCCAGCAGCTACGGGAGTGTTACCCATCGCTTTTGGTACAGCTACGAGATTATTGCAATATTTGCCAGGTAATAAAGCTTATCAAGCTACGATTAGGTTTGGCGTGCAGACAACAACTGACGATTTACAAGGGGAGATAATTACCTCTACACCTTGTCCGGGCTTAGATTTAGCAGAAATAAAACCTATATTACCGCAATTTATCGGGGAAATCCAACAGATTCCGCCAAGTTACAGCGCTATTCAAGTTGATGGTCAACGCCTCTATGATTTAGCACGGCGCGGTGAACAGGTAGAAGTTCCCGTGAGGACTGTAGAAGTATTTGAGATAGAAATATTGGCTTGGCGAGAAGGGGAATTTCCGGAGTTAGATATTGCGATCGCCTGTGGTAGTGGTACATATATTAGAGCGATCGCTCGCGATTTAGGCGCAGCTTTACAAACTGGTGGTACTCTCGCCGCCTTAATACGCACTGCTAGCAGTGGTTTTGAGTTAGCCAATAGTTTAACTTTGAGCGATTTAGAAACTCAACTGCAAACAGGAACCTTTCAAGCGATCGCTCCTGATACTGCTTTACTACATCTACCTACAGTAATTTTACCCGCATTATCTGCAAAAAAATGGTGTCAAGGTCAGCGAATTCCCTTAAACCTGGATATAACTGGTATAGTTCGAGTTTATGAGCCAGAAAATCGCTTTTTGGGAATTGGACAAATCAACGATCAATTGTTAATTCCCTCCACAGTTTTAACTAGTTAAAAATCCTCACTCGCAAGTCATGTGAGGATGTTTTAAGAAGTAAAAAGTACAAAGTAAAAAAATAATCCCCATAAATAAAGTACAGATTATCGTTTATTGTAGGGGCACTGGCACTGCCATGCCCCAAAGCGCGTACCTCATTCACCTAAAATATGCTCTAAATACGGGAGTGAGTATTTCTGAAAATATTTACCCTCATTTGTTTAACCCTTTTTTATTACTAAACCTATAGTCAAGGTACAGGTTTAGGAATACTAATTATTAAAAAACAAACCGATCATTCCCATGTGGCGACATCTCGGAGTAGAGGCGGAATTTGCTCTTGAGATTGAGGAAATTCTAATAGAGTTTCTCGATAACCTAAATACCCAGACTCTGCAAAAGATAACAGCATTCGCCCTAAAGCTAGCCAGACTTCGGGTTCGTATTCCCAATCACGATAACGCCCATATTTCCCAGCAATTGAGCGTAAAGCCCAAAAATAGGAATTTCTCACCACGGAACCGCCCTTTTTAAACTCAGGTAAGTCCTCGTGGTTGATAATTAGCACTTCATTTTCGATTCTGGCTCTCATTTGTCATTGGTCATTTGTCATTTGTCATTGGTCATTTGTCATTATTTTAATTGATGGATTAGTAGATACAATGGGTAGACGCCGAGCAGCGTAGATATCGCACCTCTCTACCCTATAGAGCATTAGTAACTACTAGTCTGTCAATCTTGTTTTGAGGGGTTTTTGGTAGTGCGGGCAGCGTTCGACTGAGCGCTCACGCCGAAGTCTTGCCCGCGTGAGCGAGACGCTCACACTACTGTCCCTCATTTCAACCCTGACAGGCTACTACTCCCCATGCCCAATGCCCAATGCCCAATGCCCAATGCCCAATGCCCCTATAAATCCGAACTTAAGCCTACGCGGAAGGTAAAGCCAGGACTGTAAATCCGGTTCACTCGTTCGTATTGTTCGCCTAGTAAATTTTCTAAGTAAACTCTCAATCCCAAAGTTCTGGTGATGGGAATGCGACCGCTAAAGTCTAAATTGAGGAATGATGGTGCAAAATCTGTAGGACTGTCACCAGCTCGATTAAAAATGGCTCGTCGCGCCCCACTATTGTAGGTAACATACAAATTAGCTTGCCAACCTGAGTTTTGATAGCCAATTCCTGTTTGCAATACAGAATAAGGAATTAAGCCTAATTGCAAGCCTTGCTCGCTTCCAGTTTTGATTTTGGCATCTGTATAGGTGTAATTGACAAAGCTTGACCAATTATTAGCAAATTTTAGCTGTAAGGCTGCCTCTAAACCATTGGTATCGACTAAGCCAATATTTTGCCATTTACCGGCGACTACTCCCAGGCGATTATCTAAACTACTACCGAAGTAGGTAAACTGTCCGGTAAGATTTTGAGAAAAATTGATATCTATTCCCGCAGTCCAAGAGGAGCCGGTTTCTGGTTTTAAATCGGCATTGGGTTCCCAACCATGAACTGTATCGTATACATATAACTGGTCTAAACCTGGGTTACGTTGTCCGCCAGCCCAACTACCACGAACGGCAATTGTGGGTGCGATCGCATAACGCAAACCAACGCTAGGATTGAGATAATTGCCAAATTGTCCGTCAAAATTTTGTCTTAGCCCTAAATCAATCTGAAAATCTTCGTTAAATTTGAAGGTGTTAACTGCAAATAATGCTGTAGTGAAAATGCTGCGATTTTCTGTTTCGTTATTGGCAATTCTATTTGGGCTAGTACTTAACGTATCACCATATAAATCAGTATTTTTTAAATCTAAACCCCAACGTAATTGATTATTCGGGCTGAATTTCCATTCATGATCCACCCTAGCTGATAATTGTTGAGTATCTAACACACCAGTACGATAAAATTCTCTACCTTGAAAAACTGTCGGGCCATAGGTGCTAAAGTAATCTTGGTTATAACCAAATGTAGTGGTTAAGGTAGAATTATCGCCACTACCTAAGCGCGTTTTCCAAGATAAACCAGCATTTAATCCATCATGGTCTAATCTATCTCGTTGTAGAGGAAAACCAAAATAAGTTAAACCCCGACGGCTGCTTAATTTGGTAATATCAAAAGTCAAAGAATTCTTGGGATTTAAATCGACAGCTATATTGCCAAAATAAGTACTAGTTGCTGTATCTGCATTAAAGAAAAATCCTTGAGCATCGCGGTTAGCTGCACCAACAGGAACGCGATAACGGTTATCTGTAAAGTATCTTTCAAAGCTAAAGTTATACTTTAAAGCACCCGCAGCCCCACCATAACTAAATTGTTGATTATTTTGGCTTAAGGAACCAAATTCGATACTACTAGATAATTTTGGCTGACTATAACCTTCTTTGGTGATGATGTTCACAACTCCACCAAAGGCTGAGGAACCATATAAAGCAGAAGCCGCACCGCTATATAGTTCTACTCTATCAATCGCCTCTACGGGAATACTATTTAAATCTGTTCCCCCATGATAAAGGTTAATATTAGTATTAATTGGTCTACCATTAATCAAAAATACAGATTGATTAATAGAAGCACCTCGGTAATATGTACCTGTGTGAATATCTGCACCATGACCAGCATCATTAATGGCAAAACCTGGCATTCTTTTTAATACATCAGCCAGACTATTTGCACCTTGCTTTTTAATTTCTTCTTGGTCAATTACATAAGTTGGTGTGGATTGCGGTAGAGTATCTTGCTCTCCAATTGCTTCAATGGTGATATCTGCATCATCGGCTGGAGCATCAGGAGAAGTTGGTTCTGGTGTTGGCTCTTGTGGGGGTTGTGTATCTTGACTAATTTGATTGTTCAGCGATTTTGGTGTTAATAATTCGGCATTTGTAGAGGGTAGCTGAATATCACTTAAATCGGGAATATTAGAAATTATTTGCGGTAATTTATCGGTAGATTCTTGCTTGATATCAACATCATCACCCCAGCCAGGAGCAGCCATCAGTAAAGTTTGCACAACAACTGATAGCAGAAAAATATTCTTGTTCACTTCACTCACACCCGGTAAAAACAGTCACTAAATTTTATTTTTCGGGTTATTGATATTAGATGTCAAATGACAAGCTGTCATAGTTGGATTGATGATTTTATGCTGTTAATTTTAATTTTTTAGGAAATTGTAGCAATGCTTACAAAAAATTGGTCACAGGGGATTTCCTACCCTACATAGCGAAATCTTGTATTGAGTTGTGAAAATATTTTTTAATGAACCGCCAAGGACGAGGCAGTGTGTTGCGGAGGTTCCCTCCGTTGTAGCAACTGCCGTGCCAAGTACGCCAAGGATAAGAGAAAAAAGTAAGAGGTTGTAAATTTTATAAATGATGTAGGGTTGCTATGTTGATGCTATGTATACTAATACCAATTTAAAAAAACCGAAATATTGTAGGGGCAAGGCATTGCCTTGCCCTCTAGAATATATTGATGTATCGCTTGAATTTTGAATTTTGAATTGTTATTGATTTTGCTGACGATTAATTTCTTGCAAATCCAGTGCGTAATTTAAGCGCAAAATATTGACCCCTGGCTCGCCAAAAATCCATAAAAACCTGTCATCAGTATATTTATTAATTAAGGGTAATATTTCATCTTCTTTAATATTTCGGGCACGGGCTACTCTTTCTACTTGTTCCTTGGCTGTTTTAAAAGAAATATGTGGATCTAAACCAGAAGCAGATGTGTAAATTAAATCGGCTGTTGGTTGAATACTTTCTTCTTGAAATTGATTAGCTTGTTCTACTATTCGCTCAAGTAGTAGCGGATTAGTGGGAGCCAAGTTACTCGCTCCAGATATGCCATTTGGTCTGGCTTTTTTACCTTGGCTATATCTTACTGTACTGGGGCGACCATGAAAATATTTCTCGGATGTAAATACTTGACCAATTAAAGCTGAACCAATAGGGTTATTATCTATATTCACCATGATGCTACCGTTAGCTTGTGATGGGAATAAGCCTTGACCTACTACTAAAATTAGTAAGGGATATATCATTGCTGTGAGTAACCACAATACCAGAGTTACCCGAATAGCCCTGATGATTTCGCGAATAATAGACATATAATTTAGGCGTTCGTTATGAGAATTGAATTTTGAATAAAATTAAGAATTTTTAGAAGCGTTCTGGCTGAAAAATGACGACAAATAGGTAAATAACAATGGAAATTGTGATGAAACTTAAAATACCAATTGCCCAAGCCGAACGCCTTTCTAATTCACCATCAGCAGCAGCATAAACTACGGGTGCAATTGCCAAGTTTAAGCACAACACAATAAAAATTGCTAGTGGTAACTTTTGTTTACGGCTTTTTGTCCAGATAAATGATAATAGCTGTAATAGCTCCAGATTTTCAATTAGATTTTTCATTTTCGGTTGGATTTTGTGCATCCCTGGAGTAATTTGTTTAGAATAATCCTGTAGCAGTAATCAGCAAATCTATCAATTTAATCGCAATAAAGGGTACAACTAATCCGCCTAAACCATAAATTAAGATATGGCGTTGCAGGAGTTTATTAGCTGTGACTGGTTTAAATTGGACTCCCTTTAAAGCTAAGGGAATTAAGGCAGGAATCGCCAAAGCATTGTAAATCAAGACAGCAAGTATGGCTGTATTTGTATTAGTCAATTGCATAATATTGAGACTTTGCAAGTTAGCAGCAGCAAAAATGACGGGAATCAGTGCAAAGTATTTGGCAATATCATTAGCTAAGGAAAATGTAGTTAAAGCTCCCCGCGTCATTAACAATTGTTTACCGATACTGACAATATCAATGAGTTTGGTGGGATCGGAGTCTAAATCGACCATGTTAGCAGCTTCTTTGGCAGCTTGAGTACCTGTGTTCATAGCTAAACCAATATTCGCTTGGGCTAAGGCTGGTGCATCATTATTTCCGTCTCCTGTCATCGCTACTAGTCTGCCTTCTTGTTGTTCTTGTTGAATGACAAGAATTTTATCTTCTGGGGTAGCTTCGGCAATAAAGTCATCTACTCCGGCTTCTTTAGCAATTACAGCAGCAGTAATCTGATTATCTCCAGTTAGCATAATGATACGTACTCCCATGCGGCGTAACTGGTCAAATCGTTCCCGAATTCCTGGTTTAACTATATCTTTAAGATGAATGACACCATAAATTTCCCTATCTAAGCAAACGGCTAGGGGTGTACCTCCTTGTTGGGAAACTCGCTCGTAAGCAAGATCCAATTCTGGGGTTTCTCGCCCGTGACGCGATCTCACAAAGCCTTTAATTGCTAAAACTGCACCTTTACGTACCTCCCTCCCACCAGGTAGGTTAGTACCACTCATGCGGGTGGTAGCAGAAAAATCTACTGGTTCGGCGTGGTTGGGATCGAAGTCTACTCTAGCCCCAAATCTTTCTGCTAGGCGGAGAATCGATTTACCTTCTGGTGTATTATCAAATACACTAGCAATCCAAGCGACATTGGCAATTTCTTCCATTGAATGTCCGTTGATGGGGATGAAATCTTCTGCCAAGCGGTTACCTAAGGTAATTGTTCCTGTCTTGTCTAAAAGTAGAGTATTAACATCTCCACTGGCTTCAACTGCTCGTCCGGAAGTAGCAATAACGTTAAATTGGGCAATGCGATCCATCCCCGCAATGCTAATGGTGCTGAGTAAACCGCCGATGGTGGTGGGAATCAGTGCGACTAACAGGGCAATTAAAATGGGGATGTTGATGGGAGTTTTAACGGTGTAGGCAAATGCAGGTAGAGTAGCGACGACAAATAAACAAATTAAGCACAGAACTGCTAATAAAACTGTTAAGGCAATTTCGTTCGGGGTTTTGTGGCGTTCTCTACCTTCTACCAAAGCAATCATGCGATCGACAAAGCCTTTACCGGCGTCAGCTGTGATGCGGATAATCAATTCATCGGAGATGATCCTAGTACCGCCAGTTACAGAACTGGCAACATCTGAGCCTGATTCTTTAAGTACGGGTGCAGATTCTCCGGTAATTGCGGATTCATCAACAGAGGCGACACCCATGACTACCTCCCCATCGGCGGGGATAAAATCGCCAGTGACGACGTAAACTGTATCACCTTGTTTGAGGCTGGTAGATGATACTTCGGTAATTGCGCCATCAGCAGAGAGTTTTTTAGCGGTTATCTCTGATTTGCTAGAGCGTAAAGTATCAGCTTGGGCTTTACCACGCCCTTCGGCTAAGGCTTCGGCAAAGTTAGCAAACCAAACAGTGAAAAACAAAATTCCGCTGACTATACCGTTGAACAGTTGGGGATTATTTTGTTCAATTGCGCCAAATAAGGCGGGATCGATGGTGACTGCTATGGCGATTAATGTAGCAATCCAGACTAAAAACATCACTGGATTTTTAATTGCCTTGGCTGGACTAAGCTTAATAAAGGCATCGCCAATAGCCCGTAAGTATATGCCCGTAGCACCTATTTTCTTTTTTTTACTGACTTGACGGCGATCGCGTTGGCGAGAACGTGGGGGTTTGGTTTTGGAGGTAGTTGCAACTGAATTCATAATATTTGGTGAGTGAGGATGGAGG